>NZ_JBIBHJ010000004.1:0-515824 GCF_042956945.1 Streptomyces sp. NPDC008150 | reverse complement strand
AGCTAAGCCTTTCAGCGCCGATGGTACTGCAGGGGGGACCCTGTGGGAGAGTAGGACGCCGCCGAACAATTTTTATGGGAGAGCCCCACACCGTACGGTGTGGGGCTCTTTCGCATTTCCGGAGACATTCTTCGGCGGCTACCGTGGCCGTCATGAGTACTGAGACCGGGACGTACACCGTCCGTTCCATACGGGCCGACGAATGGCCGGCCGTGAAGGCGCTGCGGCTGCGGGCGTTGCAGGACCCCGTCGCGCACCTCGCGTTCGTCGACACGTACGACAGCGCCGCCGCCAGGCCGGACGGCTACTGGCAGGAGCGGACCATCGGTGCCGCCGAAGAGAGCGTCAGCGCACGGCAGTTCGTGGTCGTGGCCCCCGGCGGTGAGTGGGTCGGCAGTGCCGCCGTGCTGGTCGAGGCGGGCGGGTCGACCGACTGGGCCGGGTTCGCCGTCGAGCAGGACCAGGGGCACATCGTCGGTGTCTACGTACGGCCGGAGTACCGCGGCCGCGGGCTGACCGAGCGGCTGTTCGCGGCGGCGCTGGACTGGGCCTGGGAGGCCGGCCTGCACCGCGTGCGGCTCATCGTGCACGAGGAGAACACGCACGCGCAGGGGTTCTACCGGAAGGCCGGGTTCCAGGCCACCGGTGTCGTCGTGCCGCTCAAGGGTCAGGACGGCCGGGAGGACGCCAGGGAGCTGGAGTTCGCCATCACGCGGGACGCGGTGCGCGAGGCGCCGGAGTCCGGGTCCGCGTGACGGAGGCGGGAGCGGGCGGGCTCAGTCGTTGAAGGGGAGCTCGTGGTGGGGCCAGCGGGCGCGACCCTGCTCCCGGGACCGGAGCAGGGCCAGGGCCGGCAGGCCCCGGTCCGCTCCGGTTGCCAGCAGCTCCGGGAGCTGGGGAAGGGGAGCCACCGCCGCGACGTCGTCGAGGACGAGCGTCAGTGGTGGGTCGAGCCGACCGGACGACGACCGTTCGGCCATGTGCCGGCCGCGCTCGACCACGCTGGAGACGAGGGCCGTCAGGAGGGGCATCGCGCCGGGATTCGCCCTCGGGTCCTCAATGGATTCACCCACCACGTAAAGCGTGCCCCGTTCGCCGACGAGGGAATCCAGGGCCAGGGCATCACTTCGGTTGGGTGTGCAGGCCTCGCGGACGTTGAGCGTGAACAGGGAGGCCAGTGCGCGGGTGGTCAACTCCTGCGCTATGTCGCGTCGTTCAGGGTGCGCGGTGAGGGCCGCCTCCAGTTCGCCCGCGGCGCCCGGGGCGGCCTTCGGGTTGGTGCGCAGCGCCCGTACCGCCTCCTGGACCTGGTTGCCCTGGCACCAGCGGTGGACGTGCCGGACGGTGCGGCCGTCGATCGCCGCCGCGTGCAGGTAACTGCGCAGCAGGGTCTCGGCGGTGTCGGCGACCGCCTGGTCGATCTTCGCCGTCGGGCGGACCGGGGCGAGGAGCCCTGCCGCGCGTGAGGCGGCCGTGGGCCTGTCCTCGCAGCCGGCGATGGGGGACCAGTGCAGGCGGGCCGGGGTGTCGCACAGGTGGGTGGGGTCGTAGAGGAGGACGGGGCCGAGCTTGGCGCGGCCGTCCTTCGTCTCCGTCCACAGGGCCGGGTCGGAGGTGACGACGAGGGCGGGGCCCTCCGCGCCGCGCACGGCCTGGGCGGCGACGGTGCGGCGCTCGTCGCGCGTGGCGACGTGGAGGCCCCGGTGGCCCGTCGTGGCGGTCGTGCCGGTGCCCAGCGGGCCGCTGCCGTAGGGGAGTTGGACGACGGGGTCGGGAGCGGCCGCCATGGCCTCCTGGAGCGCCTCCGCCGGTGCGGCGGGAGTCTCGGGGGCGGAGGCGGGCGCGGCGGCCGGTACCGCCGGTTCCGGCGCGGGGGCCGCGCGGGGCACCGGGACCTCGTGGCGCGCGGGAGCGGGGCCGGTCTCGGGGCGGGCGGCGGCCGACTCGGCCGCCGCCACGATGCGGGCCGCGCGGCGGCGGGCGCGGCCGGCGCGCCAGCGGGCGAGGGTGCCCATCACGAACACGGTGAGCACGACCAGGACCATCAACTGGCCGATGAACAGGCCCCAGAACAGCCCGTACCCGGAGAGCCGGCCGGCCGGGGCGGACGGCCAGGCGCCGGTGACGTCGTGCGGTGCGGCGATGAGGTGGCGCATGGCCTTGGGGGTGCCGGTGAAGGTGACACCGTCGGGCCAGGAGCCGTGGGCGAAGAGGCCGGCCAGGCCGGTGGCCGTCCAGACCAGCAGGGTCATGCCGATGAGGAAGGCGAACAGGCCGAGGAGCAGGCCGTCGGGGATGCCCTGTCCGTCGCCACGCCCGGCCCGTTCTCCGTGTCCGCCGCGGCGCGCGCGCCGGTCGTCGTAGTCGTCGTCCGGTCTCACGGTTGTCCCGTTCCGCTAGGCGACCGTCGACTCGGAGGAGTCGTCCAGGTCGGCCAGGTGCTGTTCCATGAAGGCCGCCGCGCGTTCCTCCGCCTCCAGTTCGGCGGCGCGCAGGGCGTCGTCGGCCAGGCGGTCGGCGGACGACTCGGTCATCGCGCGGTCGGTGAAGACCAGGGGACGTTCCGTCTCGGTGATCAGGTGCTTGACCACCTGGACGTTGCCGTTGACGTCCCAGACGGCGATGCCCGGCGTGAGCGTCGGGATGATCTCCACGGCCCAGCGGGGCAGGCCGAGGACCTTGCCGGTCGCTCTCGCCTCGTCTGCCTTCTGGGCGTAGATGGTCCGGGTGGAGGCCATCTTCAGGATCGCCGCGGCCTCCTTGGCGGCGGCGCCGTCCACGACGTCGGACAGGTGGTGGACGACCGCGACGAAGGACAGGCCGAGACGGCGGCCGAACTTCAGCAGGCGCTGGAACAGCTGGGCCACGAAGGGGCTGTTGATGATGTGCCAGGCCTCCTCGACCAGGAAGATGCGCTTCTTCCGGTCGGGGCGGATCCAGGTGTGTTCCAGCCACACGCCGACGATCGCCATCAGGATCGGCATGGCGATGGAGTTGCGGTCGATGTGGGACAGGTCGAAGACGATCAGCGGGGCGTCCAGGTCGATGCCGACGGTCGTGGGGCCGTCGAACATGCCGCGCAGGTCGCCGTCGACCAGGCGGTCCAGGACGAGCGCGACGTCCAGGCCCCAGGCCCGTACGTCGTCTATGGCGACGTTCATCGCCTCGGCCGACTCCGGTTCGGGGTGGCGCAGTTGCTCGACGATGTCGGTCAGGACGGGCTGCCGGTCGAGGACGGTCTCGTTGACGTAGGCGTGCGCGACCTTGAGGGCGAAGCCGGAGCGTTCGTCGAGGCCGTGGCCGAGGGCGACCTCGATGATGGTGCGCAGCAGGGCGAGCTGGCCGGTCGTGGTGATCGACGGGTCCAGCGGGTTGAGCCGGATGCCGTGGTCGAGCGCGGCGGCCGGGTCGAGGCGGATGGGGGTTATCCCCATCTCCTGCGCGATGAGGTTCCATTCGCCGACGCCGTCCTCGCCCTGTGCGTCGAGCACGACGACCTGGCGGTCGCGGAAGCGCAACTGCCGCATGACGTACGTCTTCTCCAGCGCGGACTTGCCGTTGCCGGACTCGCCGAGGACCAGCCAGTGCGGGGCGGGGAGCTGCTGCCCGTAGAGCTGGAAGGGGTCGTAGATGTAGCCCTTGCCGGAGTAGACCTCGCGGCCGATGATGACGCCGGAGTCGCCGAGGCCGGGTGCGGCGGTCGGCAGGTAGACGGCCTGTGCCTGGCCCGTCGAGGTGCGGACCGGCAGCCGGGTCGTCTCCACCTTTCCGAAGAGGAACGAGGTGAAGGCGTCGGTGACGACGGACAGCGGATCCCGCATGTGAGCCCTACCTCCGAATGCCGGTGGCGAAGGGGAGCGTGTTCACGAACGCGCGGTGGTGCTCGCGGTCGCACCACTCCAGCTTCAGGTACGACTTTCCTGCCGAGGCGCGGATGGTGCGCTTGTCTCTCGCGAGGGCCTCGGGGGAGCGGGAGGACACCGTGATGTAGCCGACCAGGTTGACGCCGGCGGCGCCGCTGGCGAGGTCCTCGCCGCGCTGGTCCAGGCGGCTGTTGGCGGCCACGTCGCGGGGGTCGACGGTGCGGTTCAGCTTGGCGGCGCGGCTGGCGTCGGCGACGTCGTTGGTCTTCTCGGTCAGCATGCGCTCGATGGCGATCTCGGTGGGTTCGAGGTCCATCGTGACGGCGACCGTGCGGATGACGTCGGGCGTGTGCACGAGCAGCGGGGCGAGGAAGTTGACGCCGACCGGTGTCATCGGCCACTCCTTGACCCACGCGGTGGCGTGGCACCAGGGGGCGCGGGTGGTGGACTCGCGGGTCTTCGCCTGGAGGAACGTCGGTTCCATGGCGTCGAGTTCGGCCGGCCAGGCGTTGCGCTTCGTCATCGCCTGGATGTGGTCCATCGGGTGGTCCGGGTCGTACATGGAGTGGATCAGGGACGCGAGGCGGCCCTGGCCGAGCGGCTGCCGGACCCGGATGTCGGCCTCCTGGAGGCGCGAGCAGATGTCGGTCAGCTCGCGGGCCATGACGATGGCGAGACCGGCGTCGCGGTCCAGTTTGCGGCCGCCGTGCGGACGGGCGGCGCGGGCCATCGCGTGGGCCTCGGCGGAGAGTTCGCGGTTGAACTGCATGCACGCGACGAGGTAGGCCCGGTGCTGCTCGCTGCTCGTCGACACCATCGACTGGAGCTGGTCGTACGACTGCTGGAGCCAGCCCGGGGTCTTGTCGTCGCCGCGCAGGGCGACGTCCTTGGCGTGCGCGTCCGGGTCGGCCGGCAGGGTGCGGGCGAGCATCTGGATGCGGGTGACGAAGCCGTCGCCGTTGGCCACGTGCTTGAGCAGGGTGCCGAAGCGGTCGACCAGGGCCTCCTGGTCCTCGGAGTCGCGCAGGCCGACGCCGGGGCCCTCGATCTCGATGGCGGCGGTCACGGTCCTGCGGTCGGCGTGCAGCAGCACGGCGATCTCGTCGGGGCCGAAGGGGGCGGCGAGCCAGTTGATCCGGCCGATGCCGGGCGGCGGACCGACCTCGACCTCGCGCCCGTCGAGCCCGGTGCCGGCCTCCATGACGCTGGAGCGGTAGGCGGTGCCGCGCTTGAGGCTGCGCTTGTACGAGCGGTTGATCTCGAACCACTTGTAGAACGTGCGGTGCTTGTACGGCACGTAGACCGCCGCGAGGGCGATCATCGGGAAGCCGGTGAGCAGCACGATGCGCAGGGGCAGTACGGGGACGAGGAGACCGCACATCATGCCGAGGAACGCGCCCGCGATGATCAGGGCGATCTCGCCCGTCTCGCGGTTGCGTCCGACGATCGCGTTCGGCCGCGCGCGGCCGATCAGATATGTACGGCGGGGCGTGACCACGTGGGACACGTGGGACTCGGTCGTCAACGCCCTTCACCTCCCGTGCGGTTGGAGCTGCTGTTGCGGTTGTTTCCGGCGTGGGGCGAGTTCATGGGGCTGCCCTGGCGGGGCGGGGGTGCGGCGGAGGGGACAGATCCGCCGCCTCCGTTCGACCCTCGCGAGCTGTGCGCGGCGACGCCGCCGCTCACGGGGTTGGCGGGGCGCGGCGGGGAGGACGACTGGCCGCCGCCTCCGCCGCCGTTGTTGTCCGCACGGGAACTGTGCGTCTTGATGCCCTGGGCCACCATGTTCGCCGGGGAGCTGATGACCGCGGCGGCCTTGTTCTCGGCGCCCTGCATGATGCGGTTGTTGCGCCCGCCGGCGATCTCGTCCCCGAAGCCGGGGACGAAGCGGTAGATCATCGCGCTCGCGAAGATGGCGAGCAGGATGATGGCGAGGCCGGAGACGACGGCGGAGAAGGAGTCCGGCCCGCCGTCCGTGGACAGCGCACCGGCCAGGCCCAGCACGATCACGATGACCGGCTTCACCATGATCACGGCGATCATGATGCCCGCCCAGCGGCGTACGTGGCCCCACAGGTTCTTGTCGACGAGGCCCGCGTAGACGACGGTGCCGAGCAGCGCGCCGACGTACAACAGGGCGGCGCGGATGACGAGTTCGAGCCACAGGACGCCGGCGGCGAGGATCGACACGAGGGAGACGACGATCAGCATGATCGGTCCGCCGCCGACGTCGTCGCCCTTGTCGAGGGCACCGGAGAAGGTGCCGAAGAAGGTGTCCGTCTGGTCGCCGGTCGTCTTGGCCAGCACGTCGGTGACGCCGTCGGTGGCGGAGACGACGGTGTAGAGGATCAGCGGGGTGAACGCCGAGGCGATCACGGTGAGCCAGAGGAAGCCGACGGCCTCGGAGATCGCGGTGGTCAGCGGCACACCGCGCACGGCGCGCTTGGCGACCGCGAGCAGCCACAGTACGAGGGTCAGGATCGTTGAGGCGGCGAAGACGACGGCGTACTGCTGGAGGAACTTGGCGTTGGTGAAGTCGACGTTGGCGGTCTCCTTCACGGCGTCGCTGAGCTTGTCGACGGTCCAGGACGCGGCGTCGGCACAGCCCTTCGCGAGGGAGTTGAGGGGGTCGAGCGTGCTGTCCGTCGTGCCCGACGTGCCGGTGGAGCCGCCGGTGGAGGAGCTGCCTTTTTCGCAGTACTTCTTGGCGGGGCCGACGATGTAACTGCAGTCGTCGGACGCCGACGGCGAAGGGGAGGGTGCTGCCATCGCTCGCGTCGCGAGGAGGACGACGGAGGTCTGCACGACGGCCAGGACGGCGGCGGCCCTGCGTACGCGGTGGGACTTACCGGGCATACGTGAAGCCTCCGAACTCCTCGAGAGCCTTCGAGATCACATCGGACGACGAGACCTGGTTGTCGCCGTTGACCGGTGTGGGCCCGTCCTTCTGGGAGAAGGCGTCGACCTTCCAGTCGTCGTCCGACCACTGCAGATGCAGCGTCATCGTGAACCAGTCGTTGCTCACCGGGGTGGTGGAGGTCTCGCCGGTACTGCCGAAGACTCCCGTGCACCAGACGTCGACGGTGGCGTCCGTGTCCGCGTAGCCGGTCGTCTTGGTGCCGACCGGGGTGGTCCGTGAGACGTAGGTGCTCTCGCCGGTGGGGTTGCCGTTCGTGTCCAGGCCGATGTCGCTCAGGAACTGCGCGGAGTAGGCCTTGTCGAACTTGGCGGTCATGGCGGCCTGCTGGTCGGCCGCGAAGACCTGCCGCACGATCTCGGCACGCCTGGTGGGCTTGAGGATGTCGGCCGAGACGAGGACCACCGCGTAGTTCGCCGCCGCACTCTCCGCACCCTGTTGGGTGTGGGCGAAGCCCGACGGGATGCCGGTCGCGTCCGTCGACCTGACCGGGTCCTCGCCCGAGGGGGCCGTCGTGGAGGCCTTCGGGGCGGAGCCCCCCGCGCCGGAGGCCGAGCCGGAGTCGTCGCTTCCACGGTTCGCGAAGGCGATCGCGGCGACCAGGACCACCACCACGCCGACGACCGTCACCAGACCCCGGGACGAGGATCTGCCGCCGCGCCGCTGGCTGCCGTAGGGGTCGCTGTCGCGGTCGGGATACCGGGTGCGGGTCTGGCCCGAGCCGCCGTAGCCGCCGGTGTCGCCGCGGCCGGAATCGCCGTAGCCGTTCTCGTCACCGAGACTCATGCGCCGAACGCCCCCTCGACGTCGTGCGGAATCACCGCGTACCGGACCGGTCCGGACGGGCGTCCGGATTTCCGGAACGCGTAGAAGTACGACGGTAGCCGTCCTGGCTCCCGTGCGGGCGCGGTGTGGTGACTGGACATCAGGGAGACGCAACCTCAGCCGGTGGGCACGACGGGCAGGTGGGGTGGAGGGACCGGGCACGCCCGGACGGTTCGGACTGACGGTGCGTGGAGCGCCGGGTGTGCGCCGGTGTGCGCCCGGCTACACGGCCATGCCGTACACGATGGTGAAGAGCGTGCCGAGTGAACCGATGATGAAGACCCCGGTCAGCCCCGCGATGATGAGGCCCTTGCCCTGTTCGGCGCTGAAGGTGTCACGCAGGGCGGTGGCGCCGATGCGCTGCTTCGCGGCGCCCCAGATGGCGATGCCGAGACAGAGCAGGATGGCCACGGCCATCACCACCTCGACCATCACCTTCGCCTCGTTGCCCAGGCTGCCGAAGGGGCCCCAGTCCGGAGCGATCCCGCCGATGATGGTGTTGATGTCTCCCTTGTCGGCTGCGAGAAGCATGTAAGTCACCGCCCCTGTCGGGTAGTTCCGCACCCCCTGCCTTGGCGCAGAGGTCAAAGCTCATTGTCGCCGACGATGGCACCTGTCGATGTCGACTTGGCGTCATTGATTGGCCGGTTTCGTACGAACACATCGTCACCTGTCCACTTCCGCCTCACGGAACGGAGTGATGCGGTATACGAGGGGTCGTATCGTCACTCTGTGTATCACGGGAGGTAACCCCGGGCAATGAGGCCGGTGCGGAACCTGATGTGTGGTTCCGTCGTTGACCCCCTCTGGGCCCGGAACCGTTTCTGACGGCCGGTCGGGTGACGGGGAGACAGCCGCGTGCACCGAGTGAGGGTTTTTCCGGGCAGCGTACGCCTGTGGACGGGGACGGCGAAACGGGCCGCTGCCGGATGCAGCGGCCCGTTCCTGTCCTGCCTGGTGTGGTCCCCACGACCCCACTTGGGCATGACGGTCGGTCAGGGAGCCCTGTCTCAGCCGGTGAAGGCCGCGGTCCCCGAGGGAGTGCCGAGGCCCGTGGGGCCGTCGTAGCCCGTCTGGGCGGTGCACAGGTAGGCGGTGGAGCAGGTGCCGTTGTTGCCGCTCGTCACGTCGTTGAGCGACGTGGTGTGGGAGTAGGGGAACTTCGCCGGGTACGAGCCGGTCGACGGGACGCCGCCCAGCGCGTAGACGCCGGCGATGATCGGCGAGGAGACGCTGGTGCCGCCGAAGGTGTACCAGCCGGCCGTGACGCCGTAGGAGTCGTAGACGGCCACGCCGGTCGCCGGGTCGGCGACGGCCGACACGTCGGAGATGGTGCGCTTGGTGCAGCCGGTGTCCGTCTGCCAGGTCGGCTTCGCGTCGTAGGCGGAGCAGCCCGAGCCGGTGCCCTCGGTGCTGCTGGTCTTCCAGACCGTCTCGGTCCAGCCGCGCGTGGTGGAGGACGTCTTGAGGGCGGTGCCGCCGACGGAGGTGACGTACTTGGACGCCGCCGGGTACTCGGCTCCGTACGCCTCGTCGCCTGCGCTCACGGTGATCGCGACGCCGGGGTGGTTGAAGTACGCGGTGTCGTACGAGCTGTCGGAGGAGGACTCCGAGCCGCCGTAGCTGTTGGAGACGAACTTCGCGCCCAGGGTGACGGCCTCGTTCACGGCCGTGCCGAGGTTCGCCGTGGTGGCGGACTTGGCCTCGACGAGGTCGATCTTGCACTTCGGGCAGATGGCGCTGGCCATGTCGACGTCGAGGGACTCCTCCTCGGCCCAACTGGCGTTGGCCGTGGGCAGGGAGGTCGTCGAGCCGGTCTGACTGACCTTCTTGAAGCAGCCGTTGGCCGTGGTGCAGGCCGGGAGGCCGTAGTAGGTGCGGTACTTGGCGAGGTCGGCCTCGGCGTTGGGGTCGTCGTAGGCGTCGACGATCGCGATGGTCTCACCGGTGCCGTTGGCGGCCGCCGCCGCGGTCAGGCCGTAGGCGGACCAGAGGTTGGTGGGGCCGTAGCCGGTGGGGGTGGCGGCGGTGGCGGCCTTCGGCGTGACGCCGTCGGCGGCCGCCTTGGCCTGGGAGAAGGCGGTGACGCCGCCGGTGACGCGGAGCGCGTTGCAGGCCATCTCACCCTTGGCCGGGGTGGAACAGGCCTTCGTCCAGGTCACTTTGGAGGACGCGGTGGAGGTCGTGGCCTTCGTCGTGGGGGTGGCGCCGGCCTGGGCCGCGGTGCCGAATCCGGTGAGCAGAAGCGCGGCGGTGGCGGTGGCGACGGACAGCGTCCTGCGCCAGTTGCCGGCTGTGGGGGGTCTGTTGGGGGGAGTCGTGCGCATCGTGCATCCTCCTGATGGTGGTGTTACAGGGGGGTGTGCGGGTGCGATGCCGCCGGTGCTGTGTCCCCGGCGGCAGGGCGGCGGCCCGGCATGACCATCCCTTGTTGGGTACGCGACAAACAAGGGGTATCCGGAGTTCTGACGTCCGCCTTACCGAACGGGGTCTGCGCCTTACTCCTCCATGGCCTCTCGATGGAACGTGCCTGGTGGGCGCTTGACCCAACTCACAGGTTGTGAGCGGAGGTTTGGCCGCTTGCTGTTCCGACTCGGGTGTTTTGGCGGCCAGTTGAGGCGAATGGCCCGTGTTTCCGTGCCGGGCGCCCGCCCCGTCCCGCCCCCGCGCCGCGCGGTGCGCGCTCCCGGCGCCTCCCGCGTCGCGTCCCGCCGGGTCTCCTCCCGGCGGGCGGTGTGCCGTGGGGCGCAGTACGGTGGATGTCACGCCCTGGGGGCGATGGGGCACGGTGCGTGACGAAGCCGGTGCCCGCGACCTCCCCCGTGACGCGCACCGCCGGGAGGCCACATGCTGCGGACCCCGCGCGCCGGGCGCCGGTGGCCGACCCGCGTCGGCGCCGGTGCCGTACTGGCGCTGCTCGCGGTGGGCGGGTGTTCCACGGGCGCCGCGGCCGACGACGGGCGCGGGCCGTTCGGGGTCACCTCGGTGGCCGCGCCGACCGGTCCGCACGCCCGGGTGGGCGCGCTGTTCCCCGCGGACCGTGCCGCCCGTCTCCCCGGCGGCCACTTCTGCACCGCCTCCGTCGTGCACAGCCCCGGGCGGGACCTGATCGTCAGCGCCGCGCACTGCCTGGACGGCGAGGACGACCTCGTGTTCGTGCCCGGCTACCGGGACGGACGGGCCCCGTACGGGGTGTGGACGGTCACCCGGCGGTACTTGTCCGACGCGTGGACCTCCGGGGAGGACGCGGACGCCGACGTGGGGTTCGCGGCGGTGGCCGCACGGGCGGACGGCGGGATCGAGGACGTCGTCGGCGCGAACCGCCTGGTCACGGGGACCGAGACCGGCGCCGACCCCGTCACCGTCACCGGGTATCCCGACTCCCGTGAGGTGCCCGTCGCCTGCACGGCGCGGGCCGCCGTGCACAGCCGCACCCAGCAGCGGATCGACTGCCCGGGGTTCACCGGCGGCACCAGCGGCAGCCCCTGGGTCACCGCCGACGGCAGGGTGGTGGGCGTGCTCGGGGGGTACCAGCGGGGCGGCGCGACCGCGGACGTCTCGTACAGCGTGGTGCTCGGGCCGCAGGCGGCCGGGCTGTACCGGGTCGCGGAGGCCGGGGCCCGCTGACGGCGGGGCGGCGACGGGACCGGATGCGTCGTCAGGGGGCGCGGACGCGGGGCCGCCGCGCAGGTGACGGATCATCAAGAGGGCCTGTCAGGCGTTCCGGGGGTCGTTCCGTGAGGCGTTCCGCGAGTGGTTCCTCACGTGGATACGTCCGTCCGTACGCGGCCGTCGCGCGGTCCCGATCCGCCACGGACCGTCGAGGACCGGCCACGAATGGGCCGAAAAGTGGTCCGAGTCGGTGGGTGGGCGCCGAAAGGTGCCTTGAACGGGGCGCGGATGGGGGAGGGTTGAGCCGTGCGAAAAGTGTGGATGGCGAGCGGTGTCGCGGTCGGGCTCGGCCTGAGCTTCGTGATGCTGCTCGTCGTCGGGGTGTACGTCGTCGCCGGGAACCTGGTCAACGGCGTCGGACAGGGCAGCGTGGGACTGGCGAAGGGCGCCGTGCCGGCCGCCTACTCGACGCTGGTGCAGAAGTGGGGCAACCTCTGCTCCGCCATCAACCCGGCGCTGCTCGCCGCACAGCTCTACCAGGAGAGCGGGTTCAACCCGAACGCGAAGAGCCCCGCGAGCGCGCAGGGGATAGCGCAGTTCATCCCGGCCACCTGGGCCACGCACGGGATCGACGGCGACGGTGACGGCGACCGCGACGTGTGGGACCCCAACGACGCGATCCCGTCGGCCGCGACGTACGACTGCCAGCTCGCCTCGTACGTCAAGGACGTGCCCGGGAACGTCTCCGACAACATGCTCGCCGCGTACAACGCGGGCGCCTACGCGGTCATCAAGTACAAGGGTGTGCCGCCGTACGCGGAGACGCGCAACTACGTGAAGACGATCACGACGCTGTCGCAGAGCTTCGCGGCGCCCGTGACCCGGCTCGACCCCAGCAAGCAGGCCGCCGCGGCCATCACGTACGCGCAGAAGAAGCTGGGCACGCCCTACCTCTGGGGCGGCACCGGAACCGCCGCGCAGAGCGGCCGCTTCGACTGCTCGGGGCTGACGCAGGCCGCGTACCACAGCGTCGGGATCGAGCTGCCGCGCGTCGCCAACGACCAGTACAACGCCGGCCCGCACCCCGGCCGCGACGAACTGCTCCCCGGCGACCTGGTGTTCTTCTCGGAGGACCTGACCAACTCCCGTGCGATCCACCACGTCGGCATCTACGTCGGCGGCGGCTACATGATCGACGCGCCCCGTACGGGTGCCGTGATCCGGTTCGACCCCATCGACTCACCGGACTACTTCGGCGCCACGCGGGTCACCGCGGATGGCGCGAAAGCGCTCCCCACAGCGGTGTGACGGAGCGTAGCAACCCTCCCCTGAGCTGCGGCGACGGATCTCTCTTCGGTAACGTCTGAGTGATCATTCGGTTGAGGGTGGAACGTACACACAGGGGTCGTGCGTTCCTGTTGACGTAGTCGCACGGGGTGGGACCGGCTCCACGACCACGGGGGTGGCACGAGCGGCGCACGCAGGGTGCGCGCGCACACGGACGACGAAGGGGCCGCGGCACGATGGCTGGACTCGCCGAATCAGGGGCGAACCCCGACGTCAGCCTGCTGTACGACATCAACGGCCTGGCCCAGGACGCTCCGCGCTGGCTCGACCGGACCGTGGCGTACGTCGGGGAGTACGGACTGCTCGCCGCCATGGTGCTGCTGGTGGTGTGGTGCTGGTGGTCGGTGCGCGCGAAGGGCAGGCGGGACGTCGCCGCGTCGCTCGCCGGGCTGGTCTGGGCGCCGCTCGCGGCCGGGATCGCCGTCCTGGTCAACGTCCCCATAAGGGGTTTCGTGCAGCGCCCCCGGCCCTTCCGCGCCCATCAGGGCCTGGACGTCCTGGTGTCCGGGAAGACCGACTTCTCCTTCGTCAGCGACCACGCGACGATGACGATGGCCGTCGGCGTCGGACTGTTCGTCGTCCACCGCCGGATCGGTCTGGTGGGCATCGGCCTGGCCGTCGCCGAGGGCTTCTGCCGCGTCTTCATGGGGGTGCACTACCCCACCGACGTGATCGGCGGCTTCGCCCTCGGCACCGCCGTGACCCTGCTGCTCTCGCCGCTCGCGTCCGCGCTGCTGACCCCGGTCATGAGGGCTGTCGAACAGTCGGAGCGGGCGGGTCTGCTGATTCGTCCGGGCCGTCGCTCCCCGGCCGAGCGGGAGGCCCTGCTGCGGGAGGCGCGGACGGAGCCGGGCGGTTCCGAGGAGCGGGACCTGGCCGCCTGACGCCACCTCGGCGCAGCGCCGCTCCGGCGGCTCCCGCGGCCGCCGTGACGCCCAGCGAGGCGAGGGCGAGCGGGCCGGCGTCCGGGTGTTTCTCGCCGTCGTCGGTCAGGGCGGCGGCGGTCGCGCCGACCGTGATCGCCATGGCGGCGGCAGCGGTCGCGACGACCACGCGCGGGGTCTTCTTCGATATGCCCATGAGCCCAGGGCACCGCGACTGCGCCACCCGGGCCACCGGGGGCGGCCGTTCGGAGTAGCGCCGGGCGCGCACAGGGCGGACGGGGGTTTGGGCGGCGGCCCGGCCGTACCGGGAAACCCCCCGGGGGCCGGACCTCAGAACGCCTGCGGGAAGCTGAACACGCGGTCCGGGTCGTACTGGCGCTTCAGCTTCGCGAGGCGGGGCGCGGCGTCGCCGTAGTAGGCCGTCCGCCAGTCCGTCAGATCGGGATCCGCGTAGTTCTGGTACGCCGCTCCCGAGGCGTACGGGCGCATCGCGGCGTGCGCAGCCGTCAGCCAGGCGCGCGCGGGGGCGCTCGCGGCCGGGGTGTCCCAGGCCGCGATGTACTGCGCCAGCGACCGCGAGCCGCGGTGCACGAACGCGGTGGCGGTGGGAGCGACCCGGTTGACCGCGCCGCCCAGCGCCGTCAGCGCGACGCTCACCGAGCCCCCGGACACCCGGCTCACGCGGTCGATCAGCGCGCGGACGCCGTCGGCGGGGACCGGGCGGTCGAAGAAGTCCGACTTGGCGGCGTACGTCTCGCGGTGCAGCGCGCCCTGCGGGGAGCGGCCCGGGGTGGCGCCGGGCAGCCGGCACTGCGCGTCGGAGGGGAAGGACGAGCAGCCCGCGTAGACCTCCATCGCCTCCTCGTACGAGCGGCGGCGCAGTGTGACGGAACGCGCGGACGCGCCGATCGCGTCGGCCAGCCGGTCCACCGCGTTCTGGAGTTCGCCGTACGTGCCGAGGGAGAACACGGAGACCGAAACGGTGGGCCCGGTACCGGTGTTGGCCAGATGCAGCGCCGACCAGATCTCGTCGGGCTGGTCCGGGCCCCACTCCTGCCAGGCCCGCACGACGTCGGCGGCCCGCGACCACGGCCAGCTCATCTCGCCGGTCACGCCCTGCGGCGCGGGGCGGGTGCGGAACCGCAACTCCGTGACCACGCCGAAGGTTCCGGTGCCGCCGCCCCGCAACGCCCAGAAGAGATCGGGGTGTTCGTCGGCGGACGCGGTCAGCTGCCGCCCGTCGGCGGTGATCAGGGTGGCGGCGGTGAGGTGGTCGCAGGTCAGGCCGTACGCCCGGGAGACCACGCCGTGGCCGCCGCCGAGGGCGAGCCCCGAGATGCCCACCGTGGGGCACGAACCGGCCGGTACGGTCGCGCCCTTCGCGGCCAGCGCGCGGTAGACGTCGATGAGTTTCGCGCCCGCGCCCACCACCGCGGTGCCGCCGGCGGCGCGGACGCGGTTCAGCGCGGACACGTCGACGACCAGCCGGCCGTTCCCGGAGGACCAACCGGCGTACGAATGGCCGCCGTTGCGTATCGCGGTGCGTATGCCGTGGGCGCGGGCGTAGGCCAGGGCGGTGCGGACGTCGTCGGGGTGGGCGGCGTAGACGACGCCGGCCGGGCGCAGTCCGTCGAAGCGGGTGTTGTAGAGGAGGCGGGCGGTGTCCCACCCGGTGTCGCCGGGCCGCACCAGCTGCCCGTCGAGCCCGTGCCCCAGGGCGCTCCAGTCCGCGGCGGTCGCGGGCCGCGAGGCGGGCCGGGGGGAGGGCGGGTCGGCGGCCCGACGGCTCGCGGTCGGCGCGGGGGCGGCGGTGGCGCGCGCCGTGTGGGCGGAACTTCCCCCGCCGCAGGCCGTGGCCGCGGCCGCGGTGAGGGCGGCGGCACCCGATCCGATGAACGCACGTCGCTCCATGTGCCCGGCTCCTCAAGCGAGTTGGGTGATCCCCGGGGTTCCGGCGGCCCTGGTGGTCCTGGCGTCCCTGGTGGTTCCGGGGGCCCCGGGTCCCCCGAGTTGCCGGTTCCCCGTATCCGGTGGAGGAGACGGGCGGGCGGGGTACGGGGTTCCGCACGGCGGGGCGGAGCGCCAACCGGCGGTGCCGGACGCGCTGTTGGGGAGGGGTGGGCCGGGCGGGTCCGGGGTCGGTTCCGCCCGGTTGGGCACGGGGGCGGGCCTGCGAGGGGCCGAGGTCTTGGGCTGCGGGCGTCGTGGCCGGCAGGCGAGGCCCGGGGAGTGGGACCTGGGAGGCGGCCGGTGTGTTGTTGGCGGGGGCGCCAACCCGGCGCTTCGGAAGGGCTGTTGCGGAGGCGAGGAGCGGTGTTGCGGGGCCGGGCCGGTTCCGCTCGGAGGGGGGCCGGGGCGAGTTCCCGTGTCGTAGGCATCGACGGATGCCGGTTGGCGGGCATGTCCGGTGCCCCGGGCCCCGTGACCTCGCGGAGTGTCCCGTACGGCCGTTGCCTCGTGTCGGCGGGGCGGGGCGGGGTGTCGGGGAGGGCCCCTGCCGCCTTGACCCGGCGGAGGTGAGGGGTTGCCCGTTCGTGGGCGTTCGCGGCTGTCTCGTCGCGTCGGCCGGGTTCGTGCGGGCCGGGGCGCGCGCCGCTACGTCCCCGTCGTGTGGCCCTCCGCGTCCGTGCGGGCCAGGCTGCGGGCTCGTCGGGCCGGGCCGCGCCAGCCGCAGGAGCAGGTCGCGAAACAGAACGGTCCCTGTTCGCGCATGGTCGTTCGGTGTTCCGGGAGGTCCTGGGCCGGGTCCCATCCGTCCTGCTGTGCCACCCCGTCACGGTACAGACGCCGGGTAAAGGGCTCGTATGGCCGCGGCCGTTTTCGCGGGCACGGGGTGTGAATCGGGCGTGAAGGTCGCCGAAGCCGTGCGGGACGTGCGTGACGGTGCCACCTACCCGTCGTTATGCGGGGCGACGGTAGGCCAGTGGCGGACGGGACCGGCTGGGGGCAGGCGGGCGATGACGGAGTGGCGGCGGCAGCGGTGGCGGAGCGGGGGTGCGCTCGTCGCGGCCGGGATCGTGGTCGGTGTCTGTGTCGCGACCGGCGGGTGCGCGGGCAGGGGTGTCGCCGCCGAGGACGCGCGGGGCGCGGGCGACGCGGCGGAGAATCCGGTGAGCACCCTGCGGCACGCGGCGGACGTCCTGGAGGCGGCGGGCACCTCGCGGGCCACCACGTCGATGGAGATGGCCACCGGCGGGACGCGGGTCACCATCCGCGGCCGGGGCGTCTACGACTACCGCAGGCAGCTCGGCCGGCTGACGGTGCTGCTGCCGCAGGACCCGGCCGGGGTCACCACCCACCGTCCGATCACCGAACTCCTCGCCCCGGGCGCCCTGTTCATGAAGAACCGGGGCGCGGGCGTGCCCGCCGACAAGTGGGTGCGGGTGGACACGGCCACCCTGTCCGACGGGAACCTGGTGACCGGCGGCGCCACCGACCCCTTCGCCGCCGCCGAGTTGCTGCGCGGCACCCGCGCGGCGACGTTCGAGGGGCGCACCGAGGTGGGCGGTGTCGCGGTGCGGCACTACCGGGGGACCGCCGATCTCGCGCTCGCCGCCGGTGAGGCGTCCGCGGGCAACCGGAAGCCGCTGGGCGCGGCGGCGAAAGGGTTCGCCACCGCGCGGGTGCCGTTCGACGTGTACCTCGACGACCGGGGGCGCGTGCGCAAGGTCCGGCACCGGTTCAGCTTCGTGAACGGGCACCGGGGGACGGCCGGGACGGCCGTCGCGGTGTCGTCGACGACGCTGCTCTACGGGTTCGGGGTCCCGGCGGAGGTCCGGCTGCCGGACGCGGACGACATCTACGCCGGCCGCGTCGCCGAGCAGTGAACCGGCGAGGGGACGCCACGGGGGCGGGGCGCGCGCGGTCCTCGGCGGCGCGCGAGGTGTCGGCCGGGCAGAACGGGGGAGGCGCCCGGTGCGCGGCGTACCGCCGGAGGTGCGCGGGGCGGCCGGGGCGGCGCAAGAACTAGCCCTTACGTGCCATGCGCGGTGTGTGGGCGGCTCCCTACTCTAGGAAGCCGGTACGGCAGAGAAGAGGTGATGCACGTGGCTCCCGTCGGCGGAACGGCGGTTCAGGACCACGTGGCCCTCGCCGAGATCGAGCTGTGCGGAGACCTGATCATCGCGGCCTCGGCCGCCCTTGAGGACCGGCTCAGCCTTGAGAGCATCGACGAGGTGCTGAAAGTGACCGAGGAGCGCGCCCGGGGCGAGCACGCCGTCGGCGACCGCGAGCATGCCGCCGACGACCGCGACCGTGGTCCGGTGGGCCGGCCGCGGAGTGCCGGGGACGCGTAGCCGCGGGGGAGAGCGGCGGCGGGTTCAGGTGCGCAGCAGGCGGCCGATGGCCCGCGTCGCCTCCTCGACCTTCTCGTCGATCTCCGAGCCGCCCTTGAGGGCCGCGTCCGCGACGCAGTGGCGCAGGTGCTCCTCCAGCAGTTGCAGCGCGAAGGACTGGAGCGCCTTCGTGGAGGCGGACACCTGGGTGAGTATGTCGATGCAGTAGACGTCCTCGTCGACCATCCGTTGCAGGCCGCGGATCTGGCCCTCGATCCGGCGCAGCCGTTTGAGGTGCTCGGCCTTCTGGTGGTGGTAGCCGTGGATGCCGCGGTCGTGGTCGGTCACCACGGTGGGGTCCGCCGCGGAGGGCGTGCGGCCGGCGCCCGCGCCGTCGGCGGTCCCGGTGTCGGCGGTCGTCATCGCGTCGTCCTCCTGTGGAAACTGACCCGGGGTACATACCCCCACCGGGTATATGGTACGGGACCCGGACGGGTAGAGGGCTTTTGGCCAGAGCTCCCGGCCGACGACCGCCGTGCCCCCGTGTCGACCACTGTGCCTGATGGGCGACACTGGAGGACGGCCCGTTAGCCGTGGCCGGATGATGCGCCTAGCATCAGCCTGACCGAGACCGAAGGACCCCGAGGACCCCACGTGCGCTTTCGTCTGACCCCCAGGGAGACGAGCTTCTACGACATGTTCGCCGCATCCGCGGACAACATCGTCACGGGCTCGAAACTCCTGATGGAACTGCTCGGGGCGGACGCATCCGCCCGGGCCGAGATCGCAGAGCGTATGCGGGCCGCCGAACACGCCGGTGACGACGCAACGCACGCGATCTTCCACCAGCTGAACTCCTCGTTCATCACGCCGTTCGACCGGGAGGACATCTACACGCTCGCGTCCACCCTGGACGACATCATGGACTTCATGGAAGAGGCCGTCGACCTGGTCGTCCTCTACAACGTGGAGGAACTCCCCAAGGGCGTGGAGCAGCAGATCGAGGTGCTGGCCCGAGCGGCGGAACTCACCGCGGAGGCCATGCCGAACCTGCGCACCATGGACAACCTGACGGAGTACTGGATCGAGGTCAACCGCCTGGAGAACCAGGCCGACCAGATCCACCGCAAGCTCCTCGCCCACCTCTTCAACGGCAAGTACGACGCCATCGAGGTGCTGAAGCTCAAGCAGATCGTGGACGCGCTGGAAGAGGCGGCGGACGCCTTCGAGCACGTGGCCAACACGGTGGAGACCATCGCGGTCAAGGAGTCCTGACCCCTTCATGGACACCTTCGCCATGATCGTGACCATCGCGGTCGCGCTCTTCTTCACGTACACGAACGGCTTTCACGACTCGGCGAACGCCATCGCCACCTCGGTCTCCACGCGGGCGCTGACCCCGCGGGCCGCGCTGGCGATGGCAGCCGTGATGAACCTGGCGGGCGCCTTCCTCGGCAGCGGGGTGGCCCACACGGTCAGTCAGGGCCTGATCGACACGCCCAAGGGCTCGACGGGCATGGGCATCCTGTTCGCCGCGCTGTTCGGGGCGATCGCCTGGAACCTCGTCACCTGGTACTTCGGGCTGCCCTCGTCGTCGTCGCACGCCCTGTTCGGCGGCCTGGTCGGCGCCGCGCTCGCGGGCGGGACGACGGTCTACTGGGACGGGGTCCTCGACAAGGTCGTCATCCCGATGTTCCTGTCACCGGTCGTGGGTCTGATCGGCGGCTATCTGGTGATGACGGCGATCCTCTGGATGTTCCGCCGCTCCAACCCGCACAAGGCGAAGCGGGGCTTCCGCATCGCTCAGACGGTCTCGGCCGCGGCGATGGCTCTCGGCCACGGTCTCCAGGACGCGCAGAAGACCATGGGTGTCGTGGTGATGGCCCTGGTCATCGGCGGTTCCGAGACCTACGGCGACCCGATCCCGGTCTGGGTGAAGATCGTCTGCGCGCTGATGCTCTCGCTCGGCACGTACGCGGGCGGCTGGCGCATCATGCGCACCCTCGGGCGGAAGATCATCGAGCTGGACCCGCCGCAGGGCTTCGCCGCCGAGACCACGGGCGCCTCGATCATGTTCCTGACGGCGTTCCTGTTCAAGGCGCCGATCTCCACCACCCACGTCATCACCTCCGCGATCATGGGCGTCGGTGCGACGAAGCGCGTGAACGCGGTGCGCTGGGGTGTCGCCAAGAACATCGTCCTCGGCTGGTTCATCACGATGCCGGCCGCGGCGATCGTGGCGGCGGTCGCGTTCTGGATCGTCAAGCTGCTGATCCTCTAGGTGCCGGCCGCCGTCCCGCCCGCCACCACGGCGGGCGGCGGGCGGGCGGACACGAAGCAGGCAGGTGAAAGGGCCCGCCCCCGGGAGCCGGGGGCGGGCCCTCTTCGTCCTCGCGGTGGCACCGCCATGCAGCACCGCGAGGGGACCGTGTCCGTCGGGTCCGTGCGGACCCGGCGGGGGGACCGTCAGCCGAAGCGGCCCGAGATGTAGTCCTCGGTGGCCTGGACCGACGGGTTGGAGAAGATGCGCTGGGTGTCGTCGATCTCGATGAGCCGGCCGGGCTGGCCGACCGCCGAGAGGTTGAAGAAGGCGGTGCGGTCCGAGACGCGGCCCGCCTGCTGCATGTTGTGCGTCACGATGACGATCGTGAAGCGCTCCTTCAGCTCGCCGATCAGGTCCTCGATGGCGAGAGTGGAGATCGGGTCGAGCGCGGAGCAGGGCTCGTCCATGAGCAGGACGTTCGGCTCGACGGCGATGGCCCGCGCGATGCACAGGCGCTGCTGCTGGCCGCCGGACAGGCCCGAACCCGGCTTGTTCAGGCGGTCCTTGACCTCGTTCCAGAGGTTGGCGCCCTTGAGGGACTTCTCGACGATGTCGCCGAGCTCGGACTTCTTGTAGTTGCCGTTCAGCTTGAGGCCCGCCGCCACGTTGTCGAAGATCGACATCGTGGGGAACGGGTTCGGACGCTGGAAGACCATGCCGACCTCGCGGCGCACCGACACGGGGTCGATGCCGGAGCCGTACAGGTCCTCGTCGTCCAGCAGCACCTTGCCCTCGACGCGGCCACCGGTGGTGACCTCGTGCATGCGGTTCAGGGTGCGCAGGAACGTCGACTTGCCGCAGCCGGACGGGCCGATGAAGGCCGTCACCGAGCGCGGCTCGACGGTCATCGAGATGTCCTCGATCGCCTTGTGGGAGCCGTAGTAAGCGGTGAGACCGCTGACGTCGATTCGCTTGGCCATGACTGGTTCACTTCTTTCGCGGTGGGGGGTCGCTTCGAGGTCCCGGGCGGCCGTGGCCGCGGGTCGACTGCTCAGCGACCGGTCTTCGGGGCCTTCCAGCGGGCGATGCCGCGGGCCGCCAGGTTGAGGATCATGACGAAGGCGATGAGCGTCAGGGCAGCCGCCCAGGCACGGTCGTACGCCGCACCGGAGCCCGCGCTGTTCGCGTACTGCTGGTAGATGTACAGCGGCAGCGACGCCTGCGGGTCCTTGAACGGGTTCGTGTTGATGAAGTTCGTGCCCCACACCAGCAGCAGCATCGGCGCCGTCTCGCCGGCGATGCGCGCCACCGCGAGCATGATGCCCGTGGTGATGCCGCCGATGGACGTCGGGAGGACCACCTTGAGGATGGTGCGCCACTTGGGGATGCCGAGCGCGAGGGAGGCCTCGCGCAGCTCGTTCGGGACGAGCTTGAGCATCTCCTCCGTGGAGCGGACCACGACGGGCATCATCAGGATCGCCAGGGCCAGCGAGCCGGCGAAGCCGGAGTAGCCCATGTCGAGGATCAGGATCCAGAAGCTGAGGACGAAAAGGCCGGCGACGATCGACGGGATGCCCGTCATGACGTCGACGAAGAAGGTGATGACCGTGGAGAGCTTGCCCCGGCCGTACTCCACCAGGTAGACGGCGGTCAGGACACCCACCGGCACCGCGATCAGGCAGGCGAGGCCGACCTGCTCCAGGGTGCCGAGCAGGGCGTGGTAGATGCCGCCGCCCGGTTCGGTGTCGGCGACGACGCCCATGGAGTGCGTCAGGAAGTAGACGTTGAAGACCTTCACGCCGCGCGAGAGCGTCGTCCACACCAGCGAGGCCAGCGGGATCACGGCGAGCAGGAACGCGACCCACACCATGGAGGTGGCGACGCGGTCCTTGGCCTGGCGGCGGCCCTCGACGCGGGCGGCGACGACGTACGTGGCCAGGACGAAGAGGACGGCGGCGATCAGGCCCCAGGTGACCTTGTTGCCGAGACCGCCGAGGAGGCCGACGAGGACGGCGACGACGATCGAGCCGCCGGCGATCGCCCAGGGCGACCACTTCGGGAGGGAGGCGCCGCGCAGGGTGCTCTGGGGGCGCTCGTCGGTGACGTCTGCGGTGCTCATGCGTTGGCCCCCGAGTACTCCTTGCGGCGGGCGATGATCGCGCGGGCCGCGCCGTTGACCAGCAGGGTGATGACGAACAGGACCAGACCGGAGGCGATGAGCGCGTCGCGGCCCTGGTCGGTCGCCTCGCCGAACTTGCTGGCGATGTTCTGGGCGAAGGTGCCGCCGCCCGGGTCGAGCAGGCTGGCGTGGATCTCGAAGGTCGGCGACAGGACGGTGGCGACGGCCATCGTCTCGCCGAGCGCGCGGCCGAGGCCGAGCATCGAGGCGGAGATCACGCCGGAGCGGCCGAAGGGCAGCACCGCCATGCGGATGACCTCCCAGCGCGTGGCGCCGAGGGCGAGAGCCGCCTCCTCGTGCATCTGCGGGACCTGGCGGAAGACCTCGCGGCTCACGTTCGTGATGATCGGCAGGATCATGATCGCGAGGAGCACGCCGACCGTCAGCATGGAGCGGGGCGCGCCGCCCTCCCAGGAGAAGATCCCGGTCCAGCCGAAGTACTTGTCCAGCCAGCCGAACAGGCCGGTCATGTGCGGGACGAGGATCAGGGCGCCCCACAGGCCGTAGACGATCGACGGCACGGCGGCGAGCAGGTCGATCACGTACGCGATGACACCGCTGAGGCGGCGGGGCGCGTAGTGCGTGAGGAACAGCGCGATGCCCACCGCGACCGGGACCGCGAGGGCCATGGCGATGATCGACGAGACGACCGTGCCGAAGGCCAGCACCGCGATGCCGAAGTCCGGCGGGGTGATGTTGGTGTTCCACTCGAAGGTGGTGAGGAAGTTGCCGTGGTCCTTGCTGATCGCGATCGAGGCGCGGTAGGCGAGGAAGACGGCGATGGCGCCCATCACGACGAGCAGGAAGATGCCCGAGCCGCGGGAGAGGCCGAGGAAGACACGGTCTCCGGGGCGCGTGGCGCCGCGGGCGGCGCGCTTGTGCGCCGGGGCGGGGGTCGGGGTTGGCGGGGGAGGTGCTTCGGTGTTCTGCGTTGATATGTCCATCGGAATCTCCGGTCTGCGGAACCGCCCTAGGTGGGCGGCTCCAGGCGGCGGTGCACCGGACGGTGCGGTCCGGCCCCGCGCGGGGACCGGACCGCACGCTCAGATCAGCTCAGGCTGTCGATGGTGGTACGGACCTTGGCGATGATCTCGTCGGGGATCGGCGCGTACTTGGCGTCGGTCAGGAGCTTCTGGCCGTCCTCGGACGCGATGTAGGTGAGGAAGGACTTCGTGGTGGCGAGGGTGTCCGACTTGTTGCCCTTGTCGCACGCGATCTCGTAGGTCACCAGGGTCAGCGGGTAGGCGCCGTCCTCGGTGGGCTTGTAGTTCATCTCCAGGGCCAGGTCGGAACCGGTGCCCGTGACCTTGGCGGTCGAGATGGCCTTGGTGGCGTTCTCGACGGTGGCGTCGGCCGGGGTGGAGGCGCCGGTCTTCAGGGCGGCGGTCTTGATGCCGTCCGTGGCGTAGGAGAGCTCGAAGTACGAGATGGAGCCCGAGACCTGCTTGACCTGCTGGGCCAGACCGGAGGAGCCCTCGGCGGACTGGCCGCCCTTGGCCTGCCAGGCCTTGCCGCCCGAGTAGGTCCAGTCGGACGGGGAGACGGCCTTGAGGTACTTGGTGAAGTTGTCCGTGGTGCCGGACTCGTCCGAGCGGTGGAACGCCTGGATCTTCAGGTCGGGGAGCTTCGCGTCGGGGTTCAACTTCGCGATCGCGGCGTCGTTCCAGTTGGTGATCTTGTTGTTGAAGATCTTCGCCAGCGTGGAGGCGTCCAGGGTCAGGCTGTCGACACCGGGGACGTTGAAGCCGACCGCGATCGGGCCGCCGACCATGGGCAGGTCGATGGCCTGGCCGTCGGTGCAGACCTTCTTCGAGGCGGTGATCTCCTCGGGCTTGAGCGGCGAGTCCGAACCGGCGAACGCGGTCTGGCCACCGAGGAACGCGGTGACGCCGGCGCCCGAACCGGTCGGGTTGTAGTTGATCTGGACGCTCTTGCAGGAGGCCGTGTACTGCTTGACCCAGGCGTCGATCGCGTTCTTCTGCGCCGAGGAGCCGGACGCCTGGAGCTGGCCCGAGGCGTCGTCGCACTTGATCGCGGAGCTGTCGGCGGCGGCGCTGGTGCTGCTGCTCGGGGTGGAGGAGGAGCCGGTGTCGTCGGAGCCGCACGCCGTGAGGGCCAGGGCGCCGGTCGCGGCGAGAGCACCGAGGGTGAGGGCCCGCCGGTTCATGCGCTGAAGCTTCACTGAGGGAGTTCCTTCCAGGAGCCGCCGGCCTGTTTCGGCGGCGTGCGAAGTCTTGGTGATGCGGAGGCGTGTTTTTGGTGTCCTGTTCGCCCCTCGCACCGCGTAAGGCCGAAATTAGGCAGATCAGGTGAAGGCGCCGATGGCCGTAAATGAACGAGGGGTGAACCCTGGAGGGCGGCCCGGTGAGGTCACGGAACGCTTACGTCGAGGACACGGAGTGATCCCGGCAGCGGACGCGCGCCCGGAGGTCCCGTGCGAGGCGGAAACGGGGGCGCGCGGCGGGTGGTGAGGGCGCGCGGGCACGAGGCGGCGGGCACGGGGCGCGGGGGCGTCGGCGCGGGGGCGCGCACCCGCGGACACGGCGCCGCCCGCGGCCGGGAGACCGCGGGCGGCGAACGACGGGCGCAGGGCGACGGGGGCAGGGCGACGGGGGCCGACGGGGCCGCGACCGGTGCGCGGGGGCGGCCCGGAGCGGTCACGTCAGGTGCAGTGCGTCCAGGAGGGCGTGGACGAGGGCGCGGTCGCGCGGCTGGGTGAGACGGGCGCGGGCCGCGGCCGGGCTCAGCCACAGCACGCGGTCGACCTCGTCGCTCGGCGCGAAATTGCCGCCGGTCGCCTCGGCCGCCCAGTAGCGGACCTCCTTGGGGCGCCCGTTCGCCAGGTACCGCAGGGTCGGCAGCTCGGTGCCCGGGGCGCAGGTGTGGCCCGTCTCCTCGGCCACCTCCCGCAGGGCGGCCGCCAGCCACTTCTCGCCCCGCTTCAGCTTCCCCTTGGGGTGGGACCAGTCGTCGTACTTGGGCCGGTGCACCAGACACAGCTCAAGGCTGCCGTCGGCCGGGGAACGGCGCCACAGCAGGCAGCCCGCCGCGCGGACGGTGCCGTCGCCGTCCCGGTGGTGCTCCGGGCCGTGTCCGGAGGCGTCCCGGCGGGGGTGGCGCCGGTGGGCGTGGGTGTCGGTGTGCTTGGGGTGGGTCACCGGTGGTTCACCGCTTTCTCCAGTACGCGGTCACGTGGGGGTGCCGGCGATGCGGGTGCTGCGGGCCGCGGACGGTCACCGTGCCGGGAGCGGGGGCGCGTGCGGGGACGGAGTACCCCGGCGGCGCCCCCGCTCACGGGGTGCCCACCGCCTGTTTCTGCCAGGAGCGCTGGAAGGCGAAGCGGGCCGCCTCGACCTCGTGGCGCTGGTCGGCGTGGAGGACGCCGAGCGCGTAGGCGGTGGCGGGCGCGATGCGTGGCGTACGGGCGGCGGCCGCCGCGGCGGCAGCCGCCTCCGAGGCGTCGCGGTGCCGGTCGAGCGCGAGGCCGGCCCCCGGCATCCGCGGGTCGGGCGGCGCCGCGGCGCCGTGCAGGATCTCGCGGGCGTACCGGTGCAGCCGCAGCAGCAGCCGGACCTGGTGCCAGGGCGCGTCCTGGGGGTGCGGCGCGGGGTCCGGCGACAGGCCGTCGACCAGCGCCGCGGCGTTGTACGGGCTCCCCGCGGTGACCAGCGGCAGCGCCGCCACGGCGGCCGTCAGCCGTTCCTCGGCCAGCGCGGCGGCGGGTCTCAGGTCGGCGCTCGCCGCGGCGGGGGACAGCGGAACCTCGCTGGCGAGTAAGGCCACCCGGTCCGCGACCGCGTGGAAGCGGGACGAGCCGAGGGCCTGGAGCGCCGCCGAGTGCGCGCGGGTCCGGGCCAGCGTGAGCTGCCGTTCCAGCAGGGCGCCCGCCTTCGCGGCGCCCACCGTCACGTTGCCCCGGTCCGGGCCGCCCTGCGCGGGAACGGACGGCCCGCCGCCTGCCCGCTCGGGCAGGACGTCGGCGACGGGCGCCGCGGGGCCGGTGCCGGACAGCCGGTGCAGCGCGAGGAGCAGCCGCTCCAGCCGGGCCTCGTAGGCGTGCTCGCGGGCCAACGTGCCCGAGAGCCACGCCAGTTCGGGCCGCATCTCCTCCGACCAGCCCGGGTCGAGCAGCGAGCGGAAGGTGTGCAGGCTGCCGCTGACACGGCGGGCGGAGCGGCGCAGGGCGCGCGCCGCGTCGACGGTGTCGTGCGAGCCGTTCACCGCGCCGCCGGTCTCCCGGTGCAGCCGGAGCGCACGCAGGAACTCGGTGGCCTGTGCCCGCAGATAGCCCGCGAGGGCGTCCGCGCCCACCGGCCCCGCCGCCGGGTCGGTCGGGTCAAGGTGTTGCTGTGCCACGCCGGCGCCTCCGGGCGTCTATGAGCATCTCCTGGATGTTGCGCAGGGGCTGGCCTTCGGCGTCCGTCGCGTGCCGGATCCATTCGCCGTCCGCGCCCAGGTGCCAGGACGCGGTCGTGTCGGACATCCCGGTGTCGATGAGCCGGTTCAGGGCCGCCCGGTGGCCCGGGTCGGTGACCCGGACCAGTGCCTCGATCCGGCGGTCGAGGTTGCGGTGCATCATGTCGGCGCTGCCGATCCACACCTCGGGTTCGCCGCCGTTGCCGAAGATGAACACCCGCGAGTGTTCGAGGAAGCGGCCGAGCACGGACCGCACGCGGATGTTCTCCGACAGTCCGGCCACCCCGGGCCGCACGGCACAGATGCCGCGCACGAACACGTCCACCGGGACGCCCGCCTGCGACGCGCGGTACAGGGCGTCGATGACGGCCTCGTCGACCATCGAGTTGCACTTGATGCGCACGCTCGCGGGGCGTCCGGCACGGTGGTGCTGGACCTCCTTGTTGATCCGCGAGACCAGCCCCTCGCGCAGCGACTTGGGGGCGACGAGCAGCCGGCGGTACGTCTCCCGGCGGGAGTAGCCCGAGAGCCGGTTGAACAGGTCGGAGAGGTCCGCGCCGACCTGCGGGTCCGCGGTGAGCAGGCCGAGGTCCTCGTACAGGCGGGCCGTCTTCGGGTGGTAGTTGCCGGTGCCGACGTGGCTGTAGCGGCGCAGCGTGTCGCCCTCCTGACGCACGACCAGCGACAGCTTGCAGTGCGTCTTGAGGCCGACGAGGCCGTAGACGACGTGGCAGCCGGCCTCCTCCAGCTTGCGCGCCCACTTGATGTTGGCGTGCTCGTCGAAGCGGGCCTTGATCTCCACGAGGACGAGGACCTGCTTGCCGGACTCGGCGGCGTCGATGAGGGCGTCGACTATGGGGGAGTCGCCCGAGGTCCGGTACAGGGTCTGCTTGATCGCGAGGACGTCCGGGTCGGCCGCGGCCTGCTCCAGGAACGCCTGCACGGACGTGGAGAAGGAGTCGTACGGGTGGTGCAGCAGCACGTCCCGGCTGCGCAGCGCGCCGAAGATGTCGGGCGCGGACGCCGACTCCACCTCCGCGAGGTCGCGGTGGGTGCCGGCGACGAACTTCTGGTACTTCAGCTCCGGCCGGTCCAGGGACGCGATGCGGAACAGGCCGGTCAGGTCGAGCGGGCCGGGCAGCGGGTAGACCTCCGCCTCGCCGATCTTCAGCTCGCGCACCAGCAGGTCCAGCACGTCGCGGTCGACGGACTCCTCGACCTCCAGCCGCACCGGCGGCCCGAAGCGGCGCCGCATGAGTTCCTTCTCCAGGGCCTGGAGCAGGTTCTCGGTGTCGTCCTCCTCGACCTCCAGGTCCTCGTTGCGGGTGAGCCGGAACGCGTGGTGCTCCAGCACCTCCATGCCCGGGAACAGCTCCTCCAGGTGCGCGCCGATGACGTCCTCGATGGGGACGTAGCGGCCCTGGGACGCCTCCAGGAAGCGCGCGAGCAGCGGCGGCACCTTCACGCGGGCGAAGTGACGGTGGCCGGTGACCGGGTTGCGCACCACGACGGCCAGGTTCAGCGACAGGCCGGAGATGTACGGGAAGGGGTGCGCGGGGTCGACGGCCAGCGGCGTCAGCACCGGGAAGATCTGGTGCCGGAACAGCGTGAAGAGGCGCGCCTGCTCCTTCTCGGTCAGCTCGCTCCAGCGGACCAGGTGGATGCCCTCCTCCGCGAGTGCGGGGGCGACGTCCTCGTGGTAGCAGGCGGCGTGCCGGGCCATGAGCTCGCGCGAGCGGGCCCAGATCATCTCCAGCACGTCGCGGGGCTGGAGCCCGGAGGCGGAGCGGGTGGCGACGCCGGTGGCGATGCGGCGCTTGAGCCCGGCCACCCGGACCATGAAGAACTCGTCCAGGTTGCTGGCGAAGATGGCGAGGAAGTTCGCCCGCTCCAGCAGCGGCGTGTTCGGGTCCTCGGCGAGTTCGAGCACCCGCTCGTTGAACGCCAGCCAGCTCCGTTCGCGGTCCAGGAACCGGCCCTGCGGCAGCTGGGAGCCGTCCTCCGACGACTCCTCGTACACGTCGAGGTCCGCGTCGAGATCTGGTTCCAGGTCGGATACCGCCGCCGCCACGGTGTGGGGGCGGTGGGCGGCTATGGAGCCCACGGAGGGCTGCGCGTGGACCGGGGCCTTGGCGTCTGACTGGCTCATGGACACATTCTTCCGCGTGAACAGCGAGACAGGCGCGTCGGAACGCGCGGGAGTCAGTGCTGCGACGGCGGCGGGGCTCCCCTCACCGGGTCGAGGCCGGGAGGGGGACAGGGCGTCCCCGTTCCCCGCGGTCCCCTCGGGGGGCGGCGAAGGCTCTGGCACGGCGGGCTTCATCTGCCGAGCGTTGCAAGCCTGTCTGAATCGATGGTTACGAAGACATGACGTGCGGGACACCGGGAGGCGGCCCCGGAGGGTCCGCGTCCGCGGGCATCCGGCGGCACGGCCCACGACGGGCCGCCCGGCGGCACGGTACGCGGGACGCCGCGTGTGCCGGGACTGGAGGATACGCAGGTGGGGGGCGGGTGGGGAGGGGCGGGGCACGGACCGGGGCCGCCGCGCGGGCCCGGCCGGAGAAATCGGCGGCCCGGGAGTGAACCGCCGGGCGGTGCTCGTGCGATGAGGGGACGTGAGCGCAACGAGAAGCGACGGGGAGCTGCTGCGGGCCGTGGCGGCCGACGCCGACCGGCGTGCCTTCGAGGAGCTGTACCGGCGGTACGCGCCCTGGCTGACCGGGCGGATGCGGGGCCGCTGCGCCGATCCCGGGCTGGTGGACGACGTCGTGCAGGAGACGTTCCTCGCGGTGTGGCGGGGGACCGCCCGCTACCGCGAGGACGGTGACGTCGCGGGCTGGCTGTGGCGGATCGCCTCGCGGCGGCACGTCGACGCGCTGCGCGGCGACGGCGCCCGCGGCCGGCTGCGCCAGACCCTGGCCCGGCTGCGGCACCGCGACGAGGCGTCCGCGGAGGAACGGGTGCTCGCGGGGGTGGAGCACGGCGACCTGTCCGGGGCGCTGACCCGGCTCTCGCCCGAACTGCGCGCCGTCCTCCAGGCCACCGTGGTCGACGGGCTCACCACCCGGGAGGCGGCCGTCCTGCTCGGCATTCCGCCCGGCACGGTCAAGACGCGGGCCATGCGTGCCCGCAAGCAACTGCGGGAGGCGCTGGCATGACCTGGCACGTGGCCGAGGAGGACCTGCGCGCGTACGCCCGCGGTGAGCTGGCGCCGCCGCTGCTGTGGTCCGCCGACACCCATCTCGCGGCGTGCGCGCACTGCCGCACCCTGCTGGCGGAGGCCGGTGAGCCGGGCGCGCTGGACGCGGGCTGGGCGCGGCTGGACGCGGAACTGGACGCCCCGCGGCGCGGCCCGTCCGAAAGGGTGCTGGTGCGCCTGGGCGTGGCCGACCACACCGCCCGGCTGCTCACCGCGACGCCGGTGCTGCGGCGTTCGTGGCTCGGCGCGGTGGTGTTCGTGCTGACGGCGACCGTGCTGGCCGTCCGCACGGTGGACACGCCCACCCTGTTCCTGGGACTCGCGCCGCTGCTGCCGCTGGCCGGGGTGGCCCTCTCGTTCGGCCCGTTCGCCGACCCGACGTACGAGATGGCCGTCGTGGCGCCGCTGCACGGGTTCCGGCTGCTGATGATCCGCACGGTCGCCGTGCTGGCCGCCGGGCTGGTGCTCAACGGCCTGGCGACGCTCGCCCTGCCCGGCTACGGGCTGCTCGCGCTGGCCTGGCTGCTGCCCGCGCTGGCGCTGACCGCGACCGGGCTCGCGCTGTCCACCCGGCTGGGCCCGGTCACCGGGCCCGCCGCGGTCGGCGGCGGCTGGCTCGTCCTGCTGCTGTCGGCGCGCGTCCACGCGCGGCTGCCCGACGGCGGCCACGGGACGCTCGCGCCGTTCACGGCGGCGGGACAGGGCGTCACGGCGGTCGTCGCGGTGCTCGCGGCACTGCTGCTGTACCGGGTGCGCGACCGGTTCGACGGCGGGGGCACGACCCGCGGGGCGCGCTGAGGCGGGTGCCCCTGCCCACGGGGCGCGCCGGGGCGGGTGCCCCGGCGGCTCCCGCCCGCCCTTTCCGCTCCTCACCTCCGTTCTTCACCTCTGTTCCTCACCTCCGTTCCCGCCGGTTCCGATCCTGGGAGATCCGCATGACCGACGTCGTACCCGTCCGCGCTGCCGCCCGTGCAGCCGTCCGTCCGGCCGCCGGGAGTCCCGCATGAGCGGCCGTACGACCGTCTCCGCCTCCGGGATCGGGCTGCGGTTCGGCGGCACGGCCGCCCTGGACGACGTGTCGCTGCGGCTGACGCCGGGCGTGACCGGGCTGCTCGGCCCCAACGGGGCAGGAAAGACAAGCCTGTTGAAGGTGCTGGCCACGGCCTTGCCGCCGGACCGGGGCGCGTTCACCGTGCTGGGCCACGACCCGTCGACCTCGGCCGGCCGGCAGGAGGTGCGGCGCGCCCTCGGGTACCTGCCGCAGACGCCCGGCTACCACCCGGACTTCACCGCCTTCGAGTTCGTCGACTACGTGGCGATCCTGAAGGAGCTGACCGACCGCACCGCACGGCACGGCGAGGTGCGCCGGGTGCTCGGTGAGGTGGGGCTGGACGACGTGCGCGCGAAGCGCCTCAAGCGGCTGTCGGGCGGCATGCGCCAGCGGGTCGCGCTGGCCGCCGCCCTCGTCGGGGGCCCGGAGTTCCTGGTCCTGGACGAGCCGACGGTCGGCCTCGACCCGGAGCAGCGCATGCGGTTCCGGGAGGTGATCGCCCGCGAGGGCGAGGGCCGCACGGTGCTGCTGTCCACGCACCAGACGGAGGACGTGGCGATGCTCTGCCACCGCGTGGTGGTCCTCGACGCGGGCCGCGTCCGGTTCGACGGGACGCCCGCCGAACTGACCGCGCGGGCGGCGGGACGCGTGTGGAGCGGCACCGAACGGGCCCCGGGTGCCCGCGCGGGCTGGCGCACCGGCACCGGCGCCTTCCGCAACGTCGGCGACCCGCCCTCCGGCGCCGAACTGCTCGAACCGACCCTGGAGGACGGCTACTTGCTCACCCTGGACGGCAGCGGCGACGGTGCGGGGGTGGCCGCGTGAGTGCCACGGTCACCACCGACGTGCCCCTGACGGCGGGGGCGGTACGCGGACGCCGGTCGTCGGCGGTGCTCGCCCTCGCCCGCTTCGAGGCACGCGAACTGGCCCTCCAGATCGGCGTGCTGCTCGGCGCCCTGCTCCTTGTGGCCCTGAACGCCTGGGCGTTGTTCGGCCCGCAGGACGGAATGAACGACTATCCCGTCCTCCAGGACGCCGACCGCGCGACCCAGACGACGCCGCTGCTCTTCGCGCTCGTGCTGCTGGTCTGCGTCAACAGGGCCGTCCTGCGCGGCAGACGGCACGACACCGAGCAGCAGTTCGGCGTGCTGGTCGTCGAGCCGTGGCGGCGCACCCTGGCCCACGGGCTGTCCGTCCTGCCGTTCGTCGCGTTCACGGCGCTGGTGGTCCTCGCGCGGTTCACCGTGACCGCGCTCAGGCCCGGTGCGGTGGGCCACGGTTCTCCCGCCGAGCTGGCCGTCGGCCCCCTGGTGGTGCTGCTCGGCGGTTGCGCCGGGGTGCTGCTGGCGCGGGTCTTCCCGTCGCCGCTGGGCCCGGTGCTGTTCGTGGTGGCCGTGTGCGCCCTCCCCGTGATCGGGTTCGACGAGTCGGGCGCCGGGGGCTGGCGGCCCTGGCTGATGCTGACGCTGCCCGAGGAGGGCGGCGTCCCGCTGCCCTCGGCCCTGCTGGGCCGTCCGGCCGCCTGGCACGCTCTGTACCTGGCCGGGCTCGCCGCGCTGCTGCTGTGCGGCGCGCTGCTGCGGGCGGGCGGGCGGAGCCGTGCGGTGCGGGCGGCGGCGGTGGTCGCGCTGGCCGCGACGGTCGTCGGTGTGGCCGGGCAGTCGCGTGGCACCCCGACCTCGGTGACCGAGGCACGGCGGACGGCCGCCCGTACGCCCGGGAAGGTGCAGTCGTGCGTCACCCTCGACGGGTCCGTGTACTGCTCCTTCCCGGAGTGGAACGGCCTGCGGGACGACTGGGCCGCGGTGGTGGACCGCGTGCGGGCGACGGCCGGGGCGGAAGCCGCCGGAGCCCCGCTGACCGTGCGGCAGCACGTGCTGGAGACGGCGGACCTCACCAGCGACTACGACCTCCTTCCCGACGACCGGCCGGGCCGGGTGTCGGTCGGCACGCGATGGGGAGGCAACCGGGTCCCCGAGTTCGCGGTGGGGGTCGCCACCACGCTGGTCGCCGGTGACGAGAAGGCGGCCTACGACCTGTGCGGCGCCCCCATGGTCACCGCGATGTGGCTGGCCCTGGCGAAGGAGCCCGCGCCGCTCGACAGCTTCCGCGACGTGCGGATCGACGACAGCCTCTCCGGGGGCGCCGCAGTGCTCACCCCCACCGAGCCGCTGTCCATGAGCGCCCGCGAGACGACCGTCGTGCGGGAGGCGCTGGGGCAGCCGTACGGTTCCGTCGCCGCGAAGGTCCGGAGCAACTGGACGGAACTGACCACGCGGGGGACGTCCACCGCGCGGGCCGCCGCGCTGCTCGGCGTGGCCGTGCCGCGGGGGAACGACTCATGCGAACGGTGACGTCCGGGACGGCCGCGGGGCCCGCTCCGCGGGAGCCGGAGGCGGAAGCCGCGGCGGGGGCGCGGCGGGGGCCGGACGGGCGGCGTGCCCGGCGCGGAGTGGTGCGGGCCCTCGCGGTGCCGCTGTGGCGGGCCGTGCCGACGCGGTTCCCGGTGGGCGCGGGAGCGGCCGGTCTGCTGATCGCCGCCGCCTCCCGGCTGTCCGGGCCGGCGGACAGCCCCTGGGCGTGCCTCGAACTGCTGCGGTGCGCCGCGCTCGCCGGCGGGACCGGCATCGCCTTCCTCCTGGACGACCCGGCACGGAACACCACCGCCACCGTCCCGGTGCGGCCCGTGGTGCGGCTGCTGCTGCGCACGGTTCCGGTGGTGCCCGCGGCTGCTCTCTGGTGGACGCTGGCCCTGCTGCTCGTGCCCGCCGGGGTCAGGCCGCCCGTCGGTGCCGTCACCCTGGAGGCGGGGGCCGTGGCGGTCCTGGCGCTCGGGCTCGGCGCGCTGGCCGTGCGCACGACGGACCGGCCCGAGCCGGGGTCCGGTGTCGCCGTCGCGCTGCTGTTCCTGGCGCTGGTGGCGCTTCTCCTGCCGTACCGCTGGGAGTTGCTGCCGCCGGGGCCCGCCGCGCGGGACTGGACGGCCGCCCACGGGCGTTGGGCGGCCGTCCTCGCGGCCGGAGCCGTGACGTGGACGCTGAGCCTGCCGGAACCCCTGCGCCGACGGGTCCGGCCGCGGGGCACGCCGGGAGGGTGAGCCCGCGGCCGGGAGCGGCGGGGGCGTCCCCTCCGGGTCCGGCCGCTCAGCTCTCCGTGCGGTACATCAGGTCCGTCTCGTGGGTCTCGAAGCCGAGGCGCTCGTAGACCGAGACCGCCGGCTTGTTGTCGGCGTCGACGTACAGCATCGCCGTCGGCAGTCCCCGGTCCGCGAGGTGGCGCAGGCCGGTCGCCGTGAGGGCCTTGCCGAGGCCGCCGCCCTGGGCGCCGGGCAGTACGCCCACCACGTAGACCTCGCCGAGGCCCTCCTCCGCGTGGACCTTCGTCCAGTGGAAGCCGACCAGTTGGCCGTCGCGGAAGGCGAGGAAGAAGCCCTCCGGGTCGAACCACGGCTCGGCCTTGCGGTCGTCCAGGTCGCGCTGGGTCAGCGAGCCCTGCTCCGGGTGGTGGGCGAAGGCCGCCGCGTTCACCGCGAGCCAGTCGGCGTCGTCCTGGCCCGGTACGAACGTCCGTACCGTCACGCCGTCCGGGAGCGCCTGCGGCGGCAGGTCGAGGCCGGCCAACGGGCGCCGCATCTGGCGCAGTTCGCGGAACAGCGCGAGGCCGAGCACCTGGGCGAGGTGCCGGGCCGCCGCGTGGCCGCCGTGCGCCCACACCCGCAGCCGCCGGCCCGACGCGGCGAGCAGCGCCGAACCGAGCGCCCGGCCGTGGCCGCGGCCGCGGTGCGAGGGGTGCACGACCAGTTCGGCGGCCGGGGGTTCGACCGGGTCGGTGTCCTCCAGCTGTGCGTAGCCGACGAGTTCGCCGCGCGCGGTCAGCAACAGGTGGGTGACGCCCTCGCGTTCGCCGCCGCGCAGTTGCAGGCGGCCCTGCTCGGACACGGCCTGCTGTCCGTCGGTGCGGGCCGCCTCGGCGAGCAGGCCGAGCACGGCCTCGGCCTGCTCGGACGAAAGAGCGGTGTAGGTGTCGATCGATCGGGCAGGGGCGCCGGGGGCGCTGTCGTCGCTGGTCATGGGTACGAGGGTAAGAGCTGTGGCGGTACGGCGGGTGAGTGCGCCGGGTGCGTCGTCGCCGTGGCGGCACCGGGGCGCCCCGGTGCTTCGCGCTGCCCTCCTCCGGGCCGGGCCGCCGCCCGGGACCGTGACCTGGGTCGCATCGGGCGGGCGGGAGTTGCGGCCGGGGGCGGGGTGCGTGGTCGGATGGAACGATGGGCACTTTTCACCGCACAGCCTCGCAATACGGCACGAACTCCGCCGAGGGGTCCGGCGCGTGGGAGCCGGGCGCGGCGGACGACGAGAGGCTCCTCGCCGAGTTCTTCGGGACACCGGCCCCGGAGGAACCGGGGAAACCGGAGGGCACCGGCACCGGCACCGGCACCGGCGACGACGCTGCGTGGGACGTCGGTGAGATCGCCGGCCGCCGGGCGGACCGGGACGACGTGTGGTCCCCGCCCAACCACCGCCGCGGCGGCCGCCGTCAGGGCCGCGGCCGGCGGCGGAGCCGTCTGCGGTCGCTGTTCTCCGGGCTGCCGTTCGCGCTGCGGTCGGTGGTCGCGCTCGTGGTCGTCGCCGCGTTCCTCGTGCTCGCCGACCGCTGGGCCGTGCTCTACGCCGAGCACCGGGCGGCCGACACCCTCAAGGACAGGCTGCACCTCACCGCCGCGCCCGAGGTGGACATCCAGGGCTTCCCCTTCCTGACCCAACTCGCGGACCGGCGACTGGACTCGGTGCGCGTGACCGTTCCCGACGTGGCGGCGGACCGGGTCACCCTGGCCGCCGTCACGGCGACCCTGCACGACGTACGGATCGACGGCGACGGGCCCACCTCGGTCACGGGCGTCCGCGTGCCGAGGGTGTCCGGGGACGTGCTGCTCTCCTTCGACGACCTGAACCGTGAACTCGGCGCCTCCCAGGTCACGTTCACCGACGCGGGCGACCACCGGGTGCGCGCGCTGGGCACGCTGCCCGTCGCCGGGCACGACCTGCGGCTGCATGCCGACGCCACCGTCCGGCGCGACGGCGAGCGCGGCATCGGGACCCGGATCGGCGACATGAGCCTGGACATCGGGGACGTGGCGACCTACCGGCCCGGCACCCGCCCCTCCGAGGGCCTGCACCTCACGCCCGCCTGGGCGGCGAAACTGGCCGACGAGGAGCGGCAGGTGAAGGCGCTGCTCTCGGTGCCCGCGGTGGTGCACGCGCTGGGCGTCCCCGACGCGACCGTGCGCGGGGCGCTGCGCTCCGACACCAGGCTCGCCGCGCTCACCGGCACCCCGCGCTTCGCGCACGAGGTGATGGGGCTGAACCTGGTCGACCTGGCCGCGGACCACCCCGAGGTGCTGAGCCGCCTCGGGGTCGACCCCGGACTGCTCGACGGGCTCACCCGTCTCACCCGCCCCGACCTCGCCGACCGCATCTCCCTCGCCTTCCGGCTTCCGAAGCCCCCGAACGGCGAGCTCCGGCTGCGGGACGTGCGCGTGGAGCACGACGGCATCCGCGTGCGGCTCACGGGCTCCGGTCTGGCGGCGGGGAACTGACGACGGCAGCACCGGCCGTGCGCCGCCCCTCAATTCCACGGGTGAATTCCGTATAAGGCTCGTCATAAAGTCTGTGTGAAATGCGTTCGGGTTCCGTGAACCGTCTGAAAATCGGGCTCAGCGGTAATTCATCGAGGTCTCAGCCGAATTGGTCTTTTTCGTTCCGGGGCTCCCGTAGTGTTTTCCATGTCGAAAGCGAACAGCGCTTGCGGCAGACGGAGAAACCGATCCGGTGCAACCCGGTGCAGAGGAGAAGTCATGAGCTTCCACAAGATCACCCCGGTCAAGCAGACCCGCAAGGCCGCTCCCAAGGCCGCCCCGAAGCCGGTCGCCAAGAAGAAGGCCGCCCCCCGTCACGCCGCGCCGAAGCGCCCGGTGGGCCACAAGTAGGGAGCGGCGTTCGTTCCCGGCATCGAGGCGGGGCCCGGAAATCCGGCGCCCCGCCTCGGGCGTGTGCGGCACGTCACTCAATTCCCCGCGGAAAAACGTGCGGGAAATCACCGGACCGCATCCGGACCGCATCCGGACCGCATCCGGATCGGGTCCGGACCGCATCCGAATCGCTTGCGTCGAGATCCTGGAGTGTGCACCGTGCGCGAGACGAAAGAAGCGTTCGCGCGGTTCTGGCCGCTGACGCGCGGTGACCGCGCCCCGCTCGCGGCGGTCGTGGGCTGCGTGGTGGTCGCCGCGCTCGCCGAGACCGCGTCGATCCTCTTCTTCGCGCGGCTCACCGACCACGCCCTCGGCTCGGGCTCGCTCGCCGCGTTCTGGGGCCCGGCCGGGGGCTGGCTCGCCGCGGCCGTCGTGGCGGCGCTCGTCGGCTACTTCGGCAACTCGCTCGCCGTGCGGACCGCCGAGCGGTTCGTGCTGCGGCTGCGCGCCAAGGTGTTCCGGCACGTGCAGTCGCTCCCGCCGGACTTCTTCCAGCGGCACCGCCGGGGCGACCTCGTCGAACGCCTCACCGGGGACGTCGAGGCGATCGAGCAGATGGTGGTGTCCGGCGTCGTCGGCGCCGTGTCCGCCGTGTTCTCCGCCCTCTTCTACGCCGCCGCCGCGCTCTGGCTGCGCTGGGACCTGGCCCTGGCCACCTTCGTGCTGGCGCCGCTGTTCCTGGTCGTCGCCCGCCGCTTCTCCGGCCGGATCAAGGAGGCGTCCCAGGACGAGCGGACCGCCGACGGCGCGATCACCTCCGTCGTCGAGGAGGCCCTGGGCAACATCGTCCTCACCCAGGCCTACAACCGCCGCGCCGCCGAGGAGAAGCGGCTCGACCGCGAGGCCCGTGCCTGGCTGCGCGCCAGTGTGCGCGGCGCCCGCGCGAGCGAGAAGTACGCCCAGCTCGTCGAGGTCGTCGAGACGCTGTGCGTGCTCGCGGTGATCGGGCTCGGCGCCTGGGAGATCTCGCAACAGCGCATGACGCTCGGCCAGTTGCTGGCCTTCGCCGCGTTCCTCGGCTACCTCTACCCGCCCGTGCGCGACCTCGGACAGCTCGGCCTGACCGTCACCGCGGCGACCGCCGGCGCCGAGCGGCTGCACGAGATCCTGGACGCCCGGCCCGCCGTCACCGACCCCGCCGACCCGGTCACCCCCTGGCCGGTGCGCGGGTGGGTCGGCGTGCACGGCGCCTCGTTCCGCTACCCGGGCGGCGACCGCGACGCGCTCACCGGCCTCTCCCTCACCGCGGCCCCCGGCGAACTCGTCCTGGTCACCGGGCCGAGCGGCGCCGGCAAGTCCACCCTGTCGAAGCTCCTGCTGCGCTTCTACGACCCGTCCGACGGCGTCGTCTGCCTCGACGGGGTGCCGCTGACCGACGTACCGCTGGAGTTCCTGCGGGAGAACGTCGCCCTGCTGCCCCAGGAGACCCTGGTGCTGCGCGGCACGATCCGCGAGAACATCGCGTGCGGGCGGCCCGGCGCGAGCGACGCCGACGTCGTACGGGCCGCGACGGCCGCCGCGGCGCACGATTTCGTCACCGCGCTGCCCGACGGGTACGACACCGAGATCGCCCCGGGCACCGCGATCCTCTCCGGCGGCCAGCTCCAGCGCGTCGCCGTCGCCCGCGCCATGCTCCGCCCGGCACCCGTCCTGGTCCTCGACGAGCCGACCGCGGGCCTCGACTCGGTGGCCGCCCGCCGGATCGTCGCGCCGCTGCGGCGGCTGATGGCGGGGCGTACGGCGATCATGATCACGCACGATCTGAGCCTCGCCCCCGACGCGGACCGCGTCCTCGTCGTCGACGGCGGGCGTCTGGTGGAGACCGGCACGCACGACGAGCTGATGGCCCTCGGCGGGACGTACGCGACGCTCGCGGGCCCGGACGCGCGAGGGGCGGGCCGGACGGAGGGCCGCCTCCCTCACGCCGTCCGCAGGACGTAACCGAGTCCCCGCACGGTCTGGAGCAGCCGCGGTTCGCCGCGGCTCTCCAGCTTCCGGCGCAGGTACATCACGTACACGTCCAGGGTGTTGGAGGCGGGCTCGAAGTCGAAGCCCCACACGTCGCGCAGGATGCGGGAGCGGCCCAGGACCTTGCCGGGGTGGCGCAGGAAGTACTCCAGCAGCGCGTACTCGGTCCTGGTCAGGACGAGGGGCCGGCCGCCGCGCACGACGGTCCGGGAGCGCGGGTCCATGCTGACGTCCTGGAACTCGATCCGCCGGTCCGCCTCGGGCTCGGCGGGAGGGGCCGTCCGGCGGCCGTCGCGGCGCAGCAACGCCCTCACCCGGGCGAGGAGTTCCTCGGTGGCGAAGGGCTTCATCAGATAGCCGTCGGCGCCGTTGTCGAGGGCGACGATACGGTCGCCCACCGCGCCCCGGCCGGTGATCATCAGGATCGGCACGACCGACCCGGAGGCCCGGATGCGGCGCGTCGCGGCCAGCCCGTCGAGGCCGGGCATCGTGACGTCCATGAGCACCAGGTCGGGCCCGCCGTCCGGTGCGCCCACGAGGTCGACGACCGTGCGGCCGTCCGCGGCGAGCAGCGTCTCGTACCCCTCGAACCGCAGGAGCCGGCCGAGGGAGTCCCGGACGTCGCGGTCGTCGTCGGCCAGCAGGATGGTGTGCGCCGTCGCCGTCATCCCCCCACGCTGCCCCGCGCCGCTGTGCCGGGGCTGGCAGCGGGACAGGGGCAGCCTGGGAAAGGCCCGCGCCGCGCTACTCGGCGCGGGTGGCCCCCGACGCGGTCGGCAGCTCCGGCGGCGGCTCGGGCGCCCCCGGCAGCAGTACGGTCGCGACGGTGCCGCCGCCGTCCGCGCGGCCCAGGGTGACCTGGCCGCCCGCCTGCTCGACGGTGCGCGCCACGATGGACAGACCGAGGCCGGAACCGGGCAGGGCACGCGCGGTGGGGGAGCGCCAGAAGCGGTCGAAGACGTGCGGCAGGTCCTCGGCGGGGATGCCGGGCCCGTGGTCGCGCACGGTCAGCACACCGTCGGCGAGCACGACGTCGATCGTGCCGCCCTCGGGGCTGAACTTCACGGCGTTGTCGAGGATGTTGACCACCGCGCGCTCCAGCGCGGTCGGCTCCGCCATGACGTACCAGGGCTGGAGGTCGGCCGTGATGGTCAGCTCGGGACCGCGCAGCCGGGCGCGGCGCAGCGCCGCCTCGACGGTGTCCTCCAGCGCCACGACGTGCACGGTCTTGTCGCCGTTCGGACCGGAGTCGGACCGGGACAGCTCCTGGAGGTCGCCGATGAGCGAGGACAGCTCGGTCATCTGCGCCTTGACCGAGGCCATCAGCGCCTTGCGGTCGTCCGGCGGGATCGGCCGGCCGGTCTCCTCGCTGCGGGTGAGCAGGTCGATGTTGGTACGGAGCGACGTCAGCGGGGTGCGCAGCTCGTGCCCGGCGTCCGCGATGAGCTGCTGCTGGAGCTCCCGGGAACTGGCCAGCGAGGACGTCATCGAGTTGAACGAGCGGGACAGGCGCGCCACTTCGTCGACGCTCTCGTCCTCGACGGGGATGCGGATGCTCAGGTCCTCGGTGCGCGCGACGTGTTCCACGGCCTCGGCGAGCCGGTCGACGGGCCGGAGCCCGGCGCGTGCGACGGCGAGCCCGGCGGCGCCCGCCCCGAGGGCACCGATGCCGGAGACGAGGAGGAGCAGCAGGGCGAGTTCGTTGAGGGTGGAGTCGGTGTTCTTCAGGGGGACGGCGATCATCAGCGCGGCGTCCTGCACCGCCTGCGGGCCGCCCGGCGCGCTGACCTGGAGCGGCACGGTGAGGATTCGGACCGAACTGCCCTTGTTGTCCGTGCCGTTGCGCAGGATGCCCTGGCCGTAGGTCGGCGACTTGGCGACGTCCTTGTCGTCGGAGGTGACCGTCACCTTGCCGGCCGAGGAGGGGAACAGGCAGACCGTGCCGTTCGACTGGACGATCTGGTAGTAGGTCGAGTTCGGGTGCGGGTCGAAGCCGTCCGAGGTGTCGTCGACGGTCGTGGTGCAGGGGTGGGTGGCCTCATTGATCGCCGCGTACGGGACACCGCCGCGCACCGTGCTGCGCAGGTCGTTGTCCAGCTCGTCGTACAGCTTCCCGCGCACGATGAACCAACAGGTCACCGACACCGCCGCCACCGCGAACGCGACCGCCGCCGCGACCAGCAGCGCGAGCCGCGATCTGATCGGCAGCGCGCGCAGCCGCCGGGAGGCCCTGCTCACTCGGCGCCGCCCTGCCGCAGCACGTAGCCGACGCCGCGCACGGTGTGCACGAGACGGTTCTCGCCGCCGGCCTCGGTCTTGCGGCGCAGGTACATCACGTACACGTCCAGGGAGTTGGAGGAGGGCTCGAAGTCGAAGCCCCAGACCGCCTTGAGGATCTGCTCGCGGGTCAGGACCTGGCGCGGGTGCGCCATGAACATCTCCAGCAGGGTGAACTCGGTGCGCGTCAGCTCCACGGGCCGCCCGCCGCGCGTCACCTCGCGCGTCGCGAGGTCCATGCGCAGGTCGCCGAAGGTCAGCGCCTCGTCCTGCTGGGCCTGCTCGGACACCGAGGCCGCGTACGAGCTGCGGCGCAGCAGCGCGCGGATCCGGGCGAACAGCTCGTCCAGCTCGAACGGCTTGACGAGGTAGTCGTCGGCGCCCGCGTCGAGGCCGGTGACGCGGTCGCCGACCGTGTCGCGGGCCGTGAGCATCAGGATCGGCGTGGTCTCGCCCGTGCCGCGGATGCGGCGGGCGGCGGTGAGGCCGTCCATGCGCGGCATCTGGATGTCGAGGACGATCAGGTCGGGGTGGTAGGTGGTCGCCTTGTCCAGCGCGTCCGCGCCGTCGACGGCGACCTCCGTGTCGTACCCCTCGAAGGCGAGGCTGCGCTGGAGTGCTTCACGCACGGCCGGCTCGTCGTCGACGATCAGGATGCGCTGGATGTCACGGTCGCCTTCGGCGGGGCTCATGGCTTGGGCTTCCTCGGGTGCGATGGGACGGGGGCCGGAGAGGCCGGGCGGGGCCGGGTGCTCCGGTCGTGCGGCCCTTTCAGCCTCGCACGTTTCCCGTCCGCCGCGGTCGAGGACCGGTGCGGGGCGGTGACGGTGCGCGACGGTGGCCGTGCGGGGTGCCGCGTGGGGGTGGGGCCGTACCGCCGGGTGCGGACCGTGCCGTCAGGCGGCGCGGGCGGCGCGGCGCCGGGACCGGGCGGCGGCGGGGCGGCGGGTCGCGGCCGGGGCCACCTCGGGCGCCCGGGTGGCCGGGGCGTGCAGTGTCCGGGCCACCTCCAGCGCCAGGGCGAAGCCGGCCGGGTCGGCGCCGGTCACGGTGTGGGTGACCTGAGTGATCATGACGTACTCCTTCTTTCCGTTGCCCGGCCTCGCGGGCGGGCCCTCAGCTCGTGGAACCGGACCGCAGCGTGGCGAGGTCGGCCTTGACCGTGTTGATCGGGATGGCGAAGCCGAGACCGACGCTGCCCGCGCTCGACGACGAGCTGGAGTCGGACGAACTGTCCGAGTACATCGCGGAGTTGATGCCGACGATGTTGCCGTTCATGTCGATCAGCGCGCCGCCGGAGTTGCCCGGGTTCAAGGACGCGTCGGTCTGGATCGCCTTGTAGGTGGTGGTGGACGAGCCGGTGTCGCCGTTGAACTGCTGGCCGCCGAACTCGAACGGCCACTGCTGGTCGCCGCCCTGGCCGCCGCTCTCGCCCTGGCTCTGGCTCTCGTCGGTGGAGACGGTCACGTCGCGGTTCAGGGCCGAGACGATGCCGCTGGTGACGGTGCCGGTCAGACCCTCGGGGGAGCCGATGGCCACGACCTCGTCGCCGACCGCGACGCCGGCGGAGTCGCCGAGGGTGGCGGCGGTGAGTCCGGAGGCGTTCTCCAGCTTGATCAGGGCCAGGTCCTTCTTGCTGTCGGTGCCGACGACCTTCGCGGTGTACGACTTGCCGTTGCTGGTGGAGACCTTGACCGACGTGGCGCCGGAGATCACGTGGTTGTTCGTGACGATCTCGCCGTCGCCGGTGATGATCACGCCGGAACCGGTCGACTCGCCCGCGGACGAGGTCGCGTTGATCTCGACGACGCTCGGGCTGACCGCCTTCGCGACACCGGAGACGGTGCCCTTGGCGCTCGACGGCACGACGTCGGTGCTGGTGCTGCTGGAGCTGACGGTGTCGTGGCCGGTCAGTTCCTGGATGCCGTAGGCGGTGCCGCCGCCGACCACGGCCGCGGCGATCGCCACGGCGGCCAGCAGGGCCAGCGGGCCCCTCGCGCGCTTCCTCGGCGCGGGCGCCGGCTCGGCGCCGTAGGCGGGCAGGAGAGCGGTGCCGCCGCCGTGGCCGCCGTCGCCGCCGTGGGCCGCGTGCGCGCCGTGCGCCGCGTGGGCGCCGTGTCCGTGGTGGTGGGAGACGCCGTCCGCCGGGAAGCCGGCCGGCGGGGCGGTCGGCGCGGGCGGGACGGAACCGGGGGCCGGGGCGGACCCGGCGGAGGAGGCCCCTGCGGGCCAGACCGTGGTGCCGGGCTCCACGGCGACCGGCTGCGCGGGCGGCTGCTGGGCCGCGGGCTGCTGGACCGTCGGGGGAGCCCACTCGGGGTTCACGGGAGAAGAGGCGTGCTGCTGCTGGGGGTACGCGGCCTGGTGGCCGTCACCCTGGGGCTCGTACTCGCCGCTGCGGCGGATGCTCTCGGTCATGGAACAGAGCCTGTCCCTTGATCATGAGAGGTACCTGAGTCCCCGCTGAGAAGCCCGACAGAAGCTCGTATGCCCGATATAAAGCCGCTGGAGGCCCGGAAAATCGGGGTTTCGCGCGACGGGTGACGTGCCCGCGGGGGCGGGCGCGGCCACCGTGACGTGTACGGGCAGGTCAGGCCCCGCGGCGCCGCGCGGCGGGGCGTCAGGCGCAGCCGCAGGACCGGCGCAGCACCAGCCGCGACGGGAAGACCCGCAGGCGCTCGCGCCGCGAGCCCGCCACCCGCAGACCGTCGTCGAGGACGAGGTCCACGGCCGCCCGGGACATCGCCGAGCGGTCGGAGGCGACCGTGGTCAGCGGCGGGTCCGCGAGCGCCGCCTCCTTGATGTCGTCGAACCCGGCGACGGCCAGCTCGCCCGGCACGTCCAGGCGCAGTTCGCGCGCGGCACGCAGCACGCCGATGGCCTGGTCGTCGGTGGAGCAGAAGATCGCCGGCGGACGGCGGTCCCCCGCGAGGAGTTCGAGGGCGACCCGGTAGGCGTCGTAGCGGTTGTACGGGGCCTCGAAGAGGCGTCCCTCGGTGGGGAGTTGGAACTCCGCCATGGCGCGCCGCCAGCCCTCGACGTGGTCCGAGACCGGGTCGCCGACGGCGGGGGTGTCCGCGGTGCCGCCCATGCAGGCGACGTAGTCGTAGCCGTGCTCCAGCAGGTGCCGCACGGCGAGCTGCGCGCCGCCGAGGTCGTCGGTGACGACGGCGACGTCGTCGATCGACTCGGGCCGCTCGTGCAGCAGGACGACGCGGGCGTCCCACGCCTCGATCTCGGCGGCGGCCATGTCGTTGAGCGCGTGGCTGACGAGGATCAGGCCGGAGACGCGCATGCCGAGGAAGGCACGCAGGTAGTGGGTCTCGCGTTCACCGACGTAGTCGCTGTTGCCGACGAGGACCATCTTGCCGCGCTCGGAGGCGGCCCACTCGACCGCGTGCGCCATCTCCGCGAAGAACGGCTGGCGGGCGTCGGGGACGATCAGTCCTATGAGGTCCGTGCGCCGCGAGGCCATGGCCTGCGCGACCCGGTCCGGGCGGTAGCTCAGCTCCTTGATCGCCGCGAGAACGCGTTCGCGGGTGGCCGGAGCGACCGGCCTCGGTCCGTTGTTGATGACATAGCTGACGACGGCGGTCGACGTCCCCGCGAGTCGCGCCACATCATCCCGAGTCACCTTGGCCACGCGCGGAGTCTACGCGGATGGATCCGTACCGGGCAGGGCTTACCGGGACCCCGTGCCTGCCCGTCCGCGTACGCGTCGGCCGGGCTACGCCTCGGCCGTGACCTCGGCGGCGTCGAGCGCGGCCGCCTCGTCCTGGTTGTCCGTCTTTGCCCGTTCCGCCTTGGCCCTGGCCTCCTCGGCGGCCCGTTCGGCCCGGTCGGGCTTCTCCGGGGTAACGAATCGATAACCGACGTTCCGGACGGTGCCGATCAGCGACTCGTGCTCGGGACCGAGCTTCGCGCGCAGGCGCCGTACGTGGACGTCGACGGTCCGGGTGCCCCCGAAGTAGTCGTAGCCCCAGACCTCCTGGAGCAGCTGGGCGCGGGTGAAGACGCGGCCCGGGTGCTGCGCGAGGTACTTCAGGAGCTCGAACTCCTTGAAGGTGAGGTCGAGCACGCGCCCCTTGAGCTTGGCGCTGTAGGTCGCCTCGTCCACCGAGAGGTCGCCGTTGCGGATCTCCATCGGGGAGTCGTCGTTGACGATCTGCTGGCGGCCCATGGCGAGCCGCAGCCGCGCCTCGACCTCGGCCGGTCCCGCGGTGTCCAGCAGGACGTCGTCGATGCCCCAGTCGGCCGTGACGGCGGCGAGGCCGCCCTCGGTGACCACGAGCACGAGCGGACAGCCCGGCCCGGTCGAGCGCAGGAGCTGACAGAGGCTGCGGACCTGGGGCAGGTCGCGGCGCCCGTCGATGAGGATGATGTCGGCGCCCGGGGTGTCCACGAGGGCCGGCCCCTCGGCGGGGGCCACCCGCACGTTGTGCAGCAGCAGACCGAGGGCGGGGAGCACCTCCGTCGACGGCTGGAGGGCATTGGTCAGGAGCAGCAGAGAGCTCATCGCACTCCACCTGCCCGGGTCGTCATACGTCCGTGCACGGTTTGCTCGCCCATAACGTCTGGTTCCTCCTCGGTCCCTGCGACGGGGGCACCTCCCACGCCCTCACGGGCGACGGGGGAGTCTGCGGCACTGCTTCGTACGGTACGGGTCCCACGTCCTGGGGGCCCGTCGCGCGATCTGCGGCGGCCGTACACCTGCGGTTTCCCGTTTCGTATACAACGCGTTCGAAAGCACAAAAGGACCCGGGGGCTTCGCTGCCCGAGTCCTTCGCCCAGCAGAATAGCCCACATGAGTACTGGTCCGGCAGGTCATACGGCACGATCCATGGTTCGTCCGCACTCTGAGACACCCGGAAGAGTGCCGGTCCGGACGTTTCTGGGCACGGTCGACGGCGTGACGATCGAGGCCGTATACGAGCCCGGACCTGCCGTATACGACTCCGGAAGGCCACCTTCCGGTGACCCGGTGTTCGTCGTGGCGCACGGTTTCACCGGCGACGCCGCGCGCCCCCACGTGCGCCGGGTCGCCGAGACGTTCGCGCGGTACGGGGCCGTCGTCACCTTCTCCTTCCGGGGCCACGGCGCCTCCGGCGGCCGGTCCACGGTCGGCGACCTGGAGGTGCTGGACCTGGCCGCCGCGGTCGCCTGGGCGCGGGGCATGGGCCACGAGCGCGTGATCACCGTCGGCTTCTCGATGGGCGGTTCGGTGGTCCTGCGGCACGCGGCCCTGTACGGGAAGCACCGCCCGCAGGACGGCTTCGGCGGCGCCCGGCCCACCCAGCCCGCGGACGCCGAGCGGGCCGCCGCCGCGGCCACCGACGCGGTGGTGTCGGTGAGTTCGCCCGCCCGCTGGTACTACCGGGGCACCGCGCCCATGCGCCGCCTGCACTGGCTGGTGACCCGCCCCACGGGCCGGCTGGTCGGCCGCTACGGCTTCCGCGTGCGCATCCACCACCGCGACTGGGACCCGGTGCCGCTCTCCCCGGCCGAATCGGCGGCCCTGATCGCCCCCGTCCCGCTGCTCGTCGTGCACGGCGACCGCGACGGCTACTTCCCCCTCGACCACCCCCGGATGCTGGCGGCGGCCGCCGGCGACGACGCCGAACTCTGGGTGGAACCGGGCATGGGCCACGCCGAGAACGCCTCCGACGAGGCCCTGCTGCGCCGCATCGCGGACTGGGCGGTGCGGCGGGCGGGCTAGCCTGGCCCGTGTCCCGAAGGGGCGTGTGCCTCCGGCGCTGCGCCCGCCATCGACGAAGGAACGAGATGCCCAAGGTCACGGTGCGCTACTGGGCCGCCGCGAAGGCCGCGGCCGGTACCGCGGAGGAGTCGTACGAGGCGGTCACGCTCGCGGACGCCCTCGACGCGGCCCGCGAACAGCACCCCGGCGAACTCGTCCGGGTGCTGCGCCGCTGCTCGTTCCTGATCGACGGTGACCCCGTGGGGAGCCGCGGGCATGAGACGGTACGGCTGGCCGAGGGCGGCACGGTCGAGGTGCTCCCGCCGTTCGCAGGAGGGTGAGCGATGACCAACCAGCCGTTTGACGGCTCCTCTTACGAGGGCCAGGGCTACGAGGGCCGGGGCGGCCACGGCGGCCACCGGGCGTACGGGGGCCCGCAGGACTCGGCCCCCCGCCCGGCGGGCAGACACGGCAGGCACGGCCGGCCGGACCAGGACCCGCAGGGCGCACAGGACCCGCGGGGCCCCCGGCAGGACGCCCCGGGACAGGAGTTCGGCGCCCCTGGGTACGGGTACCCCGCCGGATCCGCCGGGTACGACAACCCGCGCGGCCACGCCGCCCAGGGGTACCAGCAGCAGCAACAGCAGCCGTACGGCGGGCAGGCCGCGTACGACGGTCAGCAGCCGTACGCGGGGCAGCAGCAGCCCTACAACGGGCAGCAGTCCTACGGCGCCGACCCGCAGGCGTACGACGCCTACCCGGGCGGCCGGCAGGACGGGCACGGTCAGCACGCCGCCGGGCAGCAACAGGCGCCGTCCTGGACCGGTCAGCCCTACCAGCACCAGAACCCGCAGCAGCAGCCGCAGGACCCGCAGCAGTCCTCGTGGGGCCGGCCCGGGGACCCCGGTTCCGCCGGCGCGGCCGCCGGGCACGCGTACGCCGATCCGCACGCGGGCGGGCACACCCAGCAGTGGCAGGGGCAGACCTGGGAGACCCAGATCCAGCCGCCGGTGCCCGCCGTCGACATGACGGAGACCGCCTACCTGCCGCCGCAGAACTACGACGAGCCCCCCGCGCCGCAGGGCCACGCGGCGCCGTCCGGCCCGGTCCTCGCCGACGCGATGCGCCGGCCGCTGCCGCCGGAGGCGGGCGAGCGCCCGGCACCCGCGCCCGTGCCGCAGGCCGCGCCCGCGGCCCCGGCACCCGCCGCACCGGCGAACGGCACCGGGACCGGGGCGGGCGAGACCTGGGGCCCCGCCACCCTCGCGGGCAACGCGCGGGTCACCGACGCGCAGCGCGCCCGCGCCGAGGGGCGGTCGCCGATCATCGAGCCCGGCATGCAGCCGGCCGCGCTCACCGCGCTGCTGGCCCTGCTGATGTCCGGCGCGGCGGCCGTCGGCTCGTACGCGCTGCTCGTGCCGCTCGTCGTGCTCCAGGCGGTCACCGCGGCGGGCTGGTTCCGGCTCAACGGGATGTGGCCCGCCCGGCAGGGCATCGCGGTCGCCTTCCTCGGCGCGCTCGTCTCGGACGTGGCGCTGCTGGCGGCGGGACGCGACCACGCGCCGGCCGCGATCCTCGGGACGCTCGGTGTGTGGGTGCTGTTCTGCCTGGTGCTGCACCTGCGGTCGCACGCCGAGCCGGACGAGCGGATGTACGGGCTGATGGCGACGGTGTGCTCCGCCGCCCTCGCGATCGTCGCGACCGGGCACCTGGCGGCCGACCCGGACGCGGTCACCGTCGGGGCCGCCGCCGTCGCCGTCGCGATCCTGGCCCGCGCGCTGCCGCTGCCGACCCCGGCCTCCGTGGTCGTCTCGGTGCTCGCGGGCGCGGGCGCCGGCATCGCGGTCGGCGCGGCGACGGACCTCGGCGCGAACGGCGCCCTGCTCGGCGCCGGCGCCGCCGCCTGCGCCCTGGTCGGCCACCGCGCGGCGAGCTACGACTACCCGTCCCGCTTCGTGCACTTCACGGCCGGCGTGGCGCTGCCGCTCGCGGCCGCCGCGCCCGCGGTCTACGCGCTGGGCCGCGTCCTGGGCTGACCCGGAACCCGCAGCCGGGGACGGCACCCGCCCTCCCCGGCCGCGGCTCCGCGGGCCGTCCCGCCCGTACCACCAGCCCCTTCCGCCGCGCGCGCCCCACTGTCACAGACGATCGACAATTTCCCGGCGGTCCCGGAACCCAGGGTTACGCTCGCGCTCACCGGTCACCTGACCGTGAGCGAACCAGTGGGCGATGGTGGGAGACACCGACACATGCGCGGGCTGCGAATACTTCTGATCCTCGTCGTCATCCTCGGCGTGCTCTTCGTCGTCGCCGACAGGCTGGCGCTGCACTTCGCCGAGGGCGAGGCCGCGGACAAGCTGAAGACCACGCAGAACCTGTCGGCCACCCCGGACGTCGACATCAAGGGCTTCCCGTTCCTCACCCAGGTCGCCAACCGCAAGCTGAACGACGTCACCGTCGACATCAGCCAGTACGAGGCGGCCACCGGGGACGACAAGGGCACGACCGTCCGGATCGACGACCTGGAGGCGAAGCTGAAGGGGCTGCGGTTCTCCGGCAGCAGCTTCAGCTCCGCGACCGCCGACACCGCCACCGGCTCGGCGCGCATCACCTACGCCGAGCTGCTGAAGGCCGCGAAGTCCGAGAGCACGCAGGTCGTGCCGGGCTTCGACGTGCGGGTGGCGAGCCTCTCCGACGGCGGTGACGGCCGGATCAAGGTCACCCTCGAAGCGACCCTGCTCGGCAGGACGCTGCCCCGGGTCTCCGTCCTGAGCGCGGTCTCCGTGCACGGCGACACGGTGCGCGTGCGCGCGGTGAAGCTGCCCACCTTCGACGGGGTGACCTTCGGCGAGGACAGCATCCGCTCGGTGGTCGACTTCGAGCAGCGGATCGAGCAGCTCCCGGGCGGCATCCAGCTCGACAAGGTCACGGCGGCCAAGGACGGCGTCGACATCTCGGTGAAGGGCGCGAACGTCAATCTCGCGGAGTGACCGGCTCGGACACCTGTCCGACTGGCGAGACCCGGTCGTCCGTACCGCAGATGCGGTGGGGCCGGCGGGGCCGAGGGGCGGGCGGCGCGGCCACCGGTGACCCGCCCCCGAGGGGTGCCGACCCCGGGCGTCTCACTCACCGGACGATGACGTCTCAAAATACGACACGGCGGTGACACGCCCGCCTGTCCGTCCCTACGATCGACACCATGCAGTGCCATGCGGGCGTCCTCCGGCACGGAGGACAGGCGGACCTCACCAAGCGGCGGGCAGTGGACCTGTGCCGCGTGGCCGCCATGCTCTGTCGCACTTTCTGAGACGGGAGAGCGGACTCCCGGTTCCCGGCCCCGGCCCGGCGCTCGCCGCCGGCCCGCGCAGGCCGCCCCGCGCCGCGTACGCCCCGCAGTGCTCCGCGTACCCGCGCCCCTCTTGAACCCCTTTGCACGCCCGCCGTACCTGCCCCGGAGGAGAAAGCGCATGAGCCGCAGCGACGTCCTGGTAGACGCCGACTGGGTCCAGGACCACCTGGACGACGCCAGCATCGCCATCGTCGAGGTGGACGAGGACACGTCCGCCTACGAGAAGAACCACATCCGCAACGCGATCCGGATCGACTGGACCAAGGACCTCCAGGACCCGGTCCGCCGTGACTTCATCGACCAGGAGGGCTTCGAGAAGCTCCTCTCGGCCAAGGGCATCGGCAACGACACCCTGGTGATCCTCTACGGCGGCAACAACAACTGGTTCGCCTCCTACGCGTACTGGTACTTCAAGCTGTACGGCCACGACAACGTCAAGCTCCTCGACGGCGGCCGCAAGAAGTGGGAGCTGGACGCCCGCGAGCTGGTCGAGGAGGTGCCCGAGCGCGCCGCGACCACCTACACCGCCAAGCCGCAGGACACGTCCATCCGCGCGTTCCGCGACGACGTCGTGGCCGCGATCGGCGCGCAGAACCTGGTCGACGTGCGCTCGCCCGACGAGTTCTCCGGCAAGCTGCTCGCCCCGGCCCACCTGCCGCAGGAGCAGTCGCAGCGCCCCGGCCACGTGCCGAGCGCCCGCAACATCCCGTGGTCGAAGAACGCCAACGACGACGGCACCTTCAAGTCGGACGACGAGCTCAAGGAGCTCTACGCCGCCGAGTCGGTCGACCTGGCCAAGGACACCATCGCGTACTGCCGCATCGGTGAGCGTTCCGCGCTCACCTGGTTCGTGCTGCACGAGCTGCTCGGCGTCCAGAACGTCAAGAACTACGACGGCTCCTGGACCGAGTACGGCTCCCTCGTCGGCGTGCCGATCGAGCTCGGCGCGGCCAAGTAGGCAAACCGGTCTGCGACCGATCCCCTCTCGACCCCGAAGACCTCTGGAGAACCACATGTGCGGAGCGAAGGCCGGCGGCCCGGACGCCTCGACGATCAAGCCCGGCGAGACCACGATCCAGGGGCAGGTGACCCGTGACGGCGAGCCGGTGACGGGCTACGTCCGTCTGCTGGACTCGACCGGAGAGTTCACCGCGGAGGTCCCGACCTCCGCCACCGGCCAGTTCCGCTTCTACGCGGCGGAGGGCACCTGGACCGTGCGGGCGCTCGTGCCCGGCGGCACCGCCGACCGCACCGTGGTCGCCCAGCAGGGCGGCCTCGCGGAGGTCGCGATCGCGGTCTGACCGAGGCCGCGCGCGGGCCGGGACCGTACGACGGGCCGCACTCCGGGTTCCACACCCGGGGTGCGGCCCGTCGGCCGTATCTCCACCTGCACGGGAGCGGGACCCCGGCCTACGCTGGAGCCATGTACGGACGACGCCGACGGGTGTACTTCGCCATGATGGGCACGTGCGTCGGGCTGTTCGTCCTGGCCTGGGGCGTCGTGCGGCTGTGGTCGGTGCCCGCCGCGGTCGGGATGTGCGTCCTCGCGATGCTGATCCCGCCGGTCGCGGCCATGATCGCCAACCGCAAGGGTCCCGAGGACCGCTGGTGGGACGAGCGGCAGTCCGGCGACCCCGAGTCCGACGACTGGTGGGACGAGCTGGACGGCCGTAAGCGTCGGCGGTAGGGCGGTGCGCACGCGGCCGCCGTCCACCGGGCCCGAGCCGGATCCCGGGCCGCGGCCGCCTTCTGCCGGCGCCGCCCGCCTCGCGGACTTCCAGCCGCAGGGGGACGTGCCACCCCGTCGCGCATGACGATCCGTCAACTCCCGCTCTCCGTGCCGGGGTTGAGCTGACGGATCAGTACACGAGGGCCTGGGTGTCGTCCGACAGGGCTTCCTGGACGAAGAGTTGGGCGCCCGCGATGCGTACGCCCTCCAGTACGTCCTTCTCCGTGATGTCCCGGCGGGCCGCGCACTGGGTGCACAGGGTGACGCGGCCGGTCGCCAGGATGGTGTCGATCAGATCGGGAAGCGGTGCGGCGTGCGGGAGTTGGAACTCCGCCGCCCGTCCCGGCAGTGCGAACCACGCGGACTCCCCGGTCAGCCACAGGGAGACCTCGGCCCCGCTTGCCGCGGCCACCGCCGCCACCGTGAACGCCTGGGAGCAGCGTTCGGGTGCGTCGGCTCCCGCCGTCACCTTGATCACGAGCTTTTTCGCCATGACCGAATCGTAATCAAGTTGCCCCGCAACCCTGTGTATGGATCATGAGTCTCCTTGGAGCACGCATACGGAATGCGTGATTCCCGTTCTGTGGGGGGACGTCTTGGAAGTCACGGAAAGTCCTGAGGAAGCGGAAAGACCCGAAGGGGCGGAAGAGCCCGTAGGGCCGAAAAAGCCGGAAGCTGACGAGGCGTCCGACAATGCGCCTGCGCCTGCCGAAGTGGCGCAGCCTGAGGGGGAGTTGGGGGACGCCCGCGGCGACCTCGGCGAGACCGGCGAGACCGGCGAGACCGGGGAGGGCGCACCCGCCGCCCCGAAGCGCCGGCGCGGTCTGCGGACGACCCTGCTCGTCGCGACCGCCGCGGTGCTCGGTGTCGTCGCGGGCACGTGCACGGGCTACCTCGTGCAGGCCGACCGCGAACCCACCAAGCTGCCGCCGCTCTCGCAGCCCGTGGTCAAGCAGGCCAAGGGCGAGGTCGAGAAGGCGTCCGCCGCGCACGACCACCAGGTGAAGACCGAGGGCGACCTGCGCGACCTCCTCCTGAAGAAGCCGAAGGGAACACAGAGCGTCCCGAACGGCCTGTCCTCCGACGGCTGGCTGACCCTGGAGGACTACGCGGACCTGTGGAGCGACGGCACCTACAACTGGGAGAACGAGGCCTCGCAGGAGTTCCGCCGCAGCGCGGTGGCCCAGTGGAAGTCCGGCTACCAGATCGTCGAGATCAACCTCGTCCAGTACCGCCAGGTGGAGACGCTGGCCGCCGGCCAGGGCTCGGCGGACGAGGTGACCTGGCGGAGCGAGGACGCCGACACCGACAGCTGGTCGATCCCGGGCACGGGCGACGGTATGGCGTTCGTGCACAACACCCCGGACACCAAGGCCGGTTACCTGCCCATGTACTCGGCCGAGGCGTACGCGTGGCGGGGCGACATCGCGATGCAGGTCTGGGTCTACGACACGAAGCCGGTCCCCAAGGCGAAGATCCTGGACCTGGCCAAGCGGCAGGCGGCGAAACTGTGAGCGAGAACCCGGTCGAGTCCGAACACCCGGAGACCCCCGGCGCGGTGACCCCTCCGACCACCGAGGGCGCGGCCCCCGAGCCCCCCGAGGCCGCCGAGACGCCCGTGAACCCGGAGGCTCCCGTGAGCCCCGCCGCGGCCGGGACCGCCGAGGACGGCGCCCCCCTCGGGGCGGACGCCGTCCCCGTCCCCGTCCCCGCCGACGCCGTCGCCGACGACGCGTCCCCTGCTCCCGCCCCCGCCAGGAAGCGCCTGCGCCGCGGCCGTGCCGCCGCCGTCGCGGGGTCCGTCCTGCTGCTGGCGGCCGTCGTCGCGGGCGCCGGGTACACCGTCGTGACCGTCCAGGACGCCGACGTGGACGCGGGCCGTCCCGTCTTCGAACTGCCCGCCGCGCACAAGGAGAAGGAGCCGGAGGCCAAGGGCCTGCGTGCCCTGATGCTGCCGTGGGAGGCGGACACCTACGCGCAGGGCCCGGACCTCGGCGAGTACGGCTCCGACGCCGAGTTCAACGGGCGTGAGGCCACCGCGCTGCGCAAGGAGTCGGTCAGTTCGCTGCCGACCTCGATGCGGCGCGCGATGGAGCGGCTGATCGACAAGGAGAAGATCAAGGGCATGGCGATGCGGAGCTACATCTCCGACGACGCCACGACGGACCTGGCGCACAAGGGCTTCACCGCGAGTGTCGTCCTGACGCAGATGGCCACCCACAACGACGCGAAGTCCAACTCGGCCAACCAGAACGCCGCCTTCGCCGCCCTGGGCGTCCTCAAGGAGGGCCCGAAGATCAAGGGCCACCCGGACGCGCGCTGCTTCCGCACGCCCAAGGAGGACGACGTGGAACAGATCGACATGTTCTGCTCCGCCTACTCCGGCGACGTCCTCGTCACCATCACGGCGGCCGGTATGGAGCACTTCGACAGCGGCCTGGTCGGCAAGTTCGTCACCGCCCAGCTCGACCACATCGGCGACCCGGGGGAGTCCGTATGACCGAGCAGCAGCACGCCCCGGCCGAGCCGGCCACCGCCGAGGTCCCCGTGATCCCGGCGCAGGCGGTCGAGCCCCCGGCGCACCTGGACGCCCCCGCCACGGCGGAGGAGGCCCCCGCCGCCAACGTTGCGGACAACGTTCCGGCCGCCAACGTTCCGGCCGCCAACGTTCCGGCGGACAACGTCGCGGCCGACGTCCCCGCCGCCGACGCCCCGGAGGGCACCGCTCCGGCGGCCGCCCTTCCCCCGATGCCGGCGGGGCCGCCCCCGCCCGTGCCGCCCGTTCTGCCGGACCTCCCCGACGTGCCGCGCGTGAAGAAGGACCGCCGGGTCCTGCGCGCGGCCCTGCGCTGGACCGCCGCCGTCGTGGTGTTCGCCGCGGTCGGGGCGTCCGTGGCGTACGGGATCACCCGGATGGAGCGGACCGACGTACCCGGTCTGGCGACCGTCTCCGACGGCCGCTGGGACTACCCGGAGATCGTCCGGCCGCCGCTGCCCTCCGGCAGCCCGCGGGCCTTCGCGCCGTCGAACCTCGCGAACGTCCACTACGCGGACCTGCGCGAACTGCTGCTCGCCGCCCCGGCGGGCGCGACGGCCGACACGTCGCTGCGCGGCCAGGACGGCTGGCTGCCGACGAAGGACTTCCTCGCGCAGTTCGCGTCCGAGGACGACCGGGACACCCTGCGGACCGCGCTCACCGACAACGCCGTGCGGCACATCGCGGCGACCGGCTGGACCGCGGCCGACGGCACCCGCACCGGCATCTACCTGCTCCAGTTCGACACCGGGGCCGTCGCGCAGAGCGTGGAGTCCGAGTACCTCACCAGCTACGACAGCCCCGAGCTGGCCCTGAAGGGCGCCGCCGACATGAAGGCCGACGAGAGCTTCCCGGAGTCCTCGACGGTCGCCGGAGTCGACCGCAGCCTGTACGCCGAGGCGAAGCCCTACGGGGCGACGCAGTCGCGGCAGGCGTACCTCACCGCCGGCGACGTCGTCGCCCTCGTCGTGCAGTCCCGCAAGGGCGGCGCCGAGGAGGTGCCGTTCCAGCAGACGGTGACGCTCCAGAGCGAGCTGCTCGGCTGAGCGCACCTCGCACGGAGGGCCGGGCCCCGGCCGCGTAAACTGAGGCCCGGTCCTGTGTGCGCATTCCGCGACACCCCGCTCATCAGAGGAGCACCCCCGTGGAGATCTTCTACGAAATCCTGCTGGCCCTGGTCTGTGTCGGCGTGCTCGCCTTCGCCGGGCTGACGGTGAAGAAGCTGTACCAGGGCCAGCGCTGACCGACCGCCCGGCGCGATCCCCCGACGCAACGACGAAGAGCTGCTCATGATCGAGATCCCGTCCGACCTCAACAAGGGCCTCGTCCCGCTCGCGTTCCTCCTCGGTACGTGGGCCGGCGCGGGCGTGCACGACTTCCCCGGCTCCGAGAAGTGCAACTTCGGCCAGGAGGTCACGTTCTCCCAGGACGGCCGCGACTTCCTGGAGTACCACTCCCGTACCTGGGTGCTGGACGCCGAGGGCAACAAGGTCCGGCCGCTGGAGACCGAGTCCGGCTTCTGGCGCATCGACGACGACCGCAAGGTCGAGGTCACGATGACCCGCGACGACGGTGTCATCGAGATCTGGTACGGCGAACTGGCCGCCAAGCAGCCCCAGATCGACCTGGTCACGGACGCCGTCGCCCGCACCGCCGGCTCGGCGCCGTACACCGGCGGCAAGCGGCTGTACGGCTACGTCAAGAGCGACCTCATGTGGGTCGGCGAGAAGCAGACGCCCGACGTGGAGCTGCGCCCGTACATGTCCGCGCAGCTCAAGAAGGTCGTCACCCCCGAGGACGTCGAGCGCTGGGCGAAGGCACTGCCCGAGGACATGCCCGACGACGGCATCGCCTTCTTCAAGTAGGCCGCTCGCCCGTCCGGCGGGCACCGGAGTCGTCCTAGACTCTCCCGTGTGGTGAGCACCGACTGGAAGAGCGATCTGCGGCAGCGCGGTTACCGGCTGACCCCGCAGCGGCAACTCGTGCTGGAAGCCGTGGACACCCTGGAGCACGCGACCCCCGACGACATCCTCGTGGAAGTGAGGAGGACGGCGTCGGGGGTCAACATTTCCACCGTCTACCGCACGCTGGAACTCCTGGAGGAGCTCCAGCTCGTCAGCCACGCCCACCTCGGGCACGGCGCCCCGACGTACCACCTCGCGGACCGGCACCACCATCTCCACCTCGTCTGCCGCGACTGCACCGACGTCATCGAGGCCGATCTGGACGTCGCCGCCGAGTTCACGGCGAAGCTCCGCGCGGACTTCGGCTTCGAGACGGACATGCGGCACTTCGCGATCTTCGGCCGGTGCGCGGAGTGCGCGCTGAAGAACCCGCCCGCCGAGGCCGCGGGCGAGGAGACGGCACCCGGGGCGGCCGCACCGGACGGGTCCGCGTCCGGCGGGCCCTCGGCCGCCCGGCCGCCAACTGCCGAGTCGTAGGCTTGGGTCCATGAAGAGCCCCCTGCTGTCCCTGCCGGGCGCCGTCCTCGCCGAGGGCGTGGACGACGGCGTCGCGGCCCACTACGGCGACCTGTTCCGCGAGCAGCGCGCCCTCGCCGACGGCAACGGTTTCGTCGACCTCTCGCACCGCGGTGTCATCACCGTCTCCGGTTCGGACCGGCTGGCCTGGCTGCACCTGCTGCTCACCCAGCACGTCAGCGAGCTGCCCGTGGGCGAGGCCACCGAGGCGCTGGTCCTGTCGGCGAACGGCCACATCGAGCACGCGCTGTACCTGGTCGACGACGGCACGACGACGTGGATCCACGTGGAGCCCGGCACGCAGGAGGCGCTGATCGCCTACCTGGAGTCGATGAAGTTCTTCTACCGGGTCGAGGTCGCCGACCGCACCGACGAGTTCGCCCTCGTCCACCTGCCCGCCGGTTCGATCGCGGAGGTCCCCGAGGGCGTCGTCGTCCGGGAGACCGCGCACGGCCGCGACCTGTTCCTGCCGCGGGCGGACCTGGAGACGTTCGCCGCGGAGCACGGCCCGGCCGCCGGCACCCTCGCGTACGAGGCGCTGCGCGTCGAGGGCCACCGGCCCCGGCTCGGCTTCGAGACCGACCACCGCACCATCCCGCACGAGCTGGGCTGGATCGGCAGCGCCGTGCACCTCCAGAAGGGCTGCTACCGGGGGCAGGAGACCGTGGCCCGCGTGCAGAACCTGGGCAAGCCCCCGCGCCGCCTCGTCTTCCTGCACCTGGACGGCAGCGACGTGCACCTGCCGCCGCCGGGCACCGAGATCCGGGTGGCCGCGGACGGCGCCGAGGGGCGGAAGATCGGCGTGATCACCACGTCCGCCCGCCACCACGAGCTGGGCCCGGTCGCCCTCGCCGTGGTCAAGCGGAACGTCCCGGTGGACGCGCCCCTGCTCGCCGGGAACACGGCCGCGGCGCAGGAGACCGTCGTCGAGCCCTGAGCGGCGCCGCCCCGCCGGCTCAGATGTCCAGCAGCACGGTGAACGGGCCGTCGTTCGTCAGGGACACCCGCATGTGGGCGCCGAACCGGCCCGTCGTCACCGTCGCGCCCAGCTCCCGCAGCCGCGCGACGACCTCCTCGACGAGCGGCTCGGCCACGTCGCCGGGCGCCGCCGCGTTCCAGGTGGGGCGGCGCCCCTTGCGGGCGTCGCCGTAGAGCGTGAACTGGCTGACGACCATCAGCGGCGCACCCGTGTCGCTGCACGACCGCTCGTCGTGCAGGATCCTCAACGTCCAGAGTTTGCGGGCGAGTTGGGCCGCCTTCTCCTTCGTGTCCTCGTGCGTGACCCCCACGAGGACGCACAGTCCCTCACCGTCGATCCGCCCCGTCGACGCGCCGTCCACGACGACGTCCGCCCCGTCCACCCGCTGCACCACAGCTCGCATGCGCACCATCATGCCGTGCGGGGCACCGGGGCCGGACGGGGCGTCGGGCCCCGCGTTCGAGGCGGTTTCGTACAGGGTTGATTTTCGGCACGCAACCGCACATCTGGGGCCGATCGGGGGCACTCGGTCACATAGCGGCCACCGAGGGTGGCACGATGCTCACACACCGCCGGTCGAGGGGACGGTTGAGGCACATGAGCACACCGAGTACGGGGCAGCCGCCCGGACCGGTCCCGCTGACCCGCGTGCACGGCACGCAGGCCCAGCGACCGCCCGCGCAGCGCTCCGACAGTTCCGACGCACCGCCGGTACCGGCACCACCGGCACCGGCGCACCCCGGTGCGGATCCGCACCGGTCCGAGGCCGGGCTGCCCGTGCTGCGGCTGCCCGAACTGCGCGCCCTGCGCCGTACGGCCCAGCGCGACGAGGCGGATCTCAGTTACGTACGGCGGCTGCTCCAGGGCCGCATCGACATCCTGCGCGCCGAGCTCGCACGGCGCGGGCGCACGGCGCGGGCGTCGGCCCTCGCCGGTCCGGGCGGGGCGCCCGCGACGCCCGGGGCGGACGGCGCGGGGGTGGCGGAGGAGGCACCCCCGGGGGACCTGTCCCTGATGGAGCGGCTTCCGCAGATTCTCACGGACGCCCCCGCCCGGCACCGCTCGTCGGCGCGGCACGTGACACTGGGCACCCCGTACGGCGAGGAGTACCGGCTGCTGGCCGCCGAGATGCTCTCCGAGGTCGAGCTGTCCGACCTCCAGGCCCGCACCGACACCGAGCTGAACACCGCGATGGGCCGCCTCGTGCGCTACGAGCAGCAGGTTTCCCGGCGGCGCCAGCACCTCCAGCGCACGGCGGACGAGTGCGGCGCGGAGATCGCCCGCAGGTACCGTGATGGGGAAGCACAGGTGGACGACCTGCTGATGTGACGGCCTGCCCGCGTGCGACGCGTGATCCGCGGCGCACGCGCCCGTGCTTCGCGACCCGGTCCCGAACACGGAAGGCCCCCGCGATGTCCGCGTCCTCGAACTCCAGCCCGACCCAGGGCGAATCCGCCGTGGCCGCCGCGCCGCCCGTCCTCGCCGAGGTCGTGCGGTCCGGCTTCGTCGAGGGACGGCACCGGGGCAGCCTGGTCGTCCTGGCCGCGGACGGTTCGGTCGACCTGGCGCTGGGCGACGTGGACGCCCCCGTCTTCCCGCGGTCGTCCAACAAGCCGATGCAGGCGGCCGGCATCCTGCGGGCCGGGCTCGACCTGTCGGGCGAGCGGCTGGCGCTCGCGGCGGCCAGCCACTCCGGCGAAACGTTCCACCGGGACCTGGTGCTGAAGATGCTGGCCGAGCACGGGCTGACCTCGGCCCAGTTGCAGTGCCCGCCCGACCTGCCGCTCGACCCGGTCGAGCGCGACACCTACCTGGCCTCGGGCGCCGTGGCCGACCGGATCGTCATGAACTGCTCCGGCAAGCACACGGCGATGCTCGCGGTGTGCGCGCAGCGCGGCTGGCCGCTGGACACCTACCTCGACGCCGAGCACCCGCTCCAGCTCCTCATCCGTACGGTGCTGGAGGAGGCGGCCGGCGAGCCCGTCGCCGCGGTCGGCACGGACGGCTGCGGTGCGCCGCTGATGGCGGTCGGTCTGACCGGCCTGGCCCGCGCGTTCCGCTCCTTCGTGCTCGCCGCCTCCGGCTCCGCCGAACGCCGCGTGGCCGACGCGATGCGTGCCCACCCCGAGTACGTCGCGGGCACGCGGCGCCCCGACACCTGGCTGATGCGGGAGGTGCCGGGCACGCTGTCGAAGATGGGCGCCGAGGCGGTCCAGGCGGTCGCCCTGCCCGACGGCCGCGCGCTCGCCTTCAAGATCGAGGACGGTGCCACCCGCGCGCTCGGCCCGGTGCTGGCCCGCACGCTGTCGCTGCTCGGCGTCGACGCCCCGGTGGTCGCCCGCATCGGCACCTCGCCGCTGCACGGCGGCGACCGCGAGGTGGGGGAGATCCGCGCGGCGTTCTGACGCGGACCGCGCGGGGGCGGCGGGGGCCGTGGCCGTGCGTGCCTGGCGGGGGCGGGCGGGGGCAAAAGGACGTGAGTCCCCGCGTCCGGCCGCCTAGCGTGAGGCCATGACCCGCGATTCCGGCCCCGCCCCCGCCGCTCCCGCCCACGACGCCCGCGCCTCCCGCGGCGACGACATCGACGTCCGTCCCGTCACGCCCGACGAGATCCCCGACTGGATCCGCGCGCTGAGCGTGGGTTTCCTGCGCTCGCCCGCCGTGTCCGCGGACGAACTGGCCGCCCGCAGCACGGTCGTCGTGCCCGAGCGGACGCTCGGCGCGTTCGACGAGGGCCGCTGCGTGGCGACCTTCCGGTCCTTCGAGCAGGAGATCACCGCGGTCGGCGGCAAGGCCGTGCCCGCCGACGCGATCTCCAACGTCACCGTCACCGCCACCCACCGCCGCCGCGGTCTGCTCACCCGCATGATGGCCCGCGACCTGGCCGCCGCGAAGGAGCGGGGCGACGTGGTCGCCACCCTCATCGCCGCCGAGTACCGCATCTACGGCCGCTACGGCTTCGGCCCCGCCGCCTCGACCACCGAGTGGACGGTCGACGTGCCGCGCACCGGACTCGACCCGCGCTGGTCGCGGCCCGTGGACGGCGGCCGGATCGACCTGGTCGACGCTGCCGAGGTCCGCAAGTCCGGCCCCGAACTGCACGAGCGGCTGCGCCGGATCCAGCACGGCGCCGTCAGCCGCCTCGACCGCTGGTGGCAGATCGCCACCGGCACGGTGCGCCTGGACAGCGGCCGGTGGACCGAGCCGTACTACGCGGTGTACCGGGCGGCCGACGGCGAGGTGCAGGGCATGACGGCCTACTCCGTCGACGACACCTGGGTCGCCAAGCAGCCGCACGACACGGCCACCGTCGAGTGGCTGATCGCGGTGACCCCGGCCGCGGAGCGCGCGCTGTGGCACTACCTCTGCTCGATCGACTGGATCACCAAGGTCAAGACCGACGGCCGGGCCTCGGACGATTTGCTGCCCCACCTGCTGCCCGACCCCCGCGCGGCCCGCGTCACCACGCGGGCGGACTATCTGTGGGTGCGGGTCCTGGACGTCGTCCGGGCGCTGGAGGCGCGGACCTACGCGGGTGCCGGCGCCCTCGTCCTCGACGTCGTCGACCCCGGCGGTCTGGCCGGCGGACGGTTCCTGCTGGAGGCGGCGGCCGACGGGACCGGCAGGTGCGCGCCGACCACGCGCAGCGCCGATCTCACGCTGGACGTCGGGGAGTTGGGCGCCCTGTGGCTGGGCGACGAGACCGTGACCCGGCTGGTGGCGCTGGACCGGGTCCGGGAAGAACGAGCGGGCGCCGCCCGTGAGGCCGACGCCCTGCTGCACACGCCCCGGCGACCTTGGTGCCCGGACATGTTCTGATGCCGTTCGCGGTCGCGAGGTGTCCGCGCCGCTCCTTCCCGGTGCCGGCTGTTCCAGCCTGGAGGGCTGGAACAGCGGCTGTTCGATGGGTTGTTGTGCGGTGAGCCTGTTGTTGCGGTGGTGCGCATCCGTAGCGCGGTGGTGCCGTGTGCCGCTGTTCGGTTGTGGCTGTGCCGGTGGTTCTCGCGCGCGGTGCGCGCGGGTGGAGCGCCGTATTCGGTTGTGGCTGTGCGGTATTCGGTTGTGGCTGTGCCGGGTCCGAGGGCCGAGCGGGTGCCTCTGGACCGGTACGTCTGATGAGCCGGGCGCGGCTGTCGGGGCGCGGCTGTGATGATCCGGCCGCCGCTGTTCTGTTGTCGCTGTTCCGTTGTCGTGCGTGTTCCGTGTTCAGTTGTGGCTGTGCGGTTCGGGACCCGACGGGCTCCCGGCTCCCCTCCGGAAGGGAGCCCGGCTCGGGCCGGACGGATCGGGGGCGTACCGGCCGCCGCTCACCCGGGCTGGGTGAGCAGCATCGTCAGAACCACAGCCCCGATACCGCCGATCGCCAGTCCCTTGGCCCTGCGGCCGGCGATCAGGGCGACCAGGGCCACGAGGCCCATCGCGCCGTAGCGCCAGTGCGTGTAGTGCTCCAGGACGGCGGCGAGTGCGACGATGACGAATGCTGCGACGACGGGCACGACGACCCCCTTCAGGACGGTCCCCTCGGGGACAACGGTCACCAACCGTCACCCTGGTGCCAACATCGCTGAAGTCGCACCAGGTTGTGAGAGTTGGCCACCAACTTCGTTGTAGTTATCTCCGCCAGGAAGCGGCTCATAACCACCTTCACGTGAACTGCCCAAACTTGGCGAGAAGTTGTACGGTTTCGCCGTGGACCCGGAATACGCCTCCGTCAATGGACGGAAGAGGCCGCCACAGCCCCTCCCGACACATCGTGAGGTGGCCGACGAGCTGCGCGCCCGGATCACCTCGGGCAGGCTGCGGCCCGGTCAGCGCATGCCCACGCAGGCCACGCTGGCCGACGAGTTCGGTGTGGAGCGCGGCGCGGTCCGGGAGGCGCTGCGGATCCTCCAGTCCGAGCACCTGCTCACCAACGTCTCCAAGGGGAGCCCCGCGACCGTCGCGGGAGGCCGCGGCGGCCCGGCCGCCGGGCCCGCGGGGACCCCGCAGCCGACCATGGTGGAGCTGGCGTCCCGCACGACCGCGGCGTTCGCCGCCGAGCACGTGTCGATCGACGCGCTGTGCCTGACCTCGGTGTCCCTGGGGCTCGCGATCGGCGAGCCGCTGCGGCTGATCCACGCGGGGGAGCTGAAACCGGCCAAGGTCGATCTGCGGGTGCTGCTGCCCAGCCGGCACATCGATCTCGCGTTCCCGGTGCCGGTGGACGGCAAGGCCGACGGCGAGCCGGTGCACGAGGGATGGCTGGCCCAGCGCAACGCCCAGGGCCAGGTGCTGCGGCACAACCTGCTGGCGCTGCGTTCGACGCACGGCATCGACGTGCACGTCTCGTTCCGGGCGCTGCCGTTCACGCCGCCGGTGAAGCTGTACCTGCTCAACGGCGCGGAGGCGCTCTTCGCCTACTACACGGTGGCCCGGCGCGAGCGGGAGGTCGACCACGACCACCTGGAGACGTACGACACGGAGGGGACCAGGTCGACCCTCTTCGCGTTCGAGCGCGGGGCGGGACCTCGGGACACCAAGTTCGTCGAGGAGTCCCACCGGTGGTTCGACGCACTGTGGGAGACGATCAGTTCGGACCTGGCGCTGACGGGCTAGGCCGGCGACGGGCGGCCGGACCGACGTCTCCCCGCGTCCGTGGCGGACACGTTCACATGGCGGGGCCGGTCACGAGCAGGGCCAGCAGCAGGGCACCGGCCGAACTGACCGTGGGATTGCGGGCCTTGACGCCGACGGTGAGCAGCAGCAGACCGGTGGCGCCCAGCACGCCGTACTTCCACTGGACGTACTGCTCCAGGGCGACGACCAGGACCGCGGAGAGGAGAGCGAGGGCGGGCACGATGGTTCCCCCTTCTTCTGACTTCTTTCCGATCGGGGCGATGCGACATGTGCGGGGGTTGGTGAGGAGAACGGCGGGAAGAATTCCGCCAACTCGACCAAGTTGGCAACCAACTACACTTAAGTTGTCCCCAGTTGGTACCTAGTCGTAAACAAGTTCTCATCAACACAAGGGAGATGGGGCTGGATGGCGTCGGCTGGAGATGGGTGGGGATGGATGAAGCCGAGTTGTAGCGTCTTGTCGTGACCCAGGAGAACGTGGCAGCAGTGAACGGCAGCAGAAGACCCTCGTCCCAGGAGATAGCCGACACCCTGCGGGAACGCATCCGCGACGGTGACCTCAAGGCGGGCGACCGTCTGCCCACCCAGGCCGAGTTGGCGGAGGAGTTCGGCGTCGAACGCGGCACGGTGCGGCAGGCGCTGCGCGCGCTCCAGGAGGACGGCCTGCTCACCAACGTGAGCAAGGGCAGCCCGCCCAGGATCGCCGCGCCGACGGCACCGGGATGGGACGAGCCCCGGCCGACCATGGTCGGGCTCGCGCCCCGGCTGAGCGACGCGTTCCGGGCGAAGAAGCACGTGCGCATCGACGCGGCCTGCCTGACCGCCGAGTCGCTGATGCTGGCCCTGGGGGAGCCGCTGCGCATGATCCACGAGGGCAGCATCCGGCCCGAGTCGATCGAGGCCCGCATCCTGCTGCCCTCGCGGAAGATCAACCTCGCGTTCCCCGTCTCCGTGGACCCCGACGAGGCGGACGGTGACACCGACCCCGTGCACACGCGCTGGCTGGCCCAGCGCAACGCCCAGGGGCACGTCCTGCGGCACAACCTGCTGGCGCTGCGCGCCACGCACGGCATCGAGGTCCGGGTCGCCTTCCGCGCGCTGCCGTTCACACCGCCGGTGAAGCTGTACCTCCTCAACGACACCGAGGCGCTGATCGCGTACTACATGATCGCGCGGCGCGAGGAGCCGTCCGACAGCGGAATGCTCGACATGTACGACGTGATGGGCACCGAGTCCCTGCTGTTCTCCTTCGACAAGGGGGCCGGCCAGCGGGACGCCGCGTTCGTGTCGGAATCGCAGAAGTGGTTCGACGCCCTCTGGGAAACCATCACCAAGGACCTGACACTCTCCTAGTGACCTCTGACGCGAAGCAGACCGGAACGGCGACCGCGGGGACCGCGGGCGGGACGGCGGCCGAGACGGCGACCGGGACGGCGACCGAGACCGCGAGAGTACGGGAACTGGTCGGAGCCGCCCGGGTCGTGCTCTGGGACTTCGACGGGCCCATCTGCCGCCTCTTCGCGCGGCACTCGGCGAAGCGCGTGGCGGCGGACTCGGTGCGGTGGCTGGAGGAACGCGGGCTGCGCGGCCTGCTGACCGCCGACGAGCGCGACTCCCTGGACCCGCACGTCGTCCTGCGCGCCGTGGACCGCCGCCACCCGGGCAGCGACCTGGTGACCGAACTGGAGGAACGGCTCACCCGGGAGGAGTCCAAGGCCGCCCGCACCGCGCTGCCCACGGCGTACGCGGACCCGCTGATCCGTACCTGGACGGCGGTCGGCGCCCGCCTCGCGGTCACGACCAACAACTCCCCGCGCGTGGTGCGCGACTACCTCACCGGCCGGGGCCTGCTCGGCTGCTTCGCCCCCCACCTCTACGGCCGCACGGCCGACCTCCACCGCCTGAAGCCGGACCCGGACTGCCTGCACCGCGCCCTCACGGCGATGGGGGCGGCGCCGTCCACCGCCCTGATGATCGGCGACTCCCCCTCGGACCACGAGGCGGCACTGAGCGCGGGCGTCGCGTTCCTCGGCTACGCGCGCAACGAAGAAAAGGCCGAGCTCCTGAGGAAATCCGGAGCGGAGGCCGTCGTCTCCTCACTGGAGCCGGTGCTGTGGGCGGTGCGGGGGTGACGGCCGGGGCGGCGCCGGCCACTCGCCGCCCGCGCCGCCGGCCGGTCCAGCGCCGGTACACCCCCCTCAGTACGTGCAGGACCAGGGAGGCCGGTCCGGCAAGGTCCAGCAGGTCGTCCAGTCCAACGGCCCTGCCGAGCAGGTGAATGAGCACGTGTTCCACCCCCTGTGGCACATGCGGCGAACCAGTCAACTGGACTATGCACTTGCCTGGTTGACTGAACTACGGCAGGCATGCCCGGCCAACTAGATCCAGTAACGGCCTGGTTGGTCTGCCTGCTTGTCTGGCCGGAAGCGGCTGCTTGTCGGCCGGAAGCGGTTTGTGCGTTCCGCCCGAGCGGTAGTCAGGGCGTATGACCGCTCCCCGGGGACGTGACGGCAAGGCGTTCCGGCAGGTGTCCGACGAACTGCGTGTCCGGATGGCCGACGGGACGTACGTGGTGGGCTCTCTGCTGCCGTCGCAAAGGGAGTTGGCGCAGGAGTTCGGGGTCTCCAGGGACACTGTCCAGCGGGTCGTGCAGGAACTGAACTCCGAGGGCTGGATCGACGCCCGGCAGGGGACTCCGGCCCGGGTCGTCAAGAACCAGCGCATCCAGTCCGCCACCGCCCGTGCCACCCGTTCGCGACGCCCGATCACCCTCGGCCCCCTCATCAGCGAGGCGTTCGAGGAGGGTGAAGTCACCCTGGACGTCTACACGTTGACCTCCGAGTCCCTGGACGCGCACATCCGGCTCCAGGCCGAGCGGATCAGGGCCCGCGTGATCTCGCCGGAGAGCGTGAAGCTGCGCGTCCTGCTGCCGTCCCCGAGCCTGCAACTGCCGTACCCGAGAGCCTTTAAGGCGGCCGACAACCCGCGGTTGCAGGGCAGGCTCCGGGCCATCACGGACGCCCACACCGCCTCCCTGCGGACGGTCCTCAACGAACTGGCGGTCGAGGGACTGGTCCCGTCCGTCCGCTGCGAGATCCGCGTCGCCCCGCTGGCGCCGGCCTTCAAGGCCTACATGCTCAACGGCCGCGAGGTCCTCCACGGCATGTACGAGGTGATCGAACGGCCCATCGTCCTGGACGACGGCGCCACCATCGACGCGTACGACGTCCTGGGCGTCGGCGCCACGCTCACCCACCACGTCAAGGACGACGACCCGGACTCACCGGGGTCGGTCTTCGTCGCCGGCATCGCGAGCTGGTTCGAATCCCTCTGGGAGCGCATGTCCGCGTCGGCCTAGCTCGCTCATTCGAATGAATTCGGACGCTCCGAATCGGTCCTGCCGACTTGCGTTAGCATGCCCGAACTGTGTGAGCGATCGCTCCGTTCATGCACGGGGGAGGGCGACCAGGCCCTCTCCGGTGTCCTGACGCAGATGGCTGCAGAACGCCCTGTTCCGGCCACTTGGCCTCCGCCCCGGTCGTGCGGCGCACCGGGCCGGATTAACGTTTGCCCCACTTTTCCCTTTTGTGCAAGTGAGACCGGAGCAGCCAGTGGGCGCACCCTCGTTTCCCCGCTTTCTCGGGGAACGCGCCATCCGTCGTCAGCAGGACGACGTGTGCAGGACCTTCGCCGAGCAGGCTTCCCGGTCGGGGGCCAAGAGCAGCGGTCACCACAACCAGAACTACGTCCTGGCCCTGACCGAACAGATGGCCAGAGTGGTGGGACGGGAACCGGGCACCTCGGTGACGGTGCGCGTCCGGCGGGCCGAGGTGCTGCCCGTCGTCATCAGGACCTGGCCCAACGAGGCGGAGATCCTGCAAGCCGTCAGGGGTGCCCTCCCGCACGCCCCCGAGTGTCTTCTCCAGCGCGAGGACTTCGCGATCCACAGCTATGTGGAGGGCGTCCCGCTCTCCGGAGTGTGCGGGAACGGCAAGCCCGTCGACCCGCTGCTCGTGGAGGCGATGGCCCAACTGCTCGCCCGGATGACCCAGGTGCGCAGGGAAGCGCTGCCGAAGCTGCCCGAGGGGTGGCCCCGCAAGGGCAGCCGCAGCTTCCTGCAGACACTGGCCCACTTGGCGGACGGTCAGATCAGGCAACCCAACTGGGCCGAGTTCGGTGGCCTGTTCGCTTCCCTCGGCGTTCCCGACGACGCTCTCACCCGGTTCGCCGAGCGAGTGCCGGCCATGGCCAGGCGCCCGTACAGCCTTCTCCACGCCGACCTGCACCGGGACAACCTCATCGTGTCGTACGGCGGGCAGCCGCCGTTGATCTGCGTGGACTGGGAACTCGCCACCTACGGCGACCCGTTGCACGATCTCGCCACTCACCTGGTCCGTATGCGCTATCCGGAGTACCAGGAGGCGGAGGTGATCGAGGCCTGGGCCACGGCCATGGGCCACGTCCGCCCCGCCGCCGTGAACGGTCTGGACAGGGACCTGCGGCGGTACCTCGCCTTCGAACGGGCCCAGTCCCTCTACCCGGACGTCATGCGCGCGGCGAGGTCGTTGCAGCAGTCGTTCAGTCCGAAGGCTCTCGACGACGCGACCGCGGCGGTGGACCGGGCGCTGCGCCACGCCGCCGAGCCACTGGGTCTCCGGGTCCTGCCGACCGAGGCGGACATCGAGCGGGTGCTGTTCCGCTGGCAGAGCTCCCGGCTCAACGGCCGTGCCGGGACGGGGCGTTACGTCGCGGTGGGCTGGGAGAGGGACCGTCGGTTCCAGGCGCGGGACGAATTCCCCGACCGTGCGGTGAGCGACGCCCTGCTGGCGGAGGGCAGGGCCCCGGCTCATCGGGTCTTCAAGGGGACGGGGCACCTCAACACGGTGGTCCGGGTGCCCGGATCGGACCGGGCGGTCGTGGTGCGGCGCAAGGCCGACGACGCGTGCCGCCGCGAGCGCAGCTTCCTCAGCGAGCACGCTGTGCTGGGCGCCATCGAGGCGGCGAACGTCCCGGTGGCCGTACCGCGTGTCCTGGCCCTCGGCGAGAGCTACCAGCACGAGCCCTTCGCCGTGCACACCTACGTCGGCCCGCAGGACGCCAACGAGCCTCCCGACCATCCGGTGAACGGACTCCGGCTCCACGAGGCCGACGCCCTGGTCGACCAGCTCTGCGCCCTGACGCGGGTGGACTACCGACAGCTGGACCCCGCGCCCGCCGAGGAGAACTGGTCCTTCTTCCCCTGGCTGTGCGACCAGCTCGTACGGCTGGTGGACGGCCTCCCGAAGAGCTCCCAGCAGCTTGCCCGCATGCTGGGACTTCCGGACAGCGAACGGCTCCGGCTGATCCTCTCCCGGCACGTGGTGACCGACCGGTCGCCCGCACTGCTGCACGGCGACCTCAACCCGTGGAACCTGGTGCGCCGCCCGGACGAGCTGGCGCTCACCGTCATCGACTGGGAGATGGCGATGGTCGGCGACCCGCTCTACGACCTGGTGCGCCACATGCACCTCACCCCCACCCGTTCGGAGATCCGGGAACGCATGTTCCGCCGCTGGGCGCGGTCCCTGCCGTCCTCCCACACCGAGGGCTGGGCGCGGGACTGGCACGTCTACCGGGGAATCGAGATCGTCCGCTCCGCCTACGTGGACCTGGACCGGCTGGTGACCCGGTCCAGCCTGGACGCCCCCAACGTCCGCAGGGCGCTGGAGGGTTACGCCATGACCCTGGCGGCGGCGTCCGCGTCCCTCGGGCTGCCGATCCGGGCGACGGCCAATCCGTACCTCGCACGCGCCCTGGCGTGAGGCGGTCGTGTCGACGTGGGCCGAGCACTTCGACGACCTGTGGGCCCTCTCGGCGCGGCCCGGCCGGCGGCCGGCGCCCGTGGGCCGACCTCGCGCGGTCGTGGGAGCGGCGGTGGCCGTTCGGCAGGACAGGACGCCCGTGCATGGCCGATCCTGGGTGCTGATGGCCGCCGTACTGCTCTTCCTCGACATCGACGGGCCGCTCATCCCCTTCGGGGGCGCGGCCCCCTATCCGGTGTTCGACGACGGGCCCGGGGGCTCCGGGGACGTCGGGGACGAGCCGGGTGCGGCGAATCCGCTGCTGGGGCGGATCGACCCCTCGCTCGGGCCGCGGCTCGTGGCGCTCCACTGCGAACTGGTGTGGGCCTCCACCTGGCTCGACGACGCCAACGCGGTCGTCGCGCCCCGGCTGGGGTTCCCGCCGCTGCCCCTGGTGGACTGGCCCGACCCCGCCGAGGACACCGGTACGGACACCCCGGCCGGGCTGCACTGGAAGACCCGCCCGCTGCTGGCGCGCGCGGCGGGGCGGCCGTTCGTCTGGGTCGACGACGAGATCACCGACGTCGACCGGGCCTGGGTGAGCGCCCGCCACCCGGAACCGGCGTGCCTGTACCGCGTCGACCACCGCACCGGCCTGCGGGACCCGGACTTCGTGGCGCTGCGTCGGTGGCTGGCACGAGCGGTGGGAGTGCCGGAGGACCGCTGAGCCGGCGGCCGTCGGCGCTGTCGTACCCCTGGGCGATACTCGGCACGACGGGCCGGGTGCCGCGGGCGGCGCCCGCGGCGGGTGACAGACGGAGGGGGCCGGTATGGCCGAGGTACTGCTGTTCCATCACGTGCACGGGCTGACCGAGGGGGTCCGCGCGTTCGCGTCCGACCTGGAACGGGCGGGGCACGTCGTGCACACCCCGGACCTGTACGACGGGAAGGTCTTCGACGACCCGGACTCGGGGGCCGCCCACGCGAGCGAGACCGGCTTCGGCACGCTCGTCGAACGGGGCCGCGCCGCCGCCGAGGGCCTGCCGGCGTCCCTGGTCCTCGCGGGTTTCTCCCTCGGGGTGCTGCCCGCGCAGAACCTGGCGCAGACCCGGCCGGGTGTGCGGGGCGCGCTGCTGTTCCACTCGTGCCTGCCGGTGGCCGAGTTCGGCGACGCGTGGCCGCAGGGGGTCCCGGTCCAGGTCCACGGCATGGAGGACGACGAACTCTTCGTCGCGGAAGGCGACTTGGACGCCGCCCGCGCCCTCGCGGCCTCGACGCCGGACGCCGAGCTGTTCCTGTACCCGGGCTCCGCGCACCTGTTCGCCGACCCGAGCCTGCCCGCGTACGACGCGCCGTCGGCCGCGCTGCTCCTGGAGCGGACCCTGGCCTTCCTGGCGGCGGTCGACGCGGACGGCGCGGCGGCTACTTCTCCCGCGGCTGGTTGAACCGCACCAGGTTCCCCGACGGGTCGCGGAACGCGCAGTCCCGCACCCCGTACGGCTGGTCCATGGGTTCCTGGAGCACCTCGCCGCCCGCGGCACGGATGCGTTCGAACGTGGCGTCGCAGTCGTCGGTGCGGAAGATGACGCCCCGCAGCATGCCCTTGGCCAGCAGTTCGGCCGCCGCGCGGCGGTCGTCGGCGGGGGCGTTCGGGTCGGCGAGCGGGGGTTCGAGGACGATCTCCACGTCCGGCTGGGAGGGGGAGCCGACGGTGACCCAGCGCATCCCCTCGAAGCCGACGTCGTTGCGCACTTCGAGCCCGAGGACGTCGCGGTAGAAGGGGAGCGCCGTCTCGTGGTCGTCGACGGCGATGAAGCACTGTGCGAGCTTGATGTCCATGCCCGTCACCCTACGAACCCGGGGGCGTTCCCGCTTCTCCGTTCCTGATCGGCCGCGTACGGACCTTGGCGACGCAGGCCGGGATGGGGGCGCCGTGGTCGTGGTCGCGCTCCCGGTAGGCGCTGGGGCTCTCCCCGACCAGCTCGGTGAACCGCGTGCTGAACGACCCCAGCGACGTACAGCCCACCGCCATGCACACGTCCGTCACCGACAGGTCGCCGCGCCGCAGCAGCGCCTTGGCGCGCTCGATGCGGCGGGTCATGAGGTAGCTGTAGGGCGTCTCCCCGAAGGCCGCGCGGAAGGTGCGCGAGAAGTGCCCGGACGACATGAGCGCGACCCTGGCCAGCGCGGGCACGTCCAGCGGCTGCGCGTAGTCACGGTCCATGGTGTCGCGGGCACGCCGCAGCCGGACGAGATCGGGGATCGACACTGACGAGGGCACGACTTCACGGTACAGACGCGGAGCCGTGTGCGGGTCGCACTTACCGTCGGGCCCCGACGGCCACCGCCACCGCGGCCTGCCGGTCCGCTGCCGTCCATGCCTGCCACCCTGCACCGCCCCCGCGAACACATTTGCAAGCAGTTCGCTTGCAATAGTTAGCAGGGGTGGTGCAGGGTGGGGTTCATGGCATCGCTCAACGTCGGCAATCTCGGGGAGTACCTGCGCGAGCAGCGGCGCACCGCGCAGCTCTCGTTGCGGCAGCTCGCCGAGGCCGCCGGCGTCTCCAATCCGTATCTGAGCCAGATCGAGCGCGGGCTGCGCAGGCCGAGCGCGGAGGTGCTCCAGCAGGTGGCCAAGGCCCTGCGCATCTCCGCCGAGACGCTGTACGTGCGGGCCGGCATCCTCGACGCCGAGCGGGACCGGGACGAGGTCGAGACGCGCGCCGTCCTCCTCGCCGATCCCACGCTCAACGAGCGCCAGAAGCAGGTGCTGCTCCAGGTCTACGAGTCCTTCCGCAAGGAGAACGGGTTCGAGACCGCCACCGGGAGCGGCCCCTCGGCGCACGCGGACGGAACGGGCGACGCCCCGCACGTGCTCGACCGGGACGGCGACGGTGCCGTCCGGGCGACCCCGCTGCCCGTCGACGGCGACCCCGGGGACGGGGACGGCCCCGGCGACGCCGGTTCGCGGCGGGCGGCCGGTTGAGCCGGCGGCGCGGTGGACACGACGGGCGGGACGGAACGGGCGGCGCCGGACGTACCGGTAGATTCTGGTGCCGCGTGCGACCCCTGCGGGCCGGTCGTCCTGTCGGCCCGTTCGGCTCGTTCGACCCGTTTGTTCCGTGCGACTCGTTGATCCATGACGGGGCGGCCTGCCGGCTGCCCGTGCAGACACATGACCCTCAGCCGTAAGCGATCCGGGAGGACCATCACCATGGCCATCACCGACGACCTGCGCAAGACCCTCAACAACCCCACCCCCCTCTACTTCGCCGCCGGCACCGCCGACCTGGCCCTTCAGCAGGCCAGGAAGGTGCCCGGCCTCGTCGAGCAGCTGCGCGCCGAGGCGCCGGCCCGGATCGAGGCCGTCCGCGGCACCGACCCGAAGAGCGTGCAGGAGAAGGCCGCCGCCCGCGCCAAGGAGACCCAGGCGAGCCTTCAGACGAAGGTGAACGAGCTCATCGGCGGCATCGACACCGACCTGAAGAAGCTCGGTGAGACCGCGCAGGACATCGCCCTGCGCTCGGTCGGCTTCGCGGCCGAGTACGCCGTCAAGGCGCGCGAGGCGTACGAGAAGGTCGCCGAGCACGGTGAGAACGCCGTGCGCACCTGGCGCGGCGGCGCGGCCGACGAGATCGAGGAGTTCGCGGTCGCCGTCGAGCCGGAGCCCGCGCCGTCGAAGCCGAAGCCGGAAGCCGTGCGTCCGCAGGTCGTGAAGCCCGCGGCCGCCACTCCCGCGACGCGGGCGACCGCGCCGGTGACCGGCAGCGGCGCGAGCGGCAGCGCGACCGCGAGCGCGAGCGCGAGCACCGCGGCGAAGAAGCCCGCCGCCAAGAAGGCCCCGGCCCGCAAGAGCACCACCGCGAAGAAGACGACACCGCCCGCCAAGTGAACCGCGAGTGGGGCGACGGATGTCCCACGAACGGGTGGACGGCGACGGACCGGGCACTTGCCGAGTGCCCGGTCCGTTGTGCGGGTAGCGGCGATTCGTTTGCGGGTACGGTGACCGCGTGACGACGGCCCGCCGGGGCGGTGCGCGCGCATGCGCGAGGGTTCCGGCCGGTGTCGCGTGACGACGAGCACGACGCGTGATGACGAGCGTGGCGAGTGACGAGACGTGTGCAGGACGATTGACGTGCTGCCGACGAGCCGAGTTTGGTGGTGGATGTTGTGCTGATGCAGGGGTTCGCGAATTTCCTGTGGCTGCTGAACCTGGCCCTGATCCTGTTCAGCGGGTTCGCGCTGTTCGACGCCGCGATCCGCCGTGAGGACGCCTACCGGGCGGCGGACAAGAAGTCCAAGGTCTTCTGGCTGGTCGTCCTCGGCCTCGCCCTGGTGGTGAACCTGATCTTCGGCATCCTGTCGTTCCTGCCGATCATCGGTCTCGTCGCGACGATCGTGTACATGGTCGACGTGCGCCCCGCCCTGCGCGGCCTCCCCGGGGGCGGACGCAACCGTCGCCGCGGCGGCTCCAGCAGCGACGGTCCGTACGGGCCCTACAACGGCGGGCGCTGAACCGCCGCCGCTCGCCTACCCGGTCGCCGGTCGCCGGTCGCCGGTCGTCACCGGCGACCGCGCCGCACCCGTGCCTCGCGGCGCGGGCGCGGTCACGGCAGGCGGTCCAGCAGCACCACGGCGACGTCGTCGGTCAGTTCGCCGCCGTTGAGGTCGCGGACCTCGCTCACCGCCGCGCGCAGCAGTCGCTCGCCGGTCAGCCCCTCGGCGAGCTGGCGGCGGATCATCTCCACCATGCCGTCCTGGCCGAGGCGGGCGCTGCCGTCGCCGACGCGGCCCTCGATCAGACCGTCGGTGTAGAGCATCAGGCTCCACTCCGCCCCCAGTTCCACCTGGAGGCGGGGCCAGCGCGCGCCGCGCAGCAGGCCGAGGGCGGGACCGTTGTTGTCCTGCGGCAGCAGCTTCGCGGGGCGCCCCGGGCGGGCGATCAGCGGGGACGGGTGACCGGCCAGACACAGGCCCGCGCGGCGGCCGTCGGGCGCGATGTCGACCGTGCAGAGCGTCGCGAAGATCTCGTCGTCGTCCCGCTCGTGCTCCAGGACCTCCTGGAGGGTGCCCAGCAGTTCGTCCCCGCACAGGCCGGCCAGCGTCAGCGCCCGCCACGCGATGCGCAGCTCGACGCCGAGGGCCGCCTCGTCCGGGCCGTGGCCGCAGACGTCGCCGATCATCGCGTGCACGGTGCCGTCCGGGGTGCGGACGGTGTCGTAGAAGTCGCCGCCCAGCAGCGCCCGCGAACGGCCCGGCCGGTAACGCGCGGCGAACCGCAGGTTCGACCCCTCGAGCAGTGGTGTCGGCAGCAGACCGCGCTCCAGCCGGGCGTTCTCCTGGGCGCGCAGCCGGCCCTCGGCGAGCCTGCGCTCGGCCGAGTCGGAACGTTTCCTCTCGACCGCGTAGCGGATCGCGCGGCTCAGCAGCCGTCCGTCCAGTTCGTCGCGGAACAGGTAGTCCTGGGCGCCCACGCGGACCGCCTCGGTGCCGCGCTCGGCGTCGTTGGACGTCGTGAGCGCGAGCACGGCGTGCCGGGGCGCGAGCTCCAGGACGTGCTTGAGCACGCTCAGTTCGTCGGCGTCCGCCTCGGCGTCCCGGGACCGGTTGGGCGCGGGCAGCGCGAGGTCCAGCAGGATGCAGTGCACGTCGTCCGTGAGCAGCCGCGCGGCCTCGGTGAGGTTGCGGGCGCGGCGCACGCGGATGGGGTTGCCGGCCGAGTCGACCAGCTCGGGCACCAGCGGTGAGCCGCCCGGGTCGTCCTCGATCAGCAGCAGCGTGAGGTGGGTGACGGCCGGCGGGTGCGCGGGAACGGCACCGAAGCCGTCACGCGCGCCCGGGGCGCTCCCGGCCGGTGCGGGGTGCGACGTGCCCGCCGGGTCGGTCGGGGTGGTCGCGTCGGTCGGGGTGGTCGCGGGCCGGGTCCTGCGGGCGTCCCTCTCGGCCGTGTCGTTCTTGTGGGGGGCCACTTCTCGCGAAGGGCCTTCGGCTGTCTGCGAGGCCGGCGCCTGACCACTTTCCACGGCCGGGATGGCTCTCTGCCGCGGTACGGGTACGGGCATCGTCTTGGGTTCCTTCCCTCCCCCCGAGGGCATGGCGGGGCGAGGGACCTCGACCCACCGACGGGGACCATAGCGGGTGTCGGCGCCGCAGCGGAATGGTGTGAGCCACGTCGCCGGGCCAAGGGCCGCTGTCATATGCCGCGTTATGTACCGCAGTTGGACAGGACGTCGGCCGTGGCGGAATGACGAAGGTCACGTCCCGTGCGACCGCTCGGGCGGCGGCGGGTGCCCTGGGTCACACCGGCCCGGGCACCCGGCGCGTCCACGCGGCCGGGACTCGGTTCGCGCCGGCGCCGGCCGGGCTCACTTCGCGTCCGGCCTCACCACCCCGAGGATCGGCATCGTGCCCGCGCCCGCCGTCGTCACCGTGCGCCCGGGGCGCGGCGCGTGCAGGACGAGGCCGTCGCCCACGTAGATCCCGACGTGGCTGGCGTCGTCGAAGTAGATGATCAGGTCTCCCGGGCGCATGTCCCTGATGGCGACGTGCGGCAGTTGCCGCCACTGCTCCTGCGACGTGCGCGGTACGGGGACGCCGGCCGCGGCCCAGGCCTGCGAGGTGAGCCCCGAGCAGTCGTACGACGCCGGGCCCTCGGCACCCCATACGTAGGGCTTGCCCAACTGCGCCGTCGCGAACGCCACGGCCTTCCTGCCCCGCTCCGACGCCCTGCCGCGGATCTCGTCGAGGACGCCGGAGCCGAGCCACGCCGTCTGCGCCCGGTGGGCGGCGGCGCGCTCCAGCTCCGCCAGGCGCTCCTTCTCCTTCTTCTCCAGCCGGGACGCGAGCTGCTTGGCCGCCGCGATCTGCCGCTCGACGCGCTTCTTCGCCGCCGCCTTCTGCTTGCGGCCCTGCTCCAGCTTCTGCCAGCGGTCCTCGGCGTCCTCGGCGTCCCGTTTCAACTCCCGGCGGGTGCGCGCCAGTTCGGTGAGCAGTCCGTCGGTCGCGTGCTCGCCCTGGCGGGCTAGGCCCGCGCCGTCGAGGAACTGTCCGGGGTCCTCGCTCAGCATCAGCCGGGCCTCGGGAGGCAGTCCTCCGCCGCGGTACTGCGCACGGGCCGCGGCGCCCGCGCGGTCCTTGAGGTCGGCCAGCCGCACGCGCGCCGCCTCGATCCTCCGGTCGAGCACACCGATCGCCGCGGACTGCTTGTCCGCCTTCTCCTCCGCCGCGTTGTACGCGTCGGTGGCCACGGCCGCGTCGTGGTAGAGCGCGTCGAGCTTCGCCCGTACGGCCTCAAGTGCCTTGTCCGGGGCGCTTGTTGTGCCGTCGTCCGCCGAACCCGGGGGCGACGCGGAGCCCGGCGGCGCCGACGACGACGAGTACGGAAAGGGTGTGGACGCCGGATCCGGTGCCGGACTCGCGAACGCAGGGCCCGCCGTCGCCCCCACCACCGTGACCGCGCAGATCACGCCGATCACACTCACCGCCACCGCTGTCCGACCGCGCCCCTGCTGTCCCATTTCCCCGCCCCCCGTGCCGAATTACCGCCAGTAACCCCTCGACTCCGAGGGATCGTGCCATGCCGGGACGTGAAGCGACAGGGGTCCCGTCCCGCATCCCTGTCCCCGCCGTCGCCCCCGCCCCTCCTCCAGGGCCCCTCTCCCTCGGCCCCACTCGTCCCGTTCTTCGCGTTCTTCCGGTTCTTCCTTATCTTCTTGTCTTTGTGACGAATGGCCGCGCGGAGATCGTTCCCGGCCTCGCTCCTCTTTCGGGTGACGTCGGGAACCGGAACGGCGCGCCTGCGGGAGGGCGCGCGGTTCGGAGGACGCGCCGGTTCGGAGGGCGCGTTGGGTTCGGGGGCGGCCGGGCCCCCGCACGGGCGCAGGCGTGGTGGTGGCAGGCCGTCCTAGCGGACGGCGCCGCCGCGCGGCGCCAACGCCGCCCAGGTCACCGTCACTTCGCCCTGGCGCCAGCGCGCCGGGCCGTCCGTCACCGGCCAGTCCGCCGCCAGGTCCCGTACCGCCCGGATCCATCGCTGCCGCGCCCCGTACGACGCGTACGGGGCGGCGGCGGCCCACGCGCGGTCGAAGTCGCGCAGGAAGGCGTGCACGGGCTCGCCCGGGACGTTGCGGTGGATGAGTGCCTTGGGCAGGCGTTCGGCCAGGTCGGACGGGCGGTCCAGGGAACCGAGGCGGGTGGCGAGGGTGACGGTCCGGGGGCCCTCGGGGCCCAGCGCCACCCAGACGTGCCGCCGGCCGATCTCGTCGCAGGTGCCCTCGACGAGCAGCCCGCCCCGCGCGCCCCTTGCCGGGTCGGCCGGCGCCAGCCGCGCGCACAGCCGTGCCCACACCGCCGCGACCTCGGACTCGTCGTACTGGCGCAGCACGTTGGCGGCACGGATCAGTGCCGGGCGGGCGGCGAGCGGGATCTCGAAGCCGCCGTGCCGGAAGGCGAGGCCGTCCTGTTCGAAGGGGCGGGCCGCGGCGACCCGGGCCGGTTCGATCTCGACGCCCACCACGCGCGTGCGGGGCGCGACGGACCGCAACCGGTGCAGCAGCTCGACGGCCGTCCACGGGGAGGCGCCGTAGCCGAGGTCCACGGCGACGGGGTCGGCGGTGCGGCGCAGCTCGGCACCGTGGGTCGCGGCGATCCAGCGGTCCATGCGGCGCAGCCGGTTCGGGTTCGTGGTGCCGCGCGTCACCGTGCCCACGGGGCGGGCGATGGGGCGGGCGGTCATGGGTACGAGGGTATGCGGCGCCGGTGGCGCGGGCGGTGACGCGTCCCGGCATCGAACAGTTGATCGGAATGTGGCAATGGTTCGGCAAAGCCGAGCGACCGGAGAGGCGGTCCGGAAATGGAGCGGCCACCTCCGGCGTTGTCGAGACTTGGCGGGTGGCCTGCGCCCTCGTGCGGTCGTCACGCCCGTACGCGCGGGTGCGCCCGCGCGTACGGAACAGCAGCGGAACAGCACCAGCCCGGCACCACCTTCGGCACCACGTCCGACGCGCCGTCCGCGGAAAGGAGAAAACGCCACGTGAGCCAGTACGTCAGCAGGTTCGGGCGTCGCTCTGCGACGGCTTCGCCGCGGCTGCGGATGCACCGCAGGCCCCGCCGGGTCGCGATGCTCTCCGTGCACACCTCGCCTCTGCACCAGCCCGGGACGGGCGACGCGGGCGGCATGAACGTCTACATCGTGGAGCTGGCCCAGCGGCTGGCCGCGCTCAACATCGAGGTCGAGATCTTCACCAGGGCGACCACCGCGTCCCTGGCCCCCAGCGTCGAACTGTCGCCCGGCGTCCTCGTCCGGCACGTCGACGCGGGCCCGTACGAGGGGCTCGCCAAGGAGGACCTGCCGGCCCAGCTCTGCGCCTTCACGCACGGCGTCATGCAGGCCTGGGCGGGCCACCGCCCCGGCTACTACGACCTCGTGCACTCGCACTACTGGCTCTCCGGGCACGTCGGCTGGCTCGCCGCGCAACGCTGGGGCGTCCCCCTGGTGCACGCGATGCACACCATGGCCAAGGTCAAGAACGCCAGCCTGGCCGAGGGCGACACCCCGGAGCCGGCCGCCCGGGTGATCGGCGAGACGCAGATCGTCTCCGCCGCCGACCGGCTCATCGCGAACACGGACGACGAGGCCGACGAACTCGTCCGCCACTACGGCGCCGACCCCGGCAAGACCGCCGTCGTGCACCCGGGTGTCAACCTCGACCGCTTCTGTCCCGGCGACGGCCGCGCCGCCGCCCGTGCCCGCCTCGGCCTGCCCCAGGACGCGCTGATCCCGCTGTTCGCGGGCCGCATCCAGCCCCTGAAGGCGCCCGACGTGCTGCTGCGCGCGGTCGCCGCCCTCCTCGAACAGCGCCCCGCGCTGCGCGCCAACATCGTCGTGCCGATAGTCGGCGGTCCCAGCGGCAGCGGCCTCGCCAAGCCCGAGGGGCTGCAGAAGCTCGCCGCGCGGCTCGGCATCGCGGACGTCGTGCGGTTCCGGCCGCCGGTCGGGCAGGAGCAGCTCGCGGACTGGTTCCGCGCCGCGTCCGTGCTGGTCATGCCCTCGTACAGCGAGTCGTTCGGCCTGGTCGCCATCGAGGCGCAGGCCGCCGGTACGCCCGTGCTCGCGGCCTCCGTCGGCGGCCTCCCGGTGGCGGTGCGCGACGGCAGGACCGGGTTCCTCGTGCAGGGGCACGATCCCGTCGCGTACGCGCGCGTACTGGGCGAGTTCGCGGACCGGCCGGAGCTGGTGGACCGCATGGGCGGCGCCGCCGCCGCGCACGCGCAGTCCTTCGGCTGGGACACCTCGGCCGCCGCCACCGCCGACGTCTACACGGCCGCCCTGCACGCCCACCGCCGTCGCGTACGCTCCCACCATGTCTGAGGCGGGCGGAACGACGGCGGCCGGAACGGCCGGAAGCGGCGCTGCGGCCGACGGGACGCGGAGCGCGGCGCGGGACGGCGCCGTACGGTTCGTGCCGGCGCAGGCCGCCGCGGCGCAGGTCGTGGAAGGCGCCCTCCGGGACGCCGGTCTGGAGTGGGAGAGCACTGCTCCCGGTGCCTTCGTGGTCACGCTCCCCGGTGTCCGCAAGTTGTCGACGACGCTCTCACTGATCGTCGGCCGCCACTCGCTCTCCCTGAACGCGTTCGTCGTCCGCCACCCCGACGAGAACGAACAGGCCGTCCACCGCTGGCTGTTGGAGCGCAACCTCAAGCTGTACGGGGTCTGTTACGCCGTCGACCGGCTCGGCGACATCTACGTCACCGGCAGGCTGCCGCTGGCCGCCGTCACCGAGGACGAGATCGACCGGCTGCTCGGCCAGGTGCTGGAGGCCGCCGACGGCAGCTTCAACACCCTCCTCGAACTCGGCTTCGCGTCCTCCATCCGCAAGGAGTACGCGTGGCGCGTCTCGCGCGGCGAGTCCACGCGCAACCTGGACGCGTTCACGCACCTCACGCGGGACGTGGCGACCGATCCGCCGGTCGCCGACACCGACACCGGCGCGGGCGACGGCGCGGAGCGGCCCGGCACCCCCTCCTGACGCTGCCGGACGGTGCCCGTCACCGTCCGCCGCGCGCCGTACGCGCGTACCTCCCCGGCGGCACTCCCACCAGCCGCCGGAAGTGGCGGGTGAGGTGGGACTGGTCGTAGAAGCCCGTCGTCGCGGCGACGTCCCCGGCGGGCGTGCCGTCGAGCAGCAGCCGCCGCGCGCGGTCGACGCGGCGGGACATCAGGTACTGGTGGGGCGCGATCCCGTAGGCGGCGCTGAACGCCCGTACCAGGTGGGCGGGATGGGCGTGCAGGAGCGCGGCGGCCTCGTCGAGGGCGAGGCCCGCGGTGAGCCGTTCGTCGAGGAGTTCGCGCAGGCTGCGCGCGAGGCCGGCGGCGCGGCGGGGATCAGGGGGAGGGGGCGCCGGGACCGCCCCCGTACCGTCCGACCCGTCCGTCCCGCTCAGGCTCGCGCGTGTGCTTCCCGGACGGGGCAGCAGATGGGTGCGCAGCCGTTCGGCGACCAGGGTCAGCCTGCTCTCGGCCTCCAGTTCGTCGCCGGGGCGGCCGAGCGCGGTGTGCAGCTGTCCGACACGGTGCCGCAGCAACGGGTCGCGCAGGTCGGGGCCGTCCACGGCGGCGCCGATCAGCTCCTCGCCGAGGCGGGTGCTGTCCAGGTAGACGACACGCTTGCGGAAGCCCTCGGCGGTGACCGGCGAACCGTTGTGCGGGACGTGCGGCGGCAGCAGCGACACGGTGTCGTGCGGGGTGCCGTGCTCGTGGCGTTCGAGGTCGTAGCGCACGGCGCCGTCGTCGACGACGAGCAGCGTCCACGTGTCGTGGACGTGCATCGGGTACGCGTACTCGGTGAAGTGGGCGTGGAAGACCTCCACCACGCCCCGGACCTTCGGCCGCCAGGCGGTGACCTGCCGTGTGGGCCGCACGCCCCGCTGTTCGGCCGACATGCAACGAACGTACAAGACGCGGCGCACGGAGCGGCGGCAGTCTCGAAGCATGAGCAGCGAGCAGAACGCGGAGCAGAGCGCCGCGCACACCACAGAGCACCAGCAGAACCCGCAGGACCCGCGGAGCCCGCGGAGCGCGCAGCCGGACGCCGTCCCGCAGGTCTCCGGCGCGGCGCCTGAGCCCGTCCGCTTCGACACGAAGATCGCCGTGCTGCTGCGCGACGACCTGGAATCCTGGCAGCGGCTGAACGTGACGGCGTTCCTGGTCAGCGGCCTGGGCTCGCAGGTGCCCGAGGTGATCGGCGAACCGTACGAGGACGGGGACGGGGTGCGGTACCTGTCCATGTTCCGTCAGCCGGTCCTGGTCTTCGAGGGCGGCAAGGAGACGCTGAAGGCGGCGCACGCGCGCGCGTTGTCGCGTGCGCTGCCGCGCTCGCTGTTCACGTCCGACCTGTTCGCCACGGGCCACGACCGCGACAACCGTGCCGCCGTGCGCGCGGTGCGCACGGACGACCTGGACCTGGTGGGGCTGGCGGTCTACGGCCCCAAGAACTCCGTGGACAAGGTGCTGAAGGGTGCCCGGATGCATCCGTGAACCCGGCCTCGCGGCGGTGGCCGCCCGACGGCAGCGGTGCCCCGGCGGCGGCCTGCCCCGGTCGACCCGCCGCAGCCGTGCCCCGGCGGCGGCCGCGCCTCAGGCGACGGGGCCGTGCCTCAGGCGACCGGCCGGACCTCGGGCGTGGGGTCGGCGCCCGCGGCTCCCGAGACGACGCCGGGGACCACGACCGCGCCGGTGACCACCACCGCCCCGTCCCTGGGGGCCGCGCCGACTGCGGAGGCCGCACCGACTGCGGAGGCCGCACCGGCCGGGGCGTCCCCGGAAGCCGCGCCGCCCGCCTTGCTGACGGCCCTCGTACCGGCGGGGTCGTTGCCGACGTGGTGCATCAGGAACCAGTACCCGGCCGCCGCGACCGTTCCCAGAACCGCGCACAGGGCCCAGAGCCAGCCGGCGCCGAGGCTGTCGATCACGTAACCGGACATCAGCGGGGCGGCGAGCGCGGACAGCGACCAGGAGAGCGTGTAGACGCCCTGGTAGCGCCCGCGCCCGTGCACCGGGGAGAGCCGTACCACCAGGCCGGTCTGGGTGGGCGCGTTGACGATCTCCGCGAGGGTCCACACGCACACGGTGAGGGCGAACACGCCGACCGTGCCGGCGAACGCGGTGAGCCCGAAGCCGTACCCGGCGACGAGCGAGGAGATCACCAGCAGGCGGCGCGGGTCGCGGTGTTCGATGAACCGGGTGACCGGGATCTGGAGCGCGACGATGAGGATGCCGTTGAGGGCGACGGCCAGGCCGTAGTCGGACGGGGTGAACCCGGCCGCGCCCATCGCGACCGGCAGCCCCACGGACCCCTGCTGGAAGATCACGGCGACGAGGAACGACAGCCCGACGACGCTCATGAACCGCCGGTCGCGCAGCACCGTACCGAGCCCGACGGACGGGGCGGGCGGCTCGCCCGCCACCTGGGCGGGGGCGGCGGGCAGCGACTCGGGCACCTTGAGGAAGACGACGACGGCGCAGGCCAGCGTCATGCCGGCCTCGATGAGGAACCCGGCGAGGTAGCTGTATCCGGCGATGAACCCGGCCGCGGCGGACGAGACGGCGAAACCGAGGTTGACCGCCCAGTAGTTGACCGAGAAGGCCCGCATCCGGTCCTCGGGACGGACGATGTCGGCCATCATCGCCTGCACGGCGGGCCGTGAGGCGTTCGAGGCCATGCCGACGACGAAGGCGACCACGGCGATCGACACCTTGTCGTGCACGAGGCCGAGCAGCGCGGTGGACAGCGCGGTGCAGGTCTGCGCGATCAGCATGGTGGGGCGCCGCCCGAGCCGGTCGGCCATGACGCCGCCGACCAGCGACGTGAGCACCCCGCCGAGCCCCAGCAGCGAGGCGACGAGACCCGCGTACGAGGCGGAGTAGCCGAGGTCCAGCGTCAGGTAGAGCGCCATGAACGTCGCGACGAAGGCGCCGAGCCGGTTGACGAGCGTGCTGGTCCACAGCCACCAGAACTCGCGCGGCAGACCCGAGACGGTCTCCCGCGTGGCACGTCTCAGGGCGGCGAGTGGCATGGGTCCCCCACGGATCGGATCTGCGCGCCGGCGCGGGTCGGACCGGGCAGGCGCGGGCAAGCGGCTCGGACGCACACGCGCGTGCACGACGAGAACGCGGCGGTCGTGACGCGGCGAACCACGGCGGAGATGCCGGGGCGCGACGCATGCGTGCCGGACGTAAGCGGCAGGTCCGGCGAGCACAACTTACGGATCCCTTACGGGGGAAGCCACTCGATTAACAGATGCCGTCAACTGTCCGGCAATCGGCCGGACGCGCGAGCGATCGTGAGGTTCGATTACGCTCGGATCCATGGCCGACGCACCGTACAAACTGATCCTCCTCCGCCACGGCGAGAGCGAATGGAACGCGAAGAACCTGTTCACCGGCTGGGTGGACGTCAACCTCAACGAGAAGGGCGAGAAGGAGGCAGTCCGCGGCGGTGAGCTCCTCAAGGACGCCGGCCTGCTTCCCGACGTCGTTCACACGTCCCTCCAGAAGCGCGCCATCCGCACGGCGCAGCTCGCGCTGGAGTCCGCCGACCGCCACTGGATCCCGGTCCACCGCAGCTGGCGCCTGAACGAGCGTCACTACGGCGCCCTCCAGGGCAAGGACAAGGCGCAGACCCTGGCCGAGTTCGGCGAGGAGCAGTTCATGCTCTGGCGCCGCTCGTACGACACCCCGCCGCCCCCGCTGGACGTCGACGCCGAGTACTCCCAGTTCGCCGACCCGCGCTACGCGACGCTCCCGCCCGAGCTGCGTCCGCGCACGGAGTGCCTCAAGGACGTCGTCGTCCGCATGCTCCCGTACTGGTTCGACGGCATCGTCCCGGACCTGCTGACCGGCCGCACGGTCCTGGTCGCGGCCCACGGCAACAGCCTCCGCGCCCTGGTCAAGCACCTGGACGGCATCTCGGACGCCGACATCGCGGGCCTCAACATCCCGACCGGCATCCCGCTCTCCTACGAACTGGACGCGGAGTTCAAGCCGTTGACCCCCGGCGGCACCTACCTCGACCCGGACGCGGCAGCGGCGGCGATCGAGGCGGTCAAGAACCAGGGCAAGAAGAAGTAGCGCGACGCGAGGCACCGGCGGACAGCCCCCTGCGGACGGCACGTGCCGTCCGCAGGGGGCTTTCTGCTGCGGCACGGCTCTGGGCTTAGGGCGCGAGTGCCGGGACCGGAGCGGGTCCCGCGCCCGGTCCCGGGCGGGAGCGCGCGCGGTTCGGGGGGAACGCGCGCAGCATGGAAGGGGAGCCCGGCGCGTTCGCGTTGCTCCGGTGCCGCTCGTCCGCCGGGCGGGGCCGGTGCGGTGCCCGGCGCGCCGTGGGAATTCAGGAGGCCGTGATGACCCGGAAATCCGCCACCCGCACCGCCACCGCTCGCGCAGCCGGCGCCGGACGCGCCGCCGCCGTCAGTGCCGCCACCCGCACACCGCCCCCGCCCTGGCGCTCACCGCGGGAGCGGGCCGAGCTGGGGCGGGCCGCCCGCGGCCGGGTGCCACGGTCCAGTCACGCCGAGTTCGAGGCGGGGCCGGGCCGGGCGGACCCGGTGGACGTCATCGAGAGGCAGTCGGCGACCCGGCTGCCGGAACTCGTGCCGATCCGGTACGGGCGCATGTCCGAATCACCGTTCCGCTTCTACCGGGGCGCGGCGGCCATCATGGCCGGTGACCTCGCCACCACGCCGGCCACCGGGCTGCGTACCCAACTGTGCGGCGACGCCCACCTGTTGAACTTCCGCCTGCTGGCCTCGCCCGAGCGCAACCTGCTGTTCGACATCAACGACTTCGACGAGACCCTGCCCGGCCCCTGGGAGTGGGACGTCAAGCGGCTCGCGACCAGCATGGTCATCGCCGGGCGCGAGAACGGGTTCTCCGACGTGGAGCGGGCGGTCGTCGTGGAGACGACGGTGCGCTCGTACCGCGAACAGATGCGCCGCTTCGCGGGGATGAGCAATCTCGACGTCTGGTACGCCCGCGCCGACGCCGACCAGTTGAACGCCGTCGCCTCCGGCCGGCTGGACAAGCGGGGCCGCAAGTACCTGGCCAGGACCCTGACCAAGGCGCGGACCCGCGACAACCTCCAGGCATTCGACAAGCTCACCGAGATGGTCGACAAGAAGCGCCGCATCGCCCCGCAGCCTCCGGTGATCACCCGGATCGACGACCTGCTTCCGGGCGTGGCCCGGGACGAGCTGGAGGGCATGATCCGTGCCCTGATCGGGCGCTACGGCGACTCCCTGGCCGCCGACCGGCGGCACCTGCTCCGCCAGTTCAAGCTGGTGGACATGGCGCGCAAGGTCGTCGGCGTCGGCAGCGTCGGTACGCGCTGCTGGATCGTCCTGCTGCTCGGCCGGGACGGCGAGGACCCGCTGTTCCTCCAGGCCAAGGAGGCCGGCGAGTCCGTGCTGGCCCCCTACGCCGGTGCCAGTCGGCTCGGGACGCAGGGCGAACGCGTCGTCGCGGGGCAGCGGTTGATGCAGGCCGCGAGCGACATCTTCCTGGGCTGGGAACACGTCCACGCCCCCGACGGTGTCGAACGGGACTTCTACGTACGGCAGTTGCGTGACTGGAAGGGCATCGTCGACCCGTCGCTGATGGTCCCGCGCGGGATGGCCCTCTTCGGCCGGCTGTGCGGCGCGACCCTCGCCAGGGCCCACGCCAGGTCGGGGGACCGGATCGCCATCGCCGCGTACCTGGGCCAGGGCGCCGTGTTCGACAAGGCGTTGGCCCGTTTCGCCGAGACGTACGCGGACCAGAACGAACGCGACCACCGGGCACTCCTCGACGCGGTCGCGTCGAGGCGGGTGCGGGCAGAAGCGGCGTGACCGGCCCGGACTCACGCGCCACCCGCGCTCGTTCGGCGGGCCGGGGTCGTCCTCCCGGCCCCGTGTGGAGATTCGAAGCGGCCGCTTCTAGGGTCGGGGCGTGAGCAGAAGGCGCTACGTCGCACGTGGGGTGCCCGGTGGGTACCGAATATGGGACAACCGGGGGCGGCGATGGTGGGGCGACCACTACGAGGTCTGCCCCGACGACCTGCTCACCGAGCTGAACGGCGCCGCCGACCAGCAGCGCCTGACCGCCCTCCTGAAGCGGTACCGCGCCCAGAAGCGGTGAGCTCGGCCGGGGCGTACGCGGTGACCCCGGATTCCTCGCCGTCCGCCGCCAACGCTCGCTCGCACCGTCCCTGTTGAGCGCGTGGAGAGGTCGACCGGGCCCGGGGCGGGACCTGTTGGCAGGGCCTCCGGCGGGGCAGGGCATCCTGGCGGCATGACGGAGATCGCCGACGCCCACGTGAAGATCTACTTCCGGCTGGACATAGGGGAGGACGACTGGCCCCCGACGAGTGTGGAGAGCCTCTGGGCCGTTGACCTCGGCGACGGGCAAGTGCGGCTGGACAACGTGCCGTTCTTCGTCAGGGGGGTCGCCTGCGGGGACGTCGTCACCGTACGTCCCGACGACGAAGGGCAGTTGTGGGCCGGGGAGATCGTCCGCCGGTCGGAGAACTGCACCGTCCGGCTCATCGTGACCAGGGACGGAGGCTCGGCCGCCGCGCGGCAGGCCGTGCTCCGCGCGTTCGACCGACTCGGCGTCGAGGGCGAGGGCATCGAGCGGTTCGGCATGGTCGCCCTCGACGTGCCTCCCGCCGCGGACCTCGGCAAGGTCCGGAAACTCCTCGACCACGGTGTCGCCGAGGAGTGGTGGCACATGGAGGAAGGGTGTGTCACCGACGAGTGGTGCGCCCTCGACGGGAGTTGAGGAATCGGCGCCTCTCCGCCCCTCGGCCCAGGGCTCAGGGCCCAGAGCTCAGGGCTTGAGGATCAGGCGGAGCGGGTTGCCCTCCTTGGTGATCATGCGGTCCACCGCGGCCTGCGCCTCGTCGAGGGGGTAGACGTCCGTGATGGAACGGCTGAAGTCGAGCCGGTGGCCCGCCGTGAGGGCGACGAGTTCGGGCACGTGCTGGGGCTCCGAGCCGTAGTGGCCGAGGATCTGCTGCTTCAGGTAGCTGAAGCGGGTGCCGTCCTCCACCACCAGCGGCTTGTTGGTCAGGCCGGTCAGGACGAGCCGTCCGCCCGGTGCCAGCACCTTGACCGCCTGTTCGCGCACCGCGGGGAAGCCGGCGAAGTCGAAGGCCACGGCGACGCCGAGGCCGTTCGTCGCGGCGGTCACCTTCGTACGGAAGTCGGGGTCGCCCGAGTCCAGGGCGAGGTCCGCGCCGAACGCGAGCGCGCGTTCGCGGGCGGCGGGCGACGGGTCGACCGCGATGATCGGGAACGCGCCCACCGCGCGCAGGAGTTGGACGCCGTGCGCGCCGAGTCCGCCCACGCCCCACACGCCGACCGCCTCCGCCGGACGCACCTGCCCGGTCTGCGTGATCGCGGCCCACGGGGTGGAGACGGCGTCCGGGATGATCGCGGCCTGCTCGAACGGCAGGTCGTCGGGCAGCGCCACGAGCGTGGCCGCCGGGGTGGCGACGTACTCGGCCCATCCGCCGTCGTAGTCGACGCCGAGGGTGTGGACGACGCCGCCGCGGTTCTCGCCGGCCTGGAGGACGACGCGCTGCCCCTCCTGCCAGCCGGTGACGCCCGCGCCCAGCTCGTGCACGGTGCCGGCCACCTCGTGGCCGAGGGTGACGGTGTCCCCCTGGAGCAGCAGCGGCTTCAGGCTGCCGTCGATGAGGTGCACGTCCGACAGGCACACGCCCGCCGCCTCGACCTTGACGACGACCTCGCCCGGCCGTGCCTCCGGCAGGGGCACCTCCTCCAGGGTCAGGCTGTGCTGGGTGGTGTTCAGGCGCGCTGCGCGCATCGTCGTCGCCACGGCTCTCCCTGCTCTCTGCTGTCCGTCTCGGACCCGACCTGCCCTACCGGCTATCGCAAGTCCTCTTGCTTTAGAGCGTACGAGCGGTTTCTGGGCAAAGCAAGTGGACTTGCGTTACTTTGCCGGAATGAACGACAGCAACCCGTCCGAACCCACCCCGCCCGCCGGTCCCGCCCCGGGCCCGCTGCGCCGCCGGGGTGCGGCGATGCGCGCGGCCGTGCTCGACGCGGCCGGGCGGGTGCTGGTGGCGGAGGGCCTGGCCGGGACGACGATGGCCGCCGTGGCCCGGGAGGCGGGGGTGCACGAGACGTCCCTCTACCGCCGCTGGGGCACCCGGGAGAAGCTGATCCAGGACGCGTTGCGGGAGATCGGCGACGAGGCGGCGCCCCTGCCGGACACGGGCAGCGTGCGGGACGACCTGGTCCTGCATCTCGCCGCCGTCGACACGTTCTTCCGTACCCCGCGCGGCGGGGCGCTGCTGCGTCTCGGCGTCGGCCTGCCGGCGGACGACGCCCTCGCGGGCCGGCGCACGCCGTACTGGGAGGCCCGCCTCGAACGGACCGCCGCCCTGGTCCGCCGGGGTGTCGAGCGCGGTGAACTCGCCCCGGAAACCGACCCGTTGATCCTCACGGAGGCCCTGTGCGGCCCCGTCCTGGTCCGCATCCTCCTGTCGGCGGCCCCGCCGGACCCGGCCCTGCCCGCACGGCTGGTCGACGCGGTGCTCGACGGGCACGGGGCCGACGACTGACGCGGCGGGTAGGTGCGCCGGACGGCGGGCGCCGACGGCGGGGTGCCGGACGGCGGGGGTGCGGGCGTGGGCCCCGCTCTCCAGACCCTCTCAGGGCTCGGGTTCGGGTGCCTGGTATCAGGGGTTGATCAACAGGATGGACCAGTTGGACCACGCGCCGGACGCCACGTCCTTCACCCGGACCTTGTACGTGCCCGTGGCGTCGCCGGCCTCACAGAGCCACGACCACTGCGAACTCCCGCCTGCGACCGTGCCGTTGTGGTCATAGCCGGTACTGATCGGCGTAGTTCCGTCCGAGGCCCGCACGATCTCGTTGTACGTCGTGCCGCCCTGGGTGAAGCCGGACGACTGGTTGCCCAAGGTCTTCCTGATCCCCGCCGCCGCGTCCGAGACGTCACAGGAGCCGCCGGTCACCTGGAACTTGGGAGACGCCGAGGTTTCCGCGGGCGCGCCGGAACGCGTCTGGGTAGTACGGGGCTCATCGGCACCAGACGTGGAGGACCCCGACCCGCCGGCGGAGCCCGTTCCCTCCCCGGCCGGCGGGCCGACAGCGCTTCCGCCGCTGGATCCCGTCCCCAGCCCCGGCTCCGATCCGGTCCCGGGGTCGTTGATGTTCCTGCCGGTCGACTCAGTGGGGTCGTCCACGGCGGCTCGGGAGGCCTTGGTCGATGCAGACAGCGACGGCGACGGTGACAACGTCCTGCCCGTGTCGTCGGCCGGAGAGGCCGAGGCGTGCGCGCCGTTGGCACCAGTGCCGTCCGAACGGCTGGATGTGGAACCCGAGTTGCCTTCGCCACCGCTGTGGGCGAAGTAGACGCCGCCACCACCGATGACGACGACCAGCACGGCCGTCCCCACGGCTACCCATTTCCGCTTGACGAGGACGTTCACGGCTGCGGTCCGGGTGCTGTTCTTCTTGCCCTTGATGATGTTGACGGTGGGGTTGGCGCCGTCCAGGCGGATCTTGTGGCCCGCCTTCCGGGGGCCTTTCCGCTTCCCGGTCTTCTTCGGCGCTCTGCCGCCCTTCTGCTCACGCGCGGGGCGGCCGGCGCGCGGCGCCGACTCCGTCGGCGATGCCGCGCCGGGCGCCACTTCGTTGTTCGGCTCGCGCGGGGTCTTCTTGTCCACCTGGTACCTCGCATGTCCCTGCCCCGCCCTGCCCTGCCAGGGCGCGGGGGCCCAAGAATGCCCGAAAGTACGGGTGCGTGACGGCCTCGGGGGGTTCAATGTCGTTCAACTCACTTCAGGACCATTGGGGTTGATCATGCCCATGTGCCCCGAGTGGTCCAAGTGGGTCATGCGGAGTGAGTCGGGTCGGGCGCGACGGATAGCCCAGTCGGTGTGTTCCGGCTCCTGTCGCCGCACTCAACCCCCGTCGGACCGGCGCCAGGTCGTCCTGGCGCCGAAAACGGTTCGCCGTCCGTCCGTGCGGCGGGGAGGCTGTGCGCATGCTCTACTCCGGACCTCCGACCGCCCCCGTGCCCGTCCCGCCGCGTATCGCCGCCCTGGCCGGGGGCCGGCCGCTCGTCCCCGTGTGGGAGAACGAGTCCGGTGGCCTCACCTTCCGGATCGGGGAGGGGGAGGAGACGCTGTTCGCCAAGTGGGCCGCCGCCGGATCCGGCCCCGACCTCGCCGCCGAGGCCGAACGCCTCGTGTGGGCGGCGCCCTTCACGCCGGTGCCGCGGGTCTTGGAGCACGGGAGCGACGCGGACGGATCCTGGCTCGTCACCGCCGGGCTGCCCGGCGAGAACGCGGTGAGCCCACGATGGCGTGCCGACCCGGGCGGCGCCGTGCGGGCCCTGGGGGAGGGGCTTCGGGCGTTGCACGATCAACTCCCGGCCGCGGGATGCCCGTTCAGCTGGTCCGTCCCCGACCGCGTCGAGCGTGCCCGGCGGGAGGGCGTCGACGTGCCGGACGGTCTGCTGCAACCCCCGCCCGTGGAACGCCTCGTGGTGTGCCACGGGGACGCGTGCGCGCCCAACACCCTGCTCGCCGACGACGGTTCGTGGTCGGCCCACGTCGATCTCGGCAGCCTCGGTCTCGCCGACCGGTGGGCGGACCTCGCGGTGGCCTCGGCGAACACCGTGGGCAACTACGGGCCCGGCTGGGAGGACGCACTGCTGGAGGCGTACGGGGTCACTCCCGACAGGCAACGCCTCGCCTACTACCGGTCGTTGTGGAGGGCCACGTAGTCCCGCAGCCGCACGGTCACCCCGACCACGCCCGCCACAGCGCCGCGTAGGTCTCGTCGCCCGCGAGGAGTTCCGCGTGGGTGCCCGTCGCGCGGATCGCGCCGTCGGACAGCAGTACCACCCGGTCGGCGGCCACCGCCTGGGAGAGGCGGTGGGCGACGACCAGCGCGGTGCGGCCGGCCAGTACGCGGTCCACCGCGGCCTCCAGGCGCGCGGCGGCGGCGCTTCCCGCGTCCGCCCCGGCCTCGTCCAGGATCGCCAGGCCGGGCGCGGCGAGGGCCAGCCGGGCGAGCGCGATGTGCTGCGCGTCGGCCGCCGTGACCGGGGCGCCGCCCGGCCCGAGCCGGGTGTCCAGGCCCGCCGCGAACGCGGGCCGGTCCAGGTCGAGCCCCGCCAGGCCGAGAGCGGCGCGCAGCCGTTCGTCGTCGGCGTCCGGCGCGACGAGCCGCAGGTCCTCGGCGAGCGAGCCGGCGAACAGGTGGCCCCGCTGCTCCAGCAGCAGGACGCGTGCGGAGTCCGCGGCCCGGCCGTCCGCTCCGGTCAGGGTGACGCTGCCGTCCGTCGGCGCGAGGAACCCCGCGACCAGCCGGGCGAGCGTGCTCTTGCCGGCACCGCTCGGTCCCACGACCGCGACGCGTTCACCGGGCCGTATGCGCAGGTCGATGCCGCGCAACGCCTCCCGGTGCGGGCCGTGACGGGCGTGCACCCCGGCCAGTACGACGCCGACGGGCACGCCGGCCGGGACGGCGGCGACCGCGTCCGTGCCCTGCTTCTCGTCCGGGTTCTCGTTCGGGCCCCCCAGGCTCGCCAGCCCGACCACCCGGGTGAGGCTGGACGCGGCCTGCTGCACGGTGTCGAAGAGGCCGAGGACCGTGTTGACCGGATCGAACAGGCGGCTGAAGAACAACGCGGCCGTCGTCGCCGCGCCCACCGAGATCGTGTCGTCGCGCACCAGCAGGAAGCCGATGGCCAGGATCGCCGCCAGCCCGGCGAACTCGGCGACGTTCAGGCGCCCGGAGAAGCGTGTCCCGAGGCGGACCGCGCCGTACTCGACGTCCCGTGCCGCCGCGGACGCCTCCGCCACCTCGGCCAGGGCGAGGCGCTCGCGGCGCAGCGCGCGGTTCGCGACGGCACCGTGCACGGCCGTCAACAGGCGCTGCGTACGGGTGCTTTCGGCGATGCGGGCGGCAGCGTAGACGGGTGACGAGGTGCGCAGGTACCAGCGCAGGGCGATCACCTGGATCGGTACCACCAGCAGTGCCACGGGGGCGAACCGCCAGTCCAGGGTGGCCAGTCCGCCGAAGGTCAGCACGATGGTGAGCGCCGCCGACACGAACGACGTCAGCGTGCCCGAGGCCGCGTCCGAGAGGCGGTCGACGTCGTCGGTGAGGCGCGCGACCACGTCGCCCGAACCGACCCTTTCGACCAGGGCGGCGTCGCCGTCGAGGGCCGCGGTGAAGGCCCGTTCGCGCAGCCGGGCGAGGGCCGGTTCGGTGAGCCGGACGCTGAGCGACGCCGAGGCGTACGCCGTGAGCGCCGCGACGACGGCCGCACCGCCGAGCAGACCGACCCCCAACGCCAGCCCACCGCGCGTGCGTTGACCCAATACGACATCGACGACGACGCCGATGCCGATTGGCGGCACCAGCGCGACCAACGCGTCGCACAGCAGGCCGACGACACAGGCGACGCAGAGCAGTGGCCGACGCGCCAACTCCCGGGCGAGGGCGGCGAAGGCGCGCCGCGGCGGGACTCGCGGCAGCAGATCCGCTGCCTTCGCCTGTGTCGGTGCGGCTGGTGCGGCTGGTGCGGCCGGTGCGGTCGGTGTCGTCCGCCGGTCCTCGCGGGGTGCGGGTTCAGGGGCGGGCGTGGGTACTTGCGCGGTGGAGGTGCCGTCGCCGCTCATCGGGTCACCGCCGCCCGGAACTGCGCGTCGGTGCGCAGGAGTTCGGCGTACTCGCCGGTGGCGCGCACGCCGTCCTCGTCGATGACGGTCACCGTGTCGCACGCGGCCAGTGCCGCCGGGCCGGTGGTCACCAGGACGGTGGTCAGCCCGCGGCGCGAGCGTCCGATCCCCGCGACGACGGCCGCCTCGGTGACGGCGTCGAGGGACGAGGTCGGCTCGTGCAGGACCAGCAGCGGGGGCCGTTCCGTCAACAGCCGGGCCAGGGCGAGGCGTTGGCGCTCCCCGCCGGAGAGGGACGCGCCGTGCTCGGTGAGGCGTGAGGCGTGGCCTTCGGGGAGGCGGTCGACGACGTCGAGCGCCGCCGCGTCGGCCAAGGCCTCCCGCTGCGCCAAGGCGCGTCCCCCGCCCAGGAGTTCGCCGACCGTGAGTCCCGGCGGAAGCGCGCCCTGCGGCCAGACGAGCAGGTCGCCTCGGCGTTCGTCCGGCGGGAGGGTGGCCAGGTCACGAGGGCCGTCGGTGTCCACGAGACGCACGCGGCCGGACGTGGGGGCCGTCTCGCCGCCGAGCACCGACACCAGCGTCTCCGCCGCCCCGGGGGAGAGCACCGCGACACCCGCGGTCGTACCGGCCTCCACCCGCAGGCTCACCTCGGGCATGCCCGGCGCCCGCAGCCGCTCCACGCACAGCCCGGGCGCGACCACGGACGACGGACCGCCCCCGGTCCCGATCCCGGCCGCGGTCCCTGGCCCCGCCCCGACCGGGTCCCGGCCATCGGGCCGACCCGGCTCCCCGCCGACGGCCGGGCGGTAGCTCGAAGCAGTCTCGCTCTGCGGCACTTGGCCGCCGACGGACACTCGGCCGTTGCCCGCCGCCCCGGCGCCGAGCGGCATTCCGCCACCCTCCCGTACTCGACCGCCGCCCGGCACCGCGCCGGTGTCCGCTGCCCCGCCGTGCCCCGGCACCGCGCCGTGCCCCGGCACTCCGCCGCCCCCCAGTACCGCGCCGCTCCCCAGCAGCGCTCGTACCCGCAGGGCGGACGCGCGGCCGCGGGCCAGGGCCGGCCAGGCCGCCGCCACCGACTGGAGCGGGCCCAGGACGAACTGGCTCAGGCCCAGGACCGCGATGACGTCCCCCGCCTCGAACGCGCCGCGCAGCGACAGTTCCGCGCAGGTCCACGCCACGACCGTCAGGTAGCAGCCGACCGCGAGCGCGGTGATGGCGTCGACCGTGCCCACGGCCTGTGCCGCGCGCACCGCGTGCCCGGCGGCGTCCCGGCTGCTGTGCCGGTAGCGCCGGGCCGCCGCGGGTCCCGCGCGCAGTCCGGCCAGGACCCGCAGTCCCGCCACCAGGTCCGAGGCGAGTGCCGCCGTCCGCGCGGTGGCCCGCTGTTCCGCGTCGCTGCGCGCGCCCACGGGCCCGCTGAGCCGGGCGACGGTGACGAGGACGAGGACCGCGCCGCACAGCACCACCGCGCCGAGTGTCCAGGAGACGTGGGCCACGAGCCCGACCGTGCCGGCCAGGACGACGGCGCCGGCGAAGGAGGACAGCAGCGTGCGGACGGTCTCGCCCACCCGGCGGGCGTCGGAGACGGCCACGGTGAGCAGGTCACCGGGTTCGCGCCGTACGGTCATGCCCCGCCCGTCGAGGACGCGCGCGACGACGAGCACGCGCAGGCTGTGCGCGACGCCCAGCCGGACCCGGGCGGCCCGGCGCGCACCGAACCGCCAGCACAGCGAGAGCAGCGCGAAGTCGGCGGCGAGCACCACGAGCCAGAGCAGCAGGCGCCCGGCGTCGGAGTGGACCAGCGCGTCGTCGACGGCGGCCCCGATCACCACCGGGACCGCGGCCTCCCCGAGCTGGTGCCCGGAGAGCAGGACGGCCGCCGCGGCGACGGACCGCCGCTCCCCCCGCACCGCCCCGCGCACCGGATCGGCCACCGGGCCCTCGCCGGGCGGCACGACGGAAGGCCGGGTCACGGCCGGTTGTACGGACTGCGGCTGCTGCACTCCGCTGACGCTAGCCGGAGGGTCCGCGGCATGTTCGATGTACGGTGCCGACTTATGTCGCCAGTCCGCCAATCCCCGTCCGCGATCGTGCTGTACGACCTCCCGCTCGCCGCGGGCGAGGGCTTCGGGCAGCACGCGCACGACGACAACCAGCTCGCCTGGGTGCGGGACGGCGTCCTCATGGTGACGATCGGGACCCGGCACTGGATGCTGCCGCCGACCCTCGCGCTGTGGATCCCGGCCGGCGTCCCGCACGCCTCCACGGCGGCCCGCAGCGCCGCCGCAATGCAGGGCATCTACCTCCCGGCGCACGCGCTGCCCGACTGGACGGCCCCCACGGTCGTCGCGGTCGGGCCGCTGCTGCGGGAGCTGATCGACTTCCTGTGCGGCGCGGACGTACCGGACGGGGCCCGTGCGCGCGCGGAGGCGCTGGTGCCCGAACTGCTGCGGCCCGTGCGGACGTTCACGATCGACGTGCCGATGCCCCGCGACGAGCGCGCCGTGCGCATCGCCCGCGCCCTCGCCGAGGACCCCGGTGACGAACGGGACCTCCACGCGTGGGGCCGCACGGTGGGGGCCAGCACCCGTACCCTCACGCGGATCTTCGCGGGGGAGACCGGCATGGGGTTCCAGCGCTGGCGGTCCCGGCTGCGGCTGCGCGCCTCGCTGGCTTACCTGGCCGGGGGCGAGTCGGTGAGCCGGACCGCCGCCCTGGTCGGCTTCGCCTCCGCGAGCTCGTTCGTCGCCGCCTTCCGGCAGCTGACCGGGGTCACCCCCGGCGCGTACTTCGCGCAGCTCGACGGAGCGACGCCGGTGACCGGGACCGGGGTCGGGGCCGCCACCTCCTGAAGGGCGGGCACGGTCCGGCGTCCGGACGGCCGGGAGGCCCGCCGGGGACCGGCCTCCCGGCCGGCCCGGCGGGCCTCCACCGCCCGGAGTCATGCGTACCGCGTCCTACGCGTGGGGCTCCCGCGTCAGCCGCACTGGCACGGATTGCCCGACTGGCAGCCGCAGCCGCAGCCGGAACCGCAGCCGCACGAGCCGAAGAGCGGCAGGCTCCTGACGGCCACGGGCTGTTCGGTCGGGCGTTCCTGCGTGGGATCGGGCGTCGGGCTCGGGGTGTCGGCCATGGGTCCTCCTCAAGGTCCGCAGGGCGGGTGCCTGTTGCCTATTGGATGCCCAGGGGTGCGGGCGCATCAACGGCGCACTGTGGCTCGCTCGCGCGCTCCGCCCGTCCCCCCGGGAACCGCCCCGCGGCGGCGGCCGTCCGCCGCGCCGCTTCGTCCTCCCGGTCCGCCTCGCGGGTCCGTCAGGCCCCTTCGACCCCGGCCACCGGGGGGATGTTCTCCGGCTGGATGTCGTCGGCGTGCTCGCCCGTCACCAGGTAGACGACCCGCTTGGCGACCGACACCGCGTGGTCCGCGAAGCGCTCGTAGTAGCGGCCGAGCAGGGTCACGTCGACGGCGGTCTCGATGCCGTGCTTCCAGCGGTCGTCCAGCAGGTGCTGGAAGAGGGTGCGGTGCAGCAGGTCCATCTCGTCGTCGTCCTGCTCCAGCTGGAGCGCCAGGTCGACGTCCTTGGTGATGACGACCTCGGCCGCCTTCGCCATCAGGCGCTGGGCGAGCTGGCCCATCTCCAGGATGGTGGCGTGCAGGTCGTGCGGGACCGCGGTCTCCGGGTAGCGCAGCCGGGCCAGCTTGGCCACGTGCTGGGCGAGGTCGCCCGAGCGCTCCAGGTCGGCGGACATCCGCAGCGACGTGACGACTATGCGCAGGTCGGTGGCGACCGGCTGCTGCCTGGCCAGCAGGGTGATCGCCTGGGCCTCCAGGTCGTGCTGGATCTCGTCGACCCGCTTGTCGGCCTCGATGACGCTTTCGGCCACCTTGAGATCGGCATCGAGGATGGCCGTCGTGGCGCGCCCGATGGCCGACCCGACCAGCCGGGCCATCTCCACCAGCCTGTCGCCGATCGAGTCCAGTTCCTCGTGGTACGCGTCCCGCATCAGGGTTCCCTCTCGTACGGTCGTCTTTAGGGGGTTCCGGGGGCCGGGCCCGTCACCAGACCGGTCCGCGCACCCCCACGGTCCCACGTTCTTGCCCGTACGCGTCGTTTTCCGCCACCTCAAATGAACCACTACTGGCTCCAAGGTGAACTCTGGGCGACGAGTGTCCAAGCTCGCACCTCCGTGCCTGTGGCCAGGACGTATCGCATGCCTAACCTGGTCACATGGACGTGAACGCGGCAGTCGCCGCAGCGGCGGCGGTCGCCGGGGTGCTCACCGGTGTCATCGCCGCTCTGGCGTTCCGCTGGAGCGAGCGGGAACAGAAGCGCCCCACCCGCTCATCCCTGCACACCGACGCGGTACTCCCTCCCGGTGTGGACACCGTCCTGTCGGTGCTGCGCTCCTCGGCCGTCGTCCTCGACGAAGCGGACGCCGTGGTCAAGGCCAGCTCCGCCGCGTACGCCCTCGGGCTGGTCCGCGGCGGGAAGCTCGCCGTGGAACCGATGCTCCAGATGGCCCGGGACACGCGCAGGGACGGCGAGATACGCCAGGTCGAGCTCGACCTGCCGCGCCGCGGCACCGGCCGCGGCGACGCCCTCGCGGTCTCCGCCCGGGTCGCCCCGCTCGGCTCCCGCCTGGTCCTGCTGCTCGTGGAGGACCTGACGGAGGCCCGGCGCATCGAGGCGGTACGACGCGACTTCGTCGCGAACGTGAGCCACGAGCTGAAGACTCCCGTCGGGGCGCTCTCGCTGCTCTCCGAGGCTGTCATGGACGCATCGGACGACCCGGAGGCGGTGGAGCGCTTCGCGGGCCGCATGCAGATCGAGGCGACCCGCCTGACCAACCTGGTCCAGGAGCTCATCGACCTCTCCCGGGTGCAGAACGACGACCCGCTGGAGGACGCGGAGCCGGTCCGGGTCGACGAACTGGTCGCCGAGGCCGTCGACCGCTGCCGGCAGGCCGCCGGCAGCAAGCAGATCACCATGGCCTCGAACGTCTGGTCGCCCGGCGGCACCGAACCGGGCGGCGAAGGGCACCGCGCCGACGGCGCGGTGCACCTCAACGTCTGGGGCAACCGGGGCCAGCTCGCCGCCGCTCTCGGCAACCTCGTCGAGAACGCCGTCAACTACTCGCCCGCCCGTACGCGCGTGGGCATAGCCGCCCGCCGGGTCTCCGTGACCGGCGGGAGCCTCATCGAGATAGCCGTCACCGACCAGGGGATCGGCATCTCCGAAAAGGACAAGGAGCGCGTCTTCGAGCGCTTCTACCGGGTCGACCCGGCCCGGTCCCGTGCCACGGGTGGTACGGGACTCGGGCTCGCGATCGTCAAGCATGTGGCCGCCTCGCACGGCGGGGAGGTCACGGTGTGGAGCGCCGAGGGACAGGGCTCCACGTTCACCCTGCGGCTGCCGGAGGCGGGCGCGGCCCGTGACCGCGCACAACCGCACCCGGCTCTCGACGACGAGACCGGACAGTCCAGCCCGTCCAGTTCGGCATCCCGCCACGAACCGTTTCCCGCCCCGGAGGTCCTTCCGTGACCCGAGTGCTCGTCGTCGAGGACGAGGAGTCCTTCTCCGACGCCCTGTCGTACATGCTCCGCAAGGAGGGCTTCGAGGTCGCCGTCGCGGCCACCGGCCCCGACGGACTCGACGAGTTCGAGCGCAATGGCGCCGACCTCGTCCTCCTCGACCTGATGCTGCCCGGCCTGCCGGGCACGGAGGTGTGCCGTCAGCTGCGCGGCCGCTCCAACGTCCCGGTGATCATGGTCACCGCCAAGGACAGCGAGATCGACAAGGTGGTCGGCCTGGAGATAGGGGCCGACGACTACGTGACCAAGCCCTTCTCGTCGCGGGAGCTGGTGGCCCGCATCAGAGCCGTCCTGCGCCGCCGCGGCGAGCCGGAGGAGGTCACCCCGGCCGCCCTGGAGGCGGGCCCCGTCCGGATGGACGTGGACCGTCACGTGGTGACCGTGTCCGGCTCCAAGGTCGACCTCCCGCTCAAGGAGTTCGACCTGCTGGAGATGCTGCTGCGCAACGCGGGCCGCGTGCTGACCCGCATGCAGCTCATCGACCGGGTCTGGGGCGCCGACTACGTCGGCGACACCAAGACCCTCGACGTCCACGTCAAGCGCCTGCGCGCGAAGATCGAGCCGGACCCGGGTGCCCCGCGCTACCTGGTGACGGTGCGCGGCCTGGGCTACAAGTTCGAGCCGTAGAGAGCACGCGCGGGCGGTCCGCCCGCGACGGCGCACACGTGAGTGGGGCGGGACCTTCCCGGAAGGTCCCGCCCCACTCGCGTACGGGGTGCTCTCGCGTGGTCCGCGCGTACCCGGCGTTGACCGTCCTTACCGGGCGGTGGCGCTCGCCGTGGCCGAGCCGCTCGGGGTGGCCGAGGCGCTGTCGGACGCGGAGGCCGACGGCGAACCGGACGGCGACGCGGAGCCGGAGGGGCTCTCGGAGGAGCTGGGCGCCGACGGCATCTCGCTGGGGCCCCAGGAGGTGAAGTAGTGCTCGGCGGGCACGACGAACGCGCGCAGGTTCACGGCGCCCGACTTGCTGAACGTGAAGGTGATCCGCTGCGCGTTGCCGTCGTTGACGGCGCTGCGGCTGCTGGGCAGCACGGCGGAGGCGTTGTTCTTGCCGCCGATGACGACGGAACCGTGCGCCGGAACGGTCAGCTTGCCGCCGCCCTTGGCGGGGCTGATCTTCGCGGACTTGCCGGTGCCGTCGACGGTGATCGAGTCGAGGGTCTCGTCGGTGCGGCCGTTGTTGAACACCGTCGCGGAGACCACGGCGGGACCGGTCGACTGGAGGTCGGGCTGGGTGACGACGATGGCGTTCTGGACCTTGACGTTCCCGACCGAGGTCGCCGCGTTGTCCGGCTTGATCTGGTTGGTCTGGGCGTTGTTGCCGGCTCCGCAAGCGGCGAGCGAGACGATCGAGATGGCGATGGCGGCGGCGGCGGGAGCGCCGCGTCGAAGGCTGCTGCTCACGGCGGCGGCAACTCCTTGAACGTGGGCGGAGAAGGGCGACTTCTGTAAAGCCGCCCTAAGTGTCTGTCAGCGGGCTTAGGTTACCGAGCCGTTCGCGCCCCGCCGCACCCGACCCTCCCCAACCACCCGCTGTTCGTCCGCGCGGCGGGGGCCCGTCGGCGCGCACCGGCCGCGGGGTGCCGGGCCCGGGTCCTGTCGGGTCCCGGTGTTCACGGGGATCTCGTGCATCCCTGGAGTCACATTGACCTCGCCGTGGTCCGCCATTCACATAAGTCCCGCCAGTAACAACATCGGTGATCGTCCCGCGCGTTTTCCCCGCGGAATGCGCGGCCGTCCGGAAATTGATCGTCGCAGGCCCCGCGGCCGTCAGTGATCAATTAACGATTCACCCGACATCCGCTCGGCCGGCACCGAACGGAGTAGCGGAAGTCGAGCACATGGAAGGGGACAAATCGGGACGTTAGGCCTCTTGGGGGAGCCCGTGGGGGTGTGTAACGGGCGCGTTTCACTCCCCCCGGACAGCCGCTCCGACCTGCGCATACCTGCTTCCGGGAGCCGCCCGCAGCACGTTCCTGTTGTGGTTGTCAAGCCCCGAGATATGCCCTGACCTGCGAAAACGCCATTCAGAAGATGCAGTTTCCGTGTTACCCTGGATAGCCACGGAAGGGGTACCTGTCACATGACGTTCAAGGTTGGCGACACCGTGGTCTATCCCCATCACGGGGCCGCGCTGATCGAGGCTATCGAAACTCGCCAGATCAAAGGCGTGGACAAGACCTACTTGGTGCTGAAGGTCGCGCAGGGTGACCTGACGGTGCGTGTGCCAGCGGACAATGCGGAGTTCGTCGGTGTGCGTGATGTGGTCGGTCAGGACGGACTGGACCGGGTCTTCGAGGTGCTGCGCGCGCCGTACGCCGAGGAGCCCACGAACTGGTCGCGTCGTTACAAGGCAAATCTCGAGAAGCTCGCCTCCGGCGATGTCATCAAGGTCGCGGAAGTTGTCCGTGACCTGTGGCGTCGTGAGCGCGAGCGCGGACTCTCCGCAGGTGAGAAGCGCATGCTTGCCAAGGCCCGCCAGATCCTGGTGAGCGAGCTCGCTCTCGCGGAGAACACGAACGAGGACAAGGCCGAGGCTCTGCTCGACGAGGTTCTCGCGTCCTGAGACAGGCACTACGCCCGCTCAGCTCAGCAGCACGGTGAATGCCGCGGTGCCCGATGACAGGACTGGTCTCCTGTTGCCGGGCGCTGCGGCATATTCGTGCCCGTACGCCCTCGGGCACCCGCCTGGGAACCCGCCGTCACGCGTCACACCGTAGGCCCCGCCCGCCGGACCCGCACCGGGTTTTCGGCACTCCGGCCGCACGCGCGCACACCGCCGCCCTCGGGGGAGTGCCCCGCGGGGTGGGGATGTGTGGTGGTCGCCGGATCCCGGTGGTCCCCCGGGCCGGCTTCCGATGTGCCGTGTCCTGCTTCGGGTTCCCCGGATTCCGCGGCCCCGGAGCCCCCGATACTGGTGTGCCGGGTCCGGGACGCCTGCTCGACCGGTGTCACGGAAGGGTCCGGTCGAGGCGTCGGCCCCGGCACGCTGTGGCCATACCCAGCTAGGCCGAGCACACAAACCTGACAGGAACCGATGTCTGACGTTTCGCGCACGTCGCCCGCGGGCGACCCCGCACAAGCCCCCGGATCCGCCCCCGCCACCGGTGCCGCCGGTGCGTCAGGGGCCGAAGGTGCCCTGGTCGCGGCAGTGATCCCGGCCGCCGGACGGGGGGTGCGGCTCGGTCCGGGCGCCCCCAAGGCGCTCCGCACGCTCAGCGGCACCCCCATGCTCATCCACGCGGTGCTGGCCATGGCCGCCTCCCGCGCCGTCTCCCTCGTCGTCGTCGTGGCACCGCCCGACGGTGCCGCCGAGGTCCGGACGCTGCTGGACGCGTACGCCCTGCCCGACCGCACCGAGTTCGTCGTCGTGCCCGGCGGTGCCACCCGCCAGGAGTCCGTGAAGCTCGGTCTGGACGCGCTGCCGCCGGGTCACGCCGTCGTGCTGGTGCACGACGCGGCCCGGCCGCTGGTGCCCGTCGACACGGTGGACGCGGTGATCGACGCGGTCCGCGACGGCGCCCCCGCCGTGGTGCCCGCGCTGCCGCTCGCCGACACCGTGAAGCAGGTCCGGCCGGCCGCCGTCCCCGGGGAGCCGGAGCCCGTGGTCGGCACCCCGGTCCGGGCGCTGCTGCGGGCCGTGCAGACACCGCAGGGCTTCGACCGCGCGACCCTCGTACGGGCGCACGACACGGTGACGGACGACGTCACCGACGACGCCAGCATGGTCGAGCAGCTCGGCCTGCAGGTCGTGGTCGTGCCCGGTCACGAGGAGGCGTTCAAGGTGACCCGTCCGCTGGACCTCGTCCTCGCCGAGGCGGTCCTGGCCCGCAGGAGGCTCAACGATGGCTTCTGAGAACGCCGCCGGCGGACCGCCGCCGCTGCCGCAGGTCGGGATCGGGACCGACATCCACGCCTTCGAGGACGGCCGCGAGCTGTGGTGCGCCGGTCTGAAGTGGGAGGACGAGGGGCCCGGTCTGGCCGGGCACTCCGACGCCGACGTCGTCGCGCACGCCGCCTGCAACGCGCTGTTCTCCGCCGCCGGCCTCGGCGACCTCGGGCAGCACTTCGGCACCGGCCGGCCCGAGTGGTCGGGTGCCTCCGGGGTGACCCTGCTGACCGAGGCCGCGCGGATCGTGCGTGCCGCCGGGTTCCGGATCGGCAACGTCGCCGTGCAGGTCGTCGGGGCGCGCCCCAAGGTCGGCAAGCGGCGCGACGAGGCGCAGAAGATCCTCTCCGAGGCGGCCGGCGCGCCGGTCTCCGTGTCCGGCGCCACCACCGACGGCCTCGGTTTCCCCGGCCGCGGCGAGGGCCTGATGGCCGTCGCGACGGCGCTTGTGGTGCGCACCGGCTGACCCGCCGCGCGGTACGCGCCCCCCGGTGCCCGCACGCGCCCTCCCGGGGGCGCGCCGGAGCGTTCGCGGGGGCGCGTCGCCGTGGTGCGGGTGAGGCGGGGGCGTGCGAGGGTACCCGCGAACCGACCCGTGACCAGGCCCGGAGGATTGCGCCATGTCTGCCGTACTGTCCGACCGTCTCAAGACCCTGCTCGACGGCCCCGCCTTCATCGTCGTGGGCACGATCCAGCCCGACGGCAGCCCGCAGATGTCCCCGGTGTGGGTGAAGCGGGACGGGGAGGACGTGCTGTTCTCCACCACCGTGGACCGCCGCAAGGAGAAGAACCTCGCCCGCGATCCCCGCGTGAGCGTCGTCGTGCAGGACCCGGACAACCCGTACCTGTACGCGGAGATGCGGGGCACGGCCGAGATGACGACCGAGGGCGGCCAGGAACTCATCGACGAGCTCGCCGTCAAGTACACCGGCAAGAAGTACGCCGAGTTCAACCCGTCCTCGTCCGAGGACGGCGAGCGGGTCGTCGTGCGCGTCGTCGTCCGCAAGGTCGTCGGGCGGGTCTGAGGGGACCGGGCCGCCGCGGACGCGAGCGAGAACGCGCGCCGCGGCGGCCCGTGTCACGAATGCGTGATCCATACCACGAGGGGGCACAAGGCACCCCCCGTCGCCCACTACCCTGGTGGGGTGACCATTCGCCTGTACGACACCAACGCCCGGCAGATCCGTGACTTCGCCCCGCTCGTGCCGGGTTGTGTCTCGATCTACCTGTGCGGTGCCACCGTGCAGGCCGCCCCGCACATCGGGCACATCCGGTCCGGCCTGAACTTCGACATCATGCGGCGCTGGTTCGCCCACCGCGGCTACGACGTCACCTTCGTCCGCAACGTCACGGACATCGACGACAAGATCATCAGCAAGGCGGCGGAGCAGGACCGCACCTGGTGGTCGATCGGCTACGAGAACGAGCGCGCGTTCAACGACGCGTACACCGCCCTCGGCTGCCTGCCGCCCACGTACGAACCCCGCGCCACCGGCCACGTCACCGAGATGGTCGAGATGATGCAGGGCCTCATCGAGCGCGGCCACGCCTACGAGTCCGAGGGCAACGTCTATTTCGACGTGCGCTCCTTCCCCGGCTACCTGGAGCTGTCCCGGCAGGAGCTGGACAACCTCCTCCAGCCGTCGTCCGCGGGCGAGACCGGCAAGCGGGACCCGCGCGACTTCGCGATGTGGAAGGCCGCCAAGCCCGGCGAGCCGACCTGGGGCACCCCGTGGGGCCGCGGCCGGCCCGGCTGGCACCTGGAGTGCTCGGCGATGGCCCACAAGTACCTGGGCAGCGCCTTCGACATCCACGGCGGCGGACTCGACCTGATCTTCCCCCACCACGAGAACGAGATCGCCCAGGCCAAGGCCTTCGGCGACGAGTTCGCGCGGTACTGGGTGCACAACGCCTGGGTGACCATGGCCGGCGACAAGATGTCCAAGTCGCTGGGCAACTCGGTGCTCGTCAGCGAGATGGTCAAGCAGTGGCGTCCGATCGTGCTGCGCTACTACCTCGGCACCCCGCACTACCGCTCGATGATCGAGTACAGCGTGGAGTCCCTGCGCGAGGCCGAGTCGGCGTTCGCGCGGATCGAGGGCTTCGTGCAGCGCGTCGTCGAGAAGACGGGCGGGGTCGTGGAGCCCGCCGCCGAGGTCCCGCCGGCCTTCGCCGAGGCGATGGACGACGACCTGGGCGTCCCGCAGGCGCTCGCCGTCGTGCACACCACGGTCCGCCAGGGCAACTCCGCGCTCGCGGCCGACGACAAGGAGGCCGCCGTCGCCCGCCTCGCCGAGGTCCGCGCGATGCTCGGCGTCCTCGGCCTCGACCCGCTCGACGAGCTGTGGGCGGGCGGCGGCGACGACCGCGGCGAGGACCTGCACGGCGTGGTGGACACCCTGGTGCGCATGGTCCTGGACCAGCGCGAGGCCGCCCGCGGCCGCAAGGACTGGGCCACCGCCGACGCCATCCGCGACCAGCTCAACCAGTCGGGTCTCGCCATCGAGGACGGCCCGCAGGGACCGCGCTGGAGCCTCGGCCCGCGCTGACCCGTCCTTGGCCGAATGTGCCGCCCGGCCTTCCGGGCGGCACACTTCAAGGACAGACCGCAGACAGACCCACCGAAGACGTACGTACGCGAGCACGCACCACTTCTCAGGAAGAGGCTCCGTAGAAACCCCGTAGAGAGCAGAGACAGGTACCTCATGGCCGGGAACAACCGCCGCATGTCCGGAAAGAAGGGCGCGCAGGTCGGCAGTGGCGGCCAGCGGCGCCGGGGGCTGGAGGGCAAGGGCCCCACCCCGCCCGCCGAGATGCGCAAGGGCCACAAGAAGAACCGCGTGGCCAACGCGAAGGCCAAGCAGGCCGTGCGCCGCCCGACCCCCCGCGGACGCGGCGGCAAGGGCACCTCCGAGCTGGTTGTCGGCCGCAACCCGGTCGTCGAGGCGCTGCGCGAGGGCGTGCCCGCCTCGACGCTCTACGTGCAGCAGTTCATCGACAACGACGAGCGGGTCCGCGAGGCGCTCCAGCTCGCCGCCGAGCGCGGTGGCATCAACCTCATGGAGGCGCCGCGCCCCGAGCTGGACCGCATGACGAACGGCCTGAACCACCAGGGCCTCGTCCTCCAGATCCCGCCCTACGAGTACGCGCACCCCGAGGACCTCACCTCGGCCGCGTACGACGCCGGCGAGGACCCGCTGATCGTCGCCCTCGACGGGGTCACCGACCCGCGCAACCTGGGCGCCGTCGTGCGCTCGGTCTCCGCGTTCGGCGGCCACGGCGTCGTCGTGCCCGAGCGGCGCGCGGCCGGCATGACCGCGGGTGCCTGGAAGTCGTCGGCCGGAGCCGCGGCCCGCACGCCGGTCGCGCGGGTCACCAACCTGACCCGCGCCCTGGAGGCATACCGCAAGGCGGGCGTGACCGTGGTCGGTCTCGCGGCGGACGGCGAGGCGGAGATCGGCGACGTCGCGGCGCTCGGCGGCCCGGTCGTCATCGTCGTCGGCAGCGAGGGCAAGGGCCTGTCCCGGCTCGTCGGCGAGACCTGCGACGTGCGCGTGCGCATCCCGATGCCGGGCGGCACCGAGTCGCTCAACGCCGGTGTCGCGGCGGGCATCGTGCTGTACGAGGCGTCGCGCCGCCGCGCCTGATCAGCGCCGCACGGCCGCCCCCGCCCGCGTGGCGGGGGCGGCCGGAGGGGTGTCCGCGGGAGCCGGGCGGCCTTGATGCTGTCCGGACAGATCCGCCAAGTCAAAGCAGTGTCCTAAACACGCGTCACTCGGTTAGATGAGTGTGGACACCAGAACACCCCGCACACCCACGGGGGACCGCTCGTCGGGATTCGACGACGCTCCCGCGCTGAGCATGGTGAAGGTGCCGAGCGATCCGGCGCAGATCATCGTCAATCATGCGAGTTTCCGCGTACAGCTGGGCGCCTCGACGCGACGTGCCATGCCGCCGCGTCTCGCAGGGCACTCGGGTGCCGCCGACGCCACGGCCCGCGTCCCCGTCGCCGGTGCGACGGCCCAGGGCGCCGCGGCCCGCCGCCGCCCCGTTGTCTGGAGCGGGCGTTCCGCCCCCGACGACACCGGCGCCCACCGCCTGTTGCAGGCGGTGCGCGGCGCGGGCGTCGCCCACGGCGACCAGGCGTCCGCCGACGCCGGAGCCACCCAGGTCATCCCCCGTGTGGGGGGCGCCGGTTACGGCACCGACGGCTACGGCTACGCCGAGGACCCCACCGCGCAGACCCTGGAGACGCCGGTCGTCGGCGCCCAGCGCACCGGCGAGGGGGCCGCCCCGCCCCGGCTGCTGCCGAACATGCGCACCGTGGGCAGCGCCTACGACGAACCGGCCTACGCGGGCCAGGACTTCGGCTACGACGACACCGGCGAGGCGGACGACGACCGCTCCGGAGCGGCGGCAACGGGCGCCGCCGCGGCGGCCGTTCGGCACGCCTACTACCCGGGCCGCCGGATGAACCTCGGCGTCGTCCTGCTGCCGCTGCGCATCTTCCTCGGCTTCATCTCCATCTACGCCGGCATGGGCAAGCTGTGCGACCCCGTCTACTTCGACGGCGGCAAGCGCGGCTCCATGGTCAAGTGGCTCAACACCCTGCACCCGTGGGAAGTCGCCGAGCCGCTGCGGCAGTTCGCCCTCCAGCACCCCGTCGGCTCCGGTCTCGTCATCGCCTTCTTCCAGGTCGTCGTGGGCGTGCTCACGGTCCTCGGCTGCTGGCAGCGGGTCGCGGCGGCGTTCGGGGCGCTGCTGTCGGCGGCGCTCATCGTCACCGTGAGCTGGAAGACCGTCCCGGTCTACGACGCGCCCGACATCATCTACCTGGCCGCCTGGTCGCCGCTGATCATCGCCGGCGCCCCCGTCTACTCCGTGGACGGCCGCCTGGCGGCGGGCGCGTGGCGCAGGCTCGGACCGCGCTCGGACATCTGGGAACTGCGCGCCTACGTGCTGCGCCGCGGCGCCCTCGTGACGGCCGTCGCCGTCGGACTCACCCTGCTCGTCGGGTCGTTGCTCGGCGGTGCGGTGCGCGACGCGGGCCGTGTGGTCGTCCCCGGCCCCGGCGACGCCCCGCGCAACGAACTGCCCGGTCAGCCGCTGCCGCACAAGTCCGGTACGCACCGCGGCACGACGTCCGCGTCGCCGTCGTCGCCCACCCAGGGCGCCACGTCGGCCAGTCCGTCGGAGGCGGGTGCCACCGACGAGAACACCCCGGCGGCCACGCGCGAGACGGCGGGCGGCGTGCAGCAGGGCGGCGAGCCCAGCCAGACGCAGGGCAGCGCGGGCCAGGTCCCGCCGCAGCAGTCGGCGCCCGCCGAGCAGGCGCCCGCGACGAGTTCGGGCCCGGCGTCGGGCGGTGCCGAGACCGAGGGCAGCTCGACCGGCGGCTCCGACTCCGGCGGCAACACGACACCGAGCAAGCCCGCCCTGGTGGGCGGCCTGCTGGGCTGAGCCCCGGCCGCCGCCCAACGGGACGTCGAGCAAGGCCCGTTGGGCCGCCCGGTGCGCCGGGCGGTACGGCGGGTCGGGCCGTACGCACCGCGAGGGCCCCGCACACATCCGTGCGGGGCCCTCGCCGTGCGTGGGACCGGAGTTGGGGTGCCGCCGGGGGGATCGGGCTGGGGCGGGGTTCGACCTGTGGCGGTGCGTGGGCGTTCTGCCGTGTGGATGGACGGAGTTGGGGTGCTGCCGACTGGTGCGGCGCGGCCGGGGCCTCCTGTTCCGGGTTGGGCCCGGTCCCGTCCGGCTACTCGCCCCGCCCGCAGGTGCGCGAGGTGGCGGGTGCGGACGGTCGGTGCGTGCCCGGTGGTCACCCCGGGCACCGCCGAGGAAGACCGCCGCCCTGGCCGGGCCGTCCGGCCGCGAGGCGAGGTGTGGCGGGCTCAACGGCCCAGTGCGGCAAGCTCCTTCGCGGCCAGGGTCAGGTCCTTGGCCGTGTCGATGGCGCGCCAGTAGGCGCCCAGCGGGATCGTGAACCCGGCCAGCCGGCGCTCGCGCGCGAGGTGCGGGAACGTGGTGCGCTCGTGGTCGCCGCGGTCGGGCAGCAGCGCGGTGAACTCCGGGGAGAACACGTAGACACCGGCGTTGATCTCGACCGTGGACGGCGGCGCCTCGATGAAGTCGGTGACGTGGCCGAACCCGTCCGTCTGCACGGCGCCCCAGGGCAGCCGCGGCCGGGCCAGGGCGAGCGTGGCGAGGGCGTCGCGGCCGGTGTGGAAGTCCGCCATGTCCCGCAGGGAGAAGCGCGTCCAGATGTCGCCGTTGGTGGCGTACCAGGGCCGGTCCGGGTGGGGAAGGTGCCCCGCGGCGTACTTGAGGCCGCCGCCGCGGCCGAGGGGCTCGGTCTCCACGACGGTGGTCACGCGGACGGGCAGGTCCGCCGACTCCAGCCAGTCCTCCAGGACTTCGGCGAGGTGCCCGCACGAGACGACGACGTCGGTGACGCCCTCCTCGGCCAGCCACTCCAGTTGATGGCCGATGATCGGCATGCCGGTGCCCGGGATCTCGACCATCGGCTTGGGCCGGTCGTCGGTGTAGGGGCGCAGCCGGGAACCCTGGCCGCCTGCCAGGACGACGGCTTGGACGGGGCGCGACAGGGCGTTCGGATCGGTCATGCCCGGCACTTTACGTGGCCCGCCGAGGTGCGTTCCGGGCCGAGGGCGCGGTGAAGGACCGCCGGGCGCGCGGCACCGGGCGGGGGAGCGCCGTTGCCGGCGGGAGGGCTGCCGGCAACCGGCGGACGGGGCACGGAGGTTCGCGGACGGTTCGGCCGCGTCCGTGGCGCGGGGAGTGCGCACGGACGGGGTCGTACGGGTCCGTGCGGGGCATACGGGCCCGGAGCGGGCTGCTCCCGGCCCTGGGCGGGCCGGGGAGCCGGGCGGGCCCGGGAGGGGTCAGCTGTGCGCCGTCAGGACCCCCGAGGCGAAGGACGTGTCACAGACCGGGCGCGCGTACGACTGGGCGCGCGTCGGGCCGTACACGCGGACCGCGGCGCGGCCGAGGGCGCGGGCGATGGAGACGCAGTGCTCCGCCAGCGAGGGGCGGCCGTTGACCGCCTGCTGGAGGTGGGTGAGCGCGACGCCCGGGTCCTTCTCCTGGAGTTCGGTCAGCAGCCGGTCGCGCAGCACGTCCTGGGGTGTGCGGGAGCCGGCGCGGGTGGAGACCTCGTCCGAGGAGGCGGTGAGCACCGAGTTCGAGGAGTCCCCCGTCCAGTTGACTCGGGTGACCGCGAGGGTCCCGGAAAGCACCAGGACGACGGGCAGTACGAGGGCGAGCGTGCGACCGATCCGTCGGGCGGGGCCCCGACCGCGGCGCGTCTGTTGGATAGTGGAGTGCTTCACGCACGAGAGGGTAGCGCCCGGTAATGATTTGGCGACATTTAGTCACCGGTTCGGGGGATGAAATGGCGCTGTTGTGCGGTGGCGGATCGACGCACGGTGCTCGAAATGACCTGTCTGCCGGGGTATTTGTCGCACCGGCCGACCGCGGGGCGGTCGCGGGCGGGCGCACGACGAGGGCCCCGCGACGAAGTCGTCGCGGGGCCCCGGTGTCCCAACAGGCTTGCTGCGGGCCTCAGTCGGTGAGGCGCTCGCCCGTGGAGGTCGAGAAGACGTGGATCTCGCCGGCGCGCGGCACGACGTGCAGCTTGGCGCCCTTCTCGGGCACCTGGCGGCCGCCGACGCGGACCACGAGGTCCTTCGTCGTGCCGTCGACGTCGGCGCTGCCGTACACGTAACCGTCGGCGCCGAGCTCCTCGACGACGTTCACGGATATGGCGAGACCGGCCGGGGCGTCGTCGGCGTCCTTCGACAGCGACGAGGCGGCGGACGCGGAGTGCTCGACCACGTCGAAGTGCTCCGGGCGGACGCCGACGGTGACCGTGCGGTCGCCCTTGTCGGCGGCGGCCTTGAGCGCGTCGCGGTTGACCGGCACCACGCTGTTGCCGAACTTCACGCCGCCGTCGGTGATCGGGACCTCGACGAGGTTCATCGCCGGGGAGCCGATGAAGCCGGCGACGAACAGGTTCGCCGGGCGGTCGTACATGTTGCGCGGGGAGTCGACCTGCTGGAGCAGACCGTCCTTGAGCACCGCCACGCGGTCGCCCATCGTCATGGCCTCGACCTGGTCGTGGGTGACGTAGACGGTGGTGATGCCGAGGCGGCGCTGGAGCGAGGCGATCTGCGTACGCGTCGACACACGGAGCTTGGCGTCGAGGTTCGACAGCGGCTCGTCCATGAGGAAGACCTGGGGCTCGCGCACGATCGCGCGGCCCATCGCCACACGCTGGCGCTGACCGCCGGAGAGCGCCTTCGGCTTGCGGTCGAGGTACTCGGTCAGGTCGAGGATCTTCGCGGCCTCCTCGACCTTCTGCCGGATCTCCGACTTCGAGACGCCCGCGATCTTGAGCGCGAAGCCCATGTTGTCGGCGACCGACATGTGCGGGTAGAGCGCGTAGTTCTGGAACACCATGGCGATGTCCCGGTCCTTGGGCGGCAGGTGGGTGACGTCGCGGTCACCGATGCGGATGGCGCCGCCGTTCACGTCCTCCAGGCCCGCGAGCATGCGCAGGGAGGTGGACTTTCCGCAGCCGGACGGTCCGACGAGGACGAGGAACTCGCCGTCCTCGATGTGGATGTCGAGCGCGTCGACGGCGGGCTTGGTCGAGCCGGGGTAGACCCGGGTCGCCTTGTCGAACGAGACAGTGGCCATGGTGAGAGGCCCCCTTCACCGGCAGGAACGTGCCGGACGATCCGTTGTAAAGGTGGTGTGCGCCACAGCGGATGATCCGCGGTGGTGTAGTCCACATGAGTGAACCGTCTGGGACGCTACCTGGCGTTCACCTGGTCTGTCATCAGTCGGCGGCTGTGAAGTTCGCGGAAATTTTCGACTTGGCGGCACCGGTGCCTGGGTACACTGCACGGGCGCGCCCGCGCCTCGCGGGCCGCAGGCCTCCTTAGCTCAGCTGGTCAGAGCGCCGCTCTTGTAAAGCGAAGGTCGTCGGTTCGAATCCGACAGGGGGCTCCAGCGGGAAAGGCCAGGTCGGAAACCCGACCTGGCCTTTCCCGTTCCGGGATGTCGGGCCGGGGCGGAGCCTGTCGGCGTGGGTGAATCGGGGCATGCACAGGGACATGCGTGTCGAGCGGGGGTTTCGGGCCGTGGGGGCGTACGTGCGGCGGGCGCCCGGGACGTACGTGTGGCTGGGGGTGCTGTTCGTGACGACCGTCGCGCTGCACCACATGTCGCCGCAGTTCGAGCAGGAGTTCCTGCGCCGGCGGTCGACCAACCTGCACGAGCTGTCGCGGCGGCCGGTGCGCGTGCTCTTCGCGAGCGCCATGTGGATCGAGGGCGGGCACTGGGTTCCGTACTCCGCGCTCTACACCGTCTTCCACGCCCAGGCCGAGCGCTGGCTCGGCACCCTGCGGTGGCTCGGGGTGTGCGTCGCGGCGCACGTGCTCGCCACGCTCGTCAGCGAGGGCGCCCTGTGGTGGGCGATCAGGGACGGGTCGGCACCGCCGTCCGCCGCCGACACCCTTGACATCGGGGTGAGTTACGCGCTGGCGGGGGTGGTGGGGGTGCTCGTGTACCGGATCGCGGCGCCCTGGCGGTACGGGTACGCCGGGCTGGCGCTCGCCGTCTACGGGGTGCCCCTCGCGGTGGGGCACACCTACACCGATCTCGGGCATTTCACCGCGCTGTTGATCGGATTCGGCTGCCGTCCGCTCGCCTCGGGGCGCGGAAAAGCATGGAATCCGAAGGAGACACTGCGCGCGCTCCGGGGTTAGCGTCCCCGTCATGAGCAGCAACGCGCAGCCCGTGCGGGCGACCGTCAACGGTGGCATCTCCTTCTGGTACGCCGACGACGGCCTGCCCGCCGTACGGGAACCGCTGGAGGGCGACGCGTCCGCGGACGTCGTGATCGTCGGCGGTGGATTCACCGGACTGTGGGCCGCGTACTACCTGAAGAAGGCCGCGCCCTTCCTGCGGATCACGATTCTTGAGCAGCGTTTCTGCGGATACGGTGCCTCCGGCCGCAACGGCGGCTGGCTCTACAACGGCATCGCCGGCCGCGACCGCTACGCGAAGCTGCACGGCCACGAGGCCGCCGTCCGGCTCCAGCGGGCCATGAACGACACCGTCACCGAGGTCGTGCGGGTCACCGAGGAGGAGGGCGTCGACGCGGACGTCCACCGCGGCGGAGTGCTCGAAGTGGCGTGCACCCCGGCCCAGTTGGCGCGTCTGAAGGCGTTCCACGAGGCGGAGGCGGCGTTCGGCGAGAAGGACCGCGAGCTGTACGGCGCGCGCGCCACCGCCGAGCGGATCCGCGTGGCCGGGGCGGTCGGCTCGACGTGGACGCCGCACGGCGCCCGCCTGAACCCGGTGAAGCTGGTCAAGCAGCTCGCCTCCGTCGTCGAGGCGCTCGGCGTCGTCATCCACGAGGCGACACCCGTCACCGAGATCCGTGCGCAGCACGCGGTCACCCCGTACGGGGTCGTCCGCGCCCCCTACGTGCTGCGCTGCACCGAGGGGTTCACCGCCGGGCTGAAGGGGCAGCGCCGTACCTGGCTGCCGATGAACTCCTCGATGGTGGCGACCGAGCCGCTGACCGACGCCCAGTGGGAGTCGGTGGGCTGGGAGGGCCGCGAGACGCTCGGCGACATGGCGCACGCGTACATGTACGCGCAGCGCACCGCCGACGGCCGGATCGCGCTCGGCGGGCGCGGTGTCCCGTACCGCTTCGGTTCGCGCACCGACAACGACGGCCGGACGCAGGCCGCGACGGTGGAGGCGCTGCGCGAGATCCTGGTGCGCTTCTTCCCGTCGCTCGCCGGGGTCGGGATCGCGCACGCCTGGTCGGGCGTGCTGGGCGTGCCGCGCGACTGGTGCGCGACCGTCACCCTGGACCGGTCCACCGGCCTGGGCTGGGCCGGCGGCTACGTCGGTTCGGGCGTCGCCACCGCCAACCTCGCCGGGCGCACCCTGTGCGACCTGGTCCAGCAGGACTCCGGGCAGGGCGGCAGGACCGACCTGACGGAGCTGCCGTGGGTGGGGCACAAGGTGCGCAAGTGGGAGCCGGAGCCGCTGCGCTGGCTCGGGGTGCAGGGCCTGTACGCGACCTACCGCGCCGCCGACGAGCGGGAGCGCACCTCGCACGGTGTGCGGTCCTCGCGGCTGGCGCGGGCGGCGGACCTGCTCACGGGACGGCACTGACCCCCTCGCCCGCGGGGCGGAGGGGGCCGGTGCCCGCCGGTGCGCGCGGTGCTCAGGCCGCCTCCGGCGCGGGCTGAGCCGGGGCCGCGGGGGTTCCGTGCCCGGCCGCCTTCGCCGTGACCATCAGGCCCGCGACGAGACCGGCCAGCAGCATCACGCCGAACGCCCACCAGATGGCCACGGTGTAGCCGTGCACGGTCGCCGCCGGCAGGACGGCGGCCCGGTCGGCGGGGCTGCGGACGTGGGCGGCGACGTAGGTGGCGGTGCTGGTCGTCGCGATGGTGTTCAGCAGTGCCGTGCCGATCGAACCGCCCACCTGCTGGGCCGTGTTGACGGTCGCCGAGGTCGCGCCCGAGTCCTTCGGGGCGACCCCCGCGGTGGCGGTCGCGAACACCGGCATGAACGTGAGGCCCATGCCGAGGCCGAGCAGGATCAGCGCCGGCATGATCTGCGTCGTGTAGTCGGACCTGACGGTGATCTGCGTGAGGATCAGCATGCCGCCCGCCGCGAGCACCATGCCCGGCACCATCAGCCAGCGCGGCGCGACGCGTTGCAGCAGCCGGGCCGAGATCTGGGTGGACCCGATGATGATCGCGACGGTCAGCGGCAGGAACGCCAGGCCCGACTTCACCGGGGAGTACCCGAGGATGCCCTGGAGGTAGTACGTCAGGAACAGGAACAGGCCGAACATGCCGATGATCGCGAGACCCATGGTCAGGAAGCAGCCGGCCCGGTTGCGGTCCCGCACGATGCGCAGCGGCAGCAGCGGCACGCGCGCCCGGTTCTGCCACCACACGAACGCGACGAGCAGCACCACACCGACGGCGAACAGTGCCAGCACCAGCGCGTCCGTCCAGCCGCGCGACTCGGCCTCGCTGAACCCGTAGACCACGGCCACCAGACCGCCGCAGCCGAGCACCGCGCCGGGCACGTCGAGGTTCGCGCGGCCCCCGTGTCCGGGCCGGTCGTGCAGCAGGGTGAGCGCGCCGAACACGGCGATCACGGCGATGGGCACGTTGACGTACAGGCACCACCGCCAGTCCAGGTACTCGGTGAGCAGACCGCCGACGATGAAGCCGATCGCCGACCCGCTGCCCGCCAGGGCGCCGTAGATGCCGAACGCCTTGCCGCGTTCCCGGGGGTCGGTGAACGTCGTCGTCAGCAGCGACAGCGCGGACGGCGCGAGCAGCGCCGCGAACACCCCCTGGAGGGCGCGGGCGCCGAAGAGCATGCCGGAGGAGACGGCCGCGCCGCCGAGCGCGGACGCCGCGGCGAAGCCGATCAGGCCGATCACGAACGTCCGTTTGCGGCCCATCAGGTCGGCCACGCGCCCGCCCAGCAGCAGCAGTCCGCCGAAGGCGAGCGTGTACGCGGTGATGACCCACTGGCGGTTGCCGTCGGACATGCCGAGGTCGCGCTGGGCCGAGGGCAGTGCGATGTTCACGATCGTCGCGTCGAGGACGACCATGAGCTGGGCGAGGGCGATGACGACCAGTCCCCACCAGCGATGCGGATCGACCGCTTCGGGGGAGGTCGTGCCGGTGGCGGGGGAGGAGGCGTCCGACACGGCGTCCGACATGGTCGAGCCGGTCGAGCCGGATTCACCTTTTCGGGTGACTCTCACTCCGACAGAACACCATGAATCGGGACGAGTCGCATCCGCTGAACGGGGTTCGCGCCCCCGGCCCCGGAGGCGCGGGCGCGACCCGGCGGTCACGGCTCCAGGACCACCTTGCCGGTCGTCGCGCGGGTCTCCAGCGCGCGGTGCGCGTCGGCCGCCGCGGCCAGCGGGAAGCGGGTGACCGCCGGTACCAGACGGCCGGCCGCGGCCTCCGCGAGCGCGCGCAGCTCCAGGGTGCGCAGCGGGTCGGCGCCGCCCGCGCGGCGCAGCATCGCGGGGCCCAGGACCTGCTGGGACACCCCGTCGACCAGGTGGGCGCCACCGGTGCCCAGGCCCTCCGCCGCCCAGCCGTAGACGAGGTGCCGGCCGCCGGCGGAGCCGTCGAGCAGGGCGACGGAGGCGCGGGCCGCCGGGCCGCCCACGCCGTCGAAGACGTCGGTGGCGGGACGCCCGCCGAGGTACGCGCGCACCGCGTCCGGCCAGTCGGCGTCCCGGTAGTCGACGGCGAGGTCGGCGCCGTTGGCCCGCACGAGCGCGGTCTTCGCGGGGCCGCCGGCCAGCCCGACGACGGTGGCGCCCGCGTTCTTCGCGTACTGCACGAGGAGGGTGCCGATGCCTCCGGCGGCGGCGAGCACGACCGCCACGGACTCCGGGCCCAGGTCGGTGAACTGCGCGATGCCCAGGGCGGTTCGGCCCGTGCCGATCATGGCGACGGCCTGCGCCGCGTCGAGGCCGCCGGGGATCGTGTGCAGGCGTTCGGTGCCCGTGACGGCGAGTTCGGCGTAGCCGCCGGGCGCGAAACCGAGGTGGGCCACCACGCGGCGGCCGAGCAGTGCGGGGTCGGCGCCCTCGCCGAGGGCGTCCACGGTGCCGGCGACCTCGCGGCCGGGAACGGTGGGCAGCTGCACCGGGGCGGGCGCGGGGCCCGGCAGCCCCTCGCGCAGGGCGGTGTCCAGGAGGTGGACGCCCGCGGCGGCCACGGCGACGCGCACCTGGCCGGGCCCCGGCTCCGGGTCGTCGACCTCCTCGTAGGTGAGGTTCTCCGCGGGGCCGTGGGCGTGGAGTCGGACGGCGTGCATGGGACCTCCGTGGGGTGTTCGGTGGCCCGGGAGAGCCGTGCGGACAGCCTTCAACCTCAAGTGTGGTCGAGGTCAAGGGGTGCGCGGACGGGCGGTCCGGCGGCCGTGGCCCGGCAGGGGCGGCGCGGGGCTGTCGGCGGCGGGGTGCAGCATGGGCGCATGACACGCATGGCCAGGCAGACGACGGGCGGCGCCGGTTCCGGCTCGCGGAGGACCGGCTCACGCGGCGGTGGCGCCGGCCGCGAGGACGTGGTGAAGGGCGCACGGCGGCCCGAGCTGCGGCTGCCGTCCCTGACCGCGCACGACGGCGCCCCGCTGGAGCCCGACGGCGACTACGACGCCCTGGAGTTCCGCGACGCGGACTTCGTCGGGCAGGACGGCGGGGGAGCCCGCTTCATGGACTGCGCGCTGACCGACTGCGCGCTCGACGAGACCCGGCTGCACCGCGCCCGGTTCCTCGACTCGGTCCTCACCGGTATGCGGGGCGTCGGCACCGACCTCGCGGAGTCGACGCTGCGGGACACCGAGGTCGTCGACGCGCGGCTCGGCGGCGTGCAGTTGCACGGCGCGGTGCTCGAACGGGTCGTGGTCCGCGGCGGCAAGATCGACTACCTGAACCTGCGCACGGCGCGGCTGCGGGACGTGGTCTTCGAGGGCTGCGTCCTGGTCGAGCCCGACTTCGGCGGGGCGCGGCTGGAGCGCGTCGAGTTCGTGGACTGCGCGCTCAGGGGAGCGGACTTCAGCGCCGCGACGCTCACCGACGTCGACCTGCGCGGCGCGGTGCCGCTGGAGGTCGCGCGCGGCTTCGACCGGCTGTCGGGTGCGGTGATCAGCCCTTCGCAACTCCTGGACCTGGCACCGGTGTTGGCGGCCGAGCTGGGGCTGCGGGTGGTGTCCGGCTGACGGCGACGGGCCGAACACGCCCGCGCGCGGGGCGGGTCGGGGCGTCAGGAGACGCGCGGGAAGCGGGCCTGGAGCGTCCAGATCGCCGGGTTCTCGCCCAGGTCCTCGTGCATGTCGGACAGGTCGGCGATCAGGTCGTGCAGGAAGTCCCGTGCCTCGCGCCGGAGTTCGGTGTGCGGGAAGGTCAACGGCGGTTCCTCGGAGGGCATCCAGTCGGCCTCGATGTCCACCCAGCCGAAGCGCCGCTCGAAAAGCATGCGGTCGGTGGACTCGGTGAAGTCGAGCTCGGCGCGCTGGGGGCGGGCGGCGCGCGAACCGGCCGCGTCCCGGTCTATCCGCTCGACGATGTCGCACAGCGCCCACGCGAAGTCGAGCACCGGCACCCATCCCCAGGCTGTGGACAGTTCGCGGTCGGCCTTCGTGTCCGCGAGGTAGACGTCGCCGCAGAACAGGTCGTGGCGCAGCGCGTGGACGTCAGCGCGGCGGTAGTCCGTCTGCGGGGGGTCCGGGAAGCGGTTGGAGAGGGCATAGCCGATGTCGAGCACGTAGGAGATGGTGTCACGCCGCCCGTAGTATCGGCGCCGTGTCCCGTCCCGTGACGTTTGTTCTGATCCGCGCGGTGCGCCGCACTCGTCCCGTACGTTCCGTAGGTCCCGTTCGTCGCCGTCGGCGGGCGGGAGTTGTGACCAGGCTCACCGCGGCGGCCCTCCTCGCGCCCGCCCTCGCGGCGCTCGGCGCCTGCGGCGCAGGGGACGGCGGTGCCGAGGGCGCGGCGGGGGTGGGCGACCCGTACTTCCCGGAGGCGGGCAACGGCGGCTACGACGTCGGCCACTACGGCCTCACCCTCGCCTACGACCCCGGCCGCCCGCGCCTCACCGGCACCGCGGTGATCACCGCCCGCGCGACGCGGGACCTGACCGCGTTCGACCTGGACCTCGTCGGCCTGACCGTCGGGGAGGTGAGCGTCGACGGCCGCGCGGCCCGCTGGCGGCGGGTGGGCCAGGAGCTGACCGTCCGCCCGGCCCGGCCGCTCGCGCGCGGGGCCGTGTTCCGGACGACCGTGGCGTACGCGGGCGTACCGCGCACCCTCACCGATCCGGACGGCTCCGAGGAGGGCTGGCTGCGCACGCCGGACGGGGCGGTGGCGCTGGGCGAACCCACCGGCTCGGCCACCTGGTTCCCCGGCAGCCACCATCCGTCCGACAAGGCGGCGTACGACATCGAGGTGACCGTGCCGAAGGGCCACCAGGCTGTGTCCAACGGGGAGTTGACGAGCGAGCGCACCGCGGGCGACCGCACCGTCCTCACCTGGCGGGCCCGGGAACCGGTCGCCCCGTACGTCGTCACCGTCGCCGTCGGCCGCTTCACGGTGACCCGCTCCACGGTGACCGGTCTCCGGGACCGCCCCGGACTGCCCTCGTACGTCGCGGTCGTCCCGTCGGAGGTGCCGGCCGCCCGCCCGGTGCTCGCCCGGATCCCGGCGGTACTGCGGTGGGAGGAGGGCCTGTTCGGGCCCTACCCCTTCTCCTCCACCGGGGCGGTCGTCGCCCGACGGGGGCTCGTCGGCTACGCCCTGGAGACCCAGAACCGCCCGGTGTTCCCGGGCGCCCCCGACACCACGACCCTCGTCCACGAACTCGCCCACCAGTGGTACGGGGACTCCGTGACCCCGCGCACCTGGCGGGACATGTGGCTCAACGAGGGGTTCGCGACCTACGCGGAATGGCTGTGGGCGGAGGAGCACGGCGGCGACAGCGCGCAGGAGACGTTCGACGCCCTGTACCGAACCGGCGCGGATGCCGGCCTGTGGGCGTTCCCGCCGGCCCGCCCGAGCGACGCGGCCCACATCTCCGACAGCCCCGTCTACGAGCGGGGCGCGATGGTCCTGCACCGCGTCCGCCGGGCGGTCGGCGACACCCGCTTCCGGGCGATCCTGCGCGGCTGGGCCACCGCCCACCGCCACGGCAACGCGGACACGGCCGACTTCACCCGGTACGTCGAACGGGCCGCGCCCGGAACGGACTTCGGCGCCGTCTGGGCCGACTGGCTCTACGGGGAGGGGAAGCCGAAGGGCGGATGAGCGCGCTCACCGCCGGGCGCGGGCACGCGGCGCCAGGTCCGCGCGCATGGCCGCACGCGCCGCCCACACCGCCTCGGCGTGCCGGAGCCGGACCTCCTGGAACGCGGGAGAGCCGAGCGCCGGGGTGCCCGCGGCGAACACGTCCGCCAGTTCCCGCAGGCTCGCGTACACGGCCTCGATCGTGTCCGACATCTCCTGGGGCGCGCAGATCAGCGCCGTCTCGCGGATCTCGTCGCAGCCCGAGGCCCGGAACGTCTCGCGGACGGCCGCCGCCGGGCCCGGGGCGCCGGGCTCCGCGGCCGAGGCGGCGTCGTGCATCGCCTCGTAGGCGAGCCGGTAGCGGGCCAGGCAGGTCACGTAGATCTCCTTGCGCTCCTGCCGCGAGCGCTCCGCGTGGTCGTGGAGCCGGCGCGCCCGTCGACGAGCAGCGTCGAGCCGACGCCGACCACCGCGCCGAGCCCGGTGCCCGCCAGAGCCGTCCACTGTGTCCCCACCACGGCACCTGCCTGCCCAACAGGAGCCGCGGCTAAGCCGGTTCGGGCCCCCGGGGCCCGTCCGGTGCGGGGTCCGCCGTCCCGGCCGCCTCCGCCTCGTCCAGGAGGGCCGCCAGGCCGGGAGGCCACACCGGTTCCCGCTCGGCGGCGAGTTCCTCGCGGGACCACCAGCGCCAGGCCAGGATGCCGTCGGCGGGATGCGACGCGAGCAGGGCGGGGTCGACGAGCTCGCGGTGCGGGCCGTGGGCCAGGTAGACGGTCTCGTGCTGGTGGACGGGGGTGCCCGTGTGGGTGAAGTCGTGCTCCCACGTGCACAGCAGCGGGCCCGGCTCGACGTCGGTCCAGCCCGTCTCCTCGCGCACCTCGCGCCGCGCGCCCTCGCGCGGCGTCTCGTCCGCCTCCAGGCCGCCGCCGGGCAGCGCCCAGTGCACGCCGACCTCGGAGTTGTCGTAACGGAAGAGGAGGACCGCGCCCTCCGGGTCCACCACCGCGACGCGGGCCGCGCGGCGCGGGGTGCGCAGGAGCTTGCGCAGCACCGTGCAGGGACGGCCGTGCCGGAGGTCGGGGCGGTGGCCGACGGGTTCGTAGCCGAGGGCGCGCCAGAAGGCGAGGCCCGCCGCGTTGCCGTCGAGCACGGCGAGGCGTACGGCGGTGCGGCCCCGGGCGCGGAGGCGGTCCTCCGTCAGGGCGGCGGCTTGGCGGCCCAGGCCCCGGCGCCCCAGGCCGGCGTCGACCATCAGCAGGCCGATCCACGGGTCCGGGTCGGCGGGGTCGGGGTGGTGGGCCAGGGTGATCACGACCGCCGCGAGCCGTCCCTCGCTGCGGGCGAGCAGGACCTCGGAGCCCGGCTCGGCCAGCTCGTCCGCCAGCGCCGCCGCGACCTGCTCCGGCCGGATGTCGCCGGGGTCGGGGAAGTCGCCGGTGAGGGCGTGGAAGGCGTGCTGGGACGCGTAGAGAGCGGTGAGCTCGGTGAGCAGCGCGGCCGGGATGTCGTGGTCCGGGGTGAGCGGCAGGGGTTCGAGGATCACGCGGCGCAACCTATCGCGCGGCGGCGGGCGCGGCCGGTGGGCCGCGACGCGCGCGTGCCCCCGTCGCGGCGGACCGCCGACGGGGGCACGGAGGCCGGGTACGGGTGCCGGCGGGCGAGGCCGGGCTCTCGCGCCCCGGCCCGCCGCGCGGCGGCGACGTACTCGGAACGCGGGTCAGACGTTGACGCCGAAGTCCTGGGCGATGCCCACGAGACCCGAGGCGTAGCCCTGGCCGACCGCGCGGAACTTCCACTCCGCGCCGTTGCGGTACAGCTCGCCGAAGACCATGGCCGTCTCGGTGGCCGCGTCCTCCGACAGGTCGTAGCGCGCGATCTCCTGGCCGCCGGCCTGGTTCACGATGCGGATGTACGCGTTGCGGACCTGGCCGAAGTTCTGGTTGCGGTTCTCGGCGTCGTAGATCGAGACCGGGAAGACGATCTTCTCGACGTCGGCCGGGAGCGCCGCCAGGTTGACGTTGATGGCCTCGTCGTCGCCCGCGCCCTCACCCGTGCGGTTGTCGCCGGTGTGGACGATGGAGCTGTCCGGCGTCTGCTTGTTGTTGAAGAAGATGAAGTGCTGGTCGGAGTAGACCTTGCCCTGCGGGTTGACCGCGATCGCCGAGGCGTCCAGGTCGAAGTCCGTGCCGGTGGTGGTGCGGACGTCCCAGCCGAGGCCCACGGTGACGGCGGTCAGGCCCGGTGCTTCCTTGGTGAGCGAGACGTTGCCGCCCTTGGACAGGCTTACAGCCATTGTTGGGAGTCCCTTCCCTCGTTGCGTACATGCGTCCATGCGTGCTTCGCACGGGCACGAAGCTAGCGTCACCCGTATGAACGTCGAGGGGGGTCCCGACAGTTCCGCATGTCTTTACTTTCTTTACCCGAACCGGGCGGTGCGTGGCGGACCCGCGTAAAACCGTGTGACGTGGTGGGGCGCGAGCCGGGAACATGGGTGTCATGGCCGAATCAGCACGGGGTGCAGCACGGGGTCCGGGAGGCACGTCCTCCGCCCGGCACACGATCCGCGGCTCCGTCTCGCTTCCCGAGGCCGAGCTCATGTGGCGTTTCTCGCGTTCGTCCGGGCCCGGCGGCCAGCACGTCAACACCACGGACTCGCAGGTGGAGCTCCGGTTCGACCTGGCGCGCACCAAGGCGCTTCCCGAGGTCTGGAAGGAACGCGCGCTGGAGCGGCTGGCCGGCCGCCTCGTCGACGGTGTCGTGAGCGTCCGCTCCTCCGAGCACCGCTCGCAGTGGCGCAACCGTGAGGCCGCGGCCGTGCGGCTGACCGCGCTGCTCGCGGAGGCCACCGCGCCGCCGCCCCGGCCGCGCGCCAAGTCCCGCGTCCCGCGCGGCATCAACGAACGGCGGCTGCGGGAGAAGAAGGCCCGCTCCCAGACCAAGCGGGGCCGCACCGGCCGCGACTGGTAGCCGGGCGCGGACGTCAGCCCGCGGACGCCTGCCTGCGGACGCTCCGCCCGCGGGGGAAGCCCGCGCGGACGCCGGGCCCGGCCCCGCCCCGGCCGCGACGGCCGCTCAGAGCGCCAGGGCCCCGACCGTCTGCCCGCCGCTCGTCTCGCCGGTCGGTTCGAACCCGAGTCGCGCGTAGAAGCCGCCGGGGCCGTCCGGGCCCGGGTGCCAGGTGACCACCAGCCGGTCGCCGCCGCGCGCGCGGATCTCCGCCGCCACGGCCTCCACCGCGAAGCGCCCGTAGCCCCGGCCCTGCTCGCCCGCCGCGATGTTCAGCCGCCAGAGCCCGGAGCGGACGTCCGCGCGGCTGCCGTCGCCGGTCCAGTCGATGTCGAGGAAGGCCATCAGGAAGCCGACGGCCCGGCCGCCGTCGACGATCAGCCGGGGCCACGCGACCCCGGGGTGCACGTACGCCTCGGCCAGCGAGCGCTCGACGGATTCCACCGCGTGGTCCTGGTCCGGGCGTACGCGGACACCGAGCGCGGCGTCGAGGTTGCGCGCGGTGATCTCTTCGAGGGCGGGGCCGGAGGCGGTCGTCACGCGCCCACCGTAGGCAGCGCCCGCGTCCGGCCGCCACGCGTTTTCCGCCCGGGGCGCGCGGGACGCGGCGGGTTCAGCCCAGGTGCCGGTAGCGGCCGCGGAAGTACGCCAGCGGGCCCGCCTCCGCGCCCGGCGCCGACGTCGTGGCCGTCAGCACCCGCCCGACGACGAGGGTGTGGTCCCCGGCCGCGACGCGCTGCTCGGTACGGCACTCCAGGGTGGCCAGCGCGCCGCCGATCAGCGGGGCGCCGGAGACCTCGCCCCGGGTGTACGGCACGTCGGCGAAGAGGAGGCGGTCGCTGATGCGGCCCTTCATGGCGAAGCGGCCGGCGATCTGGCGCTGGCCGTCCGCGAGGACGGACACCGCCCACACCGGCTGCTCGGCGAGCAGGTCGTCCATCCGGGACCCCTCGCGCAGGCTCACCAGGACCAGCGGCGGGTCCAGGGACACCGACATGAACGACGTCGCCGTCATGCCGACGTCCTCCCCGCCGGGTCCGTCCGGGTCGAGTGCGGCCTCGTGCGCGGTCACCAGGACCACGCCGGCCGCCAGCCGGGACATCACCGCGCGGAACTCGTCGTTGCTCACCCCCTCAGCATGCCGAAGATCCCCGGCGCCGGGGGCGGAGCCCGCTATGGAGCCGGACGGTGAGGACGGGACGGAGGAAGTGTTCAGCACACCCGCACGCTAGTCCGGAGTCCGCGCCGCCCGCATCGGGCGGCGGACCGAGCCCGGACCTAGGACCTGCGCAGTAGCGGACCCGGGCGGCCTCCCGCCCGGCGTCCCGGGACCGTCCCCCGGGCCCCCGGGGCGCCCCGCGCGGACGAGGCCCTCTCGACCGCGCGGCCCGCTTCGGGGATCATCGGTGCCCCGCCCGACTCACCGGCACCGTAGGCTCCGTCGCACACGCGCACCCCGTGCGGTCGCGTGCGGCGCTCACAACTCGACGGCCACGTGGACAAGTTGTTCACACCGATCCAAAGGGAGCGTTCAGGAAACGCACAGGGGAAACGCGGGAAAAGCAGAAACACCTCTCAATTGCTCATGTTTGGCTGTGACTTGAGTCACAAGGGCCAGGAATTGTTGACCCTGTGTACCGAGTGGGCAGCGCACTGTGATTCAGTGGCGGAGAAAGCTGAGAGAGGCTGAGAGAAGCTGACGGAACGGTACGCCGATCAACACCCTTGATTCGCTGCGAGGTCTCGGGGGGAGGGCGAGCATGGAGACCGAGTCGGAACCCTATGTCCGCCTTGCGACCTTGCGGCAACTGCACCGGGTCATGGCGGACATGAACACCGCGCGGAGTCTGGCGGACACACTGCAGACCGTCGCCGACGGAGTGGTCAACGGACTCGGCTACGAGCTGGCGTGCGTGAACCTCGTCCGCCCGGACGGCGACCTCGTCGTCGCCGCGCTGGCGGGCAACTCCGCCGCCGAGGCGCTCATCACCGGACGGGTCGGCTCCCGTGACTCCTGGGAGCGGCGCCTGGCCATGGGCGAGTCCTGGGGCGACCTTCAGTTCATACCGCACACCGAGGGCTGGGTCCTCGACGAGGACGACGTCCCGCAGTGGTACACCGACGGCCCCGAACCCCGCTTCGAGGACGAGTGGCACCCCGCCGACCGCCTCTTCGCCCCCATGTACGCCTCCGGCGCCCAGGGCGGCGGCTACGGCGAACTCCTCGGCGTCATATCCGTCGACCGCCCGCGCAACGGCCGCAGGCCCGGCGCCTGGGGCCGCGAGGCGCTCCAGATGTACGCGTTCCAGGCCGCCATAGCGATCAGCAACGCCCGGCTGCGCGCCAACATGCAGCGCGCCCTGGTCCGGCTCGAACGCGAGCAGCAGGCGCTGCGGGCCAGCGAGGAGTCGTTCCGCCAGGCCTTCGAGTACGCGCCCTCCGGGATGGCCATCGCCGAGATGGGCGGCGACCAGCACGGCCGCGTGCTGCGCACCAACGACGCCCTGTGCCGCCTGCTGGGCCGCCCGGCGTCCGCGATGCGCCGCTACTCCTTCTCCGACCTCGTGCACCCCGAGGACATCGGCACCCTGCTGCGCACCTCCGCCGAGGGCGGCCGGGCCGAGCTGCGGCTGTGCCGCCGGGACGGCACCTACGTCTGGGTCAGCCTGCGCAACTCGGTGGTCGCGGACGCGGCCGACGGCCCGCGCTTCCTGCTCACCCACGTCGAGGACATAGAGGAGCGCAAGCGCCGTGAGCTCCAGCTCGCGCACCGCGCCTCCCACGACTCGCTGACCGGCCTGCCGAACTCGGCCGAGCTGCGCGCCCGCCTCGCCTCCCGCCTCTGCCAGCGGCCGCAGGCGGCCCCCGTGGGCGCGGTCGAGTCCCTGGACGCCGCCTACGGGCACGGCGCCGTCGAGCCGGTGTCCGACACGGGCGGCTACGACTTCACCGCCGGTGTCGGCGCGTACGACGGCTACGACCACCACGAGCACACGATCGCCCCCGACGGCGACCACGACGACGGCGCCAAGGGCCTCGCGGTCCTCTTCTGCGACCTCGACGGCTTCAAGTCGATCAACGACCGGTTCGGGCACAACGCGGGTGACGCGGTTCTCATCGAGGTCGCCCGGCGGCTCGGCGGCGGGGTGCGCGACGGCGACACCGTGGCCCGGCTCGGCGGCGACGAGTTCGTGGTCCTCGCCGACGGCCTCGGCCGCGCGGACGCCCAGGACCTGGCGGTCCGCCTGCGCAACGAGATCGTCCAGCCCATCCGGGTCGACGGACGGGCCATGCGGGTGGGCGCCAGCTTCGGCATCGGCTGGGCGCACTGCGGCATGACGGCGGACGAAGTGTTGAAATCCGCTGACGAGCGGATGTACGTCGAGAAACGATCGCGGCCCAAGGCGCACAGACGCGCGGGATAACCGCAGGCCGGCGCGGTGGTGGGGTCCCGAGGGCGGCCCGGTGCCCGGTTGCGGGCGCACCCCCGTTCGGGAAAAGGGGTGAGCCGGGGGAGGTAGGCTCGCCCTTCTCACCCTCTACTTCCACGCATCCGAACCGCACCTGCTGAGGAGACCAAGGGATGACGCCCGGCAACAACGGCGCGAGCACACCCGAGGACGACGACCCGTTCGGCTATCTCTACGCCGACGGTCAGGCCAACGGGGCTCAGCCGCCGACCGGTGGTGGTTACGGCTACCCGAACTCGGTCAGCCGTGTCCGCACGGTCGGCGAGCGACGCTACGGGCAGCAGCAGGCACCGGCGGCGCCGAACGGTCCCCAGGGCCAGAGCGGCCAGTTCGGTCCGGCGGTCCCGCCGCAGCAGAACGGTTACGGCACCCAGCAGACCGCCGGTTACGGCGCGCCGCAGAACGACTACAACAGCCCGAACGCGCACTACGCCGCGCCCGAGACCCTGCCCGGCGGCCCGCCCGCCGGCCGGCAGTCCTCGCGCGGCGGCGGCACGGGCGGCCGGCGCGGACCGAACTCCAAGGGGCTGCTGATCGGCGCGGTCGCGGTGGTCGCGGCCGTCGTGATCGGCATCAGCGTCGCGATGCTCAGCGGCGACTCGGACGACAGCTCCAAGAACGGCGACACCGCCGCCTCCGCGCCCGCCGCCACGCCGAGCGCGCAGCCGAGCGACTCGGGCGACAGCACGTCGACGACGACCGAGGACCTCCCGAAGACGGACGCGAAGGCCCTCCAGCTCGCCGGCGGCACGGCCACCGCGTCGGACGTCACCGGCGCGAAGTCCGACGGCGGCGTGTACGTCACGGGCTTCAACCAGGTCGGCGCCTCCGTCACGTGGAACGTCAACAGCATCCCGAAGGACGGCGACTACACCCTGTACGTCGGCTACGGCGTCCCCGGCAAGGACGCCACGGCGACCCTCACGGTCAACGGCAACGTGTCCGGCTCGGGAGTGTCCATGAAGAACTACGCGAAGGCCGCCGCGGGCGACTACGCGAAGGGCTGGACGCAGACGTACAACTGGGTCACGCTCAACAAGGGCACCAACACGATCAAGATCTCGTGCGAGACCGGCAACCAGTGCGACGCCAACCTCGACCAGCTCTGGCTGGTCAAGGGACACGTCGGCTAGGTCGCGGCCGTCGGCGCAAGGGGCACCCCCGGGTGCCCCTTTTTCGTGCGTCCGGCCGCCGGGCCGCTACGCCGCCGTCGCCCCGCCGGTGACCGACACCCGCGCGAGCAGGTCCTCGTACGTGCGCCGGTCGAACTCGCCCGCCACCGGGGACGCGACCGTCGCCGCCGCCAACGCCGTTGCGCGGGCCAGGCGTTCGGGCCACGGAAGGTGTTCCACCAGGCCGGACAGCAGCCCGGCGACCGCCGAGTCGCCCGCGCCGGTCGGGTTGCCGCGCAGGACGGCGGGCGGTGCCGCGCGCCAGCGGCCCTCGGGGGTGTGCGCGAACAGGCCGGCCGCGCCCAGGGAGGCCACGACCGCGTGCGCGCCGCGCCGCCGGGTGTCCTGGGCGGCCTTCAACGGTTCGTGGGAGCCGGTCAGTTCGGCCAGTTCGTCGGCGTTCGGCTTGACGATGTCGGGGCGTGCCGCGACGGCCCGGCGCAGCGGTTCGCCGCTCGTGTCGAGCAGCACGGGCACGCCCGCCGCCCGCGCGGTGCGCACCAGTCCCGCGTACGCGCCCACCGGCAGCCCCGGGGGCAGGCTGCCGCACAGGGCCACGGCGGCCGCGGAGGCCAGCAGGTCCCGGTAGGTCTCCTGGAACGCCGACCACTCGGCGGGGTCCACGACCGGGCCGGGTTCGTTGAACTGCGTGGTGTCGCCGGTGCGTTCGTCGACGACGGCCACCGTGCGCCGGGTCGCTCCAGCGACCGGGACGAGCGCGTCCGTCACACCGGGCACGGTGCTCAGCCCGTCCCGCACGGTGCGGCCGGTGGCGCCCCCGGCGAAGCCGGTCGCGGTGACCGGGTGACCGAGCGCGGCGAGCACGCGGGCCACGTTCAGGCCCTTGCCGCCGGGCCGTTCGCCGACCTCGGACACCCGGTGCGAGGCGTGCGGGACGAGCGCCCCGACGCGATACGTGACGTCGAGAGCGGTGTTGAGTGTGACCGTGAGGATCACCGGGCCGACCTCCCTCGCGTCCGCGTGCCCGCCGGCGCGTGCGCGCCGGTGCCGCGACGGCCGACACCCGCCCTGTCGTGCGGAGTTGTCCCGTCGCGGCATCCGATCATGCCAAACGCGCGGCGGTCGGCCCAGCCCCTGATCCGGCCGTCCCGTGTCGACGGGCGGACGGATCACCGCAGTTGGGGACCGATCGCCCGCCGGGGGAGCGGCCCGGGTTCAGCCGAGGTCCGGCTCGACGACCCACTCGCCGCGCCGCATGACGCCCTTGACGTCGAACGCGGCGTCCAGGACCACCAGGTCCGCGTCCCGGCCCGGCTCCAGCGAGCCCACCCGGTCGGCGAGCCCCAACAGCCGTGCGGGGTTGGCGGAAAGCGCGGCCACGGCGTCCTCGACGGACAGCCCGTCGACGGTCACCGCCCGCTTGAACGCGCGGTCCAGGGTGAGCGTGGACCCCGCGATGGAACCGCCCTCGACCAGCCGGGCCACGCCGTCGGTGACCTCGACCTCCAGCGGGCCGAGCATGTAGCGGCCGTCGCCGAACCCCGCGGCGTCCATCGCGTCGGTGATGAACGCGACGCGGGAGGCGCCCGCGTGGTGGAACGCCAGCTCAAGTGCCGCCGGGTGCAGGTGCGTTCCGTCGTTGATCAGCTCTACCGTGACCCGCTCGTCCTCCAGGAGGGCGGCGATCGGGCCGGGCGCGCGGTGGCCGAGCGTCGGCATCGCGTTGAAGAGGTGGGTCGCCACGGTCGCGCCCGCGTCGATCGCGGCGACCGTCTGCTCGTACGTCGCGTCGGTGTGCCCGACCGCCGCGATCACCCCGTGCTCGACGAGCAGCCGCACGGAGTCGAGACCGCCGGGGAGTTCGGTCGCGAGCGTGACCATCTTGGCGTGGCCGCGCGCCGCGTCGACCAGCTTGCGCACGTCCGCCGGGTCGGGGTCGCGCAGCAGCGCCTCGGAGTGCGCGCCCTTGCGGCACGGCGAGATGAACGGCCCCTCGAAGTGGATGCCGGCCAGGTCGCCCTGCTCGGCGAGTTCGCTGAGTTCGCCGGCCCGCTGCGCGAGGAAGTCCATCTCGCCGGTGACGGTCGAGGCGACCAGGGTGGTCGTGCCGTGCAGGCGGTGGGTGTGGATGCCGCGCAGGACGTCCTCGACCGTGCCGGAGGTGAAGGAGGCACCGCCGCCGCCGTGATTGTGGATGTCCACGAAGCCGGGGACGACCCAGTGTCCGGTGAGGTCGACGGTCGGGGCGTCGGTGGGAGCGCTCCCGGCGATCCGCGAACCCTCGACGATCACACGTCCGTCGTCCACGACTCCGGTGGGCAGCACCACCCGGGCGCCGGTCAGAACCTTGCTGGGGGCCATCAGGCGGTTACCTCCGAGGCGTTGGTGGTGGCGAGGAGGTCCCACGCGAGGAGCCCCGCGCCCAGGCAGCCGGCGGTGTCCCCCAGGGCGGCGGGGACGATGGACGGCAGTTTCTGGAACGTGACCCGCTGCCGGACGGCGTCCCGCAGCGGTGTGAACAAGGTTTCCCCGGCCTCCGCGAGTCCGCCACCGATGATCACCAGGCGCGGGTCCAGCAGGGTGATCGCGGTGACCAGGCCGTCGGCGAGGGCGTCGACCGCGCTCTGCCACACGGCCCGCGCGACCGGGTCGCCCGAGGCGACGGCCTTGGCGCAGTCCGCCGCGTCCGCCGTCGGGTCGTCGCTGGCCTCGGCCCAGGCCCGGCCCACGGCCGACGCGGACGCGAACCGTTCGAGGCAGCCGTTCTGCCCGCACGGACAGGGCGAGCCGCCGGGCCGTACGACGATGTGGCCGATCTCGCCCGCGAAACCGTGGGCGCCCGCCTCGACCCGGCCGTCGATGCCGATGGCGCCCGCGATGCCGGTGCCGAGCGGCACGAACAGGAAGCGGTCGGCGCCGTCTCCCGCGCCGATCCGGCCCTCGGCGAGACCGCCGGACCGCACGTCGTGGCCGAGGGCGACCGGGACGCCGTCGAGCCGGGCGCCGAGCAGGTCGCGCAGCGGTACGTCGCGCCAGCCGAGGTTGGCCGAGTAGGCGGCCACCCCGCGCTCGGCGTCCACGATGCCGGGCACCGCGACCCCCGCGGCGGACGCGGCCTCGCCGAACTCCCGCCGCCCGTGGGCCCGCAGTTCGACGGCGAAGCCGAGGATGGCCTCGACGACGGCGTCCGGACCCCGTTCGCGACCGGTGGCGCGGCGGTCCTCGTGCAGCAGCTCGCCCCCGGGGCCGACGAGCGCGGCCTTCATTCCCGTGCCGCCCACGTCCAGGGCGATGACATGTCTCACGGAGACAGTGTTGCGCGTAGACACACGAAAGGTCTAGTCCACTTGGGGTGGTTGATGCTACGGGAGTCGGGGCCGTGGCCGATTCCCGGCACCGCGACCGGACGCGCGCGCACCGGCACGCGGTGGCCGGGGGCGTGGCCGGGTCCGTGTCCGCGGGCCGGGCTACCGTGCGGGCATGGACCAGGAGCAGCTCAGCCCGCGCGAGCGGAACGTCCTCGCCCTCGAACGGCGGGGCTTCACCGGCGCGGGCGCGAAGGAACGCGCCATCCGCGAGGAACTGGGCCTGGCGCCGGTGCGCTACTACCAACTCCTCAACGCCCTCCTGGACGACCCGCGCGCCCTCGCCCACGACCCGGTGACGGTGAACCGCCTGCGGCGGATACGAGAGGCGCGCCGCTCGGAACGCTGAGGCGCTCGTGGCGCGAATCCGCCCCTCGCCGCACGGCCGCACGGCGGGGTCGAGCCGGACGCGCCCGCCGGACGTTGGTGTCGGTGCGGCCGGGGTTCGGGGCGGCCGAGTGCGCCGTCCCGGTACGCGCCGCCCGGGGGCACCGGACCGGAGCGGGCGCCCCGCCCCGGCGTCGTCCCGGTGGCGGCGCCGTCCCGTTCCGCGCGGGTGCGTCAGGCGTACCTCCCGCACCTCGCGGATAGGGTCGCTGTATGGGCACCCCCACGGACTCGACGAACCCCCAGCACCCGCCGCACCCCCTCCCGGAGCCCGCGACGCGGGCCGGGCGCGACGGCCTCGCCGCCGTTCTCGCGCACCCCGCCGGGGCGGTCGTGGCGCTCGACTTCGACGGCACCCTCGCGCCGATCGTGCCGGACCCCGAGCAGGCCCGCGCGCACCCGGACGCCGTGCCCGCCCTCGCCGCCCTCGCCCCGAAGCTGGCCTCCGTCGCGGTGGTCACCGGCCGCCCCGCCGACGTCGCCGTGCGGCACGGCGGCTTCGCGGAGGTGCCCGGCCTGGAGCACCTCGTGGTCCTCGGCCACTACGGCGCCGAGCGCTGGGACGCCGTCACCAACACCGTCACCGCGCCCGAGCCGCACCCCGGGGTCGCGGCCGTCCGCGCGGAGCTGCCCGCCCTCCTGGAGGCGGCGGGCGCCGCCGAGGGCGCCTGGGTGGAGGAGAAGGGCGGCCGGGCGGTCGCGGTGCACACCCGCCGCGCGCCGGACCCGCAGGCCGCCTTCGAGGCGCTGCGCGGCCCGCTCGGCGCACTGGCCGCCCGCCACGGCCTGATCGTCGAGCCGGGCCGGATGGTCCTGGAGCTGCGCCCGCCCGGCATGGACAAGGGCGTCGCGCTCACCGAGTACGCACGGGAGACGGGCGCGCGGGCGGTGCTCTACGCGGGGGACGACCTGGGCGACCTGCCGGCCTTCGCCGCCGTCGAGAAGCTGCGCTCCGAGGGGGTGCCCGGCCTGCTGGTGTGCAGCGGCACGTCGGAGGTCGCCGAACTCGCCGAGCGCGCCGACCTGGTGGTGGACGGCCCGGCGGGGGTCGTCGCCCTGCTGTCGGCGCTGGCGTCCCGGCTGGGCTGACCGCGCGGGCCGCGCGACGCGGAGGGGCCCGGACCGTGCGCCGGTCCGGGCCCCTCCGCGTCGCGCGGGGTCAGCCCTTCAGCTCGTCCAGCTGCTGGAGGAACCACTGCGCCGGCGGCAGCGCCGTCGCCGCCGCGGACAGCCGCTTCGTGCGCTCCGCGCGTTCGCCCGGCGCCATGGTGAGCGCCTCGTGCAGGGCCCGCGCGGTCGCGCTCACGTCGTACGGGTTCACGGTGAGGGAGTCGTCGCCCAGTTCCTCGTACGCGCCGGCCTCCCGCGACAGCACCAGGGCGCAGCCCTCGTCGGAGACGACCGGCACCTCCTTGGCGACCAGGTTCATGCCGTCGCGGATCGGGTTCACGAGGGCCACGTCGGCGAGCCGGTACGCGGCGAGCGAGCGCGCGAAGTCGTCCTTCACGTGCAGGACGACGGGCTTCCAAGTGGCCGTCCCGTACTGCTCGTTGATCTCGTCCGCGACCCGCTGGACCTCGGCGGTGTAGTCGCGGTAGACGGCGAGGTCCTGGCGCGAGGGGTAGGCGAAGGCGACGTGCGTGACGCGCTCGCGCCACGACGGCTCGTCCTCCAGGAGCTGCCGGTAGGCGAGCAGCCCGCGCACGATGTTCTTCGACAGCTCGGTGCGGTCCACGCGGACGACGGTGCGGCGGGCGGAGCCGTCGGGTGCCGTGCCGATCTCCTCGCGCAGGGCGGCCATCCGCTGCTCGACGTCGTCCTCGTGCGCCCTGCGGCGCAGGAAGTCGGCGTCCGCGCCGAGGCCGTGCACGCCGACGCGGGTGCCGCCGAGCCCGTCGGCGAACTGCTCGGCGCAGGCGGTGAAGGCGTCCGCCCAGCGGTGGGTGAGGAAGCCGAGCCGGTCGGCGCCGAGCATGCCGTCGAGGACCTGGCGCGCGATGTCGTCGGGCAGCATCCGGAAGTACTCCGGCGGCGCCCACGGGGTGTGCGAGAAGTGGCCGATGCGCAGGTCGGGCCGCAGTTCGCGGAGCATGCCGGGCACCAGCGTGAGGTGGTAGTCCTGCACCATGGCGACCGCGCCCTCGGCGGCCTCCTCGGCCAGCGCCTCGGCGAACGCCCGGTTGTAGGCGACGTAGTTGGCCCACTGGCGGCGGAACTCCGCGTCGAAGACGGGCTCCAGGGGCGTCTGGTACAGCATGTGGTGGACGAACCAGAGCACCGAGTTGGCGATGCCGTGGTACGCGTCCTCGTGCACGTCGGCGGGGATGTCCAGCATCCGCACGCCGTCCTCGCCGACACCCCGGCGCACCGCCTCGCGGTCACCGTCGCCGAGCGCCGAGCAGACCCACAGGGCCCCGGCGTCGGGGCCGATGGCGGAGAGGCCGGAGACCAGTCCACCGCCGCCCCTGCGGGCTTGCAGGGAGCCGTCCTCCCGCACGTCGTACGAGACCGGACCGCGGTTGGACGCGACCAGCACCTGGGCAGCGCCGGGGGAGGAAGCTGAGGAAGCCATACGCCTCAACTTAGCCCGGCCCCCAACCGCTCAAACGTACGGACATGCCGTGATGGAAGCGGCCAGTCCGTATACAACCGGCGGAGTCGGTCACTCCCTGTCCGCTTTCGTGCCGCTTTCCGACTGCTTTCGGCCGGATTTCCGCACGGGTCGGGCGTGTCACCGTGACCGCCCGCAGGTTTCCGGCCGGTACGCGCGTACCGGGCCGCGCGGCCGGACGGGAGGCGGCGTCCGGTGCGCGCGCACCGGACGCCGGCGGCCCGCGCGTACCGCGCACCGGCGGCCACGCCGAGGTTTCCCGTCGGGGCCCGCCCGGCCGTCGACGTCCGTACGCCGCGGGGGTCGGTCCCCGCGGCGTACGGACGTCACGCGACCTTGCGGGCGGTGTATTCGGCGATCTCGGCCATCGGCGGGCGCTCCTCGGTGTCCACGGAGTACGTCCGCGGCTCGAAACCGCCCGCCCCCCGCTCGAACTGCGTGAGGGCGGGCCGGATCAGGTGCCCGCGGGCCAGCCGGAGCTGCGCGGTGCGGTAGATCGCGGCGGCCATGCGGCCCAGCGCCTGCCCGTCCTGGTGCCGGTGCTTGCGCACCCCGACGTCGACCTGGGCGAGGGCGTCGAGGCCCACCAGGTGCAGCGCGTCGACCAGCATGCCCAGCTCCACGCCGTACCCGACCGGGAACGGGAGCTGTTCGAGCAGCGAGCGGCGGGCCGCGTACTCGCCGCCGAGCGGCTGCACGAACCCGGCGAGCTGCGGCCAGTGCATGTTCAGCAGCGGGCGCGCCATCAGCTCGGTGACCCGGCCGCCCTGGCCGGCCGCACCGCCCAGCGGACGGTCGTACATCGCCTTCACCAGGTCCACGTCCGGGTCGGTGAGCAGGGGGCCCACGATGCCCGTGACGAAGTCGCTGGAGAACTCCTTGAGGTCGGCGTCGACGAAGCACACGATGTCGCCGCCGGTGGCGAGCAGCGAGCGCCACAGCACCTCGCCCTTGCCCGGCACGGTCGGGATGCGCGGCAGGATGTCGTCGCGGTGCACGACCCGGGCGCCGGCCGCGGCGGCCACCTCGGAGGTGCGGTCGGTGGACCCGGAGTCGACGACGACTATCTCGTCGACCAGCGGGACCTGCTGCATGAGGTCGTGACGGATCACGGCGACGATGTCACCGACCGTCGCCTCCTCGTTCAGCGCGGGCAGCACGACGCTGACCGTCGAACCCGAGGCGCGTTTCGCGGCGAGGATCTTGTGGAGCGGGCGATCGGTCACGGACCAGGAGCGTGTGCTCAGCCAGCGCTCGGTTTCTTCCAGCACGGCGGCTCCTCACGTAAGTGCGACAGGCGCGGGATGCGGGACACGGGACGCGGTCGGGAGAACCCTCCGGAATGTCCCTACTGGATCTTCGTGGATCCGGCTCGTTCGGACCGGACCGCCCGCCCCGTCTCCGGGTGTGATCCATCTCGCGGTGCGGACGGCTATCTCAACTGTCCTGGCCTTCGGTTACAGTCTTGAACAACGCGGATGACCATCGCATGTCGTAGGCCGCCCGCACCCACAACCGAATACCGCTCATCCAGAGGGGCAGAGGGACACGGCCCGTTGAAGCCCCGGCAACCCTCCAGTCGGTTCTCGTGCGTACGCGCGGCGAGGCTCCCGGCTCGGGAAGGTGCCAAATCCGTCTCACGGCGAAGTGCGCCGTGAGGAAGATGAGGAGAAAGGGCCTCCCCTCCATGGCTGTGCAGACCGCCGCAAACACCTCCCAAGCCGCCGGATCGGTCGATCTCGGCCCCGCCGCCGCGCTGTCCTGCCGCGAGTGCGGCCACCGCGTCCCGCTCGGTCCGGTCTTCGCCTGCGAGGAGTGTTTCGGCCCGCTGGAGATCGCCTACGACTTCTCGGCGTACGACACCGAGGAACTGCGCAAGCGCATCGAAGCGGGCCCCGCGAACATCTGGCGCTACGCGCCGCTGCTGCCCGTCCCCGCCGACGTGGCCGACAAGCCCAACATCAACCCCGGCTGGACCAAGCTGGTCAAGGCCGACCGCCTCGCCGCCGAACTGGGCATCACCGGCGGCCTGTTCGTCAAGGACGACTCCGGCAACCCGACGCACTCCTTCAAGGACCGCGTCGTCGCCCAGGCCCTCGAAGCGGCCCGCGCCTTCGGCTTCACCACCCTCTCCTGCTCCTCCACCGGCAACCTGGCGGGCGCGGTCGGCGCCGCCGCCGCGCGCGCCGGACTGCGCAGCTGCGTGTTCATCCCGCACGACCTGGAGCAGGGCAAGGTCGTCATGGCCGCCGTCTACGGCGGCGAGCTCGTCGGCATCGAGGGCAACTACGACGACGTGAACCGCTTCTGCTCCGAGCTGATCGGCGACCCGGCCGGCGAGGGCTGGGGCTTCGTCAACGTCAACCTCCGCCCGTACTACGCGGAGGGCTCCAAGACCCTCGCGTACGAGATCTGCGAGCAGCTCGGCTGGCGGCTGCCGGACCAGCTCGTCGTCCCGATCGCCTCGGGCTCGCAGCTCACGAAGATCGACAAGGGGCTGCGGGAGCTGATCGAGCTCGGCCTCGTCGAGGACCGTCCGTACAAGATCTTCGGCGCCCAGGCCGAGGGCTGCTCGCCGGTGTCCGCCGCGTACAAGGCGGGCCACGACGTGGTGCGCCCGCAGAAGCCCGACACCATCGCCAAGTCGCTCGCCATCGGCAACCCCGCCGACGGCCCCTACGTCCTCGACATCGCCCGCCGCACCGGCGGCGCCGTGGAGGACGTGACCGACCCGCAGATCGTGGACGCCATCAAGCTGCTCGCCCGTACCGAGGGCATCTTCGCGGAGACCGCGGGCGGCGTGACCGTCGGCGTCACCCGCAAGCTCATCGAGAGCGGCGCGCTCGACCCCACCCTGACCACCGTCGTGCTGAACACCGGCGACGGCCTCAAGACGCTCGACGCGGTCGCCGGCACCGGCCTCACCGCGACGATCCGTCCCAACCTGGACTCCTTCCGAGAGGCTGGCCTCGCATGAGCGTGACCGTTCGCATCCCGACCATTCTGCGTACCTACACGGGCGGCAAGGCCGAGGTCCCGGCCGAGGGCGCCAGCCTCGGCGAGGTCATCGCGGACCTGGAGAAGAACCACGCCGGCATCGCCGCCCGCGTCCTGGACGACCAGGGCAAGCTGCGCCGCTTCGTCAACGTGTACGTGAACGACGACGACGTCCGCTTCGAGCAGGGCCTCGACACCGCGACGCCCGAGGGCGCCGGCGTCTCGATCATCCCGGCCGTCGCGGGCGGCTGACCGCCCCGGCAATTACCTTCGGTAGCGTCGATTACCGAGCGTTCAACGAATCGCCCTCTCCGGCCAGGAAACGGAGGGGGCGATTCTGCTTGGTTGAGCGCGGTACAGTTGGGGAACCAGTTGCGGCTTGCTCGGACAGGCGCCCTTGAATTCGCGCTCGCGGGGCGACGAGAAGTAGCCAAACTGTGTGGTTCTTTTGCGCCTTCTATTCCTTTTATAGGGCCCGACTTGCCCTGAATTTCGTCGACTTCTGGGTATATTCCCGACCGGTCGTGCCCAGAATTCTCGTCCGATTGACCTGTTGCAGACGGCAGTGGTGCGGATACATTCAGCCGCGGTCGACGCGTTCCGGCGCACGCCCCCAGCGTGGGGGGTGAGGTCTGACCCGGATTCGCGAAGTGCGGATCTGTGCAAGGGCCAGTAATAGGGGAGTTAGGCATGGCTCAGGGCACCGTCAAGTGGTTCAACGCGGAGAAGGGGTACGGCTTCATCGCGGTCGACGGTGGTGCGGATGTATTCGTCCACTACAGCGCGATTCAGATGGACGGCTACCGCACCCTGGAAGAAGGCCAGCGAGTCGAGTTCGAGATCTCGCAGGGTCAGAAGGGCCCGCAGGCCGACATGGTTCGCGTCAGCGCCTGAAACGCGCGGCCAATCGCAGGCGACGTTCTTCTTCTTTAATTCGAGGGGCCCGTATCCCATACGTGGGGGACGGGCCCTTCGGCGTGCGCGGCGCCCCCTCCGCCCCCCTCGCCCCGTCCGCGCGGCACCGCCGGACACCGGAGGGACTGCCTCCGCATCCCGGGGTCGCTTGCACTCTCGGGGGTCGAGTGCTAATCATTGGCGTTAGCACTCTGAGGGTGAGAGTGACAACGAGGACCGAGTCGGTGAGGCTGCGGCAGGTGGGGCAAGGAACCACATGCCGAGGCCGTCCGTCGCGGGCGCGGGCGCGGTCCGGAGCAATCCACCCCAGTCCTGGGAGGACCACTTCACATGGCCAAGATCATCGCGTTCGACGAGGAGGCACGGCGCGGCCTCGAGCGCGGCATGAACCAGCTCGCGGACGCCGTGAAGGTGACGCTCGGCCCCAAGGGCCGCAACGTCGTCCTCGAGAAGAAGTGGGGCGCCCCCACGATCACCAACGATGGTGTCTCCATCGCCAAGGAGATCGAACTCGAGGACCCGTACGAGAAGATCGGCGCCGAGCTGGTCAAGGAAGTCGCCAAGAAGACGGACGACGTCGCCGGTGACGGTACGACCACCGCGACCGTTCTGGCGCAGGCCCTGGTCAAGGAAGGCCTGCGGAACGTAGCCGCCGGCGCCAACCCCATGGCCCTCAAGCGCGGTATCGAGAAGGCCGTCGAGGCCGTCTCCGCCGCGCTGCTCGACCAGGCCAAGGAGGTCGAGACCAAGGAGCAGATCGCCTCCACCGCCTCCATCTCCGCCGCCGACACGCAGATCGGCGAGCTCATCGCCGAGGCGATGGACAAGGTCGGCAAGGAAGGCGTCATCACCGTCGAGGAGTCCCAGACCTTCGGTCTGGAGCTGGAACTCACCGAGGGCATGCGCTTCGACAAGGGCTACATCTCGGCGTACTTCGCGACCGACATGGAGCGCATGGAGTCCTCCCTGGAGGACCCCTACATCCTGATCGCGAACTCCAAGATCTCCTCGGTCAAGGACCTGCTCCCGCTGCTGGAGAAGGTCATGCAGTCGGGCAAGCCCCTGCTGATCATCGCCGAGGACGTCGAGGGCGAGGCCCTGTCGACCCTGGTCGTCAACAAGATTCGCGGCACCTTCAAGTCCGTCGCCGTCAAGGCCCCGGGCTTCGGTGACCGTCGCAAGGCCATGCTCGGCGACATCGCCATCCTCACGGGCGGCGAGGTCATCTCCGAGGAGGTCGGCCTCAAGCTGGAGAACGCGACCCTGGACCTCCTGGGCCGCGCTCGCAAGGTCGTCATCACCAAGGACGAGACCACCATCGTCGACGGTGCCGGCTCCGCCGACCAGGTCGCCGGCCGGGTCAACCAGATCCGTGCCGAGATCGAGAACAGCGACTCGGACTACGACCGCGAGAAGCTCCAGGAGCGCCTGGCGAAGCTGGCCGGCGGCGTGGCCGTCATCAAGGCCGGTGCCGCCACCGAGGTCGAGCTCAAGGAGCGCAAGCACCGCATCGAGGACGCCGTTCGCAACGCGAAGGCGGCCGTCGAGGAGGGCATCGTCGCCGGTGGCGGCGTGGCCCTGCTCCAGGCCTCCGCGGTCTTCGAGAAGCTGGAGCTGGAGGGTGACGAGGCGACCGGCGCTCAGGCGGTCAAGCTCGCCCTTGAGGCCCCGCTGAAGCAGATCGCCGTCAACGCCGGCCTCGAAGGCGGTGTCGTGGTGGAGAAGGTGCGCAACCTGACCCCGGGCCACGGCCTGAACGCCGCGACCGGCGAGTACGTCGACCTGGTCAAGGAAGGCATCATCGACCCGGCGAAGGTGACCCGCTCTGCGCTGCAGAACGCCGCCTCCATCGCCGCGCTCTTCCTGACCACCGAGGCCGTCATCGCCGACAAGCCGGAGAAGGCCGCCGCGGCCGCTCCGGGCGGCATGCCGGGCGGTGACATGGACTTCTGAGCCTGAACCCGGGCTCCGCGGAGCCCGGTTCGGTTCGGCGGTACATCCGCAGCACGTGCGGTTCCGAGGGCGGCACCCCTGGCGACAGGGGTGCCGCCCTCGGGCGTTTTCCGCGGCCGGCTGTGAGGTGTTTCTCGGAGGACGCCGGAATGAGGCGGCGACCGCACCGGTTGTCGCCCCTACGCGGTCCATGCGTGTGCACATACCGGGCGGTCCCACCGTGTCCCGTGCACCCGCGACCGCGGCGCACGCCCGTACCGGTCGACCGAGTTTTCCCAGGAGTCCCCACATGACCGTCTCCGCCCCCGCCGAGTCCGCCTCCAGGGCGGCCGGGATCCTGTCCCGTCCGCTGTCCCTGGGCGGCCTGACCGTCCGCAACCGCATCGCCATGGCGCCGATGACCCGTCAGTTCTCGCCGGGCGGCGTCCCGGGCGAGGACGTCGTCTCGTACTACTCCCGCCGTGCCGCGGCCGGGGTGGGCCTGATCGTCACCGAGGGCACGTACGTCGGTCACGATTCGGCGGGGGAGAGCGACAGCGTGCCGCGGTTCCACGGCGCGGACCAGCTCGCCGGCTGGGCGAAGGTCGCCGAGGGCGTGCACGCCGCGGGCGGGCGGATCGTCCCGCAGCTCTGGCACATCGGCACCGTGCGCCGGGCGGGCAGCCCGCCGTTCGCGGACGCCCCGTCCGTCGGCCCGTCGGGCCTGAGCGCGGACGGTGCGAAGACCGTCGGCGAGACGATGACGCAGCGCGACGTGGACGACGTGATCGGCGCGTTCGCCGAGGCCGCGGCGGCGGCCGAGCGGATCGGCTTCGACGGCGTCGAGGTGCACGGCGCCCACGGCTACCTGCTCGACCAGTTCCTGTGGGAGGGCACCAACCGCCGCACGGACGCGTACGGCGGCGACCCGGTGGCCCGCACGAAGTTCGCGGCGGAGATCGTCGCCGCGATCCGTGCCACCGTGTCCCCCGACTTCCCGATCCTGTTCCGCTTCTCGCAGTGGAAGCAGACGAAGTACGACGCCCGCCTCGCCCAGACCCCGCAGGAGCTGGAGGCGATCCTCGCCCCGATCGCCGCGGCCGGAGTCGACGCCTTCCACGCGTCCACCCGCCGGTACTGGCAGCCGGAGTTCGACGGCTCCGACCTCAACCTCGCCGGCTGGACGAAGAAGCTGACGGGCCGGCCCGTCATCACGGTCGGCTCGGTCGGCCTGGACGGCGACTTCCAGAAGGCGTTCCAGGGCGAGGGCGCCTCGACGCGGGGCATCGACGACCTCCTCGACCGCCTGGAGCGCGACGAGTTCGACATGGTCGCGGTGGGCCGGGCGCTGCTCCAGGACCCCGAGTGGGCGGCGAAGGTCCTCGCGGGCCGCTTCGACGAGCTGGCCCCCTACGACGCGGCCTCGCTGAAGTCGCTGAGCTGAGTGGGCAGTTGAGGGCCGGGAGCAGGGTCACCCGCTCCCGGCCCTCTGTCGTCCGCGCCCCAACTCCCGCTAGCGTGCCGGGAATGCGGATACTCCAGCTCTCGGACACGCACATCCAGCGAGCCCCGGGCCCGAACCGCCACGGCGTCGACCCGACGGCGTCCCTGCGCCTGATGCTCGACGCGCTGGAGCACCGGCGGGACGTGGACGCGGTGCTGGTCACGGGGGACGTGGCCGACGACGGTTCGGCGGAGGCGTACACGGTCGTCCGCGACCTGGTCGGCGCGTTCGCGCGCGAGCGGGACGTGCCGCTGCTGCTGACCACCGGCAACCACGACGAACGGCAGGCGTTCGCCAAGGTGCTGGGCAGCGGGCACCTCGCGGTGGACGGCACCGACCGCGCGGAGTCGGTCCTCGACTCGCCGGAGGGCGAACGCGCGGCGGTGAGCACGATCGACGGGTACCGCTTCGTCACCCTGGACTCGCTGGTGCCGGGCCATGTCCACGGCGTGCTGACCCCGCTCCAACTGGACTGGCTGCGCGCGGTGTTGGCCACCCCGTCGGTCAACGGCACGGTGCTGGCATTCCACCACCCGCCGGTGACGCTGGACGTGCCGTCGCAGAAGGCGTTCGGCCTGTGGAACCCGGCCGACCTGGCGGACGCGATCCGCGGCACGGACGTGCGGGTGGTCCTGACCGGCCACTTCCACCTCCAGCTCTTCGGCCTGCTGGAGGGAACCCCGGTGTGGGTGACCCCGGGCGTCGTCAACCGCATCGACCTGACGACGGTCCCGGGCGCGGAACGCGCGGTACGGGGCGCGTCGGCGACGCTGGTCGACCTGGGCGGCCCGTCGAGCCCGATGTTCCACACCTTCCACGCACCGGACCCGAGGGCGCACGAGGTGGTCTACGAACTGGACGTGGAGGCTTCCCGGCGGGTGGTGGAGCGGTTCGGGCCGGGGGGAGCGGGCTGACGTCCGCTCAGCTGCGCTTGACTCCGTCGACGAAGGCGGTCCAAGTGCTGTGCCGGAAGGCGAGGTTGGGGCCGTCGGGGACCTTGGAGTCCCGGACGGGGACGGTGCCGGGGTGGTGGTCGGCGACTTCGAGGCAGTCGCCACCCTGGCCACCGCTGTAGGTGGACTTGCGCCACGAGATCTCAGTCAGAGCCGAGTTGCGGGTCTCCATGCCGATAATTCTGCGCCAACGACTCGATCAAGGCCAGAGAGGCCGATGAAGGCAGAGCCTCACCAAGAAGCAGGTTGAACATGCGGGTTTGTTGGCGCACGGTTGCCGGGTCGTCCAGAAGGGCTCCCACGTGTGGGGTTTCGACGAAGGACAGCGGCGGCGCGTCGGTGAACTCCATCAGTTTCAGGGGCCCGTCCATCGCGGCATGGCCTCCCAGGCTGAACGGCAGCACGTGCAGGACGATCCGGCCACGCCGGGCGAGCTCCGCCACGTGTGACAGAGCCGCCGACATCACTGCCGGTCCGCCGACGGGGCGGCGCACCACCGCCTCGTCCAGAACGGCCCACAACAACGGCGTCGTTGGATCGTCGAGCAGCCGGGTCCTTTCCATGCGCGCCGCCACCAGGCTCGGGACGTCGATGGCCGGCGCGGCCGGCCGATAGGCGCGGAACACGGCCTCCGCGTATGCCTCGGTCTGGAGCAGCCCAGGGATCAGAAGGGTCGCGTACTGGCGAATCTCACTCGCTCGGGCCTCCGCCTCGGCTGCTTCCGCGAAGTGGTCCGGGTACTTCGACCTCCCCACCGCGTCGCAGTTCCGGGTGAAGAACGTCTCCGTGCCCAGGACTTCGTCCAGCATCCTGGCCAGCTCCGGCTGTATGCGCCGCGTCCCCGCCTCCAACTGCCCGATGAACGAACCGCTGACGAACAGCCGTACGCCCAACTCCTCCTGGCTCAGGCCCGCCTTTTCGCGTGCGTGCCGCAACTCCGCGCCGAGGAGGGCGCGCGGCGACGAGGACGGGTCGAGGTTCTTCGGTCCTGGCACGACAACTCCCCGTTACACAGGTGCTGTTGTTGGGTCTTCCTCCCTGGCCAGGTTAGAGGGGTTTTCGCCACGCTGTGTGAGGAACAGTGATACGCACAGTGGAAGGAGACGCGGATGAGGCAGACGGAGAGTGAGCGGGCGCCGGAGCGGGTGCCGGACGCGGAGGGCGCCGTGGCGCGGCTGCGGACGGCACTCGCGGAAGTGGGCATCGTGCTGCCGTCCCTCCGGGTCGATCCGGTGACGGCCGTGCGCGGCCCCGGCTACACCCTGGTCGACCTCGGCAGCTGCAACGTGGGCACGGCGGACCGGCTGGTGGCCGCGCTGGGCGCTCGTGCCGCGCGGGAGGAACGGGAGTGAACGAGGGCTTCGAAGCTTCCGAGTTGGGCCGCTACGCCGTGGACGCGCGGGACGGGCGGATCGGTGAGGTGATGGGCAGGGAGGGCGGCCGGGTGCAGTTGCGGCCGGTCGGCGGGGGCCGCGAGTGGGACTGCCCGCCCGGCGAGGCGGCACCTGCCCCGCCGGGGGACGTGCTCCGGGAGCGGGTGCGCCGACTCAACCGGGAGCCGCGGCTGCCGTGACGTGGCTTCGGCCATGATCCCGTCACCCGGCGGGGGTCGCCGTTCCCTCCGCGTCCGGTTCCGGTGGGGGAGCCGGGGCCGTCGCTGCCGCGGCCGGTTCGGGGACGACGCCCGTCAGGCCGAAGAAGTACGTCGCCCCGAACCCCACCCCGTACCCCGTCAGCAGTCCGCCCGCGTAGACCGCCGCCGTCACCCCGAGGCCGCCGCTGCCCGCGAGGAGCGGGAACAGGGCCCAGCCCGACGGGCCGATCGCCGTCGAGCCGACCGTGTCGCCGAGCATCGAGAAGAAGCCGACGAACGCGCCGCCCGCCGCCCCGCCCACGCACGCCGTGAGGAACGGGCGGCCCAGGGGGAGGGAGACGCCGTAGATGAGTGGTTCGCCGACGCCCAACAGGCCCGCCGGGAGTGCCGACTTGATGGTCGTGCGCAGGGTCGCGTCGTGGCGCATGCGGACGTACACCGCGAGTGCCGCGCCGACCTGGCCCGCGCCCGCCATCGCGAGGACGGGCAGCAGGACCGTGTAGCCGTTCTGCTCGATGAGGGTGGTGTGGATGGGGATCAGGGCCTGGTGCAGGCCCAGCATCACCAGGGGGAGGAACAGGCCGCCCAGGATCAGGCCGGCCAGCGCGCCCGTCGTCGTCAGCAGCCAGTTCGCCGCCGTGCCGATCGCCGCCGAGACCTCGCCGGCCACGTACATCAGGCCGTACAGCGTGACCAGGCCGGACACCAGGACGGTGAGGGCGGGGGTGAGGAGGACGTCCAGGGTGGGCGGGACCCAGGTGCGGCACCAGCGTTCGACGTACGTGCCGAGCAGGGCCGCGGCCAGCGCGCCCAGGACGCCGCCCTGGCCGGGGGCGAGCGCGACGCCGAACGCGGTGACCTTCGCGACGCCCGGGTAGACCACGACGGCCGCGACCGCCCCGCCGAGGACCGGCGTGCCGCCGAACTCCTTCGCCGTGTTGAGGCCGACGAACACCGCGATCAGCGCCATGAACCCCGACGCGATCGCGGCGAGGGCCGGTGTCACGGACGGCAGCCAACCCAGGTTGCCCAGCAGCCCGTTGAGGCCCGCGAGCATGCCGCAGCCGACCAGGGCCGGGATGAGCGGGACGAAGATGTTCGCGATCCGGCGCAGCAGGAGCTTGCCGGGGGTCGCGTTGCGGCGGCGCTGCTCCGCCTTCAACTCCGCCCCGCGGGCGGCCAGTTCCGCGGCCGTGTCGGGCTCCGTCGGCGGTGGCAGCAGCGCCTCCACCTCGCGCGTCACGCGGTTGACCGCGCCGGGGCCCAGCACGATCTGGTACGTGTCGTCGTCGACCGTGCCGAGGACGCCCGGCAGCGCCCGCAGCCCGGCCTCGTCGACCAGGTCACGGTCGGCGAGGCCCAGGCGCAGCCGGGTCATGCAGTGGGCGACGGACGTGACGTTCGCCGCGCCCCCGACGTGCTGGAGGATCGCGGCGGCGGTGGTCCGGGCGGCGGCCGTTCGGTCGTCGGGCCGGGCGGGGGGTTCGGGGTCGTTGCGCACCCCCCGAGCGTGCTGGTCAGCGGGGTGCCGCGGCCAGCGCGGCGCGCAGGTGGCCGCCGGACTCCTCCAGAAGGCGGCCTGCCGTGGGCCCGTCGACCTCGGCGAGGATCATCAGGATGGCGTTCTTCACCTCGCCGTCGGTCGCGGTGAGCGCCCGTTCGATCTCGTCGTCCGCCGCGCCGGTGGCGAGTGCGACGATGCGGCGGGAGCGGGCGCGCAGCTTCTCGTTCGAGGCGCGCACGTCCACCATCAGGTTCCCGTACGTCTTGCCCAGCCGGATCATGGTGATCGTCGAGATCATGTTGAGCACCAGCTTCTGGGCCGTGCCGGCCTTCAACCGGGTGGAACCGGTGACCAGTTCGGCCCCCACGACGACCTCGATGCCGTGCTCCGCGGCGGCGGCCAGCGCGCTTCGGGGGTTGCACGCGAGGCCGACGGTCAGCGCGCCGAGCGAGCGGGCGTGCTCCACGGCGCCGATCGCGTACGGGGTGCGGCCGGAGGCCGAGATGCCGACCACCGCGTCGTCGGCGGTCAGGGCCAGCGCGTCGAGGTCGGCGCGGGCGAGCTCGCGCGAGTCCTCGGCGCCCTCGACCGAGGTCACCATCGCGCCGGGGCCGCCCGCGATGAGGCCGACGACCCGCGCCGGGTCGGTGTTGAAGGTGGGCGGGCACTCGGAGGCGTCGAGGACGCCGAGGCGCCCGGCGGTCCCGGCACCCGCGTAGACGAGCCTGCCACCGCGGGCCATGCGGTCGGCGACCGCGTCGATCGCGGCGGCGATCCGCGGCAGTTCCCCGGCGACGGCGGCGGGGACGGTGGTGTCCTCGCCGTTCATCAGCCGGGCGATCTCCAGGGTGGGCAGTCGGTCGATCTCCGCGAGCTCGGGGCGGAACGCCTCGGTCGTCAGGGTCTCCAACTCTGTACGCAGATCACGGTGGTTGGACGTCGAGGTCATGCGGACGCGGCTCTTTTCCGTGCGGAGTGGTCTCGCGTCCCGGTCCGGGCGCGCGGAACCGTGCGGCCGGCCCCCGGACGGGCCGCGGATTCCCCGGCGGCGGACGTGAACGCGAAGTGGCTCGGGCGGTGGTGGACGAGGGTGGTGCGGCGGCGCGCCGGTGGACGCGGGTGCGGTGGTGGTCGGGAAGCGGGCGGGGCGGTCAGCGGCGCTGGCCGCCGCGGGGGGTGTGGCGGTGCGCGAGCGCCTCGTAGGAGTCGGACAGCGCGGGTGCCGCCGTCTCGTACGTCCGCTGGGCCACGCCGACGAACAGGCAGTCCACCACGAGCAGTTGACTCGTGCGGGACGACATCGCGGCGGGGCGCAGCTCGCTCTCGCGGGCCGTGGAGGTGGTCAGGACGTGGTCCGCGTACTGGCTGACGGGCCCGTCGGGGCGCCCGGTCACCGCGATCGTCGTGGCCCCGCGTTCGAAGGCGACCCGCAGCGGTTCGATGACGTCGCCGGTCGAACCGCCGTGGGTGATCGCGATCGCCACGTCCCCCGCGCGCAGCTGCACGGCGTTGGTGACGGCCAGGTGCGGGTCGCTGGGCGCGTGGGCTATCAGCCCGATGCGCAGCAGCTTCTGCACGAGGTCCTGGGCGACCAGCCCGGAGGCGCCGATGCCGTACACGTCGGTGCGCCGGGCCGCGGCGAGCGCGGCGACGGCCGCGCCGAGCTGCACGGTGTCCAGGCCCGCCGCGGTGTCGGCGAGGGTCTGCTGCTCGTCGTAGGCGAGCTTGGCGACGACGTCCGCGATCGGGTCGTCGACCGCGATGTCCGTCGTGATGGCGGGCGCGCGGCCGGACTGCTGGTGGGCAGCGAGGCCGGCGAGCGCCAGGCGCAGGTCGCGGTAGCCGGGGTAGCCGAGGAGGCGGGCGGTGCGCACGACGGTCGCCTCGCTGGTGCCGGTCAGCTCCGCGAGCCCGGTGACGGTGAGGGCGGCGCAGCCGGCCGGGTCGGCGGCCACCGCCTCGGCGACGCGCTGCATGGAACGGGTCATGGACGGTGCCAGGGTGCGCACCTTGGCCGCGAGGGCGGCGGGAACGGGTGGCGTCCCGCCGGTGAGGCCCGCGCCGCGGAAAATTTCCTTCACGTCCTGGGTCACCTCTGAAAGATATTTTCGGACCGGTACCGGGGTCAAGAGTGCGCACAATGGGGTCATGGACGCGAACGACTCGCAGGGCGAGCCCGAGGACGAACCCCAGGGAGACCCCCTGGACCGGGGCGGCCCGATCAGCCCGATCAGCCCGCTGGAGCAGACGCTCCACGCGGCCCGCGCGCTCGTGCTCGCCGACCTGGTCGCCGGGCAGGTCGCCGACCCGGACGTGGTCTCGCTCGTCGAGGACTCCGTCGTCGAGCGCCGCTGGTGGGTCGAGCAGTGGCCGGAGGGCCGGGAGTACGTGGCCGGTCTGGTCGCGCAGGACGTGCAGGACGCCCTGCTGGAGCGGTACGGGCGCTGGCCGCTGTGCCCGGTGTGCGGTGTCGGTGAGCCGCACGCCCTGGAGGTCGAACCCGAACTCGGCGCCGACCCCTACTGGGTCTGCCACAAGGCGGGTGTGAAGGTCGCCGCCGTGGGCTCGCTGGCGGGCGCGACGGGCGGCACGGCGCCGGGCGGGGCGGAACCGTCGTGACGGTGTACATCGACCCGCCGTCCTGGCCGGGCCACGGCCGCCTCTGGTCCCACCTGGTCAGCGACGTCTCGTACGCCGAACTGCACACCTTCGCCGAGGGCCTGGGCGTCCCGCGCCGCGCCTTCGAGCGCGACCACTACGACGTGCCCTCCCACCGATACGCGGACGCGGTCCGCGCGGGCGCGGTCGAGGTCCGCAGCCGCGAGGTGGTGCGCCTGCTGCACGAGGCGGGGCTGCGCCGCCGCAAGGGGGCGCCGGCGGGGCGGGAGCCCGGGGCCGCCGGGACATGAGGACGGGCGCGGCCCGTGTCCCGCCTCACACCAGGTCGCCGTCCGGCCGCAGCACGTACGCGGTGGTCGTCTCCCCGCCGCCGTCCGTTCCGCCCGCGCCCTCCGCACCGGCGGGCGTGAAGCCCGCGCGGGTGATCACGCCCTGCGACGCGACGTTGGTCCGGTCGATGACGGCGAACAGTTCGGTGACGCGCGTGTCGGCGTCGGCGGCGGCCGCGGCTCGGGCGAACGTCCAGGCGGCCAGGGTGCGCAGCGCCTCCGTGGCGTAGCCGTGGCCGCGGGCGTTCACCGCCAGGTCGTAGCCGACCTCCGCGCGGCCCTCGTCGTCCGGGGCACCGTGGAAGCCGATGCCGCCGAGCGCGCGGCCGTCGTCGTTCCGCACGAGCACGAACATGCCCCACTCCGGACGGTGCACCCCGCTCTCGTACGCCTTGACGACCATCCCGGCGGCCTCCCGGGTGCCCTCGAAGGGGCCGCCCTCGATCCACCGGAACCCGCCGTCGCCGCCGGCCCGCAGGTCGTAGGCGGCGGCGGGGGTGACGCCGGTGAGGGTCAGGCGTTCGGCGGGGACGGCCGGGTTGTTGCACCAGCGCCACCCGCTGACGGGCGCGCGGCCGGGCAGGTCGCCGCGGCCGGTGGCCCACAGCAGGGTCGGCCAGGGGGCGGGGCCGGGACGGACGTGGGGGAAGATCCGGGTGAGCAGGTCCTCGCACAGCTCGGCGGGCGGTTCGTAGGCGATGCCCAGACCGACGGCCATGTCGTGGGTGTGCAGGAGGACTTCGGCGACGCCGGTCGCGGCGAAGCCCTCCCGGTCGGCGGCGCGGAACGGGTACGGGTGGAACGCCCGCACCCCGGGCGGTGTGGTCGCGACGGCGGCGGCGAGCAGTCCGCCGGTGGCCTCGACGACGTCGAGGACGTCCGCGTTGCCGGTGCCCTCGTCGAGGGTGAGCTCGAAGGGCACGTAGGCGTGCTGGGCGCCGCTCGTCAACTGCCCTGCGTACGCGATGAGATCACCGGCGACGTGCTCGGCGGTGTACCGCACGTTCCACTCCAGCCGCCCGGCCCGGGGCGTCTCCCAGTCCCGGTCCACCGCGGTCCGCAGCACCGCCACGGCCTCCGCGACGGCGGCCCGTACCTGCTCGCTCCCCATCTCACGCATGGTGCGCACCCTAGGGGTCGGACCGACGGGGAGGCGAGGGGATTTGCGGCGGGGGACGGCCGGTCCGCCGGGACGCGACGGGATCAGCCCGCCAGGAGGTCCAGTTCGGCGGCGAGGTTGTGGCGGGCGGTCGCCTCCCAGTGCTCCCGGCCGTACGGGGTCCTGAACAGGGCGGGCTGGTCCAGGAGTTGGCGCAGCACCGCCGAACGACCTTCCCGGAACGCGTCGTTGGGGACGAACGCGTACTCCTCGCGGACGGCGGCCGTGTACGCGGCGTAGGCGGCGGGGTGTTCGGCGAGGACCGCGAGGTCGGCGTCGCACAGCACCTGCCCGTCGCGGTCGTCGTCCGCCGGATCGTGCGTGACGGTCAGCCGCACCAGCCGCGCGACCTCGGCGGTGGTGGCGGCGGGCACGCCGGCCTCGGTCAGGGCACGTTCGGCGAGCCGGGCGGAGCGCTCCTCGTTCTCGGAGCGGTCCGGGCGGTAGACGGCGTCGTGGAACCAGGCGGCGAGGCGGACGGCGTCCGGGTCCGCCGCGTGGGCCTGGAGGACGTCGACGCGGTCGAGGACCGCGGTGAGGTGCGTCAGCGTGTGGTAGTGCCGCTGCGGCTCGCGCCAGCGGGCGAGCAGGTCGTCGGCGTACGGGACCGGGTCGGGGCCCTCGGGCTCCCGGCTCGCGTCGAGGGCCCGGGTCCAGCGGGCCCGCAGGGCGGCGAGATCGGGTTCGGCGGCGTGCGGGGCGGCGGATCGGGCGGTGGGTTCGGCTTCGGCCATGGGGGCATTCTTCCGTGCCGGGGCGGTGGGTTGCGGGTGCCGGCCCCGGTGGCGTCGTCGATGGTGGCGCGGAGGTTGCCGGGAATGTCGCCGTGTGTCGCCGCGGATGTTTCGGGGGTGTGACCGAGGGACGAGCCATGGAGGCGTGGCGGGCCCGCGTAGTCTAAATTGGACTAGACCTGTAGCCGCCGTTGAATGGGGTCCCATGAGCAAGCGTGCAGTCCTGGAGGTGATCGCGCTCGACGCGCAGGACGCGGTCGCCGCCCAGGCGGGAGGCGCGGACCGGCTTGAGCTCGTCTGCGACATGGACGCCGACGGGCTCACCCCGCCGGTCCGGACCTTCGCCGGGATCCGCGCCGCCGTCGACATCCCGCTGCGCGTGATGCTGCGCCTCGCCGACGGGTTCGCCGCCGGAGACGTCGACCGCCTGGTGCGGGCCGCCGGGGACATGCGCTCGGCCGGCGCCGACGAGTTCGTCCTCGGCTTCCTCGACACCGTGGGCGGTGTCGACCTGTGCGCGGTCGAGCGCGTCGTCGCCGAACTGGACGGCTGCCACTGGACGTTCCACCGGGCCATCGACCGCGCCGCCGACCGGGACGCCCTGCGCAAGCAGGTCGCCGAACTGCCCGGCCTGGACACCTACTTGACCGCCGGTTCGGCCGACGGGGTCGACGGCGGCGTACCGGTCCTGGTGGCCGAGGCCGCCCGGAACGGCGAACCGGGCTACGAGCAGCGGATCATGGTCGGCGGCGGCCTGCGCCTCGACCACGTGCGGGCCCTGCGCGACGCCGGCATCGACGCCTTCCACATCGGCGGCGCGGCCCGCCCGGAGGGCTGGGCCGGCCCGGTCACGGAGACGGCCGTCGCCGAGTGGCGGACGGTGCTGGACGGAGCGTGAGGTCCGGGGTGCCGCGGCACCCCGGACCTCTCGTCGTCCCCGTCCCCGTCCCCGTCAACAGCGTTACTGCCTAGCCGAGTTGGGGCGGCAACGGCGCCGTGTGCGTGACGATCAGGCCCGAGACCGCTCGGGTCAGCGCCACGTACAGGCGGCGCAGACCGGTGCGCTCGTCGGGTTCGCCGTCGACCACGGCCTGCGGTTCGTCCAGTACCACGTAGTCGTACTCCAGGCCCTTGGCGAGGGACGCGGGGACCAGCGTCAGACGGGTCTCCCGCGTCGTCTCCTCGCCCGGCGCGAGGTACCCGATCCCGGCCGCGTCGAGGGCCTCGGCGAGCGCCGGGACCCGGGCGTCGGCGGCGATCAGCCCCGTCGAGCCCTCGTTGCGCAGCAACTCCTCGCAGGCGGCCACCACTTCGGCATCCCCCGCGGCGTCGTCGGCCGTGGCGCGCACGTCGAAGAAGCCGGGATTCTCGCGGACGGACGCCACCGGCGCCAGCCCGGGGGCGATGTACGGCAGCAGCCTGGACGCGTACGTGATGACGTCCGTCGGCACACGGAAACCGGCCGTCAGCTCCTCGACGACACCGTCCGCCTTCCCGAGATGGCCCAACGCCTCGGCCCAACTCCGGGTCGCCCAGGGCGTGGTGCCCTGCGCGAGGTCACCGAGCACGGTCGCGGAACCGGTGGTGCAGCGGCGGCCGACCGCCCGGTACTGCATGGGGGAGAGGTCCTGCGCCTCGTCCAGCACCACATGACCGAGGGAGTGCGTGCGGAGCACCAGGTCGGTCGCCTCGTCGATCAACACCGCGTCCGCGGAGGACCACTTGGCGGACTTCGCGCTGCGCGCCGGACGCTCCCAGAGGATCGTCTTCTGCTCGTCCTCGGTCAGCAGGCCCTCGGCGTGGGCGGCGAGGAAGTCGGCGTCACCGAGCAGCCGCAGGACCAGCTTCGCCGGGTCCACCGGCGGCCACACGGCCTTCACGGCGGCCTTCACGGCGGTGTTGCGGGCCACGGCGTCCTGCACGCGGTCGTCCGGCGCCTCGCCCGACCGCTCCATCTGCACCAGCACGGCGTGCGCGATGCGCTGCGGCAGGGCGTCGCGGGCGGCCCCGTACCGGATGTCGCGGTCCAGCAACTCCCGCACCAGCACTTCGAGTTCGTACGCCGGTACCCGCCAGCGGCGTGAACCGCGGACCACGACGACCGGTTCCGTCGGCATCGTGACGTGCGAGCGCAGCGCACGCCGCAGCACCTCCGCCATCCGGGCGTCGCCCTTGACGATCGCCGCCGCCGCGTCGTCCCTGCCGCGCACCTCCACGTGGCCGACCAGGTCGTCGACGGTCGCCTGCTGCACCGCCAACTCACCCAGGGCGGGCAGCACTTGCTCGATGTAATGCAGGAAGGAACGGTTCGGCCCGATCACCAGGGTGCCGGTACGGGCGAGCCGCTCGCGGTGCGCGTAGAGCAGGTACGCGACACGGTGCAGACCGACGGCCGTCTTCCCGGTGCCGGGACCGCCCTGCACGCAGACCGTGCCGGACAGGTCCCCGCGCACGATCTCGTCCTGCTCGGGCTGGATGGTCGCCACGATGTCGCGCATGGGGCCGACGCGGGGCCGTTCGATCTCCCGCTGGAGCAGCTTGCTGGTGGTGGCCGCCTCGGCCGGGTCGGACAGGTGCTCGTCCTCGTACGCCGTGAGGTCGCCACCGGTGTAGCCGAAACGGCGGCGCAGCCCGACGTCCATCGGGTCCTTCTTGGACGCCCGGTAGAACGGCTGCGACACGGGCGCGCGCCAGTCGACGACCATGGGGTCGCCGTCGGCGTCGTGCACGTGCCGCCGCCCGATGTAGAAGCGGCCGTCGGTCTCCCACCCCTGCTCGGGGGCCGCACCCCGCTCGTGCGCCGCGGGTGCGCCGGGTGCGTGCAGGTAGTCGAGCCGGCCGAAGAACAGCGGGGTGTCGCTGAGGTCGGCGAGCGACTTGATGCGTTCCCCGATCTGCCGGGCGAGAACCTCGGCGTTGACCCAGTTCGCCGTGACGTCACGGATGTTGAGGGACTCCGCGTCCTCGCGCATGGCCCGCAGCGCGGACCGGGACGAGGCGAGGTGCGCGCGCTCGCGGAGAAGGGGGTTGTCCGGCGGCTCGGCGCCGGCGGACGAGGGGGCCGCGCCGGGCGCGGACGTGGGATCGGCGGACGGCGTGGACAAGGCGGTGCCTCCGGTGACCTGCTGCGTGATGCTGCACGGGGTGGATGCGGCCGGAGTGGCTGGCACGGCGTGGGTGGGTACGCCGGAGGTCCTCCGGAGCCGACCGGTTTCCGTCCGGACGGCGGCACTCCGCGGGGGGAGGCGGGCAAGAGCGGAGAGTCTAGGCGGTGGCCGGAGGGGAGGCCAACCGGTTATTCGGGGCCGGGGCACCGGAGGCCGCGGGCCGCCGTGCCGGGACGGCGGCACGGCGGCGGCACGGCGGGTTCGCGGCCCTCGGCCCCTCGGTCCTGAGCCTCAGCTCTCGGCGGTCAGGATGTCGTCCGCGTCGAGGATGCGGTACGCGTACCCCTGCTCGGCCAGGAAGCGCTGGCGGTGGGCCGCGAAGTCCTGGTCGAGCGTGTCGCGGGCGACGACGGAGTAGAAGTGCGCCTTGTGGCCGTCGGCCTTCGGGCGCAGCACGCGGCCCAGACGCTGGGCCTCTTCCTGCCGCGACCCGAACGTCCCGGAGACCTGGATGGCGACGGTGGCCTCCGGCAGGTCGATGGAGAAGTTCGCGACCTTCGACACGACCAGGACGTTGATCTCGCCCTGGCGGAACGCGTCGAACAGCTTCTCGCGCTGCGCGTTGCTCGTCTCGCCCTTGATGACCGGGGCGTCGAGGTGCTCGCCGAGCTCGTCGAGCTGGTCGATGTACTGGCCGATGACGAGGATCTGCTGCCCGGCGAACCGTCGCACCAGTGCCTCGGTCACCTTGCGCTTGGTGGCCGTCGTCGCGCAGAAGCGGTACTTCTCCTCGGCCTCGGCGGTCGCGTAGGCGAGGCGCTCGGAGTCGGTGAGGTTGACGCGGACCTCGACGCAGTCGGCGGGCGCGATGTAGCCCTGCGCCTCGATCTCCTTCCAGGGCGCGTCGAACCGCTTGGGGCCGATGAGGGAGAAGACGTCCGACTCACGGCCGTCCTCGCGCACCAGCGTGGCGGTCAGGCCGAGGCGGCGGCGGGCCTGGAGGTCGGCGGTGAACTTGAAGACGGGCGCGGGCAGCAGGTGCACCTCGTCGTAGAGGATCAGGCCCCAGTCGCGGGAGTCGAACAGCTCCAGGTGCGGGTACACGCCCTTGCGGCGCGTCGTCAGCACTTGGTACGTGGCGATGGTGACCGGCCGGATCTCCTTCTTCGTGCCGCTGTACTCGCCGATCTCCTCCTCGGTGAGTGAAGTGCGCCTGATCAGCTCGTGCTTCCACTGGCGGGCGGAGACGGTGTTGGTGACCAGGATCAGCGTGGTCGACGCGGCCTGCGCCATGGCGCCCGCGCCGACCAGCGTCTTGCCGGCCCCGCAGGGCAGGACGACGACGCCGGAGCCGCCGTGCCAGAAGTTCTCCACGGCCTGCTTCTGGTACGGGCGCAGCGACCAGTCGTCCTCGCGCAGCTCGATGGGGTGCGCCTCGCCGTCGACGTAGCCCGCGAGGTCCTCGGCGGGCCAGCCGAGCTTGAGCAGTACCTGCTTGATCTGGCCGCGCTCCGAGGGGTGCACGGCGACCGTGTCGGGGTCGAGGCGCGCGCCGACGAGGGGGGCGACGCGCTTGGAGCGCAGCACCTCCTCCAGGACGGGGCGGTCGGTGCTGGACAGCACGAGACCGTGCGCGGGGTGCTTGACGAGGGAGAGCCGGCCGTAGCGGTCCATGGTCTCGGCGATGTCGACGAGCAGCGCGTGCGGCACGGGGTAGCGGCTGTACTGAACGAGCGCGTCGACGACCTGCTCGGCGTCGTGCCCGGCCGCCCGCGCGTTCCACAGGCCCAGCGGGGTCAGCCGATAGGTGTGGATGTGCTCCGGCGCCCGTTCCAGCTCGGCGAACGGGGCGATGGCACGGCGGCAGGCGTCGGCCTGCTCGTGGTCGACCTCCAACAGCAAGGTCTTGTCGGACTGGACGATGAGCGGTCCATTCACCTGCGTCCCCTGTCTCCGGTTCACTCCGGCATTGCACGGGCCCCCGGCTACGAGCGGCGGGGACCAAACGTCCAGTGTCCCGCATCGGGAGGCGGGGCGGGGGTGAGGACGGTCACGTGGTTCACCGGGAAGCGTTCACGCACCGGCGCGTCACGAGTCGAACTCCGTGCAGATCGTGGAGTCGGCCGCCGCCCTGGCGTACGTCGTGACCGCCTTCTTCACGTCCGCCTCGTCCCCGGAACCTTCCCACGCGTTGACGATGGCGAAGACCTCCTGGCCGTCCTTCCTTTCGACGGGGCAGGGAACAAGCTGTACCGCGGCCTTGTCCGATCCGGCGTAGTGGTCGTCGGAGGCCGTGAGCTTGGAGACGGGACCCAGCATGGCGTTCCCCGCCGAGAGTGCCGTGGAAGCGGCGCGGCGTTCCGCTCCCAGGTAGAGGACCTTTTCACCGTCGACAAGGACATCGCACCGGAGAAGACCCTGAGCGTCGTCCGTTTTGGTGGTGATCTTCTTTCCCCCGGGCAGCAGCGGCTCCATCGTCTTCGCGGGAACGCGGTAGCCGCACCATGCGGACGGGACCGTGTACTCCTTCTCAGCCTTGTCGGAGTTCGACGAGCACGCCGTCGTGATGAGGCCGAACGAGAGCAGGACGGCCGTCCCCAGGAGCGACGGACGGAGTTTTCCATCGAGCATTTCAATAGTCCCGTCAGGAAATTTCTGTTGTGAGGTCGTCGGCCATGCGGTTCACGCTGGTGTCGGCCTCGGAGCTTCCGGCGGAATAGCCCTGACGGGCCCATTCGCTGACGTCGTCCAGGTACGGCGCGTGATGGGCGCGTGCCGCTTCGGTCGCCGCTGTCTGAGCAAGCTCCTGGCCCTTGCGGGCGCTGGTGTCCCAGATGGATCCGGCATCCTGACCGGCTCCGGAGAGGTTGTCACCCTCGACGTCCTGGAACAGTTCGCCCATGACGACGCTGCTCACTGTGCCGGCGGCGCCACCCGCGACCGCGCCGACCGCCGGCGACGCGATGAAGCTCGTGCCGACGCCGATACCCGTGCCGACGGCGCCGTTGATGACGTTCTGCCACTGGGAGACCGCGTGGTCGTAGTCCCCGTCCTTCTCCTTGGCGGGTCCCAGGACGGCTTCCTGCCGGCCGATGGCGAGTTCTCCCGACACGACCCCCGAGCGATGAGCGATCTCCGTGACGGTGCTTTCCATGCTCCCGTGGTATCGCAGGTCGTCCGGCAGGTCGGGATTCAGGTGGTAATCCATCAGGTTGGTCATGTATTTCTTCTGTCCCACGTCCACGGCTGCGTATGCTTCCGGATTCTGTCCGACAGCTACCAGGAAGCGCGTCACGTCCATGTGACCCAGTTGGGCGGAGGAGCCGGAGACCGGGAAAAGGTGCTCGATCTGCTGCCAGCTGTAGGAATTCGGGTTCGGACTCACGTTTGTCGTCGCCCTGTTGATGTCCGGCAGGTACTCCGATGCGATCTGGCCGATGCTGTCCGACATGTAGCTGTTCTTCGTCAGGCGTTCCGGGTCGTCGCTGATCGATGAGACCAGGCTTTCCATCAGCCTCGTCTGGCCCGCGTTGTGGGCCGGGGTGTCCAGGGTCGGGATCTCGCCCGCCGGGTGGCCCGTGGTCGCCGCTTCCAGGGCCAGGGCCAGGTTGTTCTGGCCCGTGTGGAGGGCGTCGCCGTGGATGTTCGTCTCCGCCGGCCATTCGCGTTTCTCGAAGAGGTACTGGAAGTTGGAGAGGGGGATCCTCCCCTTCTTGCCGTTGCCGTCCGTGTCCTCCTCGAAAGGACTGTCGTCCTTCGTGACGAAGGGCTCGTTCATGAAGTCCGTAGCCGCGTCCGGGCTGTTGGAGAGGCCCTTCAGGTAGCCCGTGAGGGGGTCGTCGCCGCTGTCGTCGCCGATGCGGTTCAGGTAGGTGTCCATGCCCATGTGCTGCCAGGCCAGGTTGGCGTGTTCGCCGTTGCCGGTGAGTTTGCGTTCCGTGGTCATCAGGGCGGTGCCGTAGCTCTTGAGGAACTGGTCGTCGTAGTCACCCGTGCGCATCAGGTTGCTCATCACCTGGAAGCCCATGGGGCCCGTCTCGCCGCCGATCCGCCGGTCGCCCAGCGCGATCATCCTGCCCTTCCACGACGTCATCGCGGCGGAGTCGCTCTGCGTGGCGTCGGCCAGGGTGAGGCCCAGGTTGCGTTGCAGGTCGTCGTAGTCGTCGAGGCGTGCCTGGCCCAGCCTGGCGGCCGCGTGGGGGTCGTTGATGCCCGACCAGAACTCCAGGACGCCCTCGGGGCCCAGGACCGTCGCGAACCGTTCGGCGAACAGGGGGTCGTTCGCGTACTTCTTCAGGCCCGCGTTGATCTTGTCGAAGTCCGCCGGGGTCAGGTCCTCCGGCCTCTTCTTCGCCAGCGCCGCGAGTTCGTCGGCCTCCTTCAGGGCGTCCGCCGCCTCGTCGCGGTTCGCGTAACTCGCGTCCGAGAAACCGTACTTGGAGCGGTCCGCGAGGGCCGTGAGGACCGTCTTGGCCGAAGTGTCGCTCGTCGTCGCCTTCTTGAGGATGCCCTGCACCTCGTCGCGCAGCGCCGTGACGTCGCTCTCGTCGTGCTCGGGCGGGGTGTGCCCGGCCGCCGCCCGGTCCGGGTGGACGTTCATCGTCACCGTGAACGTGCCGTTGCCCGTGTCCAGCACCGTCAGGTTCTTCTTCAGGCCGCGCTCGATCGCGTCGTTGAGCTGCGTGCGGTAGCTCTTGAGTTCGCCGGCCGTGTCGCTGAGGATCCCGTGGACGGACGACGCCTGGGTGTGCGCGTCTGTGAACTCCCCGGCCGTCTTGCCGATGAACTCCTTGGTCACCTTCTGGTTCTCGCCCGCCCAGTTCGCCTTGTTCGCCGCCTGGTGCAGACCCTTCTCGGCGTCGTCGGAGAGGGTCTTGAGGTGCGTGACGATCCTCGACCAGTCCTCCACCGCGTCGTCGAGGAGGGAGAAGTTGGCGAAGCGCAGTGTGTCCAGATCCATGTGAGCGTCCCCGTCGTGCGCCCGGTGGTGTCGTCGGGCCGCTGGTGCGTGCGGTCGGTTCTTCTGTTCTCGCGTCGGCCGGCGCGGCCTACCCGGTCTTCTTCTTGTTCTTGTCCGGGTAGTAGACGGGGTTCTTCCCGCCCGGCGCGCCCACCCGTTCGTCGAAGCCGTCGTCCAGCGTCGCGATGCTGCTCATCTCCCGCTGGATGTAGGCCTCGTCACCGGCGTGGATCTTCTTGGTGACCTGCATGTGGTTCGAGATCTGCGCGCACGCGTCGAGCAGGGACTTGAGCTGCTGGTCCCAGCGGACCGACACGTGGGTGAGCCCCGCCCCGAGCGCGAAGCCCTGTGCGGTCAGGTCGTTCGCGGCGGAGTCGATGCTCGTGTTGTCGAGGCGGGCGCGGTCCCAGAGGTGGTCGTAGAGGGTGTGGGCGCGGCTGCCGATCTCCGTCAGGTCGTGCTGGCTGACCTTGAGGTCGCCAGTGGACGACGGCAGGGGTGCGCCGCCTCCCGGGTCCGGGGCGAGCTGGTCGATCTGTGTTCCGGCCGGCGTCCCCGTGCCCGCCTGCGCCTGCGCCTGCGTCTTGAGCTGTTCCCACTCGTCCCATGCCATGGGTGACCGCTCCCCGTTCCCGCCGCTGTCCTGCCCGGTGTTGTCCTGCCCGGTGTTCGCTCCGGTGAAGAAGTTAGCAAGTGGCGGCCGTGTCGTGCCCGGCCCCTTCGGCGCCTCGGCCGGAACACCACTGGTGCACATGGGGTGTTGTGGTGGCGAACGGGGCGAAGCGGAGACCGTGTTCCTGTCGTCGGCCCCCGGCGGTGTCAGGGGCGCAGGCAGGGGAACCCGACCTGGACATACGGCTCAGGAGGCAGAGCATGATCCGCGCAGCCAACGTCCGCGAGTGGCGCAACTGCAATGTCGTCGACGCGGACGGTCACAAGATCGGTGTTCTCGAAGCCGTCTACGTGGACACCGTCACCGACGAACCGGCCATGGCGACGGTCCGCAACGGACTTCCCACCCGCCAGCAACTCACCTTCGTTCCCATCGCCGAGGCGATTCTCGGCCCCGACTACGTCAAGGTCCCCTTCGCCAAGTCCCTTGTGAAGAAGGCCCCTTCGGTGGGCCTGGACGACGTCCTGCCCGCGGAGGCGGAGGCGGAGATCTTCAAGTACTACGAGCTGGAGTACCAGCCCGGCGCCAACGGTGAGCGCAAGCTCGCCCGTCGCTGAACATCGTCGCTCGACCTGAAGGAGGTGTTCGTGCCATGGCTCTCTTCCTGTTCCTCGTCCTGATTGCCGTCGTGCTGGGACTCATCGGCGTGACCGCGAACGGGTTGGGCTACCTGTTGGTCATCGGGATCGTGGTCTTCGTCGCGGCGCTGGCCATCGTCGCGGTGCGCTGGACCCGGCGGACCGGCCGCCGTCCCATCCGGTAACCGCACGTCGGGGTGCCGTCCTCCGGGCGGGCGGGGCGTGTTGGCGCAGGCCGTTTCCCGCCCGGCGGGCCCTGTTCGGGCCGGCTCGAAAAGCCGGCGCACAACAACCGCCGCGGTGAAGGGCGTTGAACGGGGTATCGGCACGGCATGACATCAGAGGTGGAGGCGGGCCGGCCCTCCTGGGGACGCACGCTCGTCAAGTGGATAGCGGTCACAGCGGCGTTCGTCGCGCTGGTGGCGTTCTCGGTGGTGCTCGCCAAGCTGACGCTGACCCCGTCGGAGGCGTCCGCGGGCATCGCGCACTCCAACATGCATCCCGGCAGGTCGCTGCGGCAGTACGCCGAGGACTACACGTTCCTCGGCGCCTGCAAGCAGGTCGGCGGGAACCTGCTGATCGGTGTGCCGTTCGGCGTGCTGATGCCGGTGCTCGTGCCGCGCCGGATGCGGATGCTGCGGGTGCTCGCCATCGCGACGTTCGTCATGGTCGTCATCGAACTGGCGCAGGGCGCCGTGATCGAGGGCCGCGCCTTCGACATCGACGACGTGATCATGAACGTGGCCGGCGCGTTCATCGGATACGTGCTGCTGGGCCGCAAGTTCGCCCACGTGCGCCACGAGCCGCGGGCCCGGCGCGCCGCCCGGACCGCGCCGCCCGCCGTGGCCGACGACGCGACGGACGCGGACGGGAGGGACGTCGAGGGGACGGACGGCGGACGCCGCCTGCCGGGCGCGCTGCGGCGCGGCTCGCGCACCGGGGCCGCCGACACCGCCACGACCACGACGACCACCACGTCGACCAGGAAGGCCGCGGCGGACACTCCCGCGGACACCGCCACCCGTGCCCCGCTGTGGCGCCGCGCCACCGGGGGCGGGAGCGCCGCCGGGACCGGCACCACCGCCACGGAGACGCGCACCAAGGAAACGCGGGCCACGACCGGCGCGACCGCGGACACCGAGCCCACCGCCCGGCGGGGCCCCGGTGCCTGGCTCGCCGCCCGGCGCAGCGGCGACACCCGGGCCTGACCGCCGGGCCGCCGCTCGCCGGACCGCCGTCCACCGCACCACCGACCACCTCACGCGAGGGGGGCGGGGCCGTCAAGGCCCCGCCCCCTCGCGGCGTTCGGCGCCGCGTCACTCCTCCGGCAGGTCCGCGACCCCGGTCACCCGGTGCAGCGAGAACTTGCGCACCTCGTCCGCCGTGTGGTCGTACGCCGTCACGTAGCCGCCCTCGACGCGGATGGGCGCGACGACGCGTCGGCTCGCGGTGCCCTCGGCGTTGACGTAACCCAGCCACAGCGACTCCCCGGTCAGGACCGCGGCCTGGACCGAGGCCAGGGTCTCCGCCGGGCTGGTGCGCGGCAGGTCGCCCTCCGCCTGGGGCTGCGGGGCCGGGGGACGCGGCGTGGTGGCCGCCTCGTCGCCCGCGCGGATGGCGCGGACCGCCGCCCCGAGCAACGTGGCGTCGGGCAGCGGCGGGCCCTCGGGGACGGGCTCCGGCGGGGTGCGCGGGGGAGTGCGGTGGGAGTCGGTGCGGGCGATCAGGACGTCGCCGTCCGGGGACTCGGCCGCCGGTGCGTGCCCCATCGCCCGCAGTCCCTCCAGCAGGACGGCCGGGGTGACCTGGGTGGCGGCGACCGTCGGGGCGAGGCGGCGCAGGCGCAGACCCTCGGAGCGGCGGTCGGCGAGGATCTCGTCCAGCAGCGCGTCGTCGTCGCTGCGCACGTACGCGGTCGCCGTACCGATCCGCAGATGGCCGTGCTTGCGGGCGACGTCGTCGATCAGGTAGGCCAGCGGCTGCGGCACCGGGGTGCGGGAGTGGGCGGCCAGCAGCGACTGGAGGTCGGACGCGGTGCGGCCGGAGTCCAGGGCGCGGCGCACCGAGCCCGGTGTGAACCGGTACACCGTCGCGCCGCCCTTCGACTCGACGTCGGCGAGCACGCCCAGCAGGTCCGCGAGCGGTCGCTCCAGCGGGCCGGGGGCCACGGCGGTCAGGTCGGCCTGGAGCAGGACGTGGTCCACCGGCTCGGGCATCAGCGGGGCGAGGACGCGGGCCGCCTCCTCGGCGGCGGCGGCCTGTTCGGCCGGGGTCAGCGGCTGCGCCTCGGCGGGCGGCCGGTGACGCACGGGCAGTTTGTCGCCGGGACCTGCGGGGACGCCGTCCGCGTCTGCGGCGGGCTCCTCCGGGGCGGGCGGCCCGAGCGGCTCGCCGATCAGGGCGCGGCCGGGTGCGCCGAGCGCGCCCCGGCCGGTGACGCCGAGCCGTTCGGCCTCGGCGAGGGTCCAGCGGGCGAGCCGTTCGCGCAGGTCGCCCTCCTGCTGCGGGCCGCGCGAGGAGCGCTCCCAGCGCAGCCGGGCGAGCAGCGACTCCACGGCCGGCGCGACGCCCGCGGGCAGCCGGGCCAGCAGCGTGAGCACGCGGTGGCGGACCTCGGCCGCCGACGAGCGGTCGAGCCCCGGCCCCAGCGCGGTCAGCGCGCGGTCCTTGGCGTCCCGGCCGCCGATCAGACCGGGCGTGCGGGTGCCGGTCAGCCATGCCTCGGCGAGCTGCGCCCACCGCTGCGGGGCGGGCAGTTCGCGCCAGACGTCGTACTCCGGGGTCGCCGCGTACCGTTCGTCCGCCTCGCCGTCGGACGCCAGCAGTCCTGCGGCGTAGGCGAGTTCGATCCAGAAGGCGGCTTCCGGCTCCGGCACGTCCAGTGCGTTCGCGGTGCGCTTGAGGTCCCGCACGCTCAGCCCGCCGGCCCGCAGGACCGCGGGGCCGCCCTCGTCCCAGTGCTGGAGCAGTTCCTCCACGGTCGCCAGCGCGAGGTACGCCTGCCCGGCCGCCGTCGCGTCGGCGGTCTGCGGCGCGTGCACCCCGGCCGCCTCCACCGGCGGCGGCACCGGCTCGGGCGTGCGGTGCGCCCGGCCGCCGCGCAGGTGCAGGGCGACCTCGCGGGGCAGTACGACGGTGCCGGGCGCCGTCGGCAGCAGCAGCCCGCGGTCCAGGAGCAGCCGCAGCCGCGGGGCGGGGTCGTGGGTGACCTGGCCGTACGGCGGGCCCCACACCAGGCGGTCCAGCACGTCCAGGGAGTCGTACGGCAGCCCCGCCAGCAGCTCGGACATCCGCTCGCGGTCCGAGAACAGGGCGGTGAGGGCGGCCACCGCCGACACGCCGTCCGGTGTCGACCGCAGGCCCGCGGTCGCCACGATCGTCTGGATGCGGCCCGGCGACATGCCCGCGGCGGCCTCCTGGACCGTCGGTCCGAGCCCCGTCGGGGAGGGGTGCTGCGGCGACGGGGACAGCAGTTCGCGCGCGGTGCGCACCAGGCGCAGCCGGCTGTCGCCGCCCCAGACCAGCGCCTGCGCGCGCAGGGTCGCCACGGCGCGGGGCAGCGCGTCGACGACCGCCGGGTCGCGCTCGTCGCCGGCCATCAGGACGAGGAGTTCGGCGTAGGTGGCCGGTTCCCCGGCGACGGCCAGGGCCTCCGCGGTCTGCAGCGCGAACCGGTCGAGGCGTTCCAGGGCCCGCACCACCGAGGCGCGGGTGCCCGCGCGCGTGGCGAGTTGCGTGAGGTCGCCCGGCAAGGGGGTGATGAGGTCGGGGCGGCCGCGCAGGAGCGCCGCGAGGAAGGCGTCGTCCTGTGCGCGCAGCGCCTCCGCGAGAGAACGGGGTGCCGCCGGTTGCTCATCGCTGCTCATCCGGCCCACGGTAGCGGGTGGGCCCGACAGCCGGGCCGCCGCCACAGCCCCCGGGGGCCCCGGGTCGGCCCGCTTCCCGGGCTCCCGCCCGTGCCGGGGCGCTGTTCGCCGCCGCGGAGCCGGGCGGTTCGCACGCCGTGCGCGCCGGCGCGGTACCGAACACGCGGGAGTGCGGCCGGGTGTCCGCCCGAGGCGCGGAGGCGGGCGCTCCGCCGGCGACGGGCGGCACGGGTCCGCGCGTGCGCCCCGGTGTCCGGCACGTCCGTACCCGTACGGGCCCCGAGGCGGCGCCCGGTTCCCCGTACCGGTGCCCGTCCTCGGTCCCCGGCGCGGGAGCGCCGTCGTGCGGCGGGCGTCCGGGGTGAACACGGGAGATGTCGGATACGCGGTACGGTCGTTCCGCGGGGACGTCAACAGGGCCGCCCCGGAGGGGACTTCGTGGGTATCGAGAGCGACCAGGTCGTCTACGAGTATCTGAGCCGCGTCGGCGACGTGGCGCACCAGCGGCAGTTGCCGTCGGGCGCCCGGATGCGTCTGGTGGCCGGGTTGCGCGAGGAGATCGACCGGCGTCGCGCCGGCGGGACCGCCGACACCCCGGCCGCCGTGCGCCGCATCCTCGACCGGTTGGGCAGCCCCGACGACGTCGTCACCGCGGCGGGCGCCACCGGGGACGTCCGGCGGGAGTCCACCGCGTCCGTGCCGTTGCAGCGCGACCGGGGCGACGAGGACGACGACGGCGGCCGGCCGAAGGGGCTGCGCCGGGTCGTCCCGCGCCCGAGGCCGCGCACCGAACCCGCCGCTCCGGCGGTGCCCGACGCCCCGTCGCCGCCGCACCTCGCGGCCGAGCACGAGATGGGCGACCCGGCCGCGCAGCCCGACTGGTGGCGGGTCGACAGCTCGCCGTTCGGTCTCGGGGACCAGGTGCCGGGGTTCGTCGGCGGGATCGAGATCCCCGAACTCCTCAAGCCCCCGCCCCCCAAGGAGCCCGAGCGGCCCGCCGTCCCCGCGCAGGGCACGGGGACGGACCCGGCCGCGAAGGCGGCGGCGCCCGGTCCCGTCGAGGCGGCCCCCGTGAAGCGCCGCCTCGTGCGCCGGCTGCTGCCCGTGCGCGCCGCCGGTGCCGGTACCGGGACCGGCTGGAGCAACCCGCTCCTGCTGCTCGCCGCGGGGGCGCTCGTCGTGGGCGCGGTGCTCGGCAACTGGTTCGTCCTGGCGCTCGGCTGGCTCGTCGCGTACGGCTCGCGGCGGCTGACGGCGACCGAGTCGAAGTGGGCGGTCGTCGGCATGCCGGGGCTCGCGGTCGCGGGCGGGATCGTGTGGCTGTGGGGCCGCAGCGAGGGCCGCTGGGGCACGCTCGTCGCGCAGGGCCAGATGGGGGACGCCGTCTCGGAGACGTGGCCGTGGGTGGTCCGCGCGGCCGCCGTCCTGTCGGCGCTGTACGTGGTCTGGCGCTCGCAGCGCACGCGGTAGCGGCGGGCGGGCCCGCAAAGGGGCGCGCGGCCCGGCCCGCCCCCGGCTCCCCGGCCCCCGGCTTCCCGCCCCCGGTCGGCACAATGGTTCATATGACTTCTGCGGCCTCCACGACGGCACACGGTTCCTCCGGAGCCCCGACCGTCGGTTTCGACCTCGACATGACCCTCATCGACTCCCGCCCCGGCATCCGCGCCTGCTACCTGGCGCTGTCCGAGCGGACGGGCGTGTACGTGGACGCCGATCTCGCGGTCACCCGGCTCGGGCCGCCGCTCACGGAGGAGCTGGTCAACTGGTTCCCGGCGGACCAGGTGGACGAGGTGGCCGTGCTGTACCGCGCGATGTACCCGGAGTTCGCCGTCGCCGCGACCCCGGCGATGGCCGGCGCCCGTGAGGCGGTCGCCGCGGTGCGTGCCGCGGGCGGGCGGACCGTCGTCGTCACCGCGAAGTACGAACCCAACGCGAAGCTGCACCTGGAGCACCTCGGCATCGAGCCGGACGCGGTCGTCGGCGACCTGTGGGCCGAGGGCAAGGCGCGGGCGCTGCGGGAGCACGGCGCGGGCGTGTACGTCGGCGACCACGTGGGCGACGTGCGGGGCGCGCTGGCTGCCGGTGCCGTGTCGGTGGCGCTGACCACCGGCCCGTGCGACGCCGAGGAGCTGCGGGCGGCGGGCGCGGACGTGGTCCTCCCCGACCTGACCGCGTTCCCGCAGTGGCTCGCGCGCCACGTCGAGCAGGGCTGCCCGGGGCCGGCGGCCTCCCCCTCCGCGCCGCCGTCCGTCACGCGGCCCTGACGCGCCGCGCTAGGACGCGGTCCCCCGCATCGCCGCGCGGGCCTCGCGGCGGCCGGCGGCGACCGAGCGCAGGACACCGGCGGCGGCGACGAGGAAGCCGACACCCATCAGCATGCAGAGGCCGTAGGCGTAGGTGGGAAAAGGCCTCGTGTCGAAGAAGAGCGGGGCCACGGTGACGAGTGTGGCCAGGGCGCCGACGAAGAAGACAATGGCCCCGGCGCGGATCAGGCTGTCACCGGCGGCGGCGGAATTCGTTTGGGTTTTGTCACGCACTCCACCAGGGTAGTTCCCTGCCCGGAGGAACAACCCGGCGACGTCTTGTCACGCGCCGGGTGACCATTAGCCTGGACACCGGCGGGTCCTGACGGCCCGCCCCAGTGCTCTCAAGGACTTCCCGGAGTACTGGAGTTCCGAAGTGCCGAAGTCCCGCGGTGCTGAAGTGCCGCGGTTCATGCCGCAGTTATCCCGACGAGTACGAGGACGAGGACACACGTGCCAACCGGCAAGGTGAAGTGGTTCAACGCTGAGAAGGGCTTCGGCTTCCTCTCTCGTGACGACGGCGACGACGTCTTCGTCCATTCCTCGGTCCTGCCCGACGGAGTCGACGTGCTCAAACCCGGTCAGCGCGTGGAGTTCGGCGTCGTCGCCGGACAGCGCGGAGACCAGGCACTCTCGGTGACGCTGCTGGAACCGGCGCCGTCGGTCGCGGCGGCCCAACGGCGGAAGCCGGACGAACTCGCGTCCATCGTCCAGGACTTGACGACCGTCCTGGAGAACATCACCCCGGTCCTCGAAAAGGGGCGCTACCCGGACAAGGCCGCCGGCAAGCAGATCGCCGGACTGCTGCGCGCGGTCGCGGACCAGCTCGACGTCTGACGGGCCCGGAAGGACGAGCCGACCGGGCCCGGCGGAAGCGGGCTCAGGGGAAGGCGAGTGCCTCCGGCGCCAGGGCGGGGACGAGGCCCTCGGCCGCGGCGCGGGTCAGCAGGCCCCGGATCGCGGCATGGCCGTCCTCGCCGAGGTCGGCGGTGAACTCGTTGACGTAGAGCCCGATGTGCTGGTCGGCGACGGACGGGTCCATCTCCTGGGCGTGCTCCATGACGTACGGGCGGGACAGCTCGGGCTCGTCCCACGCGGCGCGCACCGAGCGGCGCACGGAGTCGGCGAGCAGTTCCAGCGTGGCGGTGCCCAGCGACCGCTTGGCGACGATCGCGCCGAGCGGGATGGGCAGTCCGGTGGTGCGCTCCCAGTACTCGCCCATGTCGGCCAGCTTGTGCAGGCCGTAGTTCTGGTACGTGAAGCGCGCCTCGTGGATGACGAGCCCGGCGTCGACCTTCCCGTCCCGTACGGCGGGCATGATCTCGTGGAACGGCATGACGACGATCTCGCCGACCCCGCCCGGCACCTCGTCCGCGGCCCACAGCCGGAACAGCAGGTAAGCGGTGGACAGTTCGCTCGGCACGGCGACCGTGCGGCCGGTCAGGCCGGCGGCGTCCGCGTCGCGGGTCAGCACCAGCGGCCCGCAGCCCCGGCCCAGCGCGCCGCCGCAGGGCAGCAGCGCGTACTCGTCGAGGACGTGCGGGAGGACGGCGTACGACACCTTCAGCACGTCCAGTTCGCCGCGCTGCGCCATGCCGTTGGTGATGTCGATGTCCGCGAAGGTGACGTCGAGCGCGGGGGCGCCGTCGACGCGGCCGTGGGCGAGGGCGTCGAAGACGAACGTGTCGTTGGGGCACGGCGAGTACGCGATGCGCAGCGTGCCGGCGGCGGTGCTCGTCGAGGTCTCGGGGGTGTGGTGGGGGCTCATGCTTCTTTCCAACTCTCCAGTACGGGCGCGAGCTTCCCGAAGCCCTCGGTCAGGGCCGCGAGAGCGTCGCCGATGCGCCACGCGGCGCGGTCGCGCGGGCCGACGGCGTTGGAGACCGCGCGGATCTCCAGCACGGGTACCCCGTGCGCGGCGGCGGCCTCGGCGACGCCGAACCCCTCCATGGCCTCGGCCAGGGCGCGGGGGTGACGGGCGCGCAGCTCGGCGGCGCGGTCGGCGCCGCCGGTGACGGTGGACACGGTGAGGACCGTGCCCGCGGGCGCCCCGGTGGCGGCGGTGGCCGCGCGCACGAGCGCGTCCGGCGGACGGTGCGTGACGGTGCCGAAGCCGAGTCCGGTCACCGGGACGAATCCGTCCGGAGTGTCGGCGCCGAGATCGGCGACGGTGATCTCGTCGGCGACGACGAGGCTGCCCACGGGCGCGTGCGGGACGAAACCGCCGGCGATGCCCGCGCAGACGACGAGACCGTAGGGGGCGCCTTCGAGGGCGGCGGCCGTCAGCGCGGTCGCGGTGGACGCGGCGGCGAGGGCGGGCCCGACGCCGGTGGCGAGCAGGTCCGCGGCGGGCGCGCCCGGCGCGGAGGGCGCGAGGCGGTGCAGGAGCGTTCCGCCGGGCAGGCGCACCTCACGCGGGGACGGACCCGGTGCCCCTGCCGACGACGACGCCGGGCCCGCGAACGCCCTTGCCACCGCGTCCCGTTCGGCGGGGACGGCGGTGACCAGCAGTACGCGGGGCCCGGCGGCGGTGTCGGAGGTCAAGCGATCAGGAGTCCTTCTTCAGCTTGAAGTTCCACAGACCCGTGACGGTCTTGTCACCCTCCTTGATGGAGACGGTCGTGGAGTTGCCGGTGGCGCCGTACTGGGCGTTGAAGAACACGCTGCCCGGAACCGTGCGGTAGGTCTTCGTGCTGACGTCGGTGAGCTGCTGACCGTTCATCAGGATCGTCCAGCTCTTGTCGGCGATGTCGGGGTCGACGCCGAAGCGCACGGTGTCGTCCGTGTCGACCGTGATCGACTTGATGTCCGTGTCCCGGAGGCACGCCGTCAGCGCGGCGGTGGTCAGGGCGTCGCCGTTGTCGTTGTAGCAGGAGGCTTCGGAGCTGACCGAGCGGTCGCCGACGGTGATCGTGGCGAGCGGGGTCGGCTTGTCGCAGGACGTCAGAACGAGCAGTCCGGCGGAAACGGCGCCGGCGGCGGCGACGGCGCGGCGGCGTCGCACAACGGATTGCATCGTGGTCATGGGCGAAGGCTATCGGGCACGTCGGGTCCTCTCCCCATGTGGGGGTGCGACGTGCCGCGCGGTTGGGCCGATTCGTCGTGATCACGTCCGGTGCGGCCGGATCGGGGGCGAAGTGGGCCGGATGGGGCCACTCGTCCGTGCGGCGAGGGGGCGGGGACACGGGCGTTCGCGTGCGCCGGGCGTGGCCCGGGGTGCGGCGCGGGGGCCGTGCGCGCGCCGTCCGCGCACGGTCGCGGGGTGTCCCCGCAGGCGGCCGGATCAGGCCACCCGCCCGCGCGAGCCGCCGCCGTGGTGCGCGGTGCCGAGCAGACCGCGGACGGTGCTCAGCCAGCCGATCGCGACGATCGCCGCGCCGATGGAGAGGCCGAGCACGCCGTTGAGCGGCAGCACGATCCCGACCGCGCCGCCCAGCACCCACGACATCTGGAGCATCGTCTCGGAGCGCGCGAACGCCGACGTGCGGACCTGCTCGGGCACGTCCCGCTGGATCAGCGCGTCGAGCGACAGCTTGGCGAGCGCCTGCGAACAGCCCGCCACCGCCGTCAGGCACGCCACGAGGAGCGCGCCGAAGAACACCGCCGAGACGATCGCCGCGGCCAGCACCACCGCCACCACGGTGACGATGATCAGCTCCGGCGCCCGGGACTTCAGCCAGGCCCCCATCGCGGTGCCCAGCGCGTTGCCCACGCCCGCCGAGACGGCCACGATGCCCAGCGAGAGGGCGGCGCTCTCGCCGGTGAGGGGGTGCTCGCGCAGCAGGAAGGCGAGGAAGAAGGTCAGGAACCCGGACAGGCAGCGCAGCGCCGCGTTCGCGCCCAGCGCGTGCGTGACGGCCGTGCCGACCGTGCGCAGGCCGGGCCGCCGGGGCGGCTTGAGGTGCGGGCCGTGCAGGTGCGCCTCGTCGGAGGCGAGCAGCGCGGTGTCCTCGCCCTTGGCGGAGTCGACCTTGCGCGGCAGCGAGAACGACAGGAAGGTGCCCGCGATGAAGATCACGAAGGCGCCGTACAGCGGCCAGCGCGGGCCGATCCACTGGAGCCCCGCGCCGATCGGTGCGGCCACACCCGTGGCGAGCAGCCCGCCCAGGGTGACCCGGGAGTTGGCCTTCACCAGGGAGAAGCCCGGTGGCAGCAGCCGCGGCACCACGGCGCTTCTGACCACGCCGTACGCCTTCGACGCCACGAGGACGCAGAGCGCCGCCGGGTACAGCTCCAGGCTGCCGTCGGCGACCGCCCCGGCGAGCAGCAGCGCGAGCAGCGCGCGGGCGAGCATCGCCCCGGACATCGCGGCGCGGCGGCCGTGCGGGAGGCGGTCCAGCAGGGGGCCGATGACGGGGGCGAGGACCGTGAACGGGGCCATGGTGATGGCCAGGTAGAGCGCGACGCGGCCCCGGGCCTCGTCGGTCGGCACGGAGAAGAAGACGGTGGACGCGAGCGCTACGGTGATCATGACGTCGCCCGCGCCGTTCACGGCGTGCAGCTCGATCAGCTTGCCGAGGCCGGACTCGCCCGCGCCGTGCGCGCCGGTCACCTTGCGGATCCCGCGGCCCGCGCCGGTCACGGGCAGCCCGAGGGCATGGCCGATCGAGCGGACGGGCCCGCGGACACGGCCCGAACCACTGGTCCCGCTGCTCCCCTTGGTCCCTTTGGCCCCACCGATTCCGGTGGCACCCTCGGGGCTCCGTGCGGTTGCCATTACGTCATAGTGCCCCGACTCGGGCGTACGTAGTGCCGGCAACGCTCGTACTGCGCCGGGATGGATCCGGTATTCCCCGCGGAATGCCGCCGTACGGGCCCGGACGGGCCGCACGGGGCACCGGAACGGGGCAGGAGCGGCCCGGGGCGGCCGGGCGCGGACGGAGGGCGTGCGGGCGCTCCGGTGCGAACGCGGCGGCCCGGCGGGCGCGTCGCACGCGGGCGCGTGCCGGACGGGGCGGGAGACACGGGCACGGGGCACGGGCAGGGGGAGTGCGGGCCGGGGCCGCGCGGGCGGGGTCCGGCGGCGGGCGCGGCCGGGGCGCGGTGGTCCGTGCGCCTGTCCTGGACCGTCGGAATCCGGTCAGCGGGAGGGCCGTGCCGGGCGGCCGGGGGCGGTCCGTCCGTGGACCGGAGGGCGCGTCCGGCGGTGAAACCGGCGGGGCGCGACGGGCCGCGTGAGGTTTTCGAAACTGTTTGCGCGCACCTGCCGCGACGCCGCGGAGCCCGGTCCCGGGGCCGCCGCGGGGCCTCGGCGCGACCGTTCCGTGATCCGCCGCGCGGTGCGGAACCGGCCGTCGGTGTGGGACCGGGCGGCGGGAGAAGGTAGCGTGCGTAGCGCGCCGTGGCGAACGTTCTCGGCCGCGCGCCTGACGGTCATCCCGCAGAATGGATGACGTAGGTGCGCCCGAGCGCGATCGGGCGCGGACGTCGACGCGGCCCCACCCCGTGCCCCGCAGGGCACGGCGGTATCCAGAGCCGCTCCGTCCGCACCCCCGCCGGAAGCCGGCGCACCCGTGGACGGCGTAGGAGAGAAGCGATACCTGTGAGCGCAGCGACAACGCGAAGCCGCACCCCCGACCGCCTGTGCGCCGAGGCGGTCGACCTCGCCCGTGCCGCAGCCGACGAGGTGGCGGCGCCCGGCGTCGTCGGCGACCACACGGGGCTGGTCTCCGAGGGCGACCGGGTTGTCACGCACTACTTCGAGTGCCGGGAACTCGGGTACCGCGGCTGGCGCTGGGCCGTCACCGTCGCCCGCGCCTCCCGCGCGAAGAACGTCACCCTGGACGAGGCGGTCCTGCTGCCCGGACCGGACGCCGTGCTGGCGCCCGAGTGGGTGCCGTGGAGCGAGCGGCTGCGCCCCGGCGACATGGGCCCCGGCGACCTGCTGCCCACCGACGCCGAGGACCTGCGCCTGGAGCCCGGGTGGTCCGGCGAGGACGAGCCGCCGCCGAACTCCGCGATCACCGGCGAGCTCACCGAGCTGGCCGACGTGGAGGACGCCGAGCTGGCCGCCGGGACGCCGGCGAGCCTGACCACCGTGCCCGCCCGCGGTTCCATCGCCTCGGTCGCGGACGAACTGGGCATGCGGCGCGCCCGCGTTCTGTCCCGCTACGGGCTGCACGTCGCCGCCGACCGCTGGGAAGAGGCGTTCGGACCGAAGACACCCATGGCGCAGGCCGCGCCCGCGCCCTGCGTGAGCTGTGGGTTCCTCATGCCGATCGGCGGCTCGCTCGGCCAGGCCTTCGGCGTCTGCGCGAACGAGTTCTCACCGGCCGACGGCCGGGTCGTGTCCGTCGCGTACGGCTGCGGCGGGCACTCGGAGGCGGCCGTGATGCCGAGGCCGCCGCAGCCGTCGGCGCCGGTGATCGACGAGACGCTGGTGGACCCGTTCCCGCTGGGCCCGGTCGCGGACTCCGGTTCCGACCCGCGGACGGCGGCGGACGACCCGGCCGCGGAGCCGCGGCGCCCGTAGCGCGACGGCGGTCGCACGGCGGTCGCACGGCGGTCGCGGTCGCGCGCCGGGCGGCTGCCGGCCTGGGCTCTCCGGGGCCTCCGGTTCCCGCCGGGGCCGCGCCGGTTGCTCCGGTCGGCGGGCCGTGCCCGCGCTCTCCCCCCGGGAGGGTCCTCCCTCCCGTCCCCGTACGGCCACGACGCCCCGCGCGGTGGCGCGGTCGCGCCCGGCTGCCCGCCCGGGGCCCCGCCCGTTCCCGGAGTTTTGACCCCTCAGGGGCGCGGTACCTTCGTCGTCACGCCGAGAGGGAGAGTCAACGTGAGCAAGTTCGTGCGGCCGGCCGCCGGGGACGCGGACCCGTTCGGGACGCGACGCCTGCGCCGCGGTGTCCTGGACGCCTGGGCCACCAGCCCCGCCCGCTTCCGCGAGGACGCCAACGCCGAGGAGGAGCTGGTTCTCGGCGGCTACCGCGACCGGCTCGTCGTGGAGCTCGCGCAGAACGCCGCCGACGCGGCCGCCCGCGCCGCCGTGCCCGGACGGTTCCGGCTCACGCTGCGCGAGGGCGTCCTCGTCGCCGCCAACACGGGTGCCCCGCTGGACGCCGCGGGCGCCGAGTCGCTGTCCACCCTCCGGGCGTCCGCCAAACGGGACACCGCGCAGGCCGACGCCCCCTCGGTCGGCCGCTTCGGTGTCGGGTTCGCGGCCGTCCTCGCGGTGACCGACGAACCCGCCGTGGTCGGCCGGCACGGTGGCGTGCGGTGGTCCCTCGCCGAGGCCCGCGACCTGGCCGCACGGGCGGCGGACGGGAGCGAGGGCCTGGGGGAGGAGATCCGCCGCCGGGACGGTCATGTCCCGCTGCTGCGGCTCCCGTTCGCGGCGGAGGGCACCGCCCCCGACGGATACGACACCGCCGTGATCCTGCCGCTGCGGGACGCGGCGGCCGGTGAACTCGCCGCCGCCCTGCTGGAGTCGGTGGGCGACGACCTGCTGCTCGCGCTGCCCGGCCTCGACGAGGTCGTGGTGGAGACCGACGCCGGCGAGCGCACGCTGCGCCGCGAGCACGCGGACGGACTGACCGTCGTCACCGACTCCCGTGACGGCACGACCCGTTGGCGCACCGCGACCGCGGCCGGAGCGCTCACCGCCGGTCTGCTCGCCGACCGCCCGGTCGAGGAACGCCTGCGCCCCCACTGGTCGGTGACGTGGGCCGTGCCCGTGGCCGCCGCCGACGGTGCCCCGGAACGGCCGCGCACCGAACCCGTCGTGCACGCGCCGACGCCCAGCGACGAACCGCTGGGCCTGCCCGCCCTGCTCATCGCCTCGTTCCCGCTGGACAGCACCCGCCGCCACGTGGCGCCCGGCCCGCTCACCGACTTCCTGGTGGAGCGCGCCGCCGACACGTACGCCGAACTCCTCGCCGCCTGGCGGCCGGTGGGCACCGGCATCATCGACCTGGTGCCGGGGCCGCTCGGCGGCGGCGCCCTCGACGGGGCGCTGCGCCACGCCGTCCTGGAGCGGCTGCCGCGCACCGCGTTCCTGCCGCCCGCGGCCGAACCCGCCCCGGCGGGGGCCGCAGCGGCCGGCACCGCGGCGGACGCCCCCGACGAACACGGCCTCGCCGGGGCCGAGTTCCCCGAGACGCTGCGCCCGCGCGACGCCGAGGTGGTCGAGGGCGCGGGCGCCGCGACCGTGCGGGTCCTCGCGGAGGTGCTGCCCACACTGCTGCCCGCCGGGCTCGAACGGCGCGCGGAACTGCGCGCGGTGGGCGTCGCGCGCGTCCCGCTGACCGACGCGATCGACCGGCTGGCCGGCCTGGACAAGGACCCCGGCTGGTGGTGGCGGCTCTACGACAGTCTCGCCGGGGTCGACCCCGACCGGCTGTCCGGCCTTCCGGTGCCGCTGGCCGGCGGTGACGGGCAGGGCCCGGGTGCCGGTGGCCGCACGACGATCGGGCCCCGCCAGGTGCTGCTGCCCACGGCGGACACCACCCGGGTGGCTCCCGAGGTGCTGGCCCGGCTCGGGCTGAAGGTCGCCCACCCGGACGCCGTGCACCCGCTGCTCGAAAAGCTCGGCGCGCTGCCCGCCACCCCGCGCGCGGTGCTGACCACCCCGCAGGTGCGCGCGGCCGTCGCCGCGTCCCTCGACGACGAGGGCGGCGCGGTCTGGGACGAGGACGCGCCCGACGCGGAGGAACTGGCGGACACCGTACTGGCGTTGGTGCGCGACGCCGGTCTGGAACCCGGTGACGAGCCCTGGCTCGGCGCCCTCGCGCTGACCGACGAGGACGGCGAGCTCGCTCCCGCCGGTGAACTCGTCCTGCCGGGCAGCGCCTTCGCGGCCGTCCTGCGCGACGGGGAACTGCCCTACGTGGACGACGAGTTGGCCGAGAGGTGGGGCGAGCAGCCGCTGGCCGCCTGCGGCGTGCTCGCGGGCTTCGCCCTGGTCCGGGCCGCCGACGTGGTCCTCGACCCGGACGAACTGGAGCCCCGCGAGAGCGACTTCCCCGAGCCGGACGACCCGGGCCTGCTGGACGCGGTCGACGTGTGGAGCGAGGACGTCCTCGACCGCTTCCCCGAGTCGCCGGTGCCGCCCGTCGCCACCGAGCTGGTCGCCGTGCGCGACCTGGACCTGGTCGACGACGACCGCTGGCCGGAGGCGCTCGCGCTCCTCGCGCGGCCGCCGCTGCGGGACGCGATCACGCAGCCGGTGCGGGTGCTGCTGCCCGACGGCACCCACGAGACCGTCCGCCCCTACACCGCGTGGTGGCTGCGCGGCCACCCGGTGCTCGACGGCCGCCGCCCGGCCGGCCTGCTCGCCGCGGGCGGCGACCCGCTGCTGCGCGGTCTGTACGACGAGGCCGACGCCACCGGTTTCGACGACGAGCAGGTCCTGCGGGCGCTGGGGGTGCGCACGTCGGTGGCCGCCCTGCTCGACGAGCCCGGCGGCGCGGCCGAACTCCTGGACCGCCTCGCCGACCCCGACCGCGAGGTGACGTCCGCCCAACTGCACGCCCTGTACGGCGCGCTGGCCGACCTCGACCCCGAACAGGTCACCCTGCCGGACGAGTTGCGGGCGGTCGTGGACGGCCGGGTCGAGGTGGTGGACGCGGCGGACGCGGTCGTCGTCGACTCCCCGGACCTGCTGCCGTTCACGGCGGGCGTCCCGCTGCTGCCCGTACGGCCCGCGCGGGCGGCCGAGCTGGCCGAGCTGTTCCAGGTGCGGCGGCTGAGCGAGTCCGTCACCGGCGAGGTCACCTCGCGGGGCACCGAGCACGAGGTGCCGGAGCCGGTGCGGCTGCTGCTCGGCCCCGGCACACCGGCGACGTACGTCGAGCACGACGAACTGGTCGTCGACGGCGTGGAACTCGACTGGCGCCGCACCCGCGACGGCGTGCTGCACGCGTCGACCCTGGAGGGCGTCGCGGCGGGACTGGCGTGGGCCGCCCGGCAGTGGCCGCGCCGCTTCGAGGTGGCGGCCCTCCTGGAGGACCCGTCGCGCACGGAGGAACTGGGCCGGGACCGCTGGTTCGACTGAAGGTGACTCTTTCGTGTACGAGACATCCATATTTCGTGCACGAAAGTGACACGTTCAGTACAACCAATGGCCGCGAAAACGCATCTGATCATTCGAGTCAGACAGACTCTGTGATCACTTGAGCCCCCGCGGCCGCACGAGCCGTCAGGTACGACCGCCGCCGGGGCCCTTTCTCCACTGGGGGATCCATGCGCGTACGCGCCACCGTGGCCGCCGTTTCGGGCGCCCTGGCTCTGTCCGCCCTCGTTGTACCGGCGGCCCAGGCCGCCGGCGGCTCCGGTCCGTCCTGGGCCGACCAGGTCGCGAAGGTCAAGCAGGCCGAGAGCACCCCGGCCGCTGCGAACCGCTCCGCCGCCAGCACGTTCGCCGCCGAGACCGCGGACCCGGTCGTCCTCGACGCCACCTTCTCCGGCCTGAAGATCGCCTCCGCGGTCAAGGTCGGCACGACGAACCACGTCGCGACCACCGTCACGTACAAGGTGACCCACGCCGCGGACCTCGACTTCACGTCGGACACCCTGCTGACGGGCGCCTACATCTACAAGGGCTCGTACGACGAGCCGGTCAACATGTTGTTCGGCGACGAACCGGCGACCTGCACGAACACCTCGGCGACCGTCGCCACCTGCAAGGGCGACATCGACATCTACCCCGCCTACGGGGAGCTGTTGAACTCGGACGCCGGCGCCTGGCACGTGGGCGCCCTCGCGGAGTCCATCTCCGCCGACGGCACGGAACTGCTCGGCTACGCCGACCAGGGCGGCCTGGCGGCCACCAACGTCCAGCGCTACTCGCAGCTCACCGTCAACGCCGCCCCCGAGCCGGTCGTCAAGGGCAAGACCGTCACGGTCACCGGCAAGCTCTCCCGCGCCAACTGGGAGACCAACAAGTACGCGGGCTACTCGACCCAGTCGGTGAAGCTCCAGTACCGCAAGAAGAGCTCCACCACCTACACCACCCTGAAGACCATCAAGACCAGCACCACCGGCACGCTGAAGACCACGGTCAAGGCGACGGCGGACGGTTACTACCGCTTCAGCTTCGCGGGCACCACGACCACCCCGGCCGTCAGCGCCGCCGGTGACTACGTCGACGTGAAGTAAACGGCACCGACCGAACGAACCGAGGCGCCCGTTGTTCCGTCCTCCGGAACAACGGGCGTTCTCGTGCCACCGGTTCACGCCGGGAAGCGCCGCCCCACCCAGCGCCACACCGCTTCCATGACGGCCGACCCCGCCACGCCGACGCCCACCGCCGTCCACGGCATCGTCACGCCGACGAGCTTCAGCGCGAAGAAGTCCTGGAGCCACGGCACGGCCAGCACCACGAGGAACGCGACCCCCATCGCCGCGACCAGCAGGATCCGCCACCAGGTGTAGGGGCGGGCGACGATCGCCAGGATCCACATCGAGATCAGGAACAGCGTGAGCGTCGCCGCGCTCGTCTCCGCGTCCAGCGCGCCCGGCCCGCTGTACTGGCCCCGGGCCACCATGTACGTCACGAAGGTGGCCACCCCGGAGACGACACCGCCGGGGATCGCGTACCGCATCACCCGCCGGACGAAGTGCGGATGCGCGCGCTCCTTGTTGGGCGCGAGGGCGAGGAAGAACGCCGGGACCCCGATGGTCAGCGTCGACAGCAGGGTCAAGTGCCGGGGCAGGAAGGGGTATTCGACCTGCCAGCACACCACCAGCAGTGCCAGCAGCACCGAGTAGACCGTCTTGACCAGGAACAGGGTCGCCACGCGCGTGATGTTGCCGATGACGCGGCGGCCCTCGGCGACCACCGACGGCAGGCTCGCGAAGCTGTTGTCGAGGAGCACGATCTGCGCGACGGCCCGGGTGGCCTCCGAGCCCGACCCCATGGACACACCGATGTCGGCGTCCTTGAGGGCCAGGACGTCGTTCACGCCGTCGCCCGTCATCGCCACCGCGTGCCCGTGCGCCTGGAGGGCGGCGACCATCTCCCGCTTCTGCTGCGGGGTGACCCGCCCGAACACCGTGCCCTCGTCGAGGGCGTCCGCCATGCCGGCCCGGTCGGCGGGCAGCTTCCGCGCGTCGACGGCGCTCCCGTCGAGCCCGAGCTTGGCGGCGACCGCGCCCACCGAGACGGCGTTGTCGCCGGAGATGACCTTGACCCCGACGTTCTGGTCGGCGAAGTAGCGCAGTGTCTCCGCCGCGTCCGGGCGCAGCCGCTGCTCCAGGACCACGAGGGCGGTCGGCACGGCGCCGTCGGCCACCTTCCGGTCCTGGAGGCCGTGCTCGGTGCGGGCGAGCAGCAGGACGCGCAGCCCCTGCCGGTTCAGCCGTTCCGTCTCGGCGAGCGCGGGGTCGTCCTCGGCGAGCAGGACGTCGGGCGCACCGAGCAGCCAGGTGCTGGTCCCGGAGTCCTCGCCGTCCCCCTCCGCGAAGGCGGCGCCGCTGTACTTGCGGGCCGAGGAGAACGGCAGCGAATCGGTGCAGCGCCACCCGGCGGTGTCGGGGAACGCGGTGACGACGGCCTGGAGGGAGGCGTTGGGCCGCGGGTCGGAGCCGCCGAGCGCCCCGAGCACCTGGCGCACGTACGCTTCGTCGGCACCGCCCAGCGGGCGCGCCTCGGTGACGTCCATGCCGCCCTCGGTGAGGGTGCCCGTCTTGTCGAGGCAGACCGTGTCGACGCGGGCCAGCCCCTCGATCGCGGGCAGCTCCTGCACCAGGCACTGCTTCCTGCCCAGGCGCACGACACCGATGGCGAAGGCGACGGAGGTCAGCAGCACCAGGCCCTCGGGGACCATCGGCACGATTCCGCCGGCGGCACGGGCGATGGACTCCCGGAAGCCGTTGTCCTCGTCGACGAACTGGCTGACGGTGAGCCCGATCGCGGTCGGGATCATCATCCAGGTGACGTACTTGAGGATGGTGGAGATGCCGCTGCGCAGCTCGGACTCGACGAGGGTGAAGCGGGACGCCTCCTCGGCGAGCTGGGCGGCGTAGGCCTCGCGGCCGACCTTGGTCGCCCGGAACGCGCCGCCGCCCGCGACGACGAAGCTGCCGGACAGGATCTGGTCGCCCACCCGCTTGACGACGGGGTCCGCCTCGCCGGTGAGCAGCGACTCGTCGATCTCCAGACCGTCGGCCTCGGCGCACAGCCCGTCCACCACGGCCTTGTCGCCCGGCCCGATCTCGATGAGGTCGTCGAGCACGATCTCGGAGGTGCGCACCTCGCCGGCGGTGCCGTCGCGCCGCACGGTGGGCCGGGACTCGCCGATCACGGCGAGGGAGTCGAGGGTCTTCTTGGCGCGCCACTCCTGGACGATGCCGATGCCGGTGTTCGCGATGATCACGAAGCCGAAGAGGCTGTCCTGGATCGGCGCGACGCACAGCATGATCACCCACAGCACGCCGATGATCGCGTTGAACCGGGTGAAGACGTTCGCCCGGACGATCTCGCCGAGGGAGCGGCTGGAGCGCACCGGTACGTCGTTGACGTCACCGCGCGCCACCCGTTCGGCCACCTCGGCCGCGGTCAGCCCGCCGGGCCGTGACGGGACGGGCGCGGGGTGCACGGGGTCGAGTCCGGCGCCCGCGTCGATGTGCGTCATACCGACGACGGTACGTGCGCGGGTGCGCCTGCACCCGCCGGGGGGCCGGGCGGGCGGGGGCCGTTCGGGTGCCTACGGCCCCGCGGGCGTCCCGGTCGCGGCGCCGGTGCCGGGGCCGCCGTCCGTGCCGTCCGTGCCGGCCGCCCGCGCCGCCGCGTGCCGCTTGATCGCCGCGTCGCGTCCGCGGACGTACCAGATCCCGATCAGGCCGAGCCCGCCGCCGGCCAGGCACGTCCAGACCCACCACAGGTGGCCGTGGTCGTCGAACCAGCCGTAAAAAGGAATCTGTACGAGAAAGAGGACGAACCACACGATCGTGAGACCGGTGACTGTGGCGACCACGGGCCCCTCCAGGGGCTCCGGCGCCTCGTGCTCAGGGGTCCACTTGGCCATGCGCACAGCTTACGAGGCGTCGCGCGCGCCCCCGTTGGCGCCCGCGCACCCCTTGTCCGCCAACGGTCTACGCGCGGAGATGGTCATTTCGCCTTCATATGTTCATACTGAAACAGCTCGCGAGTGGCTGCTTCTGTTCGTAGGAATCACCAAAAGAGTCACGTGGGAACCCGCGGAAGAGAGCCACGGGAAACACGTTCGCCGCGAGACTCGATCATGTTCCGGTCCCCACTGCACCCCTGAGGTCCCGCATGTCCACCTCGGCCACCGCCAAGGTCCCCGCGCCCGAACAGCCGGGCCCCGCGCCCGCCAACGGCGGCCTCGACCGCTATTTCAAGATCTCCGAGCGAGGCAGCACCTTCGCCCGCGAGATCCGCGGCGGCTTCGCCACCTTCTTCGCGATGGCGTACATCATCGTGCTGAACCCGATCATCCTGGGCAGCGCGAAGGACATGTACGGGCACCACCTCGACAACGGCCAGCTCGTCACCGCCACCGCCGTGACCGCCGCGTTCACCACGCTGCTGATGGGCGTCATCGGCAACGTGCCCATCGCGCTCGCCGCCGGTCTCGGCGTCAACACCGTCGTCGCGCTCCAGCTCGCGCCCCGCATGTCGTGGCCCGACGCCATGGGCATGGTGGTCCTGGCCGGCATCGTGGTGATGCTGCTCGTCGCCACCGGCCTGCGCGAGCGGGTCATGAACGCCGTCCCCTACGGGCTGCGCAAGGCCATCTCCATCGGTATCGGCCTGTTCGTGATGCTGGTCGGCCTCGTCGACTCCGGGTTCGTCACCCGCGTCCCCGACGCCGCGCAGACCACCGTCCCGCTCCAGCTCGGCGGCGACGGCCACCTCAACGGCTGGCCGGTTCTCGTCTTCATCCTGGGCGCGCTGCTCACGTTCGTACTGATCGTGCGCAAGGTGTCCGGCGCGATCCTGATCTCCATCGTCGCCATGACGGTCGTCGCGGTGATCATCAACGCCGTCGGCGACGTGTCGTCGTGGGGCCTGACCACCCCGAAGTGGCCCGGCAACCCGGTCTCCACGCCCGACTTCGGCCTCATCGGCAAGGTGAGCCTGTTCGGCGGCTTCGGCAAGGTCGGCGTGCTCACCGGCATCCTGTTCGTCTTCACCGTGCTGCTGTCGTGCTTCTTCGACGCGATGGGCACGATCATGGGCATCGGCGACGAGGCCAAGCTGACGGACGCCCGGGGCCAGATGCCCGGCATGAACAAGGTGCTGTTCGTCGACGGCATCGCGGTCGCCGCGGGCGGTGCCAGCTCCTCGTCGGCCACCACCTGCTTCGTCGAGTCCACGGCGGGCGTCGGCGAGGGCGCGCGCACCGGCTTCGCGAACATCGTCACCGGCGGACTCTTCGTCGTCGCCCTGTTCCTGACGCCGATCGCCACGATGGTGCCGTCCCAGGCGGCCACGCCCGCGCTGCTCGCGGTCGGGTTCATGATCCTGGCCGGTTCGATCAAGGAGATCGACTGGGCGGACTACACGATCGCGATCCCGGCGTTCGTGACGATGCTGCTGATGCCGTTCACCTACTCGATCACCAACGGCATCGGGACGGGCTTCATCCTCTTCGTGGTGCTGCGCCTGGCCACGGGCCGGGGCCGCGAGGTCCCGGTGGCCATGTACGCGGTGTCGGCGGTCTTCGCCTTCTACTACCTGATGCCGGCCCTCGGCCTGACCTGATCCGGCCGCGCCCGGCCCCGCGGGGCGGCGGCGGTACCGAAGTCCTGCGGCGTCACGTGCTCACGTGACGCCGTAGAACTTTTCCGTCTCCTCCACGGCCGACTGGAAGCGCTCGTCGAAGTCGTCGCGCATGAGCGTCCGGACCACGTAGTCCTGGACGCTCATTCCCCTTTTGGCCGCATGATCCCGGAGCCGGTCGAGCAGCTCCCCGTCTATCCGCAGGCTGAGCACGCTGGTCCCCATGGCTACGAGAGTCGTGGCACCCGCCCGTCCACCGGGCCGCTTTCCGCGCTCTCCTCACTCGTACGGGTGACGTTCGGGTTGAGTGACCGGTGTCACGGGCACGATCCGGGTCACCAGCGTTCCTTAGCGAGAGTAATGAGTTACGCTAAAGAACATGCCGGACCTTACCCATGGCGACGATGCCGCCGCCGTGAACTCCCTGCGCTCCGCGGTCATGCGGTTGTCCCGCCGACTCAAGCACCAGCGGGTCGACGAGTCGCTCAGCCCGACCGAGATGTCGGTACTGGGCACCCTCGCCAACTGCGGCCAGGCCACGCCGGGCGAGCTCGCCCGCAAGGAGCACGTCCAGCCGCCGTCGATGACCCGCATCGTCGCGCTGCTGGAGGCCAAGGGACTGGTCCGGCTGGAACCGCACCCCGACGACCGGCGACAGAAGGTCGTCACCCAGACCGAGACCGCCGAGGCCATGCTGGAGGAGAGCCGCCGCAGGCGGAACGCCTTCCTGGCCGGACTGGTCGACGGACTCGGCGAGGACGAGTGGGCGAAGCTGCGCGAGGCCGCCCCCGTCCTGGAGAAACTCGCGCATCTGTAGAAGCACGTGCACGTGCACCAAGGAGGCGACCCTTTTGAGTTCGGGATCCGGAGCAGACTCCGCCCCCGCACCCCACCGCTACGACCCCCGGGACCTCCCGGAACCACGCAAGTCCTCCATGTTCAGCTCGCTGCGGATCAGGAACTACCGCCTGTTCTTCGCCGGCCAGGTCGTCTCCAACACCGGTACCTGGATGCAGCGCATCGCCCAGGACTGGCTGGTGCTCAGCCTCACCGGCTCCTCCACGGCGGTCGGATTCACCACGGCGCTCCAGTTCCTGCCGATGCTGCTGTTCGGCCTCTACGGCGGCGTCCTCGTCGACCGGCTGCCGAAGCGGCCCACCCTGCTCGTCACCCAGTCCGCCATGGCCCTGTCCGGCCTGGCGCTCGCCGCGCTGACGATGACCGGTCACGTCCAGGTCTGGCACGTCTACCTCGCCGCGTTCTTCGTCGGTCTCGCGACCGTCCTCGACAACCCGGCCCGCCAGTCCTTCGTCTCCGAGATGGTCGGCCCCGGCCAGCTCCAGAACGCCGTCAGCCTCAACTCGGCGAACTTCCAGTCCGCCCGCCTGGTCGGCCCCGCCGTCGGCGGCCTGCTGATCACCGGCGTGGGCACCGGCTGGGCCTTCCTCATCAACGGCCTGTCCTTCGTCGCACCGCTCGCCGGACTGATGCTCATGCGCTCCGGCGAACTGCACCCCGGCCGCATCAGCTCCCGCGGCAAGGGCCAGCTCCGCGAGGGCCTGCACTACGTGGCCGGGCGGCCGAACCTCATCTGGTCGATCGTCCTGGTCGGCTTCATCGGCACCTTCGGCTTCAACTTCCCGGTGTGGCTCTCCGCCTACGCCGACGACGTCTTCCACACCGGCGCCGGCGGCTACAGCCTCCTCAACACCCTGATGGCGGCCGGCTCCCTGGCCGGCGCCCTGCTCGCCGCCCGGCGCGGCACGGCCCGGCTGCGTCTGCTGATCGTCGCCGCGACCGCCTTCGGCGTGCTGGAGATCGTGGCCTCGCAGGTCCCGCAGTACTGGCTGTTCGCCCTGCTGATGGTGCCCATCGGCGTCTGCGGCCTGACGATCAACGTCACGGCCAACACCTCGGTGCAGATGTCCACCGACCCCGCCATGCGCGGCCGGGTCATGGCCCTGTTCATGATGGTCTTCATGGGCGGCACGCCGGTCGGCGCGCCCATCGTCGGCTGGGTCACCGACACCTACGGACCGCGGGTCGGCTTCCTCGCCGGCGGTGTCGTGGCGACGGCCGCCGCCGTCACCATCGGCCTGGTCCTCGGCCGGCTCGGCGGGCTGCGCCTGTCGGTCGGCTGGAACTCCGGCCACCCGCACGTGCGGTTCGTCCCGCGCGAGCTCGCGACGGCCGCCTGAGCGGAGCCCGGTCCCCGGGCGGACGGACCGCCGCCCGCGCCGTACGACGTCCAAGGGCCCCGAGGCACAGCCCGTGCCCGGGGCCCTGGGCATGCCCCCGGGTGCCGGCGCCCCGCCCGTCCCCCAGACCCTGCGCGCCAGCACCTGGCCCGGCCAGCGGTCCTCGCCGACCGTGAACGCCTCGGTGCGCTCGAAGCCGTTGCGCTCGTAGAACGCGACCAGCTTGCCGTCGTCGCCCGCGTAGCAGTCCACCCGCAGCAGGCCGACCCCCGCCCGCCGCGTCTCCCGCGCCGCGTGCGCGAGCAGCGCCGCGCCGATGCCCCGCCCCGCGTGCCGGTGGTCGGCGGCGAGCAGGTGCACGTACCGCTCGGGCTCGGCCGCCGCCGCCAGGTACGGGCCGGGGCCGTCGGTCAGCGTGAGCGTGCCGACGGGGACACCGTCCAGCTCCGCGAGGTACGGGGTGCCGGTGGCGGCGTACCCGGTGACCGTCCGCACCGCGTTCTCGCTCGCCGACCACGGCCGGGTGCCCCACTGCCGGGTACGGCCCTCCGCCACCAGCCACTCGACGGCGCCGTCGAGGAGGGCGAGTATCGCGGGGACGTCGTCGCTGCCGCCTTCACGAATCCGTAGGTCCATACGTCGCATGATCCCGGGGCGCGGGCGGCGGGCGGGCCGTTTTCGGCCATCGCCGGCCCGCCGGGGCGGCTCGCTGGAAGGGTGGTGCCATGAGACTCTTCGCCGCACTGCTCCCGCCGCCGGGGGCGTCGCGCCCGCTCGCCGCGGCCGTCGACGGGCTCCGCGCGCTCCCCGGGGCCGAGGAGCTGCGCTGGACCGACCGGGGCGGCTGGCACATCACGCTCGCCTTCTACGGGGAGGTGGACGACGACGCCGTCCCCCGGCTCACCGGGCAGCTGACCGAGGCCGCCGCCCGGACCGAGCCCTTCGCCGTGGCGCTGCACAGCGGCGGGACCTTCGGCCGCGACCGTGTCCTGTGGGCGCGGGTGCGCGGCGACCGCGAGGCCCTGCGGAAGCTGTCCGGACGGTGCGTCGACGCGGGGCTCCGGGCGGGCGCGACGCGGGAGCCGGACGGGCTCCTCCCGTTCACGCCCCATCTGACCCTGGCGCGCGGCACGGGCACGGTCGGCCTTCACCCGTACCTGTCGGCGCTGCACGGCTACGACGTCGTTCCGTGGGTCGCCACCCGGGTGGCACTCGTCCGCAGTGACCTGCCCCTGCCGGGACGCGGGACACCGGGCGGCCGTCCCCGGTACACGACGGTCGCCCGCATGCCGCTCGGCGGCGCCCGTTAGGCTCGGGGACGTGGACCCGAAGACCCGCAACCGGATCATGGCCGGTGTGCTCGTGCTGTTGTTCGTAGTGGTGGCGTTCGCGGCGGCAGCCGGAAAGTAGACCGCCGCCGCTCCCGCGCACCCGCGTGCCGTCAGGCACCCGTCACCAGGCGAACGCCTCCGGGGAGGGTCCGGTGCCCGGGAAGATCTCGTCCAGGTTCGCCAGCACGTCCTCGGACAGCTCCAGTTCGACCGCCCGCAGCGCCGACGCGAGCTGCTCGGCGGTGCGCGGGCCGACGATCGGGCCGGTCACGCCGGGCCGCGTCAGCAGCCACGCCAGCGCGGCCTCGCCGGGCTCCAGACCCTCCTTGTCGAGCAGGTCCTCGTAACGCTGCACACGGCCCCGGACCGTCTCGTCCGCGAGTGCCTGCGCGGTGCGCCCGGCGGCCCTGCGGCCCTCGGTGGCCTCCTTCTTCAGGACGCCGCCCAGCAGACCGCCGTTCAGCGGCGACCAGGGGATGACCCCGAGGCCGTACTCACGGGCGGCGGGGATGACCTCCATCTCGGCCCGGCGTTCGGCCAGGTTGTAGAGGCACTGCTCGCTGACCAGGCCGATGGTGCCGCCGCGGCGCGCGGCGGTCTCGTTGGCCTGGGCGATCTTGTAGCCGGGGAAGTTCGAGGACCCCGCGTACAGGATCTTGCCCTGCTGGACGAGGACGTCGACCGCCTGCCAGATCTCGTCGAAGGACGTGTCCCGGTCGACGTGGTGGAACTGGTAGAGGTCGATGTGGTCCGTCCGCAGCCGCTTCAGGCTGGCGTCGACGGCACGGCGGATGTTCAGCGCCGAGAGCTTGTCGTGGTTCGGCCAGGCGGGGCCGTCGCCCAGGCCCATGTTCCCGTACACCTTGGTGGCGAGCACGACCTTGTCGCGGCGCTCACCGCCCTTGGCGAACCAGTTGCCGATGATCTCCTCGGTGCGGCCCTTGTTCTCGCCGAAGCCGTACACGTTGGCGGTGTCGAAGAAGTTGACGCCGGCGTCGAGGGCGGCGTCCATGATCGCGTGACTGTCGGGCTCGTCGGTCTGCGGTCCGAAGTTCATGGTGCCGAGCACCAGACGGCTGACCTTGAGACCCGTACGTCCGAGCTGCGTGTACTCCATGCTCACCACCCAACGCCTTGAAGCCCGCTCGAAGCAAGGGCGTCGGGGGCGTGCCGGACGGGGCCCGCGCGGCGGGGCGTCAGGCGCCGCGGACCGCCGGGACGTAGGGCTCGCCCAGGTTCCACTCCCGGGCCAGGGACCCGGCGAAGGCGGACGCGACGGCGTGCTCGCCGCGGGCGTTGGGGTGGGTGCCGTCGTAGGTGTCGAGGGCGATGTCGTAGTCGGGCGGCGGCGGGACCAGGAGCAGCCGCGCCTGCGGGTCGGCCAGGGCGTCGAGGGTGCCCACGAGGAGGGTGTTGAAGCGGGTGACCTGGGCGGCGAAGTCCGCGTCGTCCTGCGCGCGGACGTTCGGTATCACCGGCATCACGGCGATCGAGGCGCGGCTGTTCGCGGCGCGCACCTCCCGCACGAAACGCGTCACGTTCTCCTGGGTCTGGTCGGCGTTGGTGTAGAAGCCGAGGTCTATCAGGCCCAGCGAGACCAGCAGCAGGTCCGCCCGGTGGGTGCGCACCGCCTCGCCGACGAGCGGTGCCATGTGCGTCCAGCCCTCGCCCCAGCCGGCCAGGTGGGCGCGGGGGAAGGCGGGTTCGGCGTACTCGTGGGAGGAGGCGAGGCCGGTGGCCGGGTCGTGCAGCGTCTCGCGCGGGCCCACGAACGTGAACGGGGCGCCCAGCGTGTCCCGCAGGTGCTGCCACATCCGGTAGCGCCAGGTGTGTTCGCCCGCGCTGCCGATCGTCATGGAGTCCCCGACGGGCATGATCCTGAGCATCCGGTCATCATGGCCGATCCGCCCGTGTGACGGGGTGTGAGACCGGCCACGCGCGAGAGCGGGCGCGGGGGATGGCAGGCTGTGCGCATGCGCCGACTGTTCGTCCTTCTCGCCGCGTTCCTGTTCACGGGGGCGCTGAGTGTCCCGGCCCTCGCCGCCGGCTCCGCCCCCGGCGACGAGGGGTTCACGATCAAGGACCCGAGGATCACCGAGTCCAGCGGCCTGGCCGCCTCCCCCCTGCATCCGGGCGTCTACTGGACGCACAACGACAGCGACGACGGCCCGTACATCTACGCGGTCGACAGCGCGACGGGGAAGACGGTCGCCAGGGTCACGCTGAGCGGCATCGGTTCGCCGCGCGACGTCGAGGCGATCTCCATCGGCCCGCACGACGAGATCTACGTCGGCGACATCGGCGACAACCTCGGCGGGAGCTGGCCGTACGTGTGGATCTACAAGCTGCCCGAGCCGAAGGTGCTCAAGGACCAGACGGTCCGCGCGACGCAGTACGTCGTCACGTACTCGGACGGGCCGCGCAACGCCGAGTCGCTCGCCGTGCAGCCGAGGACGGGGCGGGTCTACATCGTCGACAAGAACGAGGACGGGGGCCACCTCTACGAGGGCCCGGCCACGCTGTCCGCCTCCGGCAAGAACGTCTTCCGGCCGGTGGCCGCCGTCGACCTGTGGGCCACCGACGCGGCGTTCTCGCCCAACGGCCGGCAGCTCGCCGTGCGCGGCTACTTCGGCGGCATCCTGTACGACTGGAACGGCGGCGCCATCAAGCGCAAGGAACGGCTGAACGTGCCGTTGCAGGGGCAGGGCGAGTCCGTCACCTACTCCCTCGACGGTACGAAGCTGCTGTACGGGTCGGAGGGCACGGGCAGTTCGGTGCAGGCGGAGGACGCGCCCGCCGGCGCCGCCACCAAGTCACCTTCGGCGAGCGGCAGTTCGACGGACGCGTCGGGCGGCGACGGCTCGGGCGGCTCGGGCGGCGGCTGGCAGAAGGGACTGCTCGTCGTCGCGGCCGTCCTGGCGGCCGTGTTCGGCCTGCGGCGGCTGATGCGGCGGGGGTGAGGGCCGCCGTCGGCGCGGCTACTCCTTGGGCCGTTCCGGCTCCTGCCCCAAGTCGCCCTTGGGCGGCGCCGGTTCGGGGTCCGGTGCGGGCGCCGCGGATGCGGGCGCCTCGGGGCCGGGCGCCTCGGCGGTCGTGGCGGGGCGCGCCGTGGGCGGGGCCAACGGCTCGGGCTCGCCCGGCGGTTCGGTGGGCGGGGCGACGAGCGTGCCGGGCTGCGGGCTGATCTCGTAGTGCAGCGTCCGCGCGCGCATCACCTTGTGGGACAGCGGTACCAACAGCCCCTGCACCACCGGGTGCTTGCGCCGCAGCAGCCGGGCCGCACGGCGGTCCTCGTCGCTGCCCGGGTCGAGCAGCCGGGCCCGCGCGTGCACGGCCGGCCCGGTCGCCACCCCGCGGAACGTGGACGGCTCCAGGTCCACCTCGGGGTTGTTGCGCAGCCGCTTGACCTTCCACGTGGTGCCCGGGGTGCGGAAATACGCGTGGTCGCCCTCGACGGCGACGTTCACGGGGGTGGGCACGCCCGTGCCGTCCCGCTTGTACGTCGTGAGGCGGGCCGTGTACTGCTTGACGAACGGCTGGAGCTCGGGATGCGTGCTCACGGTTGTCATGCATCCATACATGCACCGGGGTCGGGGCTTGTCACGGTTGCCTGCGCGGTGCACGGACTCCGGACGGCCCACCTTTCCGGCCCCCACGGCCTCTACGATGAGAAGTCACTCACTGCTCACACGGGGAGGGCCGGGAAGAGTGGAGATCGACATCACGTGCGGCGGAGCGGGGGCCGCGGAGCCGGCCTCGCTGAGACGCTGGCTGGTCGAGGAGCCGCAGGTGCGGCGGAACGCCGTCGTGACGCTGAAGGCACCGGTCGGAGCCGAGCCGGGAGCCATGGGCGGCGCCCTTGAAGTCGTAAACGTCGTGCTGACCCAGGGCATCGCGTTGGGGTCCCTGGTCGTCGCGGTGCTCACCTGGCGCGGTACACGCCCCCGCCCGCCGCAGGTCACGCTGGAGCACGACGGAACGGTCGTCACTCTCCGGGACGGCTCGGCCGAGGAGATCGAACGCATCCTGCGCCTGTGGGAGAGCGCAGCGACAAGGGGACCGCTGCCTGCCCCGTCCCCGGACACGTCCGGGGACGATGTGTAGCCGTGGCCGAACTCTCCGACCCGGCCCGGTCGGGCGCGGTACTGGTGGGCGTCCACAGTTACAGCGTGCTGAAGGACCTGCCCGCCGTCGCCGCGAACCTCACGGGCCTGCGTGATGCCTTGACCGACCCCGCGGTGTGGGGTCTGCCCGACGAGGCGTGCACGGTGATCGAGCAGCCTGCCGGTGTCGGCCAGGTGCTGGACACGGTGCGAAGCGCTGCGCGTCGCACCGAGGACACCCTCGTCGTCTACTACGCGGGCCACGGGCTGACCGATCCGTACACGGACGAGCTGTACCTTGCGCTGCCCGGGTCGGACCCGGAGCGCGAGTACACCTCGCTTCCGTACGAGTACCTGCGTCGCGCCGTCCTGGATTCGCAGGCTCGTGCCCTGCGTACCGTCGTGATCCTTGACTGCTGCTACAGCGGACGCGCCCTGTTGGGGCGGATGGGATCGTCGGAGCACGTCGCCGAGCAGACAGTGGTCGAGGGGAGCTGCGTCATCACCGCGTCCGCGGAGACCCGAGCCGCCCTGTCGCCGCCCGGCGAGTTGTACACGGCCTTCACGGGCGAACTCCTCGGCGTGCTGACCAAGGGGGCCGAGGGCAAGCCGGATCCGCTGGACATGGACACCCTTTACCAGCACCTGCACCGGCGGCTCGCGAGTCGGTCGCGCCCCCTGCCTCAGCAGCGCAACCGCAATACCGGCGGCGCCATCGCGATCGCCCGCAACGTGGCCCGTTCCCGACCGGCCGGAGAGCAGACTGCTTCGTCCGACCAGGGCCCCGCGAGGAGCGACGAGACGGCGTCGCAGTACGCCCGAATGACCTTGCGCGAGGCTGAGCAGCGTGCTCGGCGGACGGTGGAGACGGCGCAAAGGCTCGCGAGAGCCATCGTCGCCCGGCCAGCCGATGACTTCGCGCCCTTCTGGTTCGGGGTGCCGGTGCCGCGCCCCCTCTACGGCAAGGAAGGCTCGCTGACACCCTGCGGCGAAATCGACTCCGGACAATGGCACTTGGCCGTGGAGCGGCTGGACACAGCGCTGGTGGTGCATGGTGGCGACGGGGCGGGGGGCATCCTGCTCGACGTCGACGACATCCAACGCGGCGAGCCAGCGATCGTCGAGGATTCCGCCGAGAATGTCCAACACCGCGTCGACCTCAGTGCCCTGGAGCGCATTCTCGGCATCCTGCGCAGGGAGGAGGGGCTGGCGGAGGCAGGACCCATCGTTGTGGAGCCGGACGGAGACTCGGACTTCAGTCCGGCCTGGTTCGCTGTCCCGGCGCGGCGTCCTCTCTTCGCGGACGACCGCACATCTGTCGTGAAGGGCGAATTGGAGCCGGGCGTCTGGAACTTGGCCGTGAGTCGTCGCGGGATCGCGTTGGTGGTGCAGACCAGCGACGGCAGCCATGGCCTGCTGCTCGATACCGACAACATCCAGTGGGGGGCCCACACTGCCGCGAATCTGAGCGATCGGGAGGCCCTTGGTGCGGCGAAGCGGAGTAGATGGCAGAGCGCGAGGGAGCGAATCGCGGCGAGTCTGCGCGACGCGGAACAGGTCGTCGAGGGCATCGCAGCGGACGCCCAGAATCATGACGCATCTTTGGACGAGGGAGCCGTTGGGCGTGCTGATTGGCCGCCCGGTTGGAACGTGGGGGTGCCGGGCGGCGGGGCCCGGTTGTCGGATCGGAACATCGGGATGGCTGACGAGGACGCCGAACCAGCGGACGCCTTCGCGCCGTTCTGGTTCGCGGTGCCGGTGAGCCGAGCGCTCTTCGCCGAGGACGGCACATCCCCGCCGGTGGCCGAACTGGCGCCAGGCAAGTGGTACTTGGCCGTGGACGAGCGCGGCACGGATCTGGTGGCGCAGACCATGGACGGCCGTCGCGGAATCCTGCGGCACACCGACGGCATTCAGCGCGGCTGACGGCAGACCCGCCCCGACTCGGCCTTGCTTCCGGTCCGCCCCGCATGGCCCGATGTGCCGCAGGGGCGCCCGGTCAACGGCCGGGCGCCCCTGCGGTGTTGAGAACGTGATCGGTCAGAGCTTCTCGATGACGTAGTCGACGCAGCGGGTCAGCGCCTCGACGTCGGCCGGGTCGATCGCCGGGAACATGGCGACGCGCAGCTGGTTGCGGCCGAGCTTGCGGTACGGCTCGGTGTCGACGATGCCGTTGGCGCGCAGCGCCTTGGCGACCGCGGCGGCGTCGATCTCGTCGGCGAAGTCGATCGTGCCGATGACCTGCGAGCGCTTGGTCGGGTCGGTGACGAACGGCGTCGCGTACTTGGAGTCCTCGGCCCAGGTGTACAGGCGCGTCGAGGAGTCCTTGGTGCGCGCGGTCGACCAGGCGAGGCCGCCCTGCCCGTTGATCCATTCGAGCTGGTCGTTCAGCAGGAACAGGGTGGCGAGCGCGGGGGTGTTGTACGTCTGGTTCTTGCGGGAGTTGTCGATCGCGGTGGGCAGCGAGAAGAACTCCGGGACGTGCCGGCCCGAGGCGTGGACGCGCTCGGCGCGCTCGATCGCCGCGGGGGAGAAGATGCCGATCCACAGGCCGCCGTCGGAGGCGAAGGACTTCTGCGGGGCGAAGTAGTAGACGTCGGTCTCGGCGATGTCGACCGGGAGGCCGCCCGCGCCGGAGGTGGCGTCCACGAGGACGAGCGCGCTGTCGTCGGCGCCGTCGACCCGCCTGATCGGGGCGGCGACACCGGTGGACGTCTCGTTGTGCGTGAACGCGTAGACGTCGACGCCGGGTTCGGCGACCGGCACCGGGTGGGTGCCCGGGTCGGCGGCGATCACGGTCGGGTCGGCGAGCCACGGGGCGAGGCGCGCGGCCTTGGCGAACTTGGAGCTGAACTCGCCGAAGGTCAGGTGCTGCGACTTCGCGTCGATCAGGCCGTGGGTCGCCACGTCCCAGAACGCGGTGGAGCCGCCGTTGCCGAGGACGACCTCGTAGCCGTCGGGCAGGGAGAACAGGTCACGTACGCCGTCACGGACCTTGCCGACCAGGTTCTTCACCGGAGCCTGGCGGTGGGAGGTGCCCATGAGGGACGTACCGGTTGCGGCCAGCGCGTCCAGCGCTTCCGTCCGCACCTTGGAGGGGCCCGCGCCGAAACGACCGTCCGCGGGCTTGATGTCAGCAGGAATCTGGATCTCAGCCACGGGAGGGAGCGTAACGGTTGGGGGAAACCCGGGTGAAACGTGGTCCGGCCGGTGAGACGGAGGGTGCGGCGGCTTCCCTCTCCCGGAATCGCCTCTTCCGGGTCACACTCGGATGTCCGGGGGGCTGGAGGACGCCGATGGCTGTGCGCAGTGTGGGCGAAGGCCGTTACACGTTGGGGGAGCGACTGGGCGAGGGCGGCATGGGGGTGGTCTGGTCCGCGCGCGACGAGAAGATGCGCAGACCGGTCGCCGTCAAGCTGCTGCACCCCGAGGACGCGGACAGGGCGGAGACACGGAACCGCTTCCTCCGGGAGTGGCACAGCGTGGGGCGGCTTGCGCACGAGAACGTCGTCCGCGCGTACGACTGCGGCTGGGACGAGGGCGGGATGTACCTGGTCATGGAGCGGTTGGACGGGACGTCGCTGCGCCGGCGGATGCAGCAGGCCGCACCCGGAAGGCTGACGCTGGCACAGGTGATCGACTGGGGCGGTCAGATCTGCGACGCGTTGGACGCCGCCCACGAGGCGGGCCTGGTCCACCGGGACCTCAAGCCCGCCAACGTGCAGATCACCGGGCGGGACAGAGCCGTTCTGCTGGACTTCGGCATCGCGTGCTTCCAGGAGGACGAGTACGGCAACACCCGGATCACACCGGCCGGGTTCGTGGTGGGGACCCGGGAGTACATGTCGCCGGAGCAGACCCGTGGCGGGGACGTGGGACCGGCGTCGGATCTGTACTCGTTCGGATGTCTGTTGTACGCAATGCTGACCGGCCGGCCGCCGTTCCTGGAGGGCGACCTGGTGTCCCAGCACCGCTTCGGGGTGCCGGTTGAGCCGCGTGTCCGCCGCTCCGACGTGCCCCGGCGACTGAACGACCTGGTGATGGACCTGCTGGAGAAACACCCGCAACAGCGCCCCGCCGACGCCGGCACCAGCCGGAGGCTGCTGGCGGACAGTCTCTCCTCCGCCCCCCGGGCGGAGGAGGCCCGGTCCGCCCCGCGGGAGCCGGCGCCCGAGGGCGGCACCGACGGAACGCCCGGCGCGCCGAACGCCGCGACCATCGCCGCCGAGCAGGAATTGCGAGCCGATGCGCCGCCCGTCCGCGATGCGAGGCCCCCTGTCCCGTTGCCCGACTGGCGCGTGGGGGGCCGTGTGGGCACCGGACTGCTGGGCGGGCTGGGCACGTTCGGCCTGCTGCTCGGGGCCGGCGGCGCGGGGGTGGGCGTGGCCGCCTTCTGGGGTGGCTGCGCGGCGCTGCTCGCCTTCGTGAGCGGCCTGTCGGTGGCACTCACGGCACCGTCCGAGGAAGGCGCCGGCATCGCGATGGGCTGCCTCGGCCTGCCGGCGGCGCTGGCCGCGGTGGTCGGCGGGGTGTGGCTGGTGGCGGCCCGGGGCGGATTCCCCTGGTACTACGACTTCCTGATCGGGCTCGGTCTGGCGGTCGGCCTGCTCGCCCTGGCCTTCGTGGCGTTCGTCGCGTGGTCGTTCACTGGTGTGCAGGGCACCGACGCGATGCTCGTCAGCATCGGATTCGGCACCCTGGGGGTCGCGTTGTTCGCCGTCCACCTGCACTTTGCCTGGTGGACGGCGGTCCTGACGGGGGTCGGGCTGTGGGCGGTGGGAGTCGTGCTCACGGCGTTGGTGCACACCGCGGCCGGCGAGTCCTGACACGTGTGGGCCCCGGACGAGGTCCGGGGCCCACCAGCACCGCTACGGTTTCAGCTTCACCGGCAGTTCGAACAGGTCGTTCTGGGTCACGACCGGCTTGTTGCGCAGTTCGGAGGGGGCGACCGCCAGGTCGAGGTCCGGGAAGCGGGCGTACAGGGCGGGGAGGGCGACGCCGGCCTCCAGGCGGGACAGGGCCGCGCCGGGGCAGACGTGCGGGCCGTGCCCGAAGGAGATGTGCCGGTTCTTCGTCTCGCGGTCCACGTCGAACTCGCCGGCCGTCGGGCCGTGCGCCCGCTCGTCGCGGCCGATCGCGCCGTACGACACGATCAGGGCGTCGCCGGCCGGGATGACCTGGTCGCCGACGGGGACGTCCTCCGTCGCGAAGCGGATCAGCACGTGCGAGGTCGGGGTGGAGAACCGCAGGGTCTCCTCCACCACGGCCGACCAGTCCACCTCGCCGGAGAGCACCCGTTCGCGCTGCTCGGGGTGGGCGGACAGGTTGACGACCGAGTTGACGATCAGCGAGATCGTCGTCTCGTGGCCGGCGGCCACCATGAGCTGGAGGGTGGAGACGATCTCCGCGTCGGTGAGGTGGTCGCCGTCCGCGGACGCCAGGATCAGCGCGCTGGTGAGGTCGTCGCCCGGCTCGGCGCGCTTGGCCGCGACCGTCTCGCCCATGATCCCGGCCAGTTCGACCAGGGTCGCGATGACCTCCTCGGGCGGGGTCTGGGTGGAGAAGAACTTCTCGAACAGCACCTTCAGGCGCGGCAGCCGGTCCTCGTCGATGCCCATGAGGTCGGCGACCACGAACATCGGCAGCGGGTAGGCGAAGGCGGCCTTCAGGTCGACCTCGGACGCGTCGGCCGGCAGGTCGTCGAGCAGGCCCTCGGTCAGCTCGGTGATGCGCTCGCGCATCTGCTCCACCCGGCGCGGGGTGAGCGCCTGCGCGACCAGGGTGCGCAGCCGCCGGTGGTCGGCGCCGTCCACGGTCAGCATGGAGCGGCCGGGGTTGGCCAGGCCGATCAGCGGCCAGTCGGCGGGGATCTCGCCGCGCCGCCACGCGGACCACACGTCGATGTCCTTGACCAGCCGGGGGTCCGTCAGCAGCGCCTTCGCCTCGGCGTGCCGGGTGACGGCCCACACCGGGACGCCGCCGGGCAGCTCCACCGCGGCGAGCGGTCCGGCCGCGCGCAGCCGCTCGCTCTCGCCGTCCAGGTCCGTCACGAACGGGTCGAGGGCGATGCGCGTGGACGCTATGTCGGTCGTCATCAGGACGTGCCTCCCAGGGCAGGGGTCGGGGTGAACCGCACAGGCAACTCGGTCAGCCCCCGCAGCCAGGGCGAGGGGCGACGGGTGAGGGACTCGGCGGGGACCGCCAGGTCGATGTCGGGCAGCCGGTCGAGGACGACCTCGATGCCGGTCCGGGCGATGACCTCGGCCACCTCCTGCGCCGGGAACGGGCAGCGGTGCTCCCCGTGGCCGAAGGAGAAGTGGGCGTTGTTGCCGCCGGTGAGGGCGCCGTCCATGCGGACCTGGGGGTCCGAGTTGGCGCCCTGGAGGCCGAGCAGCAGCAGGTCGCCCGCGCGGATGCGGCGTCCGCCGAGCTGGGTGTCGCGCGAGGCCCAGCGCCCGGCCACGTTCTGGGTGGGCGTGTCCTCCCACAGCACCTCGTTCATCGCCTCGGCGACGCTGTTGCGGCCGCCGAACAGGGACGCGGCGAAGCGTTCGTCGGTCAGCATCAGGCGCAGCGAGTTGCCGATCCAGTCGGCGGTGGGCTGGTGGCCGGCGGCCATCATCACCATGAGGTCCTGCGCGACCTCCTCCTCGGTGAAGCCGCCGGTGTCGGCGAGCATCCGGGAGGCGACGTCGTCGGCCGGCGCGGCCTTGCGGGCGGCGAGCAACTCGCCCATGGAGGTGCCCAGATGGATCTGGCCGGCGATCGCGCGTTCGCGGCCGTCGATCATGTCGTTGAGCGCGGTGACGAGCCCGGGGCCCTGCTCGTCGGAGAAGCCGTACAGGCGGGCCAGGACGCGCACCGGCAGCAGCATGGCGTAGTCGCCGACGAGGTCGGTCTCGCCCTTCACGCACACCGCGTCGATGAGTTCGTCCGCGAACCGCTCGGCGTGGCCCCGCAGTTCGAACGGGTCGACGGCCTCCAGGGCGCCGCTGATCATGGCGGCGCGCTCGCGGTGCCGTTCGCCGACGGTGTAGAGGATCGAGGGCTGCTTGTGGCCGATCATCGGCAGCAGCGGCCAGTCGTCGGGGATGTTGTCCCACTGGCTCCACAGGTCGGAGTCGCGGCTGAACAGGGCCGGGTCCCCGGTCACCTGGTGCAGTTCGCGGTAGCCGAGGACCAGCCAGGCGGGGACGTCCCCGTCGAGCAGCACGGGGGTCACCGCTCCGTGGTCGCGGCGCATCTCCCGGTAGAGCGTGGCGGGGTCGGTCTGGAACCGGGGTCCGCCGAGCGGGACGGCGTCGGTGGTCACACGAGCTCCTGTCGGGGCAGGGCGGCCTGCGCCGCCTGTCCGGCGTACCGGTCCTTGATGTGCTGGACCAGCGCGATCAGTACCTGCTTGCTGGACCCGCGGGACCGGGCGTCGCAGTGCACCAGCGGCACGTGCGGGTCGAGGTCGAGGGCCTCGCGCACGTCCGCGGGGGCGAAGGCGGGGCCGCCGAAGTCGTTGCAGGCCACGATGAACGGCGTGCCGTGGTGCTCCAGGCGGTCGATGGCGTACCAGGAGTCGTCGATGCGGCGGGTGTCGACGAGGACGACCGCGCCGAGCGTGCCGGAGAACAGCCGGTCCCACAGGAACCAGAACCGCTCCTGGCCCGGCGCGCCGAACAGGTACAGCACGTTGTGCGCGTCGAGCGTGATCCGGCCGAAGTCGAAGGCGACGGTGGTGGCGGTCTTGCCGCGCACCTCGCTGGTGTCGTCGACGCCCTCGCCCGCGCGGGTCATCGTCTCCTCGGTGTTGAGGGGACGTATCTCGCTGACCGAGCGGACCAGGGTGGTCTTGCCGACGCCGAAGCCGCCCACGACCACGATCTTCAGGCCGTTGTCGGCCGATGCACCGAGTGGGGTGCGCGTTTCAGAGGTTGCGGAGTCCAACGAGCACCTGCTCCAGGATGTCGGGATCGGGAACGGCCGCCGCGCGGGGGTGCCGGGCGCTGATGCGGCCCGCCGCGAGGAGGTCGGAGAGCAGGACCTTGGTGATGCTGACGGGCAGCTTCAGCTCGGCGGCGATCTCCACCACCGCCGTGGGCCGTTCGGCCAGCCGGAGGATCTCGGCGGACTCCGACTGCATGCCGGGCGCGGGACCGCTCTCGGCCACGACGAGCGTCACCAGGTCGAAGGGACTGTCGGGTCCGGACCGGCTGCGTCCACCGGTGAGGGTGTAGAGCCGGTCCGGGGCGTCGTCCCTGCCGGGGCGGCTCATGACTCGCGGGGCTGCGCGGTCAGATGCTCACCTAGTTGCTCCACGAGTTCGCTCATGTTGTGGCCGACGAGGCCGGCGTCCGCGTCCTCGGCGGTGACGACCGCGAGGTGGGCGCCCTGGCCCGCCTCGACGATGAACAGCACGCCGCCGTAGAACTCGGTCATGGCGGAGCGCACGCCGCCGGTGCCGTCGCCGAACTCGACGGACGCGCCGTGCGACAGGGACTGGATGCCCGCGGCTATCGCGGCGAGCTGGTCTGCCTGGTCGACGGTCAGCTCCGGGGTGCGGCACAGCTTCAGGCCGTCCCGGGAGAGCACGAGCGCGTGCCGCGCGCCCGGGGTGCGCTCCAGGAGGCCCTCGATGAGCCAGGTGAGCTTCTCGTCGGCGGTGGTCGTGCCGGTCATGAGGTGGTGTCGCCTTCCGGGTACGCGTGCGGGGTCGAGGAGGTACTGGTGGCGGCCGGCGCGGCCTGCTCGCGGCCGGTGCCGTCGTCGGCGGTGTCCTGCGGGAGGCGGACCACGGGGATGCCGCGCGCCGGGGTGTCGTCGCGGCCGGCCGCGCGGACGGCCTGGCGGAAGCTGCTGAACCGGGCGGTACGGGTGCGTACCTCCTCGGCGGCGGGCGCCGGACGGGGCACGGCGGCGGCGCGGGCGGTGCCGCGCGAGCGCTCGGCCTCGGCGAGGGTGCGGCCCCGGCTGCGCTTGGGGAGCCCCGCGGGGCGCTCCTCGCGGCGCTCACCGGCGGCGGCCTCGCCCGCGTCCGTCTCCCGGGCGGCGGACCCGTGCGCCGGTACGGGCCCGGCGTCGGAGTCGGCGGGGTGGGAGTGCTGGGTGTCGGAGGCCGACGGGGCGGTGGGCGCGGCGGCCGCCGGGGCGGTGGTGCGCGCGGCCGTCGCGGTGGCCGGGGCGGCGGCCGGTGCCGCGGCGGGCGCGGCGTCGGCGGCCGGGCTGGTCAGGATGTCCTGCGGGACGAGCATGAGCACGCCGGTGCCGCCGCGCGCGGACGGCCGGTAGGACACCTTCAGCCCGTACTTGCGGGCCAGCCGGCCCACGACCGCGAGCCCGAGCCGGGTGCCGGTGAGGCCGCCGAGTTCGGCGCTGTCCCCGGCGACGGCCTGTTCGGCGCGGCGCAGCTGCACGTCGCCCATGACCAGCCCGCTGTCCTCCACGGACACGATGACGCCGGCCGGCACCTCCTCCACGTAGACGTGGACCTCGGCGGTCGGCGGCGAGAAGTTGGCGGCGTTGTCCAGGAGTTCGGCCAGTGCGTGCATCACGCCCTCGGCGGCGTGGCCGGCGACGGCGGCCTCGCTCGCGGAGTGGACGCGCACCCGCTGGTAGCCGTTGATGCGGCCCATCGCGCCGCGCAGGATCGACTCCATGCCGATCGGGCGGGCCCAGCGGCGGCCGGAGCGGGCGCCGGTGAGCACGGCCACGGAGTCGGCCAGGCGGCCGGCCTGCGCGGTGCGGTGGTCGAGGTGCAGCAGGTCGGCGAGGACGTCCTCGTCGCTGTGCCGTTCCTCCATCGACCGCAGGTCGGCGAGCATGCCGGTGGCCAGCGCCTGCATGCGGCCGGCGGCGTTGGCGGTCGCGGACAGCGCGGCGGCGCGGTCGCTCGCGGCGCGGCGCAGTTCGTCGGTGAGCCGTCCGTTCTCGCGGACCAGGCGGGCCTGCCCGGTGACGCTCTCGTGGGTCAGCCGGTCCTGCTCGACGGCGTGCTCGTGGGCCAACCGGGCCCGCTCGCGGTCGAGTTCGGCGGCGGCGCGGGCACGGGAACGGGTGAGTTCGCCGGTCAGGCGCTCGTGCTCGCGGCGGTGGTCCTCCTCGGCGCGGGCCCGCTCCTGGAGCAGCCGGGTGGTGTCGAGAGTGGCGGTTTCGAGACGGCGGCGCAGCAGCCGGTTGCTCTGCCGGGCGTGCGCCGCGACGGCGACCGCCACGCACAGCAGGACCGAGCCGGCGGCGCAGCCCCAGGCCAGCGGGGCCCGCACGGAGGCGGGTGCCGCCACGACGGCGGCGACGGCGACCGCCGCGCACAGGACGGCGGTTGTCAGCGGGGCGGGAGCCACGGTGCGCGGGGCGGGCCGGCCGCCGGGGGAAGTGGGCACGGTCATCAGTGGGGGTCCTCGGTCGGGTCCTCGGTCGCGCGGTCGTGACGGCGGCGGCCCTCGGTCGGTCCTTGGTGGGTACTGGGTGGTGCCTCGACAGTGGTGATGCTGGGCGGGAAGTGACACCGGATGCTCAACAGTGCGCCACTATATGAGAGTTGGAGATCGGCTTGGGAAGGTTCCGGTTCCGTTTTAGTGATCCGGCCGGTTTCCGCCAGGGCGGGACGCGCGGCCGGAGGGGCGGCGGCGGAGGCGTCTTCGCAGGTCCGGCACGGTGGCGGGCGTGGGCGCGGGCCCCGCGCGGGCGGCCGGGGGCATCCTGGGACGCATGACGGACGGACTGCCGGACCCCGCGACGAACCAGCCGCACTCCACCAGCGACCGGACGCGACCGCGGCCCCCCGGGTCCGGCCGGCCGGACCCGGCGGCCCTCGCGGCGGCCCTGCGGCGGGCCGTGCGGGGCGAGGTCGGCTTCGACGCCACCTCGCGCGCACTGACCACCATGGACGCGTCCAACTACCGCCGGGTGCCGCTCGGTTCGGTCGCCCCGCGCGACGCCGACGACGTGGCCGCCGTCCTCGCCGTGTGCCGCGAGCACGGCGTGCCGGTGGTGCCGCGCGGCGGCGGCACCTCCATCGCCGGGCAGGCCACCGGCACCGGCGTCGTCCTCGACCTCACCCGGCACATGAACCGGCTGCTGTCCCTCGACCCGGAGACGCGCACCGCCGTGGTCCAGCCCGGCCTGGTCCTGGACCGGCTCCAGGAGGCCGCCGCGCCCCACGGCCTGCGCTTCGGCCCCGACCCCTCGACGCACAGCCGCTGCACCCTCGGCGGCATGATCGGCAACAACTCCTGCGGCTCCCACTCGGTGGCGTGGGGGACCACGGCGGACAACGTCGCCACCCTGTCGGTGCTGACCGCGCGCGGTGAACAACTCCGGTGCGGACAGGACTGGTCGGGGGCTCCGGACGGTCTGCGGGCCCTGGTGGACGGTGAGTTGGCGGCGCTGCGCACCGGCTTCCCCGAACTTCCGCGCCGTATCTCGGGTTACGCCCTGGACGCCCTGCTGCCCGAGCGCGGCGCGGACGTCGCCCGCTCGTTCTGCGGTTCCGAAGGCACCCTCGGCGTCCTCACCGAGGCCGTCGTGCGGCTCGTCGAGGCGCCCCGGGCACGGGCGCTGGCCGTGCTCGGCTACCCCGACGAGAGCGCCGCCGCCGAGGCCGCCGCCGGACTGCTGCCGTACGGGCCGCTCACCGTGGAGGGCATGGCGGCCGACCTGGTGCCGTCGCCGGCCGGGCTCCCCCGGGGCGGCGCGTGGCTGTTCGTGGAGACCGGCGGTGCCACCGCCGCCGAGGCCCGTGCTCGCGCCGACGCCGTGGTCCGCGCCGCCGACGTGCTCGACGCCGCCGTCGTCACGGACCGGGCCGGGCAGCGGGCCCTGTGGCGGGTGCGCGAGGACGCGAGCGGCACGGCCACCCGGATGCCCGACGGCTCGGAGGCGTGGCCCGGCTGGGAGGACTGCGCGGTGCCGCCCGCCCGACTCGGGCCCTACCTGCGGGAGTTCAGGTCGCTGCTCACCGCGCACGGCCTGCGGGGCACCCCGTACGGGCACTTCGGGGACGGCTGCATCCATGTCCGCATCGACTTCGACCTGTTGACGGCCCCGGGCGTCGCGCGCTTCCGCCGCTTCTCCGAGGAACTGGCCGACCTGGTCGTCGCGCACGGCGGCTCCCTCTCCGGCGAGCACGGCGACGGGCAGGCCCGCGCGGAACTGCTGCCGCGCATGTACGGGCCTTGCACGGTCGCCCTGTTCGAGCGCGCCAAGGCCCTCTGGGACCCCGACGACCTGCTCAACCCCGGCATGCTGGTCCGCCCCGCCCCGCTGGACTCCAACCTGCGGTTCGCCGTGCTCCCGTCCCGCCCGGTCGACGTCGTCTTCGGCTACCCGGCCGACGGGGGCGACTTCTCGGCGGCGGTCCGCCGCTGCGTCGGCGTCGCCAAGTGCCGTACGACGGGCGACGGTTCGGACCGGAGCGGCGAGACGTCCGTGATGTGCCCGTCCTTCCGGGCCACCGGCGCCGAGGAGCACTCCACGCGCGGCCGGGCACGGCTGCTGCACGAGATGCTCGCCGGGGAGATCGTCACCGACGGCTGGCGCTCCACGGAGGTGCGGGACGCGCTCGACCTGTGCCTGTCCTGCAAGGGCTGCCGCACGGACTGCCCGGTCGCCGTCGACATGGCCACGTACAAGGCGGAGTTCCTGCACCACCACTACGCGGGCCGGCGCCGCCCCGCCGCCCACTACACCATGGGCCGGCTGCCGTTCTGGCTGCGCTGGACCGCCCGCACCCGCACGGCGGCGCTGTTCAACGCCCTCGCGCGCGTGGGTCCGTTGGCGCGCGCGGCCAAGCGGCTCGGCGGGATCGCGCCGGGACGCGACGTGCCCCGTCTCGCGCGCGAGACGTTCACCGGGTGGTGGGGGCGGCGGATCGCCGCGCGGGGCGCGGCCGGAGTGCGGCCCGGAGGGTCCGGGCGCCCCGTGGTCGTCCTGTGGCCCGACACCTTCACCGAGCACCTGTCGCCGTCCGTGGGCCGGGCCGCCGTACGGGTCCTGGAGGCCGCCGGTCTCGACCCGGTCCCGCCGCCGGTCCTGCGCACCGGGCCCGCCCGGGTGGGGGACGGCCGGTCGCGGTTCCTGAACCCCCTCGCGGGGCGCGGCGGCCGGGTCTGCTGCGGCCTGACGTACGTCTCCACCGGCCAGCTCGACCGGGCCCGCGCGGTGCTGCGCCGCACGCTCGACCTGCTCGGCCCCGTCCTCGGGCCGCCCGGCGGCGGACCCGTCCCGCCGGTCGTCGTCCTGGAGCCGAGCTGCGCGGCGGCCCTGCGCGCCGACCTGCCCGAGCTGCTGCACGACGACCCGCGCGCGGCACGTCTCGCCGGGGCCGTCGTCACGTTCGCCGAGGCACTGGAGCGGTACGCCCCGGACTGGACGCCTCCGCGCCTGGACCGCCCGGTGGCCGGTCAGACCCACTGCCACCAGCACGCCGTCCTCGGCGACGGCGCCGACCGCGGGCTGCGCGCCGCGGCCGGTCTGACCGGCGACCTCAGCGGCGGCTGCTGCGGCCTGGCGGGCAACTTCGGCTTCGAGCGGGGCCACGAGGAGGTGTCGGCGGCGTGCGCGGAGGAGCGGCTGCTGCCGTCGGTGCGGGAGGCGCCGCACGACGCGGTGGTCCTGGCGGACGGCTTCTCCTGCCGTACCCAGTTGAGCCAGCTCGCGGGGGTGCGCGGGCGGCACCTCGCGGAGGTGCTGGCGGAGGGGCTGGGGCAGGCGCCGGAGGAGGAGTGAGCGGGAGCACACCGCCCTGCCGCGAGGTCAGGCGCATAACCGGTTCACACCCCTGACGCGGTCCATTACCCTAGACCGGAAAGTGCATCACGCTGTACGGATACCCTCGTTGCCGCCAGCCCGACCGACCCTGAGACGAGCCCCTTGTGGAAGGCCCCGTGAACACGCCCCGCGCCACCGCGTCCTCCTCGGCGCCGCCCGTGCCGGACGCCGGCGGCGCGACCGGCCCGTCCACCGCGCACGGCGGCTCGCGGCTGGGCCCGCTCGGGCCCGTGGGCCTGGTGCTCGCGGGCGGGATCTCGGTGCAGTTCGGCGCGGCGCTCGCCGTGAAGCTGATTCCGCGGGCGGGCGCGCTCGGCGTGGTGAGCCTGCGGCTCACGGTCGCCGCGGTCGTCCTGCTGGCGGTCTGCCGTCCCCGGCTGCGCGGGCACTCGCGCGCCGACTGGGGAACGATCGTCGCGTTCGGCGTCGCGATGGCAGGCATGAACGGCCTCTACTACCAGGCGGTCGCCCGCATCCCGCTGGGCGCCGCCGTCACCCTGGAGGTCCTGGGCCCACTGGCCCTCTCCGTCATCGCCTCGCGCCGCGCGGTCAACCTGGTGTGGGCGGGACTCGCGCTGTGCGGCGTGTTCCTGCTGGGCGGCGGGGGCTTCGGCTCCCTGGACCGCGTGGGCGCCGCGTTCGCGCTGGGCGCGGGCGCGATGTGGGCGCTGTACATCGTCTTCAGCGCGCGTACCGGCAGACGCTTCCCGCAGGCGGACGGTCTCGCCCTCGCGATGGCGGTGGGCGCGGTGGTGTTCCTGCCGCTGGGGATCGCCGAGTCGGGCTCGAAGCTGGTCGTCCCCTCGACGCTGGGCCTGGGCGCGGCGGTCGCGGTGCTCTCGTCCGTCCTCCCGTACACGCTCGAACTCCTGGCACTGCGCCGCATGCCGGCGTCCACGTTCGCGATCATGATGAGCCTGGAACCGGCGATCGCGGCGACGGCCGGCCTGCTGGTCCTCGGCCAGGCGCTGTCGGCGACGGAGGTTGTGGCGATGGTCCTCGTCATCGCGGCAAGCATGGGTGCGGTCCGCACCCAGGTCGCCCGCTCGAAACTGCCACCCCTGGACGGCTGAGGGGCGGGTCGGACGTCAGCGCTCGCCGCTGCCCGGAGGGGCGACCCACTCCGCGGGCTGACCCGTCAGGGACGCGATCATGTCGAAGTCGAGGTCGATGACCGTTCTCGCCATGGACTGCTCCCTGTGGATGACTGCGACTCCTCGCGCGCCCCGTCCCGGGAGGAAATTCATGCAAGCACGCTTGCTTGTTTCCTGCCCCGCTGCCATGCTCCCTCACGCACCGCCCCGCACACCGTCGTGCCCGAGGGGGAGTCTCCGTGTCCGACCCGACGCCCGTCATCGACGACCTGCACGAGGAAGGCGAGGAACTCGACCGGCTCGTCGCCGGGTTGGACGAGGAGCAGTGGGCCCTCGCCACCCCCGCGCCCGGCTGGAGCGTCGCGCACCAGATCGCGCACCTCGCCTGGACCGACCGGCAGGCGCTGCTCGCCGCCACCGACCCGGACGCCTTCGCGGCGGAGGTCGACAGGGCGATCGCGAGCCTCGGCGCCAACGTCGACGAGGCCGCCGCCGAGGGTGCCGCGCAGCCCCCGGCCGTGCTGCTCGCGCAGTGGCGGGCCGGGCGGGCGGCACTGGACAAGGCGCTGCGGTCGCTGCCGCCGGGCGGGCGCTTCCCGTGGTTCGGACCGCCCATGTCGGCCGCCTCCATGGCCACCGGGCGGCTGATGGAGACCTGGGCGCACGGGCAGGACGTGGCCGACGCGCTCGGTGCCGTGCGCACCCCGACCGGACGGCTGCGGCAGGTGGTGCGGATCGGTGTGCGGGCCCTGCCGTTCGCCTACGCCGCGCACGGACTCACCCCGCCCGCCCAGGAGTTCAGGGTCGAGGTCACCGGCCCGGACGGTGAACTGTGGACGTACGGACCCGAGGACGCCGCGCAGCGGGTGACCGGGCCCGCGCTCGACTTCTGTCTCCTGGTGACCCAGCGCGCCCACCGCGACGACCTCGCCGTGCGCGCCGAGGGCCCGGACGCCGACCGCTGGCTCGGCATCGCCCAGGCGTTCGCGGGCCCGCCCGGCGCGGGCCGCCCGCCGAAGGGCGGCGCCAGGTGAACGGCCCCCGCCCGCTGCGGGTGGGCAACGCCTCCGGCTTCTACGGCGACCGCTTCGACGCGATGCGCGAGATGCTCACCGGCGGCGAACTCGACGTCCTCACCGGCGACTACCTCGCCGAGCTGACCATGCTCATCCTCGGCCGCGACCGGCTGAAGAACCCGGAGCACGGTTACGCCCGCACGTTCCTGCGGCAGTTGGAGGAATGCCTCGGTCTCGCCCACGAGCGGGGCGTGCGGATCGTCACCAACGCGGGCGGCCTCAACCCGGCCGGACTGGCGGACGCCGTACGGGAGTTGGCGCAGCGGCTCGGGATACCCGCCCGGGTCGCGCACGTCGAGGGGGACGACCGGGGCGCCGGGCATCCCGGCGCGCTCACCGCCCACGCCTACCTCGGCGGGTTCGGCATCGCCGAGGCGCTGCGCGCGGGCGCCGGCATCGTCGTCACCGGGCGGGTCACCGACGCCGCGCTCGTCACCGGGCCCGCCGCCGCCCACTTCGGCTGGGGCCCCGGGGACCTGGACGCCCTCGCGGGCGCCGTCGTCGCCGGGCACGTGCTGGAGTGCGGCGCGCAGGCCACCGGCGGCAACTACGCCTTCTTCACCGAGCACGACCCCGCCCTGCTGCGGCACCCCGGCTTCCCGCTCGCCGAGGTGCACGCGGACGGCACCGCCGTCGTCACCAAGCACCCCGGCACCGGAGGCGTCGTCGACGTCGGCACCGTCACCGCCCAACTCCTCTACGAGACGGGGCCGGTGCGGTATCCGGGGCCCGACGTGACCGCGCGGCTCGACACGGTGCGGCTCACCCAGGACGGGCCCGACCGGGTGCGGATCGAGGGGGTGCGCGGCGAGGCACCGCCGCCCACGCTCAAGGTCGGGCTCAACAGGCTCGGCGGCTTCCGCAACGAGGTCGTGTTCGTGCTCACCGGCCTGGACGTCGAGCGCAAGGCCGACCTGCTGCGGGACCAGATGGAGGGTGCCCTCGACGCCGCCACGTCCCGTCCCGCCGAGGTGCGGTGGGACCTCGTGCGCACCGACCGGCCCGACGCCGACACCGAGGAGACGGCGAGCGCGCTGCTGCGACTCGTCGTCCGCGACCCCGAACAGGAGCCGGTGGGGCGGGCGTTGAGCGGTGCGGCCGTCGAACTCGCGCTGGCCAGCTACCCCGGCTTCACCGTCCTCGCACCGCCCGGACGCGGCGCCCCCTACGGCGTCTTCAGCTCCGCGTACGAGCCGCAGGACGCCGTCGGGCACGTCGCCGTCCTGCCCGACGGCACCCGGCACCCCGTACCGCCGCCGTCGCGGACGCGCGCCCTCGACGCCGTGCCGGAGCCCCCGCTGCCCGCACCGCCACCGGCCGGCGGGCCGGCCCGCCGCGCCCCGCTCGGTCTCGTCGCCGGGGCCCGCAGCGGGGACAAGGGCGGCGACGCCAACCTCGGGGTGTGGGTGCGCACCGACGACGCCTGGCGCTGGCTCGCGCACACCCTGACCGTCGACCGTCTGCGCGAACTCCTGCCCGAGACCGCCGGGTTGTCCGTCACCCGGCACGTACTGCCGAACCTGCGCGCGCTCAACTTCGTGGTCGAGGGGCTGCTCGGCGAGGGCGTCGCCGCCCAGCACCGGTTCGACCCGCAGGCCAAGGCCCTCGGCGAATGGCTGCGCTCCCGCCACCTGGACATCCCGGAGGCCCTGCTGTGACCGTCCTGCCCACCGCGCTCGACGCGGCCGCCCCCGAGTACCGGGCCAACCGCGACACCATGCTCGCCCGGCTCGCCGACCTCGACACCGAGCACGCCAAGGCCCTCGCGGGCGGCGGCGAGAAGTACGTCGAACGGCACCGCGGGCGCGGCAAGCTGCTCGCCCGCGAGCGCGTCGAGCTGCTGCTCGACCCCGACACCCCGTTCCTCGAACTGTCCCCGCTGGCCGGCTACGGCAGCGAGTACACGGTGGGTGCCTCGCTCGTCACCGGCATCGGGGTCGTCGAGGGCGTCGAGTGCCTGATCACCGCCAACGACCCGACCGTGCGCGGCGGCGCGAGCAACCCGTGGAGCCTGAAGAAGGCCCTGCGCGCCAACGACATCGCGCTCGCCAACCGGCTGCCCTGCATCAGCCTCGTCGAGTCCGGCGGCGCCGACCTGCCGTCGCAGAAGGAGATCTTCATCCCCGGCGGCGCGATCTTCCGGGACCTCACCCGGCTGTCCGCGGCCGGCATCCCGACCGTCGCCGTCGTCTTCGGCAACTCCACGGCGGGCGGCGCGTACGTGCCCGGTATGTCCGACCACGTGATCATGGTCAAGGAGCGGGCGAAGGTGTTCCTCGGCGGTCCGCCGCTGGTGAAGATGGCGACCGGTGAGGAGAGCGACGACGAGTCGCTCGGCGGCGCCGAGATGCACGCCCGCGTCTCCGGTCTCGCCGACCACTTCGCCGTGGACGAGCAGGACGCGCTGCGCCAGGCCCGCCGCGTCGTCGCCCGGCTCAACCACCGCAAGGCGTACGCCGATCCACCGCTCGCCGAGCCGCCCAAGTACGACCCCGAGGAGCTGCTGGGCATCGTCCCCGGCGACCTGCGCACCCCCTTCGACCCGCGCGAGGTGGTGGCCCGCGTCGTCGACGGCTCCGACTTCGACGAGTTCAAGCCGCTGTACGGGGCGAGCCTCGCGACCGGCTGGGCCACCCTGCACGGCTATCCCGTCGGCATCCTCGCGAACGCGCAGGGCGTGCTGTTCAGCGAGGAGTCGCAGAAGGCCGCGCAGTTCATCCAGCTCGCCAACCAGCGCGACATCCCGCTGCTGTTCCTGCACAACACCACCGGCTACATGGTCGGCCGGGAGTACGAGCAGGGCGGCATCATCAAGCACGGCGCGATGATGATCAACGCGGTCTCCAACTCCCGTGTCCCGCACCTGTCCGTGCTGATGGGCGCCTCCTACGGGGCCGGCCACTACGGGATGTGCGGGCGGGCCTACGACCCGCGGTTCCTGTTCGCGTGGCCGAGCGCCAAGTCGGCGGTGATGGGCCCGCAGCAGCTCGCGGGCGTCCTGTCGATCGTCGCCCGCCAGTCGGCCGCCGCGAAGGGCCGCCCGTACGACGACGAGGCGGACGCCGCTCTGCGCGCCATGGTCGAGCAGCAGATCGAGGCGGAGTCGCTGCCGATGTTCCTGTCCGGGCGGCTCTACGACGACGGTGTCATCGACCCGCGCGACACCCGCACCGTCCTCGGTCTGTGCCTGTCCGCCCTGCACAACGCGCCGTACGAGGGCGCGCGCGGCGGCTTCGGCGTCTTCCGGATGTGAGCGCGGTGACCGCAGCACAGGCCCTCCGACAGCCGAGAGAGGTACCCGTCCCATGATTTCGACCCTGCTGGTCGCCAACCGGGGCGAGATCGCCTGCCGCGTGTTCCGCACCTGCCGCGCGGCCGGCATCCGCACGGTCGCCGTCCACTCCGATCCCGACGAACAGGCCCTGCACGTACGGGAGTCGGACGTCGCCGTCCGGCTGCCCGGGGCCACGCCCGCGGAGACCTACCTGCGCGGCGACCTGATCGTGAAGGCGGCCGTCGCGGCGGGCGCCGACGCGGTGCACCCGGGCTACGGGTTCCTCTCCGAGAACGCGGACTTCGCCCGCGCCGTCCGGGACGCCGGGCTGATCTGGGTCGGCCCGCCCCCGGAGGCGATCGAGGCGATGGCCTCCAAGACCCGCGCCAAGGAACTGATGGGCGTCGAACCGCTCACCGAGGTCACCGAGGACGACCTTCCGGTGCTGGTGAAGGCGGCGGCGGGCGGCGGCGGACGCGGCATGCGCGTGGTGCGCGAACTCGCCCAGCTGGAAGCCGAGTTGAGCATGGCGCGGGCGGAGGCGGCGAGCGCCTTCGGGGACGGCGAGGTGTTCGTCGAGCCGTACGTCGAGGGCGGGCGCCACGTCGAGGTGCAGGTGCTCGCCGACGCGCACGGCACCGTGTGGGTGCTCGGCACCCGGGACTGCTCCCTCCAGCGCCGCCACCAGAAGGTGATCGAGGAGACCCCGGCGCCCGGCCTGTCCCCGGAGCTCACCGAGGAGCTGTACGCGGCGGCCCGCCGCGCCACCGCCGCCGTCGGCTATCGCGGCGCGGGCACGGTGGAGTTCCTGGTGGCCGGCGGACGCGCCCACTTCCTGGAGATGAACACCCGCCTCCAGGTCGAACACCCGGTCACCGAGGCGGTGTTCGGCGTCGACCTGGTCGCCCTGCAACTGCGGGTCGCCGAGGGCGGGGCCCTCGACCCGGAGCCCCCGGCCCCGCACGGGCACGCGGTGGAGGCCCGCCTCTACGCCGAGGACCCCGCGCACGCCTGGGCACCGCAGACCGGCACCCTGCACCGCCTCCGCGTCCCCGGGGTCCGCCTGGACTCCGGCTACGGCGACGGCGACCGGATCGGGGTGCACTACGACCCCATGCTGGCCAAGGCCGTCGCCCACGCGCCCACCCGCGCCGAGGCGGTCCGCGCGCTGGCGGGCGCCCTGGAACGGGCGGCGGTGCACGGCCCGGTCACCAACCGCGACCTGCTCGTCCGCTCCCTGCGGCACGAGGAGTTCACCGGCGGCCGCATGGACACCGGCTTCTACGACCGCCACCTCGCCGCCCTCACGGCCACCGTCCCCGACCCGCACGCCCCGCTCGCCGCCGCCCTCGCCGACGCGGCGCGCGGCGGGTCGCGGTTCGGCGGCTGGCGCAACCTCCCCTCCGCCCCCCAGACCAGGCGGTACGCGGTCGGCGGCGCGGAGACCGAGGTCCACTACAGGCACACCCGCACCGGTCCCGCCGCCGACGGCGTCCGCGTCGTGCACGCCGACGCCGGTCTCGTCGTCCTCGAAGTCGAGGGCGTACGCCGGAGGTTCACCGTCGCCCGGTACGGCGACCAGGTCCACGTGAACGCCACCGCGCTCACCGCCCTGCCGCGCTTCGCCGACCCGGCCGCCCAGCGCGCCCCGGGCTCACTGCTCGCCCCGATGCCCGGCACCGTCGTCCGCGTCGCGGACGGTCTCGCGGTCGGCTCGGCGGTCGCGGCCGGACAGCCGCTGCTGTGGCTGGAGGCCATGAAGATGGAACACCGCATCACCGCACCTGTCGCGGGGACCCTCCGGGCCCTGCACGCCGAACCCGGCCGCCAGGTCGAGGTCGGCGCCCTGCTCGCCGTCGTACAGGAGGACCAGGAACCGTGAGCGCCACGCTGGAAACCCAGGAGAACAAGGACCTGCGCACCGCGGTCGCCGCCCTCGGCAAGCGGTACGGGCGCGCCTACCTGGCCCGGATCGTCGAGGAGGGCGGCCGGCCCGACGAACTCTGGTCGGAGGCGGGCAAGCTCGGCTACCTCGGGGTGAACCTGCCCGAGGAGTACGGCGGCGGGGGCGGCGGCATAGCCGAACTGTCCATCGTCCTCGAGGAGTTGGGCGCGGCCGGCTGTCCGCTGCTGATGCTGGTGGTCTCGCCCGCCATCTGCGGCACGGTCATCGCCCGGTTCGGCACCGAGGCGCAGAAGCGGGAGTGGCTGCCCGGCCTCGCCGACGGCACCCGCACCATGGCGTTCGGCATCACCGAGCCCGACGCCGGGTCCAACTCGCACCGCATCACCACCACCGCCCGGCGGGACGGCACCGACTGGCTGCTCACCGGGCGCAAGGTGTTCGTCTCCGGCGTGGACATCGCGGACGCCACCCTGATCGTGGGCCGGACCGAGGACGCCCGCACCGGCAGGCTCAAGCCCTGCCTCTTCATCGTCCCGCGCGACGCGGAGGGGTTCGGCCGCCACCGGATCGACATGGAACTGCACGGCGCGGAGAAGCAGTTCGAGCTGGTCCTCGACGACGTGCGGCTGCCGGCCGAGGCGCTCGTCGGCGACGAGGACGCGGGGCTGCTGCAACTTTTCGCCGGCCTCAACCCCGAACGCGTGATGACCGCCGCGTTCGCCATCGGCATGGGCCGCTTCGCGCTCGCCCGCGCGATCGAGTACGCCCGGGAACGCACCGTGTGGAAGACCCCGATCGGCGCCCACCAGGCCATCGCGCACCCCCTCGCGCAGGCCCACATCGACCTGGAGATGGCCAGGTTGATGATGCAGAAGGCCGCGGCCCTCTACGACGCGGGCGACGACATGGGCGCGGGCGAGGCGGCCAACATGGCCAAGTACGCGGCGGGGGAGGCGTGCGTGCGCGCGGTCGACCAGGCCGTGCACACCCTCGGCGGCAACGGCCTCACCCGCGAGTTCGGCCTCGCCTCGCTGGTCACCGCCGCCCGCGTGGCGCGGATCGCGCCGGTGAGCCGGGAGATGATCCTGAACTTCGTCTCCCACCAGACCCTGGGGCTCCCCAAGTCGTACTAGGCGTAGTTGAGTTGGCAGGGTCCGCCCGTTCCCTTCGTACAGCGTCGTACCAGGAGGAACCGTGTTCCGCAGCGAGTACGCAGACGTCCCACCCATCGAACTGCCCATCCACGAGGCGGTCCTGGGCCGGGCCGCCGAATTCGGCGACACCCCGGCGCTCGTCGACGGCACCGACGGCACCACGCTCACGTACGCGCAGTTGGACACCTTCCACCGGAGGATCGCCGCCGGGCTGGCCGAGGCGGGACTGCGCAAGGGCGACGTGCTCGCCCTGCACAGCCCCAACACGGTCGCCTTCCCGCCCGCGTTCTACGCCGCGACCCGTGCGGGCGCCGCCGTCACCACGGTGCATCCGCTCGCCACGCCCGAGGAGTTCGCCAAGCAGCTCCGCGACTCCGGGGCCCGGTGGATCGTCACCGTCTCGCCGCTGCTCACGTCGGCCCGCCGCGCCGCCGAGATCGCGGGCGGCATCCAGGAGATCTTCGTCTGCGACAGCGCGCCCGGTCACCGCTCGCTGATCGACATGCTCGCCTCGACCGCGCCCGAGCCCGACGTCGACATCGACCCCGCCACCGACGTCGCCGCGCTGCCCTACTCCTCCGGCACCACCGGCACCCCCAAGGGCGTGATGCTCACCCACCGGCAGATCGCCACCAACCTCGCCCAGCTCGAACCGCTCGCCGACACGGGCCCCGGCGACCGGGTGCTGGCCGTCCTGCCCTTCTTCCACATCTACGGGCTGACCGCGCTGATGAACGGCCCGCTGCGCCGGGGCTCCACCGTCGTCGTGCTGCCGCGCTTCGAACTCGACACGTTTCTCGCGGCGATCGAGAAGCACCGCATCACCGACCTGTACGTGGCGCCGCCGATCGTCCTCGCCCTCGCCAAGCACCCGTCGGTCGCCGACCACGACCTCTCGTCGCTGCGGCACGTGCTCAGCGCCGCCGCCCCGCTGGACGCGGCGCTCGCGAAAGCCTGCGCCGAACGGCTCGGGCTGCCGCCCGTCGGCCAGGCGTACGGCATGACGGAACTGTCGCCCGGCACGCACATGGTCCCGCTGGACGCCACGGACGCGCCCGCCGGAACCGCGGGCAAGCTCCTGCCCGGCACCGAGATGCGCATCACCGCCCTGGACGGCTCGGGCAAGGACCTCGGCACCGGCGAGCCCGGCGAGATCCTCATCCGCGGCCCGCAGGTGATGAAGGGCTACCTCGGCAACCCGCGGGCGACCGCGGAGATGATCGACCCCGACGGCTGGCTGCACACCGGCGACGTCGGTCATGTCGACGCCGGCGGCTGGCTGTTCGTGGTCGACCGGGTCAAGGAGCTCATCAAGTACAAGGGCTTCCAGGTCGCACCGGCCGAACTCGAAGCACTGCTGCTCACCCATCCGTCGGTCGCCGACGCCGCCGTCGTGGGCGTCTACAACGAGGACAACAACGAGGTCCCGCACGCCTTCGTGGTCCGCCGGCCCACCGCGGACGCCCTCGGTGCGACGGAGGTCATGCTGTACGTCGCCGAACGCGTCGCCCCGTACAAGCGGGTCCGCGCGGTCACCTTCGTCGACGCCGTGCCGCGCGCGGCCTCCGGCAAGATCCTGCGCCGCGAACTCCGCGAGCGGCTGACCCGGGAGGCGGAGCAGGCATGAGCACGGTCGGCCGCAGCCACGAACGGGGGATCGAGACCCTGAGCCTCGACTCGCCCGGGACCCGCAACGCCCTGTCCGCCACGCTGGTCGACGCCCTCTCAGCCGCGCTCGCCGACTGCGCGAAGGACGACGACGTCCGCGCGGTGGTCCTGACCCACACCGGCAACACGTTCTGCGCGGGCGCGGACCTGCGCGACCCGCCCGCGCCCCCGTCCCTGGTCGCCCTGCTGAGGCAGGTGGTCGAGCTGCCGAAGCCGGTGGTGGCACGGGTGACGGGACACGTGCGCGCGGGCGGCCTGGGCCTGTTGGGCGCCTGCGACATCGCGATCGTCTCGGCCGGGGCGACGTTCGCCTTCACGGAGGTGCGCATCGGCGTCGCGCCCGCCGTCATCTCCCTGCCGCTGCTGCCCCGCGCCGATCCGCGCGCCCTGGGCCGCTACTACCTCACCGGCGAGCGCTTCGGCCCGGCCGAGGCGGTCCGCGCGGGGCTCGCGACCGACACCGGGGACGACGCCGACGCGGTACTGGCCCCCGTGCTCGACGGCCTGCGCCGCTCGGCCCCCGAGGGGCTGGCGGCCACCAAGCGACTCCTCACGGCTAGGGTTCTGGAGACCTTCGACCGCGACGCGGACGACCTGACCGCGCTCTCCGCCCGGCTGTTCGCCTCGGCACCGGCACGCGAGGGGATGACGGCCTTCCTGGAGAGACGGGACGCGGCATGGGTGGTGTGAACGCGGAGGAACGCGTGGGCGGCCGGACGGCGGGTGCGACCGACCGGGTGCCCAAGCAGGACCGCAGCCGCGCCACCCGGCAGCGGCTGCTGGCGGCGGCGGTCGCCTGCCTCGCCGAGCACGGCTGGGCGGGGTCGACGGTCCAGGTCGTGGCGGAACGGGCGGGCGTCTCGCGGGGCGCGGCCCAGCACCACTTCCCCACCCGCGAGGACCTGTTCACGGCGGCCGTCGAGTACGTCGCGGAGGAGCGCTCCACGATGCTGCGCGACCTCTTCCCGGACGGCGCCGGTGACCGCCGCGCGGTGGTGACGGCCATCGTGGACCTCTTCACGGGCCCGCTGTTCCGGGCCGCGCTGCACCTGTGGGTGGCGGCCTCGAACGAGGAGCAACTGGGCGGCCGCGTAACGGAGTTGGAGGCCAAGGTGGGCCGCGAGACGCACCGTATCGCGGTGGACCTGCTCGCGGCCGACGAGTCTCGGCCGGGGGTGCGCGAAACGGTCCAGGGCCTGCTGGACATGGCCCGGGGCCTGGGCCTCGCGAACCTGCTGACGGACGACGGCCCGCGCCGCGAACGGGTGGTCGCCCAGTGGGCGGGCCTGCTGGACGCGGCGCTGGACTGACGGCACACCGCTCGGGCCGGGGACGCGCGCGCCCCCGGCCCGGTGCCGCCCGCTCCTCAGTGCGCGATGTCCGCGTAGCCGTCGACGGCCTGCGGCCCCCGGGGCCCGGGGCCGACGTAGCGGGCGGACGGCCGCACCAGGCGCCCGGTGCGCTTCTGCTCCAGGACGTGCGCGGACCAGCCCGCCGTCCGGGCGCAGGTGAACATCGACGTGAACATGTGCGCCGGGACCTCCGCGAAGTCCAGCAGGATCGCCGCCCAGAACTCGACGTTCGTGGCGAGCACCCGGTCGGGCCGGCGGGCGTGCAGCTCCGCGAGGGCGGCCTTCTCCAGGGCCTCGGCGATCTCGTAGCGCGGGGCGCCCAGTTCGCGGGCCGTGCGGCGCAGGACGCGGGCCCGCGGGTCCTCCGCGCGGTACACGCGGTGGCCGAAGCCCATCAGGCGTTCGCCGCGGTCCAGCGCCTGCTTGACCCAGGCCTCGGCGTTCCCGGTGCGCTCGATCTCCTCGATCATGCCGAGCACCCGCGACGGCGCCCCGCCGTGCAGCGGGCCGGACATCGCGCCGACCGCGCCGGAGAGGGCGGCGGCCACGTCCGCGCCGGTCGAGGCGATGACGCGGGCGGTGAACGTGGAGGCGTTCATGCCGTGCTCGGCGGCGCTGGTCCAGTACGCGTCGACCGCGGCCACGTGCCGGGGGTCGGGCTCGCCGCGCCAGCGGATCATGAACCGCTCGGTGATCGAGTTCGCCTTGTCGATCTCGCGCTGCGGCACCATCGCGCTGCCCTGGCCGCGCGCCGACTGCGCGACGTACGACAGGGCCATGACGGCGGCGCGGGCCAGGTCGTTGCGGGCCTGCTCGGCGTCGATGTCCAGCAGGGGCTTCAGCCCCCACACCGGCGCGAGCATCGCGAGGGCGGACTGCACGTCCACGCGGATGTCGCCGGAGTGCACCGGGATCGGGAACGGCTCAGCGGGCGGCAGCCCGGGGTTGAACGCGCCGTCGACCAGCAGGCCCCAGACGTGGCCGAACGAGACGTGGCCGACCAGGTCCTCGATGTCGACGCCCCGGTACCGCAGGGCGCCGCCCTCCTTGTCCGGTTCGGCGATCTCCGTCTCGAACGCGACGACTCCTTCGAGTCCGGGTACGAAGTCGGACATCAGGCGGCTCCTCGTGACGTGGTGTGTGCGGCGGACGGTGGCTCCGGGGGCATGCTGCTCCGGGTCCGGAGCGGTCGCCCCGGTGCGGCTCCGCAACCGGAACGCCATCAGCACGATAACCCTGAGTGCCACCTTTGGGGAGAGTCCGCGGCACTCAGTGCCACGCCGGTCCCCGTGCGCCCCCGGCCGACCGTACGGCAGGATGACCGCGTGATGGACCGCACGCCCGACCACGCCCCCCGGCCCGGCTCCCCCGAGGGCCACGCACCCGAGCGGGTGCCCCCCGCGGCGGCCGCCGCCGAGACCGCCGCCGACTCCGTCGTGGCGCTCGCCGCGGCCCGCGCCCCCGCGCCGCCGGTGGCCGCCGACCCCGCCGCGATGCGCGAGCGCTACCGGGCCGAGGGACTCGACGAGGACGCGCTGGCCGCGCACCCGATGGCACAGTTCGCCCGCTGGTTCGAGCAGGCCGCGCAGGCCGCCGTACGGGGGCAGTTGCACGAGGCGAACGCGATGGTGGTCTCCACGGCGGACGCCGCGGGACGGCCCAGTTCACGCACCGTGCTGATGAAGGGCCACGACCCGGACGGCTTCGTCTTCTACACCAACTACGACTCCCGCAAGGGGCGCGAACTCGCGGCCAACCCGCACGTCGCGCTGCTCTTCCCCTGGCACCCGCTGGCCCGCCAGGTCCTGGTCACGGGCACCGCGCGCCGGGTTCCCCGGGACGAGACCGCGGCGTACTTCCGCAGCCGCCCGCACGGGTCGCAGCTCGGCGCGTGGGCCAGCGACCAGTCCGCGGTGGTCCCCTCGCGCGAGCAACTGGACACCGCCTACGCCGAGTTGAGTGCTCGCTACCCCGAGGGCTCCGAGGTTCCGGTGCCGCCCCACTGGGGCGGGTTCCGCGTCGTCCCGGAGACCGTGGAGTTCTGGCAGGGCAGGGACAACCGCCTGCACGACCGCCTGCGGTACACGGCCCGGCCCGACGGCACCTGGCTCGTGGAGCGGCTCAGCCCCTGAACGGGGGCCGGGAGACGGGAACGACCCGCGAGCTCGGGTCCCTCCGCGGTGCGGAGGAGCCGGCCGGACGTACCGGCGAGCTCGCGGGTCGGGTGACTGCTCTGGTCTGGGGCTGGCTGCGGACGTCTCGCGCCCGCTGGTCCGACACCGCACCGAGTGTGGTGGCGGGCCGCTAGCCCGCAGTCACCTCACGCGTCCGGTTTGCATACATCTCCGGAACCACCTCCCTTCCCGTGTACCGCACACCCTAGGAACCGGCCGGGCCCCGATCAACCCCTTTTTACGAGTCATGGAAATCGGACAGAGCGGAGCAGTCCGGGCGGCCTACCCCCGCTGCTCCCCGGCCGGGGTCGCGAGGTCCAGGGCCGCCGCGATCCGTACGGCCACGTCCTCGGCGTACGCCGCGTCCGTCCGCTCGAAGGCGCCGCGGCCCGCGCCGCGCAGGAACGTCACCACGCCGAGCGTCCGCCCCCGGCTGCGCAGCACCGCGCACAGCGCGTGCACCGCGTCCGGCGGCCACTGCCGGCTCAGCGCCCAGGCCCGCGACTGCTCCGGCGCCACCGACCCGGCGGAGACCCGTACCGAACCGGTGCGCTCCACGCACTGCACCGCCGGGTGCTCCTCGCCGTACCGCAGCGGCAGTCCCGCCTGGCCGGACAGCAGGCTCGGCCCCGGGGCACCGGAGGGAGTGGCGGCCACCCGGACCAGGCGCACCGGTCCGGCGGACGCCCCGCCGTCGGGCAGCGAGCCGCCGGCGACCCGGTCGACCAGGGCGTGGTCGGCGAACCCGGCGAGCGCGAAGTCCAGGTGCACGGCCGCCGCCTCGCGCGGGTCCTCGCACTCCGCGGCGGCACGGGCGGCGCGGTGGAGCTGGTTGGAGCGGAAGCGCAGCAGGGCCGCCTCCTGCTCGCTCTGCTTGGTCTCCGTCACGTCCTGGAACAGCCAGCCCACGCCCAGCGGAACGGGTTCCTCGGCGAGCGGGGAGGACAGCCGCAGGAAGCCGCTGCGCCAGCACCGGCGCTTCTCGCCCTCCGGTGTGCGCACGCCGACCCAGATCTCGGCCGGAGCGGGCGGCGCGCCCTCGGCGAGGACGTACGTCAGGGCGCTCTCCAGTTCCTCGACGCCCTGGGACAGCAGTTCGCCCAGCGGACGGCCGAGGACCGCGGTGCGGCCGGTGCTCAGGGCGCGGGCCGCGTGCGCGTTGACGACGGCGGGCCGCAGGTCCGCGTCGACGAGGACGACACCCCAGGCGGCGTCCTCGAACAGGGCCTCGCTCAGGGCGATGGACCGCTCCAGGTCGATCTGCGCGTGCACCTCGCTGAAGGCGCAGTACAGGCCGGCGGGCTTGCCGTCGGGGCCGCGCACGGCCGCGGACTGCGTCCGCACCAGGACCCGGCCGCCCTCCTTGGTCAGCAGCGCGAACTCGTGCACCTGCCGGCCCGGCGCGTGCATGGCCGCGAGCAGCCTGCTCTCGATCTCCTCGGCGTCGGCGCTGCGCACCGCCCACCCGGCGAACCCCCGGCGCCCGACGGCGTCCTCGGCGCTCCAGCCGAGGATGCGCTCGGCCTCGCGGTTCCAGTGGGTGACCACCCCGTCCGCGTCGAAGGCGCACAGCGCCGCGTCCATCCCGTCCAGCAGCGCGGCCAGCAGGTCCGAACTGCCGGGCCCCTCCGGTTCCTCCGGATCCACCGGTCCCTCCCGGTCCGTGCCACCGGGGCCGGGGTCGTCCGGCCCCAGCTCGTCGGTGGTCCCGCTACGCCTGGAAGCACTCACCCGGACCCCCCTGCAGGCCGCGCCGCACGTACACCGCGTCGGTTCGCTCTCGCTCACTGGCCATCATTCAACTCGAACGTGACACAGCGCACACGGGGTTCCCGCAAGATTGGGGGAATCGTTGCACCGGCGGGCGTTGCAGCGATATGCGCGCGCCCCGCGGTGCGCCCGTGCCCCGGTCCTGTGCCGGTCCCCCGGCGGGTCAGCGCTGGTAGAAGATCCGGTCCGCGTACTCCTTGAAAACGCGCCCGTTCCACTCGTGGCCGCCGTCGACGTTGCCGGAACGCAGCAGTGGCGGTTCGATGCCGCGGTCGGCGAGGAGTCCGGCGGCGGTGGCGGTGACCGCCTGGAGCAGCGCCGAGGTGACGACGGTCGAGGCGGGCGCGAAGGGCGCGGGGATGGTGTCCAGGGTGAGTTCGGCGTCGCCGATCGCGATCTTCGAGTCGAGGACGACGTCGCAGTGGTCCTTGAGGTACGTCCCCGAGGAGTGCCGGGAGCTGGTCTCCGCCGCGTACACGACCGACGTCACGCCGATCACCCGCACGCCGAGGGCGCGGGCGTTCATCGCCATCTCGACGGGCAGGGCGTTGCGGCCGGACAGGGACACGATCACGAGGGCGTCGCCCGCGCGCAGCGGCGAGGTGTCGATGACGGCGGCGGCGAGCCCGTCGACGCGTTCGAGCGCGGAGCCGAGCGTGGCGGGGACGACGTCCACGCCGACGGCGCCGGGCACCGCCAGCAGGTTCATCAGGGCGAGCCCGCCGGCCCGGTAGACCAGGTCCTGCGCGGCGAGGGACGAGTGGCCGGCCCCGAAGGCGAACAGGCGTCCGCCCTCGGCGACGGTGTCGGCGAGTAGAGTCCCGGCGGCCGTGACAGACTCGTCCTCCTCGTCGCGGACCCGCTGCAACAGCCCGATCGCGGCGTCGAAGAACTGCTCGGCCAGCTTGCGGTCGCTCATCGGCGAAGCCCCTTGGAGGTGTCGTCGTTCGAGGTGTCGGTGGAGCGCGGACCGGCGGTGGTGGGCCGCTCGTGCCGCCGATCACGGTGCGGTCCGGACCAATGGGATGTCAATACGGTCGGACGGTGTTGGTACGGGGGCGGACGTCGTCCGCCGGGGCCCGTGGGACACCAAGGACACCCGGTACGGGCCGGTCGCGGGCTCCCGCGACCGGATCGACGCAGCCGTTGCGCCGAGGAGGCACGCTTGTCGGCGGGATGCGTCAGAATTGAGTTCAGGGCCAGCACACGCGCCGGTGAGCCGTCAAGCTGCCGGCAGAGGTAATCAAGGGGCACGTATGTCCGGACTGATCGACACCACGGAGATGTATCTCCGCACCATCCTTGAGCTGGAAGAGGAAGGTGTGGTCCCCATGCGCGCCCGAATCGCCGAGCGGCTCGACCAGAGCGGCCCCACGGTGAGCCAGACGGTCGCGCGCATGGAGCGCGACGGCCTGGTGTCCGTGGCGAGCGACCGGCATCTGGAGCTCACGGACGAGGGCCGCCGCCTGGCCACGCGCGTGATGCGCAAGCACCGCCTCGCCGAGTGTCTGCTCGTCGACGTGATCGGCCTGGAGTGGGAGCAGGTGCACGCCGAGGCCTGCCGCTGGGAGCACGTGATGAGCGAGGCCGTCGAGCGCCGCGTTCTCGAACTGCTGCGCCACCCCACCGAGTCCCCGTACGGCAACCCGATCCCGGGTCTGGAGGAGCTGGGCGAGAAGGACGGCGCGGACCCGTTCCTCGACGACAGCATGGTCTCGCTCGCCGAGCTGAACCCGGGCGCCGAGGGCAAGACGGTCGTGGTCCGCCGGATCGGCGAGCCCATCCAGACGGACGCCCAGCTCATGTACACCCTGCGGCGGGCCGGCGTGCAGCCCGGCGAGGTCGTCAGCGTGACGGAGTCGGCCGGCGGGGTGCTCGTGGGCAGCAGCGGCGAGGCGGCCGAGCTGGACTCGGACGTCGCGGCGCACGTGTTCGTCGCCAAGCGCTGACCGCGCCCCCCTCGGCCCGACGGTCCGGTGATCCGACGGACCGTCAAATGTCTTTGTCCGCGCACGGGTTGGCGCGGGGCCGACGGGGCCGTGCGCCCGTCGAAGATTCTGTGTGCGGAATCGCAGCGCCGGGGCCGTTCGCGTGCCAGGCTGTCCCGTGAGGCATATGACCGAAGGAACTCCGGCCGCCCGACAGCGATGTCATCCGGTCGGGGAGGGGCGGGAGGATGTGCCGTGACGACTGTGCCGGCCGGGCGGGCCGTGCGGGCCCGCACGGCCGGAGAGAAGTGGAGGGCCCCGGCGCCTTGCGGCGCCGGGGCCTGTCCTCCCCTGTTCCGACCCGGAGCCCCGAGCTCTCAGGGTCGTCCCCTGCGGACCGTCTTCCCCGAGCGGCCCGCCTCCCGCTGAAAATCTCCCCGTGGCGGCGGCGATCATTCCCCGGACGCGGTCACTCGAACGAGGGGTGTTGTCGGCAGAGGCAGTATTTTCGAATACACATTCGATAATCTGCCGGTCGTGGGCCGCCCCGACGGTGGCACACGGCAGCGCGACCGACGGGAGCGGCAGCACCGGCGCGACGGCACGAGGCGCGTGACGCGGTACGCAACAGCAGCACACGGCAGGACGGCGGTGGCGCGAGGCGGGCGGGAGCGGTCCGAGCAGGACCGGCCGGCACCGCGCGACAGGCCGTCCCAGCGGAGCTTGGGGGTGCCAGGACCATGGCGCGGCGCATCGACGTGACCGGAGCGGGTGGCGTACGCCTGGCCGCCTGGGAGTTCACCGGCCCGCCCGGCCCGGAGGCGGCGGCCGGACTGCCGGAGCGACCGGGCCCCGAGGGTCCCGGCGGGACGGGGCCGTCCCCGGACGGCTCCGGTGTCCTGCTGCTGCACGGCCTGATGGGCCGTGCCTCGCACTGGGCGTCCACCGCCCGCTGGCTCTCCGCCCGGCACCGCGTGGTGGCCCTGGACCAGCGCGGCCACGGCCAGAGCGAGAAGCCCCCGTACGCCGCCTTCACCCGGGACGCCTACGTCGGCGACGTCGAGGCCGCCCTCGAACAGCTCGGTCTCGCCCCGGCCGTGCTCGTGGGCCACGCGATGGGCGCCCTGACCGCCTGGCAGGTCGCCGCCAAGCGGCCCGACCTGGTGCGCGCCCTGGTCGTCTGCGACATGCGCGCCAGTGCCCTCGGCGCCGCCTCGCAGCGCGAGTGGACGGACTGGTTCCGGTCCTGGCCGGTCCCGTTCGCCACGCTCGCCGACGTCCGCAAGTGGTTCGGCGAGGACGACCCCTGGGTGGAGCGACCGAGCCCCGCGCGCGGCGCCTTCTACGCCGACGTGATGCAGCGGGCGGCGGACGGCTGGCGTCCGGTCTTCGAACCCGAGCAGATGCTGGCCTCCCGGGCGACCTGGGTCTACGACGCGCACTGGGAGGAGCTGACCCAGGTCCAGTGCCCCACGCTCGTCGTGCGCGGCCTCGACGGCGCGCTCGGCCGGGCCGAGGCGCAGGAGATGGTCCGCGTGCTGCCCCGCGGCCAGTACGCGGAGGTGCAGGACGCGGGCCACCTGATGCACCTCGACCAGCCGGACGGCTGGCGCGCGGCGGTCGAGCCGTTCCTCGACGGAGTGCTCGCCACGTAGCCGGACCGGGCGGGCGGCGGGGCTCAGCCCCGGCTCACCGCCGCCAGGATCTCCGGCAGCCTGGCCGCCGTGCGCGGCGCGGCCATCCGCAGCCCGAGCACGGTCACGCCCGCGCCGTACGCGGCGCCCGCGGGCAGCAGCAGCCAGCTCCACGCGTCGCCGTCCGCGCTGACGTTCAGCCAGATCACCGCCGCGATCACGGGCGCGCACAGCAGGGCCGAGGAGACCATCCCGCCGAAGATCGCGATCCAGGCGAGCCCGGACTGGCCCGGGGCGACGTTCTTGTAGCCCTCCTGCGGGATCGAGTACGGGAAGCGGGCCGACGTCCACGCCCCGGTCGCCAGCATCGCGCCGAGCAGCGCGAGGGACAGGCCCAGCACCTCCGGCAGCCGCCCCCACTCACCGAGCAGCGCCGTCGTCAGCACGGTGACGAGCGTCGCGTACGGCAGGGTGATCGACAGCAACGCCAGTGCCCTGCCCCGCAGTTCGACGTACGCGTCGTGCGGCGAGGAGATCGTCATCGCGACCATCCAGAACGCGGACGTGTCCTGCCCGAACTGGTTGTACATCTGGATGCCGAGCATCCCCGCCGCGAAGCAGGAGAAGTACACCGAGCCGGCGCCCTGGATCGCGTTGAACACCGGCACCAGCACACCGATGGCCAGCGAGGTCACCCACGCCGCCTTGGTCTTCGGGTCGCGCCACACGTACCGCAGGGTGCGCTCCATGACCGTGCCGGTGCGCCCCGACGGCAGCAGCCGCGGGCGCCGGGACGAGGACCGCTCGCGGCCGGCCGGGCCGTCGGCCTGGAGCGTCGAACCGTCGGGCGCCGTCATCAGCTTGGTCAGGCTGCGCGCCCACAGGACGATGAGCACCGCCAACGTGGTCGCGCTGATGGCGAGTTGGGCGACGCCGGTGGCGTAATCGCCCTCGCTCACGGCGTGCACGGCGCCGACGGCCGAGGCCGGGGGCACCCAGCGCACCACGTCGCCGACCGGGTCGAGCTGGGACAGCCCGCTCGAACCGAGGCGCTGCGCACCGAAGTTGACGAGCTGCGCGCCGATCGCGACGACGAGGCCGCTGAGCACCGCGAGGTCGCGGCCCTTGCGGCTGCTCAGCAGGCGGATGTTGGCGGCGGCCACGGTACGGGCGAGCGCCACGCAGACCAGCAGCCCCAGCACGACGGCCACGACCGCGGTCGCGTACGCGGCCCCGCCGTGCGCCACCGCGATCACCGAACCCGCGTACAGGCACAGGGTGAACAGCGGACCGATGCCCACCAGCGACGCCACGAGCAGGGCGCGCACCAGCGGGCGCGGGCGCAGCGGGAGCATCACCAGGCGGGTCGGGTCGAGGGTCTCGTCGCCGCCGGGGAAGAACAGCGGCATCACGGCCCAGCCGAGCCCCACGACCGCGGCGAGCAGCACCGCGAGCGACTCGACGTGGGCGTGGCCGCGCAGCGCGATCAGGCCGAGCAGTTGCAGCGCCGCGAACAGCAGCACGACGACCGCGGTCGCCACGTACGCCGCCCGCCGGCCCGCCGACTGCCGCAGGCCGTTGCGCAGCAGCGACACCTTCAGCCGTACGAAGACCGGGGTGAGGGACGCGCCGGGCACCGACCGGTCCGTCGCCGGGGCCGGGCCGGGCAGCGGGGCGGTGCCCGGCGCGTCCGGTGCGGCGGCGCTCATCGGGCGCCGCCGCCCAGCCAGTCGAGGTCGGAGGCGGCGTCGCGGCCGCTCGCGCCGACGAGTTCGAGGAACGCCTGCTGGAGCGAGGGCGCGTCGCCGCGCACCTCGGCGAGCGGACCGTGCGCGCGGATGCGCCCGGCGGCCATCACCGCGACCCAGTCGCACAGCGACTCGACCAGTTCCATCACGTGGGAGGAGAAGACGACGGTCGCGCCGGAGGCGGTGTACCGCTCCAGCACCCCGCGGATGATCTGCGCGGAGACCGGGTCGACGCCCTCGAACGGCTCGTCCAGGAACACGATCTCGGGGTTGTGCAGCAGCGCGGCCGCCAGCCCGATCTTCTTGCGCATGCCGGTCGAGTAGTCGACGACGAGCTTGTGCTGGGCGCCCGCCAGGTCGAGGACGTCGAGGAGCTGGGTGGCCCGTCGGTCGACCTCGGCGCCGGGCATCCCCCTCAACCGGCCGTTGTAGGCGAGCAGTTCACGTCCCGACAGTCGCTCGAAGAGGCGAAGTCCCTCCGGCAGCACGCCGATCCGGGCCTTCACCTCGGCCGGGTCGCGCCACACGTCGTGGCCGACCACCTCGACCGTGCCCTGGTCGGGCCGGAGCAGTCCGGTGACCATCGAGAGCGTGGTGGTCTTTCCGGCGCCGTTCGGCCCGACGAGCCCGATGAACCGGCCCGCCGGCAGCTCCAGATCCACCCCCGCGACGGCGATCTGCTGCCCGAACCGTTTCCACAGTCCCCGCACCCTTACGGCCGCTGCGTCCACCGTTGCTCCCTCCGTCATACCAGCACCCTACGGCGCGTGCCGCGCGGACCGGCGGGAGATCGTACGGAGCCGGCCCGCGCCCGGACGGCCGCGGCGGGGAGGCGGCGGGCCGTACGGTGCGCGGGCCGGGGGGAGGCGTGACCGTACGTCCGCGGCGTCCGGCGGGGCGGGGCCGGACGGCGCGGGCGGTGGGGAGAGACGGGCACGGCGGGTACCGGGGCGGGAGTTGGGGCGGTGGTTCAGCGGTCCCGGCCGCAGGCGTACGACAGGGGCGGGATCAACTCCTCGGCGTCCGGCAGCCAGCGGTTCGCGGCGGTCGGCCGGCAGGCCCACTGCACGGCGCCGCTCGACCCGAACCGGGTGGGCGGCGCGGCCACGTACGCGCCCTCGCCCAGCGCGGCCAGGTCCAGCGCGGAGGGCGTCCAGCCGAGCCGGCGCAGCAGGTCGGGCACCTTCGCGGAGGCGCCGGGCAGCACGAAGAACCGCATGCGCCGGTCCGGCGAGACGGTCACCGGGCCGAGGGTCACCTCCAGCCGCTCCATCCGCGCCAGCGCCAGGAACCCGGCGGACTCGGGGACGTCGATGGCGTCGAACGTGCGCCCCGTCGGGAGCAGGATCGAGGCGTTCGGCTGCTTCTGCCACAGGCCGCGCGCGACGGTGGCGCTGCCCGTCGCCTGCGTCGTCCAGTCGGGGCGCGCCGGGTGGGCGCCGGGCGCGGGGCAGCGGACGTCGTCGCAGGAGCAGCGCTGCACCCCGTCGACGACTTCCAGCCAGGTGCCCGGGACCACGTCCCAGTGGCGCTCCTCGGTGTAGCGAACGGCGGTCTCCAGCGGTGATTCCCCGCGCTGCTTCGGAATCTGAGCGGTGTCGGTGCCCGCGGTCGTCTCTTCCACGTCCAGCTCAACTCCCCGGTCCACCTCGGGTTACGGCCGGGCCATGTGCTCCCGGCGGCACCTGTTCCGCGGCGCCGCACGCGCGCCCCCGACGGCCGCGCGCGGGGGAGGAGCACCGGACCCCCGCGCGGGGCGCACGGATGCACGTGCGGGGGCGCGTGGGAGGAACGCCGCCACGAGCCGGGTAGGGAGGCTGAAAGCGAACCGCGGCGGCCCGGACCGGACCGGCGCGGGACGGAACGGGGAGCGCCGGGGGAGGGCCGGCGGGGACCGGGACCGGGGGAGCAGCGGGCCGGGGAACCGGGCGAGGGGTGCGCGATGCCCGTCCGCCCGGCACGGCAAACCTCACATGTCCCGCATTGTCGGTATGCCCGTTGGGCATTGATCTTCAGGGTTGGATCTCCTCCGCGCGCGGGCGGCGCCCGGGGCGCTCCGGCCGTGGAAGGGAAGTCCACGTCAACGCGGTGCGCGGTCGGGCACCGCCGCCACAGGGGGTTGTGTCATGGCCGCAAGGCCTCTCGTCGCGCGACAGCCGAACGAACGGCTGCAGGCACTCATCCAGGAGGCCGGCTGTTCCAACGCCGGGCTCGCCCGCCGCGTCAACATGTGCGGCACGGAGCACGGGCTCGACCTGCGGTACGACAAGACGTCCGTGGCACGCTGGCTGCGGGGACAGCAGCCGCGGGGGCGGGCGCCGGCCATCATCGCCGAGGCGCTCGGCCGCAAGCTCGGCCGGACGGTCACCATCGACGAGATCGGCATGGCCAACGGCAAGAACCTGGCGTCCGGCGTGGGCCTCCAGTTCTCCCCGACGGTCCTCGGCGCGATCGAGCAGGTCTGCGAGCTGTGGCGCAGCGACGTGGGCCGCCGGGACTTCCTGTCCGGCTCCTCCGTCGCCTCGTCCGCGCTCGTCGAGCCCAGCCGCGACTGGCTGATCTCCGCGCCCGACTCCCAGGTGGCCCGCTCGGCGGGACCGCGCGTCGGCCGCTCCGACGTGGCCGCGGTGCGCGCGATGACGCAGGCCCTCGTCGACCTGGACCACCAGTACGGCAGCGGGCACGTGCGCCCGGTCGTCGTGCACTACCTCAACAGCGTGGTCTCCGGCCTCCTCGCCGGGTCCTACCGCGAGACGGTCGGCCGTGAACTCTTCGCCGCCGTGGCCCGGTTGACGGAACTGGCCGGCTACATGGCGGTCGACACCGGCCAACCCGGGCTCGCCCAGCGCTACTACATCCAGGCGCTGCGCCTCGCGCAGGCGGCGGGCGACCGCGGCTACGGCGGCTACGTGCTCGCCGCGTCCATGAGCCATCTCGCCGCGCAGCTCGGAAACCCGCGCGAGATCGCCCAGTTGGCGCGCGCGGCACAGGAGGGGGCGCGCGGCTGCGTGACGCCGCGGGCGGAGGCGATGTTCCACGCGGCGGAGGCGCGCGGGCACGCCCTGCTGGGCGACGCGCGGGCGGCGGAGGACGCGGCCGGGCGGGCGGAGACCGCGCTGGAGGGCGCCGACGCGGCCTCGGGCGACGACCCGGTGTGGATCCGCCACTTCGACGAGGCCTATCTGGCCGACGAGTTGGCGCACTGCCACCGCGACCTGGGCCAGGCCGACGCGGCGGCCCGTGCCGCCGAGCGGTCCCTCGCCGGGCACCCGGAGTCCCGTACCCGCAGGCGCGCCATCGGCTACGTCCTGCTGGCGAGCGCACAGGTCCAGCAGCGCGAGGTGGAACAGGCCGTGGCCACCGGCACCAAGGCGGTGGAACTCCTCGCGACCCTGCGCTCCAACCGCGGCGCCGAGTACCTGGAGGACTTCCAGGCCCGCCTGGAGCCGTACCGGGACGAGCCGGTGGTCCGGGAGTTCGGGGCGCGGCTCGACGTGCGGGCCGCAGCGGCCTGACGCGGCGTCCGTGACCGGACGCCGCCGAACCGCCCAGTGGTGCGGTCGAGTTGACGGCCATCGGGGGGCGCACGGTCCGTGCGCCTCCCCTCGGACCGCGCACCGCGTGCGTGCCCGCTCCGCGCGCGGTGCGCCTCTTCCCGCCCGCGCCCGCCCGGCCGGGCGCCACGCGCGCCGCGAACGGTCCCGGTGCCGCCGTGTGAACGTACGGGAAGCGGCAGTTGACGCCCAGAAGGCATCACCGGTCACAGCGTCAACACAGGCCCCCGCACAGTTGTGTTATTGACGTCACAGCGGTGGCCGTGGAGCCAGGTGCTGCGTGGCACCGGGTTCGGGGGACCCGGTAGCGTGAGCCGACGATCCCGCAGGTCCCCCATTAGTAGGAGTCCCGGTGACGCAGAGTGGACAGGGCGATGAGCCCTCGGCGCGGCCCGCGCGCGAAGGCATCGTGCTGCCCTCCGACGGCGGCGAGCCGCTGCTGCCGGGCAGGACGGGCGCGAGCGCCTCGGAGCGGGAGGCCGGCCGGCACGCCCCGGCCGTGAACCCGCCGGGCGGCCAGGCCTGGGGCGACGGCGGCTGGGACCAGGACGCCCGGGGCATACCGGCCGACGGCCAGGTCTGGCCCGAGGCACCCGCCCAGGCGTGGCACGACCCCGAGCCGTCGCAGCCCTCCCACGCCGGAGGCTGGAACGGCGCCGCGCACTCCTCGGGAGGCGCGCACCCCTCGGGCGGCGCGGGCCCGCTGCCCCCCGAGAACGCGCCCGCCCCCGGCGGCTCGTACGACGGGTACCAGCAGCAGTACGACGCCTACGGCAACCAGGGCGCGCACGGCGGCTACGGCGGCTACGACCCGCAGCAGTCCCCGCCCGCGCACGGCGGTGCCGACGAGGGCGCCACCCAGTACCTCCCGCCGGTCCCGGCCGGCCCCGACGAGGCGGCGACCCAGTACATACCCCCCGTGGGATCGGGCGCGCTGCCGCCCGAGCTGTCCCACGAGTCGACGCAGTACCTCGGCCGGGCGCCGCAGGGCCAGGCCGGACAGCAGTACGGCGGCGCGCCCGGACAGGCGGCGGATCCGGACGCCGAGGCCACCCGGTTCATGGCCCCCGTCGAGGCGCACGACCCCCACGCGTACGGCGGTCAGCAGGGCAACGCCCCGCAGGGCGGCCACGGTCTCGGACCGCAGGGCGGACCCGAGGACCGCACCCCGCCCGCCGAGTTCGACAACCTCTTCCGCACCGACTCCGGTGCCGAACCCCAGGGCTCCACCCAGCAGTTCCCCCGCTACCAGCAGAACCCGGCGGCCGGTGCCCCGTACGCGGGCGGTCCCGGCGGTCCCGGCGGTCCGCAGGACGGCAACGGCGGCGACCAGTGGGGCACCCCCGGCCCCGGGCAGGCACCGCGCCGCCGGTCCGGTTCGCGCGTCCCCCTGATCGCCGCGATCGGCATCGGCATCGTCGTCCTCGGTGTCGGCGCGGGCGCCCTGCTCAGCGGGGGCGGCGGCGACGACAAGGCCGCCGGTCCGACGGCGTCGGCGACCGCGCCCGCGTCGGACGGTTCGGCCTCCGCGTCGACCGACCAGGCCAAGGCGCAGGCGGTGGCCCTCGACAAGCTGCTCTCCGAGAGCGGCGACAGCCGTGCCTCCGTCATCAAGGCCGTGTCGAACGTGAAGGCGTGCAGCAGTCTCGGGGACGCGGCGAGCGACCTGCGGGACGCCTCGCAGCAGCGCAAGGACCTGGTGACCAAGCTGGCCCAGCTCTCCGTGGACCGGCTGCCCCAGCACGCCGCGCTCACCACCGCCCTCAACAACGCCTGGCAGGCGTCCGCCTCCGCCGACAGCCACTACGCGGCGTGGGCCGACCAGACCGCCGGGAAGAACGGCTGCAAGAAGGGCCAGGCGCGCAACACCGGCCAGTCCCAGGCGGGCGCCGTGGCCAGTGGCACCGCCAGCAGCCAGAAGGCCAGGGCGGCCGAGCTGTGGAACGCCATCGCGAAGACGTACGGGCTCACCGAGCGCCAGCCGACCCAGCTCTGAGCGCCGCGCGCACGGGGAGGGGCCGCCGGTCGTCCGGCGGCCCCTCCCCGTGTCCGTACGGTCCGTGGTCCCGGGGGCGGCTCAGGACAGGTCGGCACTCTCCAGGGTCCCGGTCATGTCGACGAAGCCCTTGCCCGCCGCGACCAGCCTGCCGCCGCGCACCACCTGGAGCGTCACGTCGGGGTTGGCCAGGCGCGGGAAGCCGACCGACGAAAGGGTCTCCGCGAAGCGCCACTTCAGCGTCGGCGTCAGACCGCCGGTCCCGACGGACAGGCCGTCGTCCAGGGTCTGGTGCACGCTGTCCGCGGTCACCGGCCCGTCGCCGATCTTCGTCAGCACCGCCGACAGCACGGTGTAGGCGATCCACGTGGTCTGCACGCCGGAGTCGGCCGGGTCGAGGGTGTTGTCGCCGAACGCCTCCTTGTTGATCACCTTCTTCATGGTGTCCCAGCGCGGGTCGCTCGCCACCGGGTACCAGCCCGCCACGTAGGCGCCCTCGTACGGGCCCGAGCCGCCGCCGGACGCGTCGATCACCGTCTGGTCGATGCTGCCGAGCGGGGTGGCGGTGCGGACCTTCGCGTAACCGTCGCGCACCCGGCGGAAGGAGTCCATGAAGGTGCTGGTGCGGTCGCCGAGGGCGGGCACCACGCAGCCCTCCGCCGAGCCGCTCGTCGCCTCCTTGAGCGCCGTGCCGGACTGCCCGGAGTACTCCGTGGCGTCCTCGGCGGCCCGCTGGTCGACGGCCGCGGCGTGGCCCCCCGCCTTCAGCCCGGCGTTCAGCAGGTCGGGCAGTTCGTCGCCCGCGATGGTGTCGGGACGTATCAGCGCGACCGTGCCGCAGCCCGGCGCCAGTGCCTTGCCGAGCCCGGCGAGGAGGGTGGGCTGCCCGCCGTTCACCGGGTAGGAGAGCGGGCTGGTGAACTCGGAGGAGGTGACGCCGTAGCCGCCTATGTAGGGGATGCCGGCGCCTTCGAGGGGCGCGAGGAAGGAGTCCCCGTACTGGCTGTACGAGCCGACGACCGCGACGGCGCCCTCGTCGACCGCGCGCCGGGCACACTTCGCGGCCCCCACGCTGTCGTTGCGCTCGTTGCAGGTGAGGACGTGCAGCCGGTGCCCGCCGATGCCGCCGCGGTCGTTGACCCAGCGCGCGTAGGCGCGCGCCATGGCGGGCATGCCCGGCTTGTTGGTGGCGTCGGTGCTCTGCGGGGCCCAGGTCATCACGGTGACCGCGGAGTCGTCCGCGGCGGCGCTCGAACCGGGGATCACGCCGCAGCCCGCCGCGAGCGAGGCGCACAGCAGTGCCGCCCCCGAGGACAGGGCACCGCGGGTGACGCGCCGGGAGCGGGAGGGGAGGAAGGTGCTGCGGATGCGTCGCCTGCCGGTCATGGACACGCACCATTCCGGTACTGGGCCAACCTTCGAGTGACCCATGGTCGATGTGTGGTGACGCTAGGGTGAACAACAGGGGTGGATGAGGCCGGTGGGGCGCGGAACGTACGATCGATGACCGTGCAAGGTTCGGAGAACTCTTCCCGTCGCGGCCGTCGCTCCTCCACCATGGGCGTCATGCCACTGAACGACATGCCCTGGTGGCGCTGGCGCAGCAACGTGCGTTCCGCGCTGCACATGCTTTCCGACCCGGTCTTCCAGCAGAACGTCTGGCTGGCGGGCGTCGACGGCTACGGGGACGTCACCGACGCCGTGTACCGCCTGGTCGAGGACACCTGGCTCGACAACTGGTCCGCCGAGAAGTACGTGGGCACGATCTTCCGCGACTCGCAGGAGGCGGCCCTCGTCGACGGCGCCGTGCTGCGGGTCCTGCGGATCATGCACCAGGTCGGCCCGGACGCCCCCGTGACCGCGTACGTCGACCACGAGGGGTGGCCCGACGCGGTGCGGGCGGCCCGGGACGCGCACGTGCGGATGGCGACGAGCGACGGGGAGGACCCGGACGTGCCGCCGCGGACCCTCGAAGTCCTCCACATCGTGACCCGCTCGGCCTGACCCGGCGCGGCCGCCGGGCGGGCGGTGTTCTGCCTGGTGGACGCCCGCCCGCCGGGCGCCCCGGTGTGCGAACCTGTCCTGCATGAGTGAGCAGCCCGCCGGCACCAGCACGGCCCTCGTCGACAGTTACGTCCTCACGCTGTCCTGCCCGGACAAGCAGGGGATCGTCCACGCCGTGTCGAGCTACCTCTTCATGACCGGCTGCAACATCGAGGACAGCCAGCAGTTCGGCGACCGTGACACCGGCCTCTTCTTCATGCGCGTGCACTTCGCGGCGGAGGAGCCGGTGACGGTCGACAAGCTGCGGGCGAGCTTCGCGGCGATCGGCGACGCCTTCCACATGGACTGGCAGATCCACCGCGCCGAGGAGCGGATGCGCGTCGTCCTCATGGTCAGCAAGTTCGGGCACTGCCTCAACGACCTGCTGTTCCGCGCCCGGACCGGCGCGCTGCCGGTGGAGATCGCGGCGGTGGTCTCCAACCACACCGACTTCGCCGAACTCGTCGGCACGTACGGCATCCCCTTCCACCACGTGCCCGTCACCAGGGACACCAAGGCGGAGGCGGAGGCGCGGGTGCTGGAGATCGTGCGGGAGAGCGACGTCGAACTCGTCGTCCTCGCCCGCTACATGCAGGTCCTCTCGGACGACCTGTGCAAGGAACTGAGCGGCCGGATCATCAACATCCACCACTCCTTCCTGCCGAGCTTCAAGGGAGCCAAGCCCTACCACCAGGCGCACGCGCGCGGTGTGAAGCTGATCGGCGCGACCGCGCACTACGTGACGGCCGACCTCGACGAGGGGCCGATCATCGAGCAGGAGGTCGAGCGCGTCGGCCACGACGTGACGCCCGACCAACTCGTCGCCGTGGGACGGGACGTGGAGTGCCGGGCGCTGGCCCGCGCGGTGAAGTGGCACGCGGAGCGCCGCATCCTGCTCAACGGCCGCCGCACGGTCGTCTTCCCCTGAACCGGCCCTCTTTGGGCGGGAGTTGGGGCGGGGAAGGCGGCCCGTCCGTCACATCCGGCTCAACGAGGCCGCCGCGCACAGGACGTCGGTGATCGCGTCGCGGTCGCCCGCCTGCCCCGCGGCGGCCTCCGCCGGGGACACCCGGCCCGCCGCCAGGCGGCAGAACTCGACCCCGTCCAGGGCGACATGGGCCACCTCGTGGGCCGCCGAGCCGACCGCGCCGGGGGAGTCCAGCGGGATCAGCCACTCGCCGCCGCCCAGCCCCTCGATCTCCAGCCGCAGGCTGCGCCCCGGACCGCCGGCGGGCACCAGGTGCCGGCGCGGGCCCGGCAGGGCGAGGCCCGCCCGGCGCCGCTCGGCGAGCGCGGTCGGCAGCAGCCGGGCCGCGAGGTCGATCATGCTGTGCAGATGCCGCGGCGACGGCGGGTCGTACGGGTAGTCCACGGCTCGGGCTATGTCCGCCGCGTGCAGCCAGCACTCGAAGGCGCGGTCCACCATGGCGTCGTGCAGGGGCAGTTCGAAGTCGCCGTAGGAGACGCCGAGCTTCCCGGCGCCGCTGCCCGTGAACGCCACGGTCCGTACGATGCTGTGGCTCTGCTCCCGCCACGGGCCGCGCACCGACCGGGTGGGCGGGAAGTGCGAGGCGTCCCAGTACGCCTCCGTACGCGGGCCGGGGCCCGCGCCGCGCACGGCCGTGCCGCCCAGCGGGTCGTCCAGGCCCAGCGCGACGGCGACCAGACCGTCCACCGACACCAGGTGCGCGATGACGCCGGCGACGGTGGTGCGGCGGGTCGCGGTGCCCTCGCCGTCGAACCAGCGCAGCCGCACCGGTGCGTGCCACTCGCTCTCCCCGATGTCCTGCAACAGGGCGTCGAGGCGGGCGGTTTCGGCGTCGTACGCGTCGGCCCACTCCGGTACCGGGATGCGCGGCGGACGCCGCTCCAGGCAGCCGTGCAGCACACGGGCGCGCAGCGCCGGGTCCAGGTCCAGGGTCTCCGGCGGCCGGAGCAGCCCGACGGCGGAACGCAGCCGCTCCGACTCCTCGGAGCACAGCGCGCACGAGCCCAGGTGGGTCTCGACCGCCGCCGCCTCCTCGGGCGAACAGGCGGCCAGCGCCCACGCGCCGAGCAGCGAGGTCAACACGTCGTGCGGGAGGTCGAGTTGGACCGGCGGCGTGGCCGGGACAGGCGCCGCGGCCCGCGCCGCGGGGTCCGCCGCGCCGTCCTCGTCCGCCGTGCCCCCGGCCGCGTCGTCCCCCGTGCCGGGAGCCGGTACGGCCGGCAGGTCGCCCGGGTCGGGCAGCGGGAGCCCGCTGTCCTCCACCGAGACGCGGGGGGTGGGGATGCGGGGCGGCGTCGGTCCGGAACCCCGGCCGCCGTCACCGTCGTCCGGCCGGCCGGGACCGCCCGGTCCGCCGGAGCCGCCGGGACCGTTCGGGGTGCCGGGGCCGTCCGGTCCGCCGGGGCCGTCCCGGCCCTCGGACCGTCCGGGCACCGGGTCGCCGCCGGGACGGCCGGGATCGCCGCGCCGGGGGCCGCTCGCGCCGCGCCCGCCGTCGTCGCCCCCGTTGTGCGCCACCACCTCGTTCGTCCCGAACCCGCCGGGCCCGCCGCGCGCGTCGCGGCCCTCGTGCCTCCCGTGCGGGTCGTGCTGTCCGCCACTGCCGTACCGCGGCCGGAGCGGTCCGTACTCGTCGTCCGCCGCGTACCGGTTCGCCCCGCTCACACCGCACCTCCGTGCCCGGGAGGCGCCCCGGGCGCCGCCACGTCGTGCGCGGTGGCCAGGAGCTGGAGCCCGAGCCGCAGCCTGCGGCGGGCCTCCTCCTCGGTGACGCCGAGGTCGGCCGCCGTGCTCCGGTAGTCGCGGCGCTGGAAGTAGGCCCGTTCCAGCGCGCTGCGCAGCGGCACGGGCATGGAGTGGGCGATGTAGTCGGCGCGGGCGGCGACCGAGGCGCGCCGCACCCGGCGCTCCAGTTCCCCGGCGGACAGCTCGCCCCGCGCCAGCTCCGCGGTCCCGGAGTCGCGCAGCCGCTGCACGGCGAACCGGTGCGTGAGGTCGGCGATCCACGGGCGCAGCGGCCCGCGCCGGGGGTCGTAGGTGTCGGGGTGCTCCCACACGTGGGCGAAGACGGCGCGCGTGACGCCGTCCGCGGCGCGGTCGTCGCCGAGCACGCGGTGCGCGAGGGCGTGCACGAGCGAGGCGAACCGGTCGTACAGCTCGCCGAGGGCGGCGGCCTCCCCGCGCGCGAGCCGCTGCTTCATCTTGCGGTCCCAGCGGGGCGGTGCGTCCTTCTGTGCCATGCGGTCCCCTTGCCCGGTACGTGCCCGTGCCGTGTCGCCCACCCTGCCGCTCGTCCGGCGACGTACGGTCCCGTACCCAGCGTTCGGCGTGTGTCCCACGACTCCCCGAATGTAGTCGGCACGTCCGGTGGCGCACGCCCCTTTGCCGCAATGCACGCCCCCGCGACGGGTCAGGTGGTAGGGGACACTTATGGACGTTTCACCCCACCGTACCGCCGCCCTCGGGCTGTTGATCAGACTCGATCGAGGAGGACCGGGACTGTCTGAAACACTGGCTGTTTCGATCGGCAGCCGTTTGTTGCGCGGCGTTTCAGGGAATGGCGGCTGGGCAGCCGCGCGGAAAGAAGCGTAGGAGCTACCTCCGTTTTCGGGTGGTTCCGGGAGGTTCCGGCGAGCGGAGGTCGTACAGGTGGGGTTCAAGGTGACCGACGGCGAGCAGGGCGACTGGGCCGTGCTCCAGGTGTCGGGCGAGCTGGATCTGATCACGTCACCGGTGCTGCGGCAGCGGGTGCACGACGTGGTCGCGGAGGGCGGGCACTACCTCGTCCTCGACCTTTCCGACGTCTTCTTCTGCGACTCCAGCGGGGTCGGCGTCCTCATAGCGGCACGACGGCTGATCCGTTCCTGTCAGGGCAGCCTGCGGCTGATCCTTCCGGCGCAGGGAGCCGTCGACGGCTCGCACGTGAACCGGGTGCTCGGCGCCCTGGGCGTGCGGCGCCTCTTCGAGGTGTATCCCGACGTGCCGACCGCCGTCGACGAGGAGTCGCCCCCGCTCTCGGCGTGACGTATGTCGCACAGAAGCGGTACTTCTTCGCGAATGTGACAAACGAGACGGCGGTGCCCCGACGGGAGCGCCCTCCGCGCCCGCGCCCTGCCGTTCGCCCGCCGCATTCCCCTTTTCCTTCCGTGGTCCCCAGTTCCCGGTTCCCGGGTTTCCAGGTTCCCGGGGTTCCCCGATTCCCGACACGAGGCGGCTCGGCAGGCATGGTCAGCAGTGAGTACGAACGCAGGATCGCGGCACGTTTCGCCCTCTTCGACCAGGACGGCAACGGCCGCATCGACCGCGAGGACTTCTCGGCCGCGGCCAAGGCCCTGCTGGCGGAGTTCGCCACACCGGCCCGTTCCGGCCGGGGCCAGGCCCTGTACGCGGGCGCCGAGGCGTTCTGGCAGGGCATGGCCGGCATCGCCGACCGCGACGGCGACCAGCGCATCACCCGCGAGGAGTTCGTCGGCGGCGCGGTCAAGCGGCTGCGCGACAACCCCGAACGCTTCGCCGAGATAGCCAGGCCCTTCCTGCACGCGGCCGTCGCCGTCGTCGACCCCGACGGGACCGGCTCGGCGTCGGCCGACGACGCCGTGCGCCTGCTGCACGCCCTCGGGGTGCCCGACGAGGTGGCGCGCACCGTCGTCGCGGGGCTCGACACCGACGCGGACGGCCGGGTCGGCGAGGCCGAGATCGTGCCGGCCTTCGCCCGCTACTTCACCGTTCCCGAGTGAACTGCCCCGGGACCGCCCCCGGGTGACGTCCGCCGCGTCCCGGCGGCGCCCGGCCGTGCCCGCGGGCACCCCCGGCGCGCGGTCAACCTGCGCACCGGCGCGGCCGATCCGGTCGGGTGCATTCCCGGACCGTCCGCACCACCGCCCCGCGCGCCCTCGCGGCCCCGGCGGAACGCGGCACGGGCGGGCACTCCGGGGGCGGCGCCGGACGCGCCGCGACGGACGACCCGCAGACGGGAGCGCCGCGACGTCCGGGGCGGCCTCGCCGTGCTCCGTCGCGGGCGCCCGGGGGGACATCGATGTCACGCATCGTGGCCCGGGAGCGTCACAGAGAGTTCACAGCTTCTTGTGTCGGCATCGAGACTCGTCACGGCCCGGAGTCGGTGTCCGGCTCGGGTACCTTGTGTGAGATGCGAGTGGGTACGAGCACGAGCCGACCCGGTGTTGCCCCAGCGGCGGCTCCGGATCCGGCGGCGCGCCCCGCTGTTCGCAAGGCGGGAGGCCTTGCGCCGTCCGCCTGTTCGACCCCCCGCGGCAAGCGACGCACAGTATGCCGCACGCCTGCCGCCTCGCGCTGGAATATGCCCGAAGCGCTTGTTGGGGTGACGGAACGTCAACCATGCTGTTTCGCGGGGGATTCACGTTCCGTGACCCTCGCCCTGGTCATTGCCCTGACCAAGCAGCAGATGGCTACGATCGTGGCCCTTGTGAGGCGCGAGGCTATGTGTCCGCCGGTTCGGATGGTGTGAGCGGTGCAGGTGCTTCAAGTGCAGCTGGAGATCCGGCCCGACCCCGCTGAGGTGGGGCGAGCGCGCAGGTGGGCCCGTTCGCGGCTCGCCGGTTCGGGAATAGAGGCCGACGAGCCCCTCGCCGAGACACTGATCCTGCTCGTCTCCGAGTTGGTCACCAACGCCGTTGTGCACACGGGCAGTCCGGCCGTGCTGCGCCTGTCCCTGCCCGGGGCGGAGGCCGAGGAGTCCACCGTCCGGCTGGAGGTGGCCGACGGCAGCTCCCGCGCCCCGGTGCCCCGTTGCGCGGAGGGCGACGACACCAACGGCCGCGGCCTCGCGCTCGTCGACGGTCTCGCCGACCGCTGGGGCTGGACCGCCGAGGGCACCGGCAAGCGCATCTGGTGCGAACTCGACCGCTGCGCCCGCCCCGCGCAGCCCGGTGCGTGCGCCGGCACCGCGGCCCCGGTCTACGAGGGATACGAGGGGTACGCGGCCTACGAGGCGGTGTAGCGGCGGGAGTTGCCCGATCGCGGTCCGGCTCCCGTGGTCCGGCTCCCGTGTTCCGCGGTGCGGTGCGCCGGGTGTGCCTCCTCGCGCTCCCTGTGCAAAACGGTCCTCAACGGACCAATGTCCTCGCGGGTGTTGACGATCCGTGGCGGGCTGATCACGCTGGTCGTCTGTGATTCGCCGCGAGGGGACGGCGAGGGCCTCGGTGACGGAGGTCCTCGGCGAGTGCGGGTCGCGGGTACGGCGACGGCCGTTCCGCGCGAGGCCGCGGACGTCCGGGAGCGGGGCGCCGGAACCGGTCGGCGACGTGCCGCGCCCCGACAGGGCGGGCGCGAGCGGCGCCGACCGGCCGCCCTTCTTCGTCCACAGGCTGTGGAGAACTTTCGGGGACCGCTCAGGCGCGCAGCGCGGCCACCCCGTCGAGCTCCCTCCCCGCGGCCGGCGCCGTCGTCCCGCTCCCGGTCCGGAAGGTGCGGCGGTACGCGGTGGGGGTCACCCCCAGCGCCGACTGGAGGTGCTGGCGCATCGACTGGGCCGTGCCGAACCCCGCGTCCCGGGCCACCCGGTCGACGCCGAGGTCCGTCGACTCCAGCAGGTGCCGGGCGCGTTCGACGCGCTGACCGGTCAGCCACTGCAACGGACTCACCCCGACCTCCTCGCGGAACCGCCGGGTGAACGTCCGCACCGACATCGCCTCCCGCGCGGCCATCTCCCGCAGCGACACGGGCTCGTGGAGCCGGCCCAGCGCCCACGCGCGGGCCGCCGTGGTCGCCCGGCCCGGCTCCGGCACCGGCCGCTGGATGTACTGGGCCTGCCCGCCGTCGCGGTGCGGCGGCACGACCGCGCCGCGCGCCACCTCGTTGGCCACCGCCGTGCCGTGGTCCCGGCGCAGGATGTGCAGGCACAGGTCGATTCCGGCGGCGACTCCCGCGGACGTGAGCACGTCGCCGTCGTCCACGAACAGGACGTCGGCGTCCACCTCGATCTTCGGGAAGAGCCGCTGGAAGTGCTCGGCGGAGTTCCAGTGGGTGGCGGCCCGGCGGCCGTCCAGATGCCCGGCGGCGGCCAGGACGTAACCGCCGGTGCAGATCGCCACCAGCCGGGTGCCGGGCCTGATCAGGGCCAGCGCGGCCGCGAGTTCGGGAGTGAGCACGCCCTCCTCGTGCACCGGGCCGAGCTCGTAGGACGCCGGGACGACCACCGTGTCGGCGGTCGCCAGCGCCTCGGGGCCGTTCTCCACCAGGATCGCGAAGTCGGCGTCCGTGCGGACCGGGCCCGGCGGCCGGACCGAGCAGGTGACGACGTCGTAGAGGCGGTGGCCGCGGGCGTCCCTGGCCCGGCGGAACAGCCGCTGCGGGATGCCCAGTTCGAAGGGGAGCAGCCCGTCGAGGGCCAGCACGACGACGCGGTGCCGGCGCGGGGCGCCCGCCGTGTCCGCGTCCGTACCGGCGGAGGTGTCCGTGCCCGTGCCGTGGTCCGTGCCGCTGCCCGTGTCCGCGTCCATGGCCCGATCCTAGCGAATGCTGTCCTTCGGGCCACTCGTTGCCAACTGGCCCATGCCACAAGCTCTGTTGTGTGACCCAGACACGTGAAGCCGTTCCCCTCGCCGCCGAGCCGGGGGCAGTGCGCCGGCGGCTGCCGCACCTCGCCTGGTTCGTCGCCGCCGTCACCTTCGTGACGATCATCGGGGCGGCCGCCTTCCGGTCCCTGCCCGGCCTGCTCATCGACCCGCTGCACGAGGAGTTCGGCTGGTCGCGCGGCACCATCGGCGGTGCCGTCTCCGTCAACCTCGCCCTGTACGGGCTGACCGCGCCGTTCGCCGCGGCGCTGATGGACCGCTTCGGCATCCGCCGGGTGGTCGCCGCCGCGCTCACCGTGATCGCGGTGGGCTCGGGCCTGACGGTGTGGATGACCGCCGCCTGGCAACTGATGCTCTGCTGGGGTCTGTTGGTGGGGCTCGGCAGCGGCTCGATGGCACTGTCGTTCGCGGCCACCGTCACCAACCGGTGGTTCACCGAGCGGCGCGGCCTGGTCAGCGGCATCCTCACCGCCGCGTCGGCCTCGGGCCAGCTCATCTTCCTGCCGGTGCTGTCCCGGCTGGTCGAGTCGCACGGCTGGCGCCCGGCCGCCGTGACCGTGGCCCTCGCCGCCCTCGCGGTGGTCCCCCTGGTCTGGCTGCTGCTGCGGGACCACCCCGCCGACACGGGCCAAATGCCCTACGGGGCAACGGAGTTCGTGCCGAAGCCCGCCCCCGTCCGGGGTGCGGCCAGGCGTGCGGTCACCGTGCTGTGGTCGGCCGCCCGCACCGGACCGTTCTGGCTCCTCGCGGGCACCTTCGCCATCTGCGGCGCCTCCACCAACGGCCTGGTGCAGACCCACTTCGTGCCCGCCGCCCACGACCACGGGCTGCCCGTCACCACCGCGGCCTCGCTGCTCGCCGTCATCGGGGTCTTCGACGTCGTCGGCACGATCGCCTCCGGCTGGTTCACCGACCGCTTCGACTCACGGCGGCTGCTCGCGGTGTACTACGCGCTGCGGGGCGTCTCGCTGCTGTTCCTGCCGATGCTGCTCGCGCCCTCGGTGCGGCCCCCGATGGTCTTCTTCATCGTGTTCTACGGCCTCGACTGGGTGGCCACCGTGCCGCCGACGCTCGCCCTGTGCCGCGAGCGGTTCGGCGACGACAGCGCGATCGTCTTCGGCTGGGTGCTCGCCTCCCACCAGGTCGGCGCCGCGCTGGTCGCCTACCTCGGCGGGGTCGCCCGCGACGTCTTCGGCTCGTACGACATGGTCTGGTACGCGTCCGGCGCGCTGTGCTCGGTCGCCGCGCTGATGGCGCTCGTCATCAGGCGCAGGCCGGCCGGCACGGCCACGGTGGCCGTGCCGGCGTGACGGCCGCCCGGCGGCCCCGGGCCGCCGGGCGCCGGGCGCGGGCCCGGACCCGGGTCCCGGGGGCGCGTCAGAGAGCGGCGAGGATCTCCTTCGCCACCCGCTCGCCGGAGCGCACCGCCCCGTCCATGTAGCCGTTCCAGTACGTCGAGGTCTCGGTGCCTGCCCAGTGGATGCCGCCCACCGGGGCGCGCAGCGCCGCGCCGTAGCGGGTCAGGACGCCCGGGGGCGCGTAGGCGACCGGGCCGCCGCGCGAGAACGCCTCGTTGTCCCAGCGCTGGAGCACGAACGCGATCGGTGTTTTCGCCCGGTCGCCGAAGTACGTGGCGTAGTCCTTCAGGACGGCCGCGCGCACCGTGTCGGTGCCCGCCCCGTCGAACTTCCGCATCTCGTCGGCCTCGACGAAGCCCATGAGCGCGCCGTAGGAGCCGTCCTGCGGGGAATTGTCGAAGGTGGACCTGACCGTGCCGCTGTCGCTGACCACCTGGCCGTTGAGCCCGTCGGCCCGCCAGAAGGGGGTGTCGTACACGGCGATCGCCTTGCCGATCGAGCCCATCGGCATCCGCTGGGTGAGCTGGTCCCGGGAGGCGGGCAGCAGCGGGTCGTACGTGATGCGCGCGGCCAGCGGCGGCGGCAGCGCGACCACCACGCGGCGGGCGGTCACGGCGATGCCGTCGGCGGTCACGAGGAGGCCGTCGCCGGACCGCGTGACGGAGCGCACGGGCGCGTTCAGCACCACCCGGTCGCCGAGCGTCGCCGCCAGCCTGATCGGCACCTGCTGGGAGCCGCCCACGAACCGCGACTCCTGGGCCCCGCCCGCGGTGTCCGTCAGCCGTTCCAGGGTCCCCGGGTTGTTCTCGTCACCGGCGGCGGCCAGGTAGAACAGCACGTACAGCAGGGAGAGTTCGGCGGGCTGCGCGGAGAAGACCGACGTGCAGGCCACGTCCAGAAGGAACTTGGCGGACGGGACGACCGCGTTGGCGTTCAGCCAGCTCTCGAAGGTCTGGCGGTCCCACTCGGCGGCCTTGGCGGCGGTCCAGGGCGCGTCGACGGGCACCTGCCTGGCCATGTCGTCGAGCGCGGACTGCACGATCGCCGCGTTGGCGAGACCGGCCACGTCGACCGGCGGCACCGAGCCGAGCAGGCCGTCGGTGGCGTACGGCGTCTTTTTGCCGTCCTTGTAGAGCAGGTTCTTGCCGGTGTTGTAGGTGGTGAAGGTCGCCACCCCGAGCGAGTCGGCGAGCGCCTTGATCCGGTTCTGGGTGGGGCCGACGAACTCGCCGCCCCCCTCCGTCCAACCGCCGTTCGGCAGCGGCAGGTTGACGACCCGGCCGCCCACGCGGTCGCGGGCCTCCAGGACGACGACCGTCTTCCCGCCGGCCACCAGGTCGCGGGCCGCCGTCAGTCCGGCGAGGCCGCCGCCGACGATCGCGACGTCCACGTCACGGGTGGCGGCGGCCTCCGCGGTCCCGGCCGCGGTGGCGGTCAGGGCCACGGCGCCGGCCGCGGCACCGCCGATCAGGGAGCGGCGGGAGAGCTGTCTTTCACGGGCCACGTGCATCCTCCGTCTGGAGCGAGAGGTGGGTGGAGCTGGAAAGTGAGCAGTGCTCGCATTCTGGCCCCGCACGGCGTCCCGGTACAGCACTCCCGTCACATTGGCTGTCGCGGGCAACTCCCGTTCATTACACGCGACTTGAGGTTTGTGGCGTGACCTTCAGCCCTGGAGGGCGGACACCCGCTGGTCCGGGTCGTCCCGGTGGGCGGCGACCACCCGCGCGATCCGCTCGGCGTCGATCGCCAGCTCGCGGAACATCCCGCTGATGGGATTGGTGAACCCGGTGAAGTACAGCCCCGGCGCGTTCTTCGGGGCGCGGCCTCCCCGCACCACGGGCCGCCCCCGCCCGTCGAGCACGTCGAGATGCCCGACCAGGTCTTCGAGCCCGGTGCGGTAACCGGTCGCGGCGACGACCGCGTCCGGCTCGATCCGGTTGCCGTCGGCGAGGACGACCTTGCCGTCCTCGAACCCCTCGACGGCGGCCACGACCTGCACCCGCCCCTTGCGCACCGCGTCGATCAGGCCGACGTCCTGCACCGGGAGCGCGCCCTGCCGCACCCGGCTGTAGAGACCGGTGTCCGGGCGCGGCAGCCCGTGCTCGGCGAGGTCGGGCACGCTGAGCCGGGCCATCGGCCCCGCGAGCGCGTCCACGAGCCGTACCGGGAGCCTGCGCACCAGGATGCCGGTGTACTGGGCCGCCCAGCCGGCGGTCGAGCGGCGCACGATGTGCGGAGCGGTGCGCACGGCGAGGCGCACCCGGGACGCCCCGCCCTCGACCAGGTCGACGGCGATCTCGGCGCCCGTGTTGCCCACGCCGACCACGAGCACGTCCTGGCCCGCGTACGGGGCGGGGTTGCGGTACTCCGAGGCGTGCAGCAGCTTTCCGGGGTAGCCGTCCGCGCCGGGCCAGTCGGGCAGCGCGGGGGTGTGGTTGGTGCCGGTGGCGACGACGACCGCGCCGCCGGTCAGCTCCCGGCCGCCGCTCGCGCGCAGCAGCCAGCCGGTGCCGTCGGCGGTCCGCTCGACGCGGGAGACCTCCACACCGGACACGATCTCCAGACCGTGCACCTCGGTGTACTTCTCCAGGTAGCGCACCACGTCGTCGCGGGAGACCCAACGCCCGAACTTGCGGGGCATCTTGAGGCCGGGCAGCGCCGACAGGCCGCGCGTGGTGTGCAGGTGCAGGCGGTCGTAGTGGCGCCGCCAGGACGCCCCCACCGCGTCCGACCGCTCCAGCACGACGGCCCGCACTCCCCGGTCGCGCAGCGCGTGCGCCACGGCCAGGCCGCCGGGGCCGCCGCCGACGACGTACACGGGGCGGTCCGCGTGCTGCGGCGTGGAGGGGTTCGGGGGAGTCGTGGAGTCGGCCATGTGCGCGAGACTAATCAGTCGCTCAGGCGATGGGTATCGGTCCAGACCGGAATTGGTTGCGGATTGATCACGCGACGGGCGCAACGGCCGGAAAGCGGCCGAACAGGACGTAATCAGAGGCGTGTTGGGCCCGGCGGGCGGCTGTCGGGGGAGCCCGCGCGGCGACGGTGTGCGCGTTCCGCGGCCGACGGGGCGGTCGTGCGAGGGCCGCGCGGCCGTTCGGCCGGACGGGTGTTCAATGAATCAATGAGCCTCCGTGACCGCAGCACGCCGCCCCTGCCCCACCTGTACGGCCACGGCCTGCATCTGTCGGTGTGGGACGCCGGCTCGGACGCGGACGCGGCGGCCTGGCTGCGCGGCATCACCGACCCGGAGTTCACGCGCTGGAACACCCCGCTGACCGAGGTGACGGACATCGAGGGCGCCCGGCGGACGCTGGCGTCCCGCGCCCGCGCCGTGCTGGAGGGCCGCACCGTGCCGTTCCGCGTCGCCGACGCCGCGGACGGCCGGATCCTCGGCCACATCGGGCTCAACGAGATCGACACCGCGATCCGGGTCGCCCGCGTCGGCTACTGGGTCATGCCGGAGGCCCGGGGCCGCGGCGTCGCCACCCACGCCCTCGCCCTCACGGCCGCCTGGGCCCTGGGCGACCTGGGGCTGCACCGCCTCGAACTGGGCCACGCGCTGGGCCACGGGGCGTCCTGCCACATCGCCGAGCGGTGCGGGTTCCGCGCGGAGGGCACCCTGCGCGGCGCCATGTTCGAGGAGGGCAGGCGCGACGCCTTCCGCGACGCCCACCTGCACGCACGGCTCGCGACGGACCCGGAGCCGGACCTCGGCCCGCGGCCGTGAGGGGGCGCGGTCAGGGCCAGAGCAGCAGGCGCGACCACGCGCCGCCGGTGTCCGCCCCGTCGTCCGCCCCCGCGTCCGCCCCGTCGTCCGCCCGGCGGTAGGCCAGCCGGAGGTGACGGCGGTCCGGGTCGCCCTGGAAGAACTCGACCTCCCGCGCGCGCAGCCGGTAGAGCGTCCAGGTCGGCGCCGGGGTGTCCGGCGCCTCGCGTGCCTGCTCCCAGGCGGCCTCCGAGGCCCGCGTCAGCTCGTCGAGCGACGGCAGGACGGCGCTCTGCCGCCCGGTCAGCGCGGCGGCCAGCGCCCCGGCCGACCGGACGCGCAGCCCGGCCTGTGCCTCGTCGGCGGGGGCGACGGCGACCGGGCCGCGCACCCGTACCTGGCGTCCCAGCAGCGGCCAGTAGAAGCAGAGCGCCGCGTACGGGCGGGCGGCGAGCTGCGTGCCCTTGCGGCTGACGGAGTGGGTCGCGAAGGACCAGCCGTCGGCGTCGGCGCCGTGCAGCATGACGATCCGCACGTCCGGCCGTCCGGCGTCGTCCGCGGTCGCCAGCGACATGGTGTGCGGCTCGGGCTGCCCGGCCGCCGCGGCACCCGCCAGCCACTCGGCGAACAGCGGCAGCGGGTCGTCCGGGGCGGTCGCCGGGTCGAACGGGGGCAGCGTGGTGACCTCCGGGTCCCACACCCGCAGCGACCGCAGGGTCGCGGTGATGTCCGTCGTCATGGGGCCGAGTATCACCCCGTCCGCCGCGCGCCGCAGGCCGCCCGTTCCCGCCGGGACGTGCGGCAGGCGGTGGCCGTCCGGGCATGCCGGACCAACCACCGCCTGCGAGACAGGACTTGGGGACGGGGGAGGGGTGGAGAGGGAGGGGGCGGCGCACGGCCCGGCGGGACCCGGCTGCCGGACGGTCCGGCGGGGACCACGTGCCGGACGCACGGCGATCGCCGGACGGCCGCGCGCGGGGCGGGAGTTACTTCGTGGGCTTCTTGCCGGTGACGCCGAGATACACCAACAGGGCCAGGTTCGGCCTGAGTTCGGCCTGCTTGACGCCCCAGGTCGAGAAGCCCTTCTGGTGCGAGGCGACCGCGGAGAGCATCGTGACGAGCGAGCCGGCCACCGCGGCCGGGTTCACGTCCTTGTCGACCCGTCCCTTGGACCGGAGTTCGGCCACGGCGTCCGCCAGCGGGCTGTTCACCGAGCCGAGGATCTTCATGCGGAGCTTGTAGAAACGCTTGTCGCCCTCGGCCGCGCCGAGGTCGACCACGCGCAGGATCGCGTCGTTGCGACGCCAGAACTCCAGGAAACCGTCCACGAGTTCCTGCGCGGTGGCCCAGCCCGCCTTGCCGGTCCAGGGCCGCCCGGCCAGCAGGGAACTCAACCCGGCGCTCTCCGCGGCGGTTTCGTCCGCCAGCTCCAGGACGGCTCCCTCGACGTCGGGGAAGTACTGGTAGAAGGTGGCCGGCGACGTGCCCGCCTTCCGGGCGACATCAATGACCTTGACGTCCCGGTACGGAGAGGATCTGAGCATCTCGCTGAGGCAGTCGAGCAGCTTCTGCCGGGTCGCCTGCCCACGCCGACCGGCCACGCGGCCGTCGACGGTACGCACTTGTCCTGTCATGCCGTCAGCTTACCGACGGGTGATCGGAGCGCGATTTGGCCGACTGCAAATGGGGTGCGGGGGTGCCGTGGGCGGGAATCTCCCGGTCTGCGGCTTGTGCGAAAGCCGTTTAGTTTGGCGACATGGCCGAAAACAGCGCACCCGTGTACGCGGAGGGCGTCCCCTGCCGGGTCGACGCCCAGCTCCCCGACGTGGAGGCGGGCAGGCGCTTCTACGGCGAGCTCTTCGGGTGGACCTTCGAGACCGCGTACGGCCCCTCCGTACGGGCCCTGCGCGACGGCGAGCCCGTCGCCGTGCTCACGCCGAAGACCGACGGCCGCATGCCCACGGTGTGGACGGTGTACTTCGCCACCCCGGACGCCGCGGCGCTGACCGGGCGGATCAGGGCGGCGGGCGGGCTGATCGTCACGGAACCCCAGCCGGTGGGCGACCTCGGCACCCTCGCCCTGGCCGCGGACCCCGAGGGCGCGGTCTTCGGGCTGTGGCAGCCGGGCAGCCGTGCCGGGTTCGGGGTGCGCCACGAGGAGGGCACCTTCGTCTGGGCGGAGCTGTACACGCGGGACACCGAGGCCGCCGACCGCTTCTACGGCGGGCTCTTCCACGACGCGCTCTTCGGTCCGGACGCACGGCCCGACTTCGGGCGGGCCCCGGTGGACGAGGTGTTCCCGGCCGAGATGCCCCCGCACTTCCTGGTGCACTTCCGCGTCGCGGACTGCGCGGCGGCCGCCGCCTCGGTGGTGCGGCTCGGCGGCCGGGTGCAGGCGCCGCCGTTCGACGCCTCGTACGGCAGGGTCGCCGTCGTGACGGACAACCAGGGCGCCTCCTTCGCCCTGCTGGAACGCGCGCCGGACGGTCCGCGCGGCACCGGCGGCCGGCGGGCGGAGACGGACGGTCCCGCCGGACGGCCCGCGCCCGCCCGGCCCCGGGCCGCCTGGCCCCCCGTCCCCGGACGCCCCGCACCCCGTGAGGTGCGGGGCGCGCCGGGCGGCGGAAACGGTCCGCGTCCCCCCGGCTCCCCGGAGACCCCCGACGCCCCGGGCGCCCCGGACACGGCGGACGCGCCGGAGGCGCCGGACAGGTCCGGCGGCCGCCCGCCCAGGCGCGGACTGCTGGGCCGCCGCGCGGCACGGCGGGCGAACGGTCCCGGCGCGGCTCCCGGCGGCGGGTCCGGCAGCGGGTCCGGCGGCCCGGAGGACGGCCCGGACGACGCCGCGGGCGGCGGCCGGGGCGGCGGCCCGCGCGCGGGTGGTCCCGCGTCCGGGTGACTCCGCCGCCCGGCGATCGGTCCCGAAGCGGGCCGGGGTGCGGGTTTTGCCCAGGGACACCCCGATCTGACCGGCGGTTCGCCACCGGTGCCCCGGGCAGGAAGAATCGGGGTGCGCACCGTCGCGGCGGTGCGGTGGTGAGACGCTGCACGGGGTCGCGTACACATGTGGGTGACGTGGCTCGTACGGGGAGGTGGCAGGCAGAGTGGTGGATCAGCTGACGCAGCACGATCCGCGGCGGATCGGGCCGTTCGAGGTGCTGGGGCGGCTGGGGGCCGGCGGCATGGGGCTGGTCTATCTGGCCCGTTCCGCGTCGGGCCGGCGCGTGGCGATCAAGACGGTCCGCACGGAACTCGCCGAGGACCAGTTGTTCCGGGTCCGGTTCACGCGCGAGGTCGAGGCGGCGCGGGCGGTCTCCGGTTTCTACACGGCCGCCGTGGTCGACGCCGACCCGCGTGCCGCCGTGCCGTGGCTGGCCACCGCGTACGTGCCCGCTCCCTCGCTCGAAGAGATAGTGAACGAGTGCGGGCCCCTCCCGGTCCAGGCGGTGCGCTGGCTCGCCGCCGGTGTCGCCGAGGCGTTGCAGTCGATCCACGCCGCCGGCCTGGTCCACCGCGACCTCAAGCCGTCGAACGTCCTGGTGGTCGAGGACGGCCCGCGGGTGATCGACTTCGGCATCGCCTCCGGCGTCTCCAACACCCGTCTGACCATGACGAACGTCGCCGTCGGCACCCCTGCCTACATGTCCCCCGAGCAGGCGAAGGACTCGCGCAGCGTCACCGGCGCCAGCGACGTGTTCTCGCTCGGCTCGATGCTGGTGTTCGCCGCGACCGGGCACGCCCCGTTCCACGGCGCGAACCCGGTCGAGACGGTGTTCATGCTGCTGCGCGAGGGCCCGGACCTCCAGGGGCTGCCCGACGACCTGCGGCCCCTGATCGAGTCCTGCATGCAGATGGAGGCGGTCGGCCGGCCCAGCCCCGCCGACCTCCAGAGCCAGCTCGCGCCGCACCTGTTCGGCTCGGGCAGCGACGACAGCGGCACCGCGTCCGCGTGGCTGCCCAGCAGCGCCGTCGGTCTCATCGAGACCCGCCGCGGCGGCCGTCCCGTGCCGGTCCAGCCCGCCACCACGGCGGCGCGCCCGGTCCGGCAGGTCGTCGCCCCGGTGCCGCCCCCGCCGTCGTACGACCCGGTGCCCGTGCCGGTCGGCGCGCCCGACTCCGGGCCCGTGCGCCTCGCGGGCTCCCCGGTGCCGATCGGACCCGGCCCGCGCGTCGCCGACGCCCGCGCCGCCGCTGTGACGGCGCCGCCGCCCGAGGCCGGCCTCGTCGCGACCTGGACCCGGCCGCGGCCCGGCGTCAACGGCGCCGAGCCGGTGCCCGCGCCGCCGCCCCCGGCCGCCCCGCCGGAGACGCCCGGTGGCTGGCGCCCGTGGCGGTTCCGCATGTCCAACGACGTGTGGGGGACGCCCACGGTCGTCGACGACCTCGTCTACGTCACCTCCTTCGAGGTGCACGCGCTCGACGTGTCCACCGGGCGGCGGCGGTTCAAGACGCGGGACGTCGCCTGGTCGATGGCGGTCGCCGAGCACCGCATCCACGCCTCCGACGGGCCGACCCTGTTCGCCCTCGACGCCCGCGACGGCTCCGACCTGTGGCGGCTCTCGACGGACGCGTGGGTGTACTGCCTGCGCGCCGACCGGGGGACCGTGGTGACCGCCACGCGTGGCGGCGGGGTCCAGGCGCACGAGGCCGCGACCGGCCGCAAACTGTGGGAACTCACCGGCCACCAGACCGACTTCGAGTCCCCGGAGGCCGGCCCGGTGCTGCACGACGGCACCGTCTACGTCTGGCAGGACGCGCGGCTGCGCGCCCTGGAGGCCCGCACCGGCGAGGAGCGCTGGTCGTACCCGATCGGCGACGCGGCGTCCTGCGGCGGTGTCCCGGTGCGGGTGACACAGGCGCCCGACGGCTACGTGTACGTCGTCGCCGGCACCCGGGTCGTCGCCCTCGACGTGGCCGGCGGCCAGGTCCGCTGGCACTTCGAGGCACCGGCGGTCTTCCTCTGCCCGCCCGCCTTCGCGCCCGGCCCGGCGGTGACCGGCGGCGGGGTGTACCTCGTGGACTACCTGGGCACCGTCTACGCCCTCGACGCCACCGACGGCCGCGACCGCTGGCGCATCGCCACCGAGGCCCGGTCCTCGGTGGAACCGGTGCTGGTGGCGGCGGGACACGTCCACGTGGGCAGCGGGCGCGGCCTCTACACGCTGGACGCGGTCACGGGCACCCCCAAGTGGCGCTTCCAGTCGGGCGGCGACATCGCGGGCGCGCCGGTGGTCGCCGAGGGCCGCATCCACTTCGGCTCCACCGACCACCTGCTGTACACGCTGAAGGCCGACGACGGCCGGCTGCGCTGGAAGCTCGCCACCGGCGGCGAGATCACCGGCTCCCCGCTGGTGCGGGACGGCGTGGTGTACGCGTGCAGCAAGGACCGGTGCGTGTACGCGCTGGACGCGGAGAAGGGGACCGGCACGGCCCGCACGTAGGGCGGAATGCCGTGCGGCGCCGGTGGACCCCGGTGCCGCACGGCCGTCCCGCGGGCCCGGCGACGGGCGCACGCACGAGGGCCGCGACGACGTCCGTGCGGTCGTCGCGGCCCTCGGGACGCGGGTGGTGCGAAGGTGCGGGTGTGCGAAGGAGCGGTTCAGGCCTTCTCGGAGCCCGCGTGGTTCTCGCGCGAGGAGACGAGGTCCTCGGCCGCGCCGCCGGCGTGGTTCTCCAGGGTCTCGGCCGGGACGGCGCCGCCGGAACCGTCCTCGGTGGCCGCCTCGGCGCCGACGGCGCCCGCGTGGTTCTCCAGGGTCTCGACCGGGGCGTCCTCGGCGACGGCGCCCGCGTGGTTCTCCAGCGGCTCGACGGTGGCCCCGCTGCCGGGGCTGCCCGCGTGGTTCTCCCGCGCGACCGCGGTCTGCTTGCTGTCGGCGTCGCTCATCGTCGGCACCTTTCCTCTCGCGTGAACCGGGACCGTCCCGCCCGGCGACTCCCCCGAGGACCGCCGGACGGGACGTTTCGCGGCCGCCCGCCTGTTGGCGGGGCCGCGGTGCCGAGCCGTCTGCCCCCCGACGCGACGGGTTCGGCGGACATGATGATGCCGGACGGCGATAAACAAACAATGAACGGGCCGACCGGGCCTCCCGGCGGGCACCGCGCGACCCGTCGACGCCCGTACGGAGCGCGGAGACCGGCCCGGCGGCTCAGGCGGCCGCCGCCGGGCTGAGCAGTGCCCGCACCTGTTCCGTCTCCGCCGAACCGAACCGCTCGTGCACGTGCAGCGCCTCGGTCCAGCAGGCGCGGGCCCGGTCGCTCTGGCCGAGGGCGGCGAGCGCCCGGCCCAGCGTGGTCAGGACGTTGGCCCGCATCCAGTCGCCGCCGATCACCCGCAGCGCGAGCGCCTGTTCCGCGTGCCGTGCCGCCTGCGCGGCCCGTCCGCCCGCGAGATGGGCCTGCGCGATACGGAAGTTGGCGGTGCCCTCCCACAGTTGCTGCCGGTTCTCGCGGAACAGCCGCAGAGCCTCCTGGAGTTCGTCCAGCGCCTCGGCGTCCTTGCCCGCGCCGGTCAGCGCGATGCCCAGCGCCAGGCGCCCGTTGGCCAGGCGCAGCGTGAGGCCGAGCTGGTCGTAGATCGCGACGCCCCGCCGGGCCAGCTCGACCGCGCTGTCGGTGCGGCCGAGGTTGACGTGGATGCGGGAGAGGTTGCACAGGGCGCTGCCCTCGCCGGGGAGGTTGCCGTCGGCGCGGTAGTTGTCGGCGGCCTCCCGCAGGTGGCGTTCGCCGTCGTCGTTGCGGCCCTGGTAGAACGCGATGATCCCGCGGTCGTTGGGCGCCCAGCAGCAGGGCGCCGGGTCCTGGGCGGCGCGGGCCAGCAGGATCGCCAGCCGGGCCTCCTCGTCGGCCTGCTCGAACCGGTCCGAGACCAGCAGGGCGTTGGTCAGCGCGGTGCGCGCCCGGCCCTCCGCGCGGCCGTCCCCGGCCTGCCGGGCGAGGTCGCGGACGGTGACGGCGGTCTGTTCGTACTGAAGGGAGTTGGCGCCCGACTCGGCCAGGTCCTTCGCCACCCACAGCAGGTCGACCGCCCGCCGCAGCATGCCGTGGCCGGCGCTCTGCCGCACGCACGCGAGCAGGCAGCCGGCCTCGGCGTACAGCCAGTCGACGGCGCTCTTGGCGTCCGTCAGGCCGAGGCCGGGGTACCGCGTCGTCTCCAGGTGGTGGACCAGGCGGTCCCCGGGGCGTTCGATCGCGTACACGGTGGCCGTGGTGGCGAGGTAGAAGTCGAGGAGCCGGGACAGGGCCGCGTCGCGTTCCCCGGGAGGGTGTTCGTCGCGTTCGGCGCAGGAGCGCGCGTAGAGCCGGACCAGGTCGTGGTACCGGTAGCGGCCGGGCGCCGCCGATTCGAGCAGCGACGCGTCGACCAGTGACTCCAGCAGGTCCTCGGCGTCGTCCGCGGGCAGGTCGAGGACGGCCGCGGCGGCGGCCAGCGACATGTCCGGGCCGTCCGCCAGGCCCAGCAGCCGGAACGCGCGCGCCTGCGCGGGTTCGAGCTGGCCGTAGCCGAGTTCGAAGGTGGCCTTCACGGCGAGGTCGCCGGCCCGCAGCTCGTCCAGCCGCCGCCGCTCGTCGGCGAGCTTGGCCGCCAGCACCGACACGGTCCAGGTGCGGCGGGCCGCCAGCCGCGAGGCCGCGATCCGGATCGCCAGCGGCAGGAAGCCGCACGCGGCGACCACGTCGAGGGACGCCTCGCGTTCGCCCGCGACCCGCTCGGCGCCCACGATCCGCGTGAACAGCCGCAGCGCCTCCTCCGGGGACATCACGTCCAGGTCGATCAGGTGCGCCCCGGCGAGGCCGACCATGCGGACCCGGGAGGTGATCAGGGCGGCGCAGCCGTCCGCGCCGGGCAGCAACGGCCGTACCTGGGCGGCGTCCCGGGCGTTGTCGAGCAGCACCAGCACCCGGCGGCCGTCGAGGACGGAGCGGTACAGCGCGGCCCGTTCGGCCGCGGAGTCGGGGATCGTCGCGTCCGGGGTGCCGAGCGCCCGCAGGAACGCGCCGAGCACGGCGCCGGGTTCCGCCGGGCGCGGACCCGCGCCCTGGAGGTCGACGTACAACTGCCCGTCGGGGAAGGTCTCCCGGGCCTGGTGGGCCACCTGCACCGCCAGTGTCGTCTTGCCCACACCGCCGATCCCGGCCAGCGCGGACACCGCCATCACCCGGCCCCCGGCGGTCGAGAGCGCCGAACTCAGTTCGGCGACATGGGCGGTCCGTCCGGTGAAGTCCTGTACGGCGGCCGGGAGTTGCGCCGGGCGCACGGGGGTGACGGCGGGTTCGGCGGCCGGCTCGGCCGGTTCCGCGAGACCCGGGTCGGCGTTCAGGACGCGCTGCTGGAGCTCACGCAGCCCGGGGCCGGGCTCGACGCCGAGTTCCGCGGCGAGCAGCCGCCGGGTGTCGGCGTACACGGCGAGGGCCTCCGCCTGACGGCCGCCGCGGTACAGCGCCAGCATCAGCAGTTCCCGCAGCCGTTCGCGCAGCGGGTGGGCGGCGGTCAGCGCGGTCAGCTCGGACACGGCCTCGGCGTGGCCGCCCTGCTCCAGGTCCAACTCCGCGCACGCCTCCTGGAGTTGGAGCTGCCACTCGGTGAGCCGTACGCGCTGTGCCTCCGCGTACGGGCCGGGCACACCGGCCAGCGGTTCGCCCTCCCACAGGTCCAGCGCGCTGCGGAGCGCGCCGCGTGCGCGGGTGAGGTCGCCGGCCGCCCGCGCCTTCTCCGCGACGGCGGCCCACTCCTGGGCGACGGTGAGGTCCAGCGCGTGCGGACCCGGTGTGTGCAGCGCGTAGCCGCCGGACTCGCTCACCAGCACGTTCGGGTCGAGCACCTTGCGGAGCCGGGAGGCGTACGTGCGCAGTGCGGCCAGCGCCTGCGAGGGCGGCTCGGTGCCCCACAGCGCGTCGATCAGCTCGGCGGCGGTGGCCGTGCGGCCGTCGCGCACCAACAGGGCGGCGAGCAGCGCGCGTTGCTGCGGGGAGCCGGTGTTCAGCGGTGTTTCCCCACGCCAGGCGCGTACCGGACCGAGCACGCAGAAGCGGTGCGCCCCGGGCTCCCCGAAGCCGGGCCGCCGCTGCTGCGGCACCCGTGGTCCTTCGTCCATCGTCGCAGTCCCCCTGCCGAACCTCGTCACTTCGAACGCCAGTCTGCCCTGTCCGAAGGGAGCGCGTCAGCCGCGGGAGACGCCGATCACAGGCGGTTCCCGGCGAATCGCACCCGGAGTGCGGTCTCGTGCGCGGGGCGTGCCCGACGACACGCGAACACCCACAACAGGACGGCGAGACAGCACAATTGACAGCATGCCCGCACAAGTGGAGCGTCGGGCTCCCGAGGTGTCCGGGGGCGCCCCCGCGCCGAACCCGCCTCCGCCGGTCCTCCCGCCGGTCCTCCCGCCGAGCGGCGCGACACCGCGGCGGCCCGCCGTGCCCGGCCGCCGTGCCCGGCCCCCCTCCCCGGCACCGGGCCTCGTCCCCGGCGACCGGGTGACTCTGTCTGGGCTGGTCACGCCGATCGTATGCTCGAAGGATGACGACTTCCGCGACCTCCGGAACCGGCCCCACCGAGAACTCCATGCGTCGCGCCCTCAAACGCGCCCGGGAGGGCGTGGCCCTCGACGTGGCCGAGGCCGCCGTGCTGCTCCAGGCCCGCGGCGCGGCCCTGGACGACCTCGCCGCGTCGGCCGCGCGGGTGCGCGACGCGGGCCTCGAAGCGGCCGGGCGACCCGGCGTCATCACGTACTCCAAGAGCGTCTTCGTCCCCCTGACCCGCCTGTGCCGCGACAAGTGCCACTACTGCACCTTCGTCACCGTCCCCGGAAAGCTGCGGCGCGAGGGCCACGGGATGTTCATGTCCCCCGACGAGGTCCTCGACATCGCGCGCAAGGGCGCGGCCCTCGGCTGCAAGGAAGCCCTGATCACCCTCGGCGACAAGCCGGAGGACCGCTGGCCCGAGGCGCGCGAGTGGCTCGACGCGCACGGCTACGACGACACCATCGCCTACGTACGGGCCGTCTCGATCCGCATCCTGGAGGAGACGGGGCTGCTTCCGCACCTCAACCCGGGCGTGCTGACCTGGACGGACTTCCAGCGGCTCAAGCCCGTCGCGCCCAGCATGGGCATGATGCTGGAGACCACCGCGACCCGCCTGTGGTCCGAGCCCGGCGGCCCGCACTTCGGCTCCCCGGACAAGGAACCCGCCGTGCGGCTGCGGGTCCTGGAGGACGCCGGACGCTCGTCGGTCCCGTTCACCAGCGGCCTCCTCATCGGCATCGGCGAGACGTTCGAGGAGCGCGCGGAGTCGCTGTTCGCGCTGCGCAAGGTCTCCCGCGCCTACCACGGCGTGCAGGAGCTGATCATCCAGAACTTCCGCGCCAAGCCGGACACCGCGATGCGCGGCATGCCCGACGCGGAACTGGACGAACTGATCGCCACGGTCGCCGTCGCCCGCCACATCATGGGCCCGGCCGCCTGCCTCCAGGCGCCGCCCAACCTCGTCGACTCCGAGTACGAGCGCCTCATCGGCGCCGGCATCGACGACTGGGGCGGCGTCTCGCCCCTGACCATCGACCACGTCAACCCCGAACGCCCCTGGCCGCAGATCGAGTCGCTGCGCGAGCGGTCCGCGGCGGCGGGCTTCACGCTGCGTGAACGCCTGTGCGTCTACCCGGAGTTCGTCCAGCGCGGCGAACCCTGGCTCGACCCGCGGCTGTTGCCGCACGTGCGGGCGCTCGCCGACCCGGCCACGGGCCTGGCCCGCGAGGACGCCGTGGTCGAGGGCCGGCCCTGGCAGGAGCCCGACGAGGCGTTCACCGCCACCGGCCGCACCGACCTGCACCGCACCATCGACACCGACGGCCGCACCTCCGACCGCCGCGACGACTTCGACGAGGTGTACGGCGACTGGGGCGCCCTGCGCGAGGCGGCCGCCCCCGGGATGGTGCCCGAGCGCATCGACACCGACGTGCGCGCGGCCCTCGCCACCGCCGCCGACGACCCGACCAGGCTCACCGACGAACAGGCGCTCGCCCTGCTGCACGCGGACGGCCCCGCCCTGGACGCGCTGTGCCGGATCGCGGACGACGTGCGCAAGTCCGTCAACGGCGACGACGTCACCTACATCGTGACGCGGAACATCAACTTCACGAACGTCTGCTACACCGGCTGCCGCTTCTGCGCGTTCGCCCAGCGCCGCACCGACGCCGACGCGTACACGCTCTCCCTGGACCAGGTCGCCGACCGCGCGCAGCAGGCGTGGGAGGTCGGCGCGGTCGAGGTCTGCATGCAGGGCGGCATCCACCCGGACCTGCCCGGCACCGCGTACTTCGACATCGCGAAGGCGGTCAAGGAGCGCGTCCCCGGCATGCACGTGCACGCGTTCTCGCCGATGGAGGTCGTCAACGGCGCGACCCGCACCGGACTGTCGATCCGCGAGTGGCTGACGGCGGCCAGGGAGGCCGGCCTCGACTCGATCCCCGGCACCGCCGCCGAGATCCTCGACGACGAGGTCCGCTGGATCCTCACCAAGGGCAAGCTGCCCACCGCCACCTGGATCGAGGTGATCACCACCGCGCACGAACTGGGCATCCGCTCCTCGTCCACGATGATGTACGGCCACGTCGACCAGCCCCGGCACTGGCTCGGCCACCTGCGCACCCTCGCCGGCATCCAGCAGCGCACCGGCGGCTTCACCGAGTTCGTCACGCTGCCCTTCATCCACACCAACGCCCCCGTGTACCTCGCGGGCATCGCCCGCCCCGGCCCGACGCTCCGCGACAACCGCGCGGTCACCGCGATGGCCCGGCTGCTGCTGCACCCGTACATCCCCAACATCCAGACGAGCTGGGTCAAGCTCGGCACCGAGGGCGCGGCCGAGATGCTGCGCTCCGGCGCCAACGACCTCGGCGGCACCCTCATGGAGGAGACGATCTCGCGGATGGCGGGGTCCTCGTACGGCTCGTACAAGTCCGTGAAGGACCTGGTGGCGGTCGCGGAGGCCGCGGGCCGCCCGGCGCGCCCGCGCACCACGCTGTACGGGGAGGTGCCCGAGGAGCGGCAGCGGGCCGCGACCGCCTCGGACGGCCACCTGCCGGAGCTGCTGCCGGTGCTCGACTGACCACGGACGGCGAGGGTGCGGCCCGGGGGCCGTGTGGGGTCCGGGTCCCGGACCCCGCACGGCCCCCGGGCCCGCGTCCGGGCGGGCCCGCGCGCACCGGACGACAGCGCGCTCACAGTACGATGATCGGGCCCCCGCCCATGGGGGTCAGTAGCTTCGATAGCCGAGGAGATGTCTGCCCGTGCCTGGCGGAATACCTTCGTGGGCCTGGGTCACCGGACTGACGGCGGGGGCGGTCGTGGCGGTGGCCGCCCTGGCCGTGCAGGCGGACCACGGCACCCAGCCGCACACCACCGCGGCGTCCCACGCGAGCGCCTCGGCGTCCCCGAGCCCGCACCCCACCGCGACGAAGACCGCGCCGCCCGCCGTCCCGGACGGCTCCGGCACCGGGCGCCGCATCGTGTACGCGCTGAAGCAGCACCGGGTGTGGCTGGTCGACGCGAGCGACAAGGCCACGCGGACGTTCACGGTGTGGCCGGGCACGGTCGACCCGGCGGTCGGGAAGTACGCCGTTGGCAAGCACGGCACGGGCACCATCACCGGCTCGGACGGCGTGCAGATCGAGCACGTCCTGTACTTCGGTGTCGCCTCCGGCGTGAACGTGGCCTTCTCCAACGCCGTGGACGGCTCCTCGCCCCCGCCGGCCGCCGCGGGAGCGCAGACCGGCGGCATCCGCATGAAGGTCGCCGACGGCACGGCCATGTGGACGTTCGGGACGGCGGGGACGCCGGTCGTGGTCGTCGCGTAGCGACGGGGCGGCGCGTACTCCTGTGCGCCGCCCGCCCGCCGGGCCACACTTGCTGCCGTGAACCCGGTTGCCCGGAGGGGGAGTTGGCCCGCCCAGGGCGCCGTCCGAGGAAAGGACGTGCGGTGGCCCCGCAGCACCGGCACCAGCGGCCGTCGATGCAGCAGCTCATACGGCAGCGCAGCCGTGCCGGGTTCGTCGGCCGGGGCGCCGAACGTGCCGCGTTCCGGGCCAACTTCGACCTGCCGCCAGAGGACGAACGGCACCGTTTCCTCTTCCACGTGCACGGCAACGCGGGCGTCGGCAAGACGTTCCTCGTCCGCGAGTGGGAACAGGCGGCCCGCGAGAGGGGCGCGCTCACCGCGTACCTGGACGAGAACGTCGGCAGCGTGCCGGAGGCGATGGCGGCGCTCGCGCGCCAACTCGACCCGCAGGGAGCGCGGTTCAGGGAACTGGACCGGCTGCTGGCCGCCCACCGCGAACGCCGCCACGAGGCGGAGGCGGGCGCGACGACGGAGCCGGTGCCGCCGACGGGAACGGCACCGGACGGTCCGGGGGCGCCGTCGCCCGGCAGTCTCGCGGTGGCCCGGGCCGGTCTGGTGGGTCTCGGCATGGTGCCGGTGGCAGGAGCCTTCGCGGGCGCCGTCGACCCGTCCCAACTCGCTTTTGTGGCAGACAGGTTGAGGGCGGGCCTCACGTCGCGGCTGCGCTCCCCGGAGGACGTGCGGCTGGTGCTGTCCCCGGAAAGCGTCCTCACCCCGGTGTTCCTCGACGAGCTGGCCGGGGTCGCCGCCGAGGTCCCGTGGACCGTCCTGTTCCTCGACACGTACGAGCGGACCGGCCCCCTGCTCGACGGCTGGCTGCACGAGGTCGTCACCACCGACCGGCACGGCGCACTGCCCGCCAACGTCGTGGTCGTCACCGCCGGGCAGCAGCCCTTCGACCTGGCCCGCTGGGGCGGCCTCGCCGACTTCGTCGCGGACGTGCCGCTGGGCCCGTTCACGGAGGCGGAGGCACGCGGACTGCTCGCGGACAAGGGGATCGTGGCGGAGCCGGTCGTCGCGGAGGTGCTGCGGCTGAGCGGTGGACTGCCCCTGCTGGTCTCGACGTTGGCCGAGCAGCGCCCTGCCGGACCCGACGCGGTCGACGACCCGGGCGCCACGGCCGTGGAGCGCTTCCTGAAGTGGGAGCACGACCCGGTCCGCAGGGCGGCGGCGCTCGCGGGCGCCCTGCCCCGCCGCCTCGACCTGGACGTGTTCCGGGTGGCCGTCGACTGCCCTCCCGGCGACGCCGACATCCTCTTCGGCTGGCTGCGCGGGCGCCCCTTCCTCGACGACCGCGGCGACCGCACCCGCTACCACGACCTGGTGCGCGGCCCGATGCTCCGCCTCCAGCGCCGCAACGCGCCGCGCGACTGGACGGCCCACCACGAACGCCTCGCCGCCGCCTTCGCCCGCTGGAGCGACGAGGAGGCGGCGGGCCTGGACCGCCCGGACGCGGTGTGGGACCACGAGCCGTGGCGGGCCCTGCGCCTGGAGCGCACCTACCACCTGCTGTGCGCGCGGCCCACCGCCGCGCTCCCGGCGGCCCTGGCGGAACTGGTGCAGGCATGCCGGTGGCGCACCGAGGGGCAGCGCTGGGCGAGGGCCCTGGAGGAGGCGGGCGAGGCGGCCGACGCGGGCGCGCTCCGCGACTGGGGCCGCAGGCTGCGCGAGGCGCTCGCGGACGAGGCGTCCGGGGTGTCGGGCGCGATGGACGTCATCCTGTCCGGCACGGTTGCGGACCGGGCCTGCCGGGCGGGCGCCCACGGCCTGCGGGGCAGGGAGCTGCGGGCCGCCGAGGAGTACGGGAGGGCGGTCGCGGAGTTCGAGCGGGCCGTCGAACTCGCTCCGGAAACAGCCTGGTTGCACTACGGCCTGGCGGTCACGCACCGGCTGGGCGGGGACTACGAGGCAGCCCTGAACGCCCTGGACCGGGCCGACGCGCTGAGCCCGGACGACGTCCTGATTGCCGTCGAGCGGGGTGAGACCTGCCGCAACGCGGGCCGGTTCGCCGAGGCCGAGGCCCACTTCGACCGGGGGGTGGCCCTCGACCCCGCCGACAACACCGCCCTGACCGGCCGCGCGGTCTGCCGGCACGCGCTCGGCCGCCGCACGGAGGCACTGTCCGACTTCGACCACGCGCTGACCCTGCGCCCGGACGACCTGTGGGCGCGGGTGCGCCGCGCGCGGCTTCGGCGTGAACTGGCCGACGAGGAAGGGGCGTTCGCCGATCTCGACCACGCGGCGGCCCTCGCCCCCGACTCGGCGTGGGTCGCCTCCGAACGTGGCGACGCGTACCGCCTCGCGGGCCGTTTCGCCGAGTCGGTCGCGGAACTGGGCCGCGCGATCACCCTCAACCCGGCCTACCCGTCCGCCCTGGCGAGCAGGGGCGCCGCCCGCTTCGAACTGGGCGACCGGGAAGGGGCATTGAGCGACATCGACCACGCCCTGGCACTGCGGCCGGACTACCCCTGGGCCGAGCACGTCCGCGGTCGGGTCCTGCTCGGGCGGCACTGAGCACGGGACGGGTGATCACGCGGTGCGCACCTCCGCCCACACCGTCTTGCCGGGCGCGCCCTCGCGCGGGGCGACGCCCCAACGGGTCGCGAGCGCCGCGACGATGCGCAGGCCCCGCCCGGCCTCCGCGTCGCCCGGCGGCTCCCGGTCGGACAGCAGGGGGACGCGCTCGGTACGGGTGTCGCTGACCTCGACGCGCACGGTGGCGCCGCCACACGTCAGCCGCACATGGAAGTCCCGCCCCGCGACGTGCCCGTGGCGTACGGCGTTGGCGGCGAGTTCTGCCGTGATCACGGTGAGGGTGTCGTTGACGTCACCGCCGTAGGGGTGGCCCCAGGTGTCGAGCCGGTACGAGACCAGCTGCCGGGCGAGGCGCGCCCCGCGCGTGGAGGAGGTGAAGGCCATCGCGAACTCGGGCGTGTGCACCCGCTGGGTGGAGATTCCGCTGTTCATGTGGCTCACGGTGACGCGAGCGCCCTAGCGTGAACAGACACGGTGCGCGCACAGGGAGTTGCTGTGGGTGGCCATGTGTGCGGGTGTAGGCGGGGGGGTGCGTGACGGCAGGGAGGCGGTGCGGGGATGACCGAGACGGTCGACGAGGGGGAGCAGTCGGAGCCCGACGCGGGCACGGGCATCCTGCGGGTGTTCGGGCGGCAGTTGAAGAGGTTCCGCGTACGGGCGGGCCTGGAACGCCCGGAGTTCGGCGCGCTGACGGGCTACTCGGTCTCCACGATCGCGGCGTACGAACAGGGGCGGCGGGTCCCGCCACCGAGGTTCATCGACCAGGCGGACGAAGTCCTCGACGCGGCCGGGGTGTTGACGGAGATGAAGGAGGAGGTGGCGAGGGCGCAGTACCCGGCGTTCTTCCGGGACGCGGCGCGGCTCGAAAAGACAGCGGGTGAGCTGTGGGTCTACGCGACACAGGCGGTACCTGGGCTGTTGCAGACCGAGGAGTACATGCGAGCAGTGTTCGGCATGGGACGTCCCCTGCTTGACGAGGAGACCGTGGAGCGGCAGGTCGCGGCCCGCCTCGCCCGGCAGGTCGTGTTCGACCGCAGGCCCGCGCCCCTGATCAGCTTCGTGCTCGATGAGGCGGTGCTGCGTCGGCCGCTGGGCGGACCGGTGGTCACACGTGGGCAGTTGGAGCATCTACTGCTCGTCGGCGCCCTTCGTAACGTGGAGATCCAGGTCATGCCACTCGATCGCGAGGACAACGCAGGAGTGGACGGCCCATTCATTCTGCTGTTCGTGGATTCGGGAGACCGGGTGGCATACCTTGAGGCGCAAGGTCGCAGCACAATGGTCACCGAGCGGCGGGAGGTGCAGGCAATGGCATCGCGCTTCGGCATCATCCGGGCGCAGGCTCTCACTCCGTGCGAATCCCTGTTCTACGTAGAGAAGTTGCTTGGAGAGGTGTGACATGAACGAGACCCCGGGTGCGATCGGCGAATTGTCCTGGCACAGGAGCAGCTACAGCGGTGCGGCCGGTGGCGAGTGCGTCGAGGTCGCATCGTGCAGGCAAGCTGTACGTGTTCGCGACTCCAAGGACACCGGCCGGCCGAGCCTCGCAGTCGGACCTGCCACCTGGAGCCACTTCATCGGGTTCGTGGACGCAGGCTCGCCTTCCGACTGAACTCTGTCCCCTGTGGGGCCGTTGCAGGAGGGATACGGCATGAACGAGACCGCGGGTGCGGCCGAGCGGTTGCCCTGGCGCAAGAGCAGCTACCGCAGTGGCGAAGGCGGGGAGTGCGTCGAGGTCGCCGCGCTCCCTCATGCCATCTACGTACGTGACTCGAAGGACGTTGACCGCCCCGCTGTTCCGGTCACCGCTGCCGCGTGGGCGACTTTCGTCGGATTCGCGGTTCAGTAGGTCCACGTCCCGCGTGCACGCTCCGCCCCTCTTCCAGAGATCCGGAGAGCCATGAACGTCGAGAAGCCCACCGATGCCCCGACATGGTTCAAGAGCAGCTACAGCACCGGAGACGGCGGGCAATGCGTCGAAGTCTCCGTCTGCCCTTACGCCGTGTACGTGCGCGATTCCAAGGACACGGCCCGTCCGAGCGTCGCCGTCGGGCCGGACTCCTGGAGCCGCTTCGTTGGGTTCGTCGGCGAGTAGGAGTGGAGGGCGCGAGGTGAACGAGAAAACAGACGTGTTGGGCGGGGAGCCCTGGCGCAAGAGTAGCTACAGCAGCGGAGCGGGCGGCGAGTGCTTGGAGGTTGCCGCGCTGCCCCACGGCATCCACGTTCGCGACTCCAAGGACACCGCCCGCCCCGCCATCCCCGTGACCGCCCCCGCCTGGGCCGCCTTCATCGGGTTCGCGGGGCGATAACCCGCGCCGCCCTCAGGCGGCCACCCCGTGGCCCCGCAGCAGCGCCGTGTACGCGCCCTCCGCCGCGCGCCCCGCGAGGGTGTCGGCCGGGGTGTGGGCGAGGAACGCGGCCGTGTCGCCGTGGTGCAGGACCGCGCCGCCGTGCATGACGGTGACGTGGTCCGCCTCCTCGGCCAGGTCGGCCACGTCGTGCGTGGACAGCAGGACGCGCACGTCGTCCGTCAGGCTGTTCAACGCGTCGCGGAACACGCGCCGTTGGTACGGGTCCATGCCGGCCGTCGGCTCGTCGAGCAGCAGTACCCGCGCCCCGTGGACGAGTGCCGCCGCGACGCCCACGCGTCGCAACTGCCCGCCGGACAGGCGCCCCGTGCGGGTCCCGGACTGTTCCGTCAGGTCGACCCGGGACAGGGCCCCCTCCGCCTCCCGCCACGCGTCGGCGCGGTTCATGCCCTTGAGCCAGCCGACGTACGCCACGTACTCCCGCGCGGTGAGCGTCGGTACGGCGGTGACGTCCTGGGGCATCCAGGCGACCGCCCGCCGGAACGCGGCCGTGCCCGCCGCCGTCCCGTCCAGCGTCACGCGCCCCCGCTGCGGCACGGTCACCGACGCGGCCAGCTTCAACAGCGTCGACTTTCCGGCCCCGTTGGGACCGAGCAGGACGGTCAGGCCGGCCGGGACCTCGTAGGAGAGGTCCCGCAGCACCGGCTGGCGCCAACGCCGGTAGGCATAAGTGCAGTTGGTGAGTTCGAGCGTCATGCCGGTCGTCTCCTCGGCGATCTGGACTGGACGGCGAGGCCCGCGCCGCACATCAACACGGCGGCTGCCGCCGCCAACACGCTCTCCGGGGGCAGGGCGACGATGTTCCACGAACGGGGCCTGCCCGCACGGGAACCCGTGAGGACGAACGCCATCAGCCAGCCCACCGGCAGCAGCACCGCCGTCCGGCCCATGCGGACCCGGCCGAGCAGCATCAGCCCGGTCAGGAAGACCGTGTCGCGTCCGGCGACCAGGGCCGCGTCCGACCTCGTCACCGCCGCGACGAGGCCCGAGACCAGCACCGCCGCCACCAGGACCGCGCCGACGAGCATCACGTCGAGGCGGGCGACGGAGCGGACCGCCGTCGCCTCCGCCGCGGGCAGCCCGGACTCCAGGGACAGCATCAGCAGCCCGAGCAGCGGCACGGGGACGAACACCGACAGCACCACCGTCGCCATGCCGCCCCCGAAGGACGGCAGCAGCACGGTGCCGCCGCCCGCCGCGTACAGGCCGACCCCGAGGACGACGAGTCCGAGCGGCAGCAGCGTGCCCGCCCGGCGGGCCCGGAACCACCAGGTCATACGGCACCCGCCTCGCACGTGGCGAGCGCGTGGCGGATCCACGCCGTCTGCGTGGCGTCCGGCTTCGCCAGCAGCCGGTCGACGGTGGCGGCGACGGGTCCCTCCTGCGCGGTGTCCCCCTCGGCGCGGCGGCGCCTGTCGTACGACGCCCGCTGGCCGGTCCGTTCGGCGCCCCAGAGGTGGACGACGTGCTGGAGCCGGACGCCGGGCTCGGCGCACCTGAAGTCCAGTGCGCGGATGGCCACTTGGTAGCCGGTGTCGCCCTTCGGCACGTATCCGGTGAGGTTCATGTGCCACTCCGCGGCGCTCGCCCGTCCGCCGGCACCCGTGTAGCTGTCGGTGATCAGGGCGGGCCCGGCGGTGGTGACGCCCAACTCCCGCAGGGTGCCGAGTACGTTCACGGTGTCGCGCCGGGCCTGCGGCAGCGCCGTGGAGACGTCCGTCGGCGCGCACAGGCGCGGTGCGGTGCCCACACAGGTCATCGGCGCGTGGCCCCCGCTCTCCGGCGGCAGGTACCCCCAGTCCGCCACCGCCCGGTACGCGCCCAGCACCCCGCAGACGGCCACGGCGGCGGCCGCCAGGACCCGGAGGGACAGCGCACCGCGCGGCAGCCACAGGACCAGCACCGCGACCGCGACGGAGCCGGCCAGCAGCACCGGGACGCCCACGAAGGCGAGGGTGGGCAGCTCGCCGAAGCCGACGCTCCCGTAGACGCCGGAGACGTACCGGGCCCACGCGGGGTCCACCGCGATCGTGAACGACACTCCGACCCAGTCGGCCACCGCCAGCACCGGCGCCGCGACGACGCGCGGGGCCACGAGTCCGACCGCGAAGCCCACGGCCGCGTGCGCCGCGCACAGCACCGCCCCGCCCAGCGGCAGCAGCAGGCTGCCCGGGGTGGGCGCGGTCGCCTCCAGGGCCAGTGCCAGGGCACAGGGCAGCAGGAGGACGAGCCAGGCGAGGACGACGACCGGCGCGAGGGCGTTGACCGCTACACGGTGACGCGAACGGACCGGCGCCAGTTTCCACACCCCGGAACTCCGCAGCCGCCCGCTTTCCCAGCACGCGAGAGCGGCGGCCGACGCATAGGCGAACGGATAAAGGGAGTTCAGTGCCTCGGCGACAATGGTCGGCGCGTAATGGTGGTATTCGCCGGGATGGTTCTGCCGCCCGATCGTGTAGAAGGCGGCGGTCAGCAGAAGGAGAAAGGGTGCCGCCCACGGCGCGATCCCGCTGCGGAACGCGGTGCGGAACCTCACGCGCCCACCGGCCGGTTCACCAGCACGGACCGTGCGTACGGAGAGCGAGAGAAGCGGAGACGAGAACGGACCGGAAGCGTCACTGAAATTGTCCCTCGTGCGCCCCTTCGGCCGACATGGCCGAAATGGTCGACAGCGCCGAGCCCCCTGCCGGAAATTAGCAGCGCCGTTCACGCACGGTCAATCCTGAACTCCCCTGCCCTTTCCGTATTCCGGTCGGCACCCCGGTCGGCGGCACGCGCCTGCTTCTCACGGTGGACACGACCCGCGCGGGGCAACCCGCCCCGACCGGCCGGACCCGTTCACCGCACCCACACGCCGACGACCGATCCGGCACCTGAACGGAACGTTCCCGGTCGATTACAGTGCTGAGCTGTCGTACGTACGGGCAGTGCCGCGAGGAGGTCTGGGTGAGTGCGACAGCCGGGGCCGTCTGGGGGCGTACGGAACAGCAGGACTTCCGCAGCCGGGTGCGCGGCGCGCTGCTCGGCGCGGCCGTCGGGGACGCGCTCGGAACACCCGTCGACACGCTCGGGCTGGCGGACATCCGCGAGGCCCACGGCGCGGAGGGCGTCGTCGATCTCGCGTCCGCGCACGGCAGGCGCGGCGCCGTCACCCATCTCACGCAGCTCAGCCTGTTCTCCGTGGACGGACTGATCCGCGCGCAGGTACGGCGCGACACGGGCGCCTGGCACCCGCCGAGCGATCTGCACCGGGCGTACCGGCGCTGGTCGGCCACCCAGCACGACTGGGGCCCCGACGAGCGCCGCAAGGAGGACGGGTGGCTCGCCCGCGAGGAGTGGCTGTACGCGCGCCGCGATCCGTCCCGCGCGCTGCTGCTCGGCCTCGGCGACGACACGATGGGCACCCTCGACCGGCCCAAGAACCCCGCCGAGCCCGGTGCCGAGGCCGCCGCGCGTTCCACGCCGTTCGGGCTGCTCGTCGGCTGGGAGCCGCAGCTCGTCGCCCAACTCGCCGTGGAATGCGCCGTGCAGACCCACGGGCACCCCGTCGCGCACCTCGGCGCGGGCGCGTACGCGGTGATCGTGCACGCGCTGGCCCGGGGCGACGATCTCGACACGGCCGTGCAGCGCGCCCTGGCCCTGCTGGCCGCCCGGCCCGGTCACGGGCCCGTGTCCGACGCGCTCCAGCACGCGCTCGGCGCCGTGCGGCAGGGGATGCCGACGGCGGCCCGGGTCGAGGAACTCGCCGAGGGCGGTGGCGCGGACGCCACGCTGGCCGTCGCCGTGTACTGCGCCCTCGTCGCCGACGACGTCCGGCACGGGCTCTGCCTCGCGGTCAACCACAGCGGTCCGTCCGCCGCGGCGGGCGCGCTGACCGGCGGGCTGCTCGGCACCCTGCACGGCGAGACGGCCCTCCCGCCGGCCTGGCTGGCCGAACTGGAGGGCCGTCCCACGCTGTTGGTGCTCGCCGACGACTTCGCGATGGAGATGACGCAGGGGCCCGCCCTGCACGGCCCCGCCGGCGCCTCCCCGGGCTGGCTGTCCCGCTACCCGAGGTAGGCGCCGGCACCTCCCGCGCCGGCGGTCAGTCCTGCACGCGCGCGGCCACCGTGCCGTCCTCCGGCGTCTCGGCCGGGGCGGGTACGGCCGCCGCGGCCGAACCGCTGTCGTCGCCGTCGGTGTTGATCCGCTCGATGAGGGCGTCCCGCTCCGGGGTGTCCTCCGGCTTCACGTAACCGATGAGGATGTACAGCACCAGCGACACCGCGAGCGGCACCGAGACCTGGTACTGCAACGGGACCCCGCCGTCCACCGCCCAGTTGATCGGGTAGTTGACCAGCCAGAAGGCCACGAGGCCGAGCGCCCAGCTCGTGAGCGCCGCCGTCGGGCCCGACCGGCGGAACGGCCGCAGCAGACCCAGCATCATCGGGATCGCGATCGGACCCATCAGTCCGGCGACCCACTTGATGACCACGGTGATGATGTCCTTGAACGTGGGGGAGTTGACCTGCGTGGCGACCGCCATCGACAGGCCGAGGAAGACGACGGTCGTCACGCGTGCCGCGATCAGGCCCGCCCGCTCGCCCCACTGCCGGGCCCGTTCCGACACGGCGGGTGCCACGTCGCGGGTGAACACGGCGGCGATGGCGTTCGCGTCCGAGGAGCACATGGCCATCGTGTGCGAGAAGAAGCCGACGACCACCAGGCCCAACAGGCCGTGCGGGATGAGCTGTTCGGTCATCAGGGCGTACGAGTCGGAGCCGTCCGGCTTCTGCGCGTGCACCAGCAGCGGCGACATCCACATCGGGAAGAACAGCACGACCGGCCACACCAGCCACAGTGCCGCCGACAGCCGCGCCCCCCGCTCGGCCTCGCGCGGGCCGCGCGTCGCCATGTAGCGCTGGGCCTGGTTCAGCATGCCGCCGTTGTACTCGAACAGCTTGATGAACAGGAACGCCAGCAGGAACACCGTCCCGTACGGGCCGACGAGCGGCTTGTCGTGGCCGTGCAGGGCCGCTTCGTCCCACGCGCCGAAGAAGCCGCCGTGGTCGTCCAGCTTCAGGACGACGGCGACGAACATCGAGATGCCGGCCAGCAACTGGATGACGAACTGGCCCAGTTCGGTCAGCGCGTCCGCCCACAGGCCGCCGATCGTGCAGTAGACGGCGGTGATGGCGCCGGTGATGAGGATGCCCTGGTTGAGGGACACCCCGGTGAACACCGACAACAGGGTTGATATCGCTGCCCACTTGGCGGCCACGTCCACGATCTTCAGCAGCATGCCGGACCAGGCGAGTGCCTGCTGGGTGGGGAGGTTGTAGCGGTTCTTCAGGTATTCGAGGGGCGACGCCACGTGCAGCCGCGAGCGCAGTCGGTTGACGCGCGGCGCGAACAGCTTGGACCCGATGGCGACGCCGAGCGCGATCGGGAACGACCAGGTGACGAACGATGTCACGCCGTAGGTGTAGGCGATGCCCGCGTACCCGGTGAACATCACCGCGCTGTAGCCCGACATGTGGTGCGAGATGCCGGAGAGCCACCAGGGCATCTTGCCGCCGGCGGTGAAGAAGTCGCTGACGTTGTCGACGCGCTTGTGGGACCAGACACCGATCGCGATCATCACGCCGAAGTAGCCGATGAGCACGGCCCAGTCGAGACCGTTCATGTGTCCCCTTCCAGGGTCCGCTTCCCGCGGTCCGCCTTGTGAACTCCGCTCAGCTGGTTGCCACTTCGCACGAGCCGGACGAGGGCGCGGAAGGCTGCGAAGTGCCCGCTCATGGTGGGTTCGTCAGCGTGGGCACGACAAGGAAGCGTAAGGTCAAGAGCAGGCAAAATAGTTCTGCTTTCTGACCTTGGTTCATCTACCTGAACGCGAGGGGGGTGGGAACAGGCCATTCCGCACGCGGTGCGGGGAGGCGTTCGCGGGCAGCGCAGAGCCCCCTCGGCTAGGACGGCGACTGGTCGAGAGGGCTCTTTCGGTGGTGCTTATGAAGTTGTGCCGTGCCCCGGTCGGGGCTTCGGGCGGATCGGGGGATCGGGAGATCCCGCGGTCACGCCTTGACGGAGGCGACGAACGAGTTCCACGCGCCGGCGGGGAACGAGAGGGTCGGGCCGTCCTGGACCTTGGAGTCCCGGACGTCGAGCGCCGTGAACACCGGCGACTTGACCTCCACGCACGCGCCGTTCCCGGTGGAGTAGGACGACTTGGTCCACGAGTTCGTGGCGCCCTGACGAATTGCCATTTTCGCTCCGGATTAACAGTTGTTGAGTTGCTGTCGCCGGACTGTGCGGCCCCCGGGGGTCGCACGGCACGGTTTGCGCCAACGCTGGTTCCTCGATGGCGTGATCGACGCTACTCGCCAACTCCCTTGGGCGAAGGGGGCATTCACTCGACCGGATGGCATATGTCGCCGGGTCTTCCCATCCGGCCGACGGACGGTGTACGGTGCGTCCGCTTCGCCCGGATGGGTGATCAACATCCCGGAATCGGAGCGGAACCGCCGCCCCGCACCCGCCGCTTCAGCGGGCGTACTCCTTCGCGATGTCGGCGATGAACTGCCGCGACGACTCGACGTTCAGCGCCTGCGCCCTCAAGTGCTCGTACATCACGCTGTACTTGCCGACGTCGTTCGCCTTCTCCAGGTAGAGGTCGCTGGTGACACCCTCGATGTAGACGACGCTGGAGTCCGTCGCCTCCGGGAACTCGAGGATCGCGTACTGGCCGTTGAGCCCGGGGTGCGCGCCCAGCTCGAACGGGATCACCTGCACGGTCACGTGCGGGAGCTGCGACTGCTCCACCAGGTGCTCCAACTGGTCGCGCATCAGCGACTTGTTGCCGACGACGCGGCGCAGCGCCGCCTCGTCCAGCACCGTCCACAGGCGCAGCGGGTTCTCCGGCGCGGTGATGCGTTCCTGCCGGCGCAGCCGGACCTGGACGCGCTTGTCGATGTCCGTCGACGGTGTCTCGGGCAGGGCGCCGGCGATCAGCGCCTCCGCGTACTGCCGGGTCTGGAGCAGGCCCGGCACGACCTGCGGGTCGTACACGCGCAGGCTGGCCGCGTCGGTCTCCAGACCGATGTAGACGCTGTACGGGATGTCGCCGAAGGAGTGCCACCAGCCCTGCTGGCGCGAATCCTTGGCCATTTGCATCAGCGAGTCGACGATGCGGACGTCCTCCACCTCGTAGACCCCGCACAGGTCCCGGACGTCCCGCTGGCTGATGCTGCGCCGCCCGTTCTCCAGGCGGCTGATCTTCGACTGCGACACGAGGAGCCGCTCCGCGACCTCCTCCGCCGTCATGCCCTTGAGCTCACGGAGCTTGCGCAGTTCCTGGCCCAGCCGGCGTCGCCTGACAGTGGGATTGACATTGGACACCACGGACGTGCACCTCCGGCTCAATGCCCTGACTTTGCGTATCTGCTGTTGAGCAGACTGCCACCAAGGTGCTTCTTACCGCTGGCGAACGACGTTTATACGGCCGCCCTTACGACCGACGAGCGCCTGTTCACGGCTCTGCGACGGGAGTTGGGACCGACCGTACGGGTGCCGTACGGGTTGGCGCGGGCCGCCGCGGTGCCCGCCCGGGGGTGCGGCAGCGCGGGGCGGCGGGACCGTGGTGTCGTCCGACGTACGGTCCTGCCACCCCGCGCGTACCAGCGGCTCCCGGTTACGGGTCTCTGGGGACTGCTCTCGCGGCGGTCAACGGCGCGTGGTGCGGGTCTTGCGGGTGAAGCGGTTCGTTCGGTGGTGAGGGTGTTGGTGGTTCCGTTGGGTCGTGCCGAGCGGTGACGCGGGCGCCGGGGCGGCGCCAAGTGGTGCGTGGTGGTGCCTTGTTGGTGCGGTGGTGGCAGCGGTGCCCGGTCGCGCCGGGCCGTGCCGTACCGGTCCGGGTGGCGCCCGGACGCGGCGGTGGAACCGGTTGGCCGGCGGGCGGACCGGGGTCAGGGGCACCGGGGGAGGTGCGTGACTCCGTGCGCCCGCCGCACCGCGCTAGTGCACCGCGGCGCGGACCATCGATCCGTGGCGCGGCTGCATCGGAACACCGTGTGCGGGTTCCTGCGCCGGCCTGGCCCCTGCGGTCGGGCGGGCTGCCGCCGCCGCGGGACCGCGACGCGGCTGGGCCGCGGCGCCGTTCTGGACGTCCATCACGGCGTGTGCCACGAGGCCGCCCATCGGATCGTGCCTGATCAGGTCCCGTAGCCGGGAGCGGGACGATCGTCCCTCGTTGCCCGGATACAGGTGCTTGCCCAGGCCGACCGCGTGCGCCAGGGCGGCGAGCGCCGCGGTCCGCGGGTCCGGCGGTACGCCGGTGCGGATCGCTGAATCGAGCCGGGTTCGGATCTCCCGGCTGATGGCGGTCTCCGTTGCCTGGTAACGCGTGGTCGGCAGCACCCCGCACATCTGACCCGGCACGGCATGCACCATGCCGCACCGCTCCAGATGCGAGAGATACGTCTGGCGGAGCCCCAGCCGGGGCCCGCCGATCCAGTTCACCGCACGTACCGGAGCGCCACGCCTGCGTAGCAACTCCAGTGCACAGTCCAGTGTTGGATCTCCGGTCGGCCGTGGCGCCACCACGGCGATACGATCCCCGTCCGGGGCTATACGTCCGGCCAGTGCCAGCTCGACGAGCTGCGCTCCGGCCAGTCCGAGGTCGAGCGACTGCGGCTGCGCAGTGGTACCCGTGGTCGGGTCCAGTGCGAGCAGTAGAAGCTCTTCCGGAATTGTTCTGCGGCTCCTGCCCATCCATGCCTCCCCGCGTGGATGAATGACAGGGTGACCCCTCTCACATTGGTCTGTCGAGGGTGCGTGACCTGTTTGTTAGGGAACCGGTAGATATGTCGTTCTCGTCTACCACGTGGGTTAAGCCCGCACACAGGACACTGGTACATGGTTCGGACGGCGAAGAGGACGCGGTGTCCGGCGGCGGTTCACGGTTCGGTACGCGCACGAGGTACGTGCGGCGCATGGAGGAGGCATCGGTGGCGGGCGAGTCCCCCGACAGGTCGAAGCAGCGCGAGTCGTCGGCGGAAACGACGTCGGGGAGCGCGGGACCGGTTCCCGAGGCCAGGGGAGAGCAGGCGGACACGTCGTCCGCCCCCGCGTCCGCCCCGCGTGATCCGCGGGTCGCCATGGCGCGGACCTCCGGCGGTTCGGCGGGCGCCACCGGCGCCACGGACTCCCCGGCGCGCGGCGGCGTCGACACGGCGACCCGTGTCCTGTCGCTGCGGGACGCGGAGGCGCCGGAGGACGCGGAGCCGAAGGGTGCGGAGCCCGAGGACGGCGAGCCGCAGGACGCGGAGCCGAAGGACGCGCGGCCGACCACCCCCGAGCCTCTCGACGGGGCGGAAGCGGAGGCGGAGGCGGAAGCCGCATCCGGTACCGACGCGGACTCGGACACGGACGGGCGGGAAGCGGGCGCCCGCGGGCCTGAACGGGCACAGGAAGCCCACAGGGACGCGGAGGCACCGGAGGGCGCGCAGGAGGGCGTGCAGGCCGCGAGCGCGGCGCACAGCGACGCCGAGAGCGCCCCCGCGGCTGCCGCCGACGACGCGGACGACGCCAACGACGCGGACGATGAAGCCGGACCGCCCGCGAAGGCGGAGGCGGAGGCGGCCGAAGGCGATGCCGACACCGCCGAGGACGCCGGCGCTCCCAAGGACGAGCGACTGCGTGCCGTCGTCGCGGCCTGGGTCCACTCGGCGGACGACGCCGGGACCGGGGCGGGGGCGCCGTCCGGCGGCGCGGCCGACGACGAGCCCGCGGACGCCGAACCCACCGACTCCGAGCCTGCCGACGCACAAGGTGCCGTTTCCGGGTCTGCCTCAACTGCCGCTTCCGAGGCGGACGTTGCCGAGCCGACGGACGCAAAGCCCGTTGCGGACAAGCCGGTTGGCGGCAGCGCCGACGACGACGAGGCCGAGGGTGACGCCGACGGCGAAGCCGGGTCCTCCGACGTGTCGCCCGCCGACGCGCCCTCCGCCGGCGGCGGTGCCGCAAAGGCTCCCGCGGGCAAGCCCGTTGACAACCCCACCACCGCCTTCAAGGCCGTCCGGCCCGACAAACCGCGCGTCGACCAGCCCACCACGATGCTGAAGATGCCCGGCACCACCAAGGCGGGCGGGACCGACGCGACCGCCGCGCCCGAGGAGTCCCCCGCCGAGCGCACCAGCAAGTTCGTCGCGCTCAAGCCGCTCGACGACCCGTCGACCAGGGGCTCGCGTCCCGTGCCGGCGGAGGCCGCTCCGTCCGCGCCCCGCCCCGGCGCGGACCGCACCACCCAGCAGCCCCTGCCGCCGAAGCCGCCGCTCGACCTGCTCGCCGAGCTGACGAACACCCCGCCGCCGCCGGACACGGCGGTCCGCACGACCCTGCGCCGGATCAAGATCTGGACGCCGCTGGTCCTGCTGCTCATCGTGGTCTTTGCGGTCGCACAGGCCGTACGTCCGCTGCCGACGCCCGGTCTCACGCTCACCGCCGACGACTCGTACACCTTCGACGGCAAGTCCGCCGCCCTGTCGTGGCCGAGCGAGGGCCAGGGCTGGATGGACGTCGAGGGCGTCGGCACGATGGGCGACGTCGGCAAGCAGACGCCCGTCGCCATCGGTTCCGTCGCCAAGGCGATGACCGCGTACATCGTGCTCAAGGACCACCCGCTCCAGGTGGGCAAGGAGGGCGCGAGCATCCCGGTCGACGCGACGGCGGAGAAGGAGGGCGGCTACGACAAGGACGGCGAGTCCACCCTCAACACCGTCAAGGCGGGCGACAAGCTCACCGAGAAGCAGGCGCTCTCGGCGATCATGATCCCGTCGGCGAACAACATCGCGCGGCTGCTGGCCCGCTGGGACGCCGGTTCCGAGGCGGCGTTCGTGAAGAAGATGAACGCCACCGCCAAGAAGCTCGGCATGACGAACACCACGTACACCGACCCCTCGGGCCTGAAGGAGTCGACGCTCTCCACCTCCCGGGACCAGGTGAAGCTGGGCAACGAGCTGGTGAAGATCCCGGCGCTGATGGCCATCACCAAGCTGCCGAGCTGGACCGACCCGTCGGGCAAGGTGTGGGGCAACTACAACCACCTCGTCCCCTACGACGGCGCCCTCGGCATCAAGACCGGCACGACCACCGCGGCCGGCGGCAACCTGCTGTTCGCGGCCACCAAGGAGGTCGGCGGCGAGACCGTCACCGTGGTCGGCGCGATCCTGGGCCAGCACACGGCGCCGATCATCGACACCGTCAACGCGGTCAGCAAGACGGCGATGACGTCCGCGCAGTCCGCGCTGAAGTCGGCGACGATCCTCAAGAAGGGCCAGGTCGTCGGGTACGTGGACGACAAGCTCGGCGGGAAGACGCCCGTCGTCGTCACCAAGGACGTCGCGGCCGTCGGCTGGGCGGGGCTCAAGGTGAAGCTGTCGTTCGAGGCGGACGACGTGCCGCACACCGCGAAGGCGGGCACCAAGGTCGGCACCCTCACGGTCGGCGACGGCACGGACGGCGCGGTCAAGGTGCCGGTCGCCCTCCAGAACGACCTTACCGAGCCGGGCTTCTCGGCCAAGCTCACCCGCATCCTCTAGAGCCGCGACGGACAGCGCGGACGGTACGGACAGCGGCGAACCGGTGCGACCGGTGCGGGCCGGAGGCGCGGGCGGAGCACCCGCCCGCGCCTCCGGCCCGTCCGGCCCGTGCGCCCCGCCCGAACAGTGCGAACGCCCGGCCCGAGTGCGCCCCCGTCCGCGCCACACGGGCATCCGCGCACCCCGTCGGGGCGCCCCGCCCCGGGCCTCGGCCGCGGGGTGCGTGCTAGCGTCACGAATCGGGCAGGTCGCCGGTCGCGGGACGACCCGGCCGAACATCGCGGTACGTGACCGTGAACAAGACCGGACGCGGCCGAGAACAGAAGACGGGACACGGGGAGTTGCCTTCAGGTGACCACTGCGGAGCCGACACGCGCCGACGACGCCGACCAGGGTCGGGGAACGGGCTCGCGAATACGCCTGCCCGCGCCCAGGACGACCCCGCTTCCTGAGCCGGTGGGAGAAGCCGTCACGGCGCCCGCGCCCGAGGCGGCCCGGGAACCGTCGTCCGAGGTGCCCCGGCCCGCGTCCGCCGCGGACCCCGCCGGCGCCGACCACGCCCAGCCGCCCCTCGGCCGGCGCGGCGACGTGCCCGGCGGTCCGGCCGCCGGTCCGCCCGCGCCCACCGGACTCGCCGCGCGGTTCTCCGTCGTGGCGGCGGCCGTCCGCGAGCAGGTGTCGCGGCATCCGGTGCTCGCCGTCACGGCGCTCTCCGGCGTGCTGCACGTCGTGTGGTTCTTCACGTTCGCCAACAGTGGCGGCGACCTCGCCGCGCAGGACGCGTGGGCCGAGTTCGTCGGCCAGCACCCGGACTCGGCGTACAACCTCGCCTGGTACGGCGGCATGCACCCGGTGTCGTACAGCGTCGTCTCGCCGTACCTGATGTCGGTGCTCGGCGTACGGACGACGATGATGATCGCCGGGACGTTCTCGGCGGGCCTGCTGACCCTGGTCCTGCTGCGCAGCCGCTCCGTGCGCAACGTCGGCTGGGCCTCGCTCGTCGGCGTCTTCGCGTTCCTGTGCAACGCCGCGTCCGGCCGGGTCACCTTCGGCCTCGGCACGCTGTTCGCGCTGGGCGCCGTCGCCGTCGTCTTCTGCTGGCCGCACCGCTGGCGCTACAAGCGCTGGGCGAAGGCTCTGTGCGCGGCCCCCCTCGCCGCGCTCGCCACCATGGCGTCACCGGTGGCCGGCCTGTACGTGGGGCTGATCGCGGTCGCGCTCTTCCTCCAGAAGCGGCGTCCGGGCGCGTGGGCGCTCGGCCTGGCGCCCGCCGCCGTCGTCGCGGTCTCGGCGTGGCTGTTCCCGTTCTCGGGCACCCAGCCGATGAAGATCGGCTCGGTGATACTGCCGCTGCTGTACTCGGTGCTCGTGCTCTTCCTGGTGCCCCGGCACTGGAAGACGGTCCGCATCACCTCCGCCGTGTACGGCCTGTCCGTGCTCATGGTCTGGCTGATCAGCTCGCAGATCGGCTCCAACATCACGCGGATGGCGATGCTGTTCGGCGGGGTCGCGCTGGTGGCCGCGCTGCCGTTCACCGTGCCGCGCTCGCGCAAGTGGTACACGATCGTCCTGGGCCTCGCGCTGTTCACGGGCTGGATCGGCTACAAGTCGGTCGACGACGTCGTGCACACCACCCCGACCGCGTCCTGGGCCCGTGAACTGGCGCCCCTCGTCAACGAACTCCAGCAGGTCGGCGCCGAACGCGGCCGCGTCGAGGTGGTCCCGGCCCGCTCGCACCGCGAGGCCTCCGCGCTCGCCCCGTACGTGAACCTGGCCCGCGGCTGGAACCGCCAGGCCGACATGGAGCGCAACCCCCTCTTCTACGACGACACCCTGAACTCGGCCAACTACCGTGAGTGGCTGTCGCGTTGGGCGGTGCACTACGTGGTGGTGCCCAAGGACGAGCCGGACGGCGACGGCGGCGAACGCGAACGCGCCCTGGTCCAGAAGGGCATGCCCTACCTCAAGCAGGTCTGGGGCGACGCCAGTTGGCAGCTCTTCGAGGTCCTCGACCCGACCCCGCTCGCCGACCCGCCCGCCACCGTCGACCGCGCTGAGCAGGGCGAGCTGACCGTCGAGGTGAAGCAGCCGGGCCGCATCCTCATCCGCGTGCCGTACTCGCCGTGGCTGGGTCTCGTCGACGCCGAGGGCAAGGGCGTCAAGCAGCCCCAGGAGACCGAGGAGTCCAAGAACCGCGCCGACCAGGACAGCCCCAAGACGTACGACAACGTCAACGGCTGCCTGATGGAGACGGACAAGGACGGCGCGGGCGACCGCTGGACGGTGCTCGTCGCGCCCCGCGCGGGCGTCTACCGCCTGGCCTCCCCGTACCAACTGCCGCGCGGCACCCCGTGCCCGGAGGAACTGCGCTGAGCGCGGGCGGGCCGGGCCCCCGACCAGGGGGACCCGGTTCCGCCCCGTTCCGCCGGTCCGGCCGGTCCGGTGGCCCCGGCCGGTGCGGTCAGCCCGCCAGCTGGGCCTCGACGGCCGCCACGACCTCGGCCGACTCCGGCTCGGTCTGCGGCGAGAAGCGGGCGACGACCGTGCCGTCCCGCCCGATCAGGAACTTCTCGAAGTTCCACCGGATGTCGCCGCTGTGCCCCTCGCCGTCGGCGAAGCCCACCAGACGCTCGTACAGGGCGTGCCGTCCGTCACCGTTCACGTCGACCTTCTCGGTCATCGGGAACGTCACGCCGTACGTCGCCGAGCAGAACTCGGCGATCTCCTCGGCGCTGCCCGGCTCCTGCCCCATGAACTGGTTGCACGGCACCCCGAGCACGGTGAACCCGCGCGGCGCGTACTGCTCCTGAAGCCGTTCGAGACCGGCGTACTGCGGGGTCAGCCCGCACTTGGACGCCACGTTGACGACGAGTACGGGCGTACCCGCGTACTGGGCGAGGTCGGCGGAGCCGCCCTGGAGGGTGCCGATCTCGACGCCGAGGGGGGACGTGGCGTTGTTGCCTGCGTTGTCTGTGTTCGTCATGCTGCGGATGCTAGACCGGCCGGTCGAACGGGCGGTCACGAGGCCGCCGCCGTCACGAGAACGTCCCCCGCCTCCGTGCGCGCGTACAGCACCGAACGGCCCGCCCGTCGCCGGTCCACGAGCCCGGCCTCCAGCAGCACCCGCAGATGCCGTCCGACCGAGCCGAGGCCCTGGCCCGTCACCGCGGTCAGCTGGCTGGTGCTCATCGGCGACCCGAGCAGCACCAGCACCGCCGCCCGCGCGGACCCGAGCAGCGCACCGAGCGCGGCCGGCACGCCCGCACCCGGGGTTCCCGTGTCGGCGAGGACGCCGTCGCAGGCGTAGACGACGGCGTACGCGGCGGAGCGCCGGTCCGGCGCGCCGCAGGTGTCCCGGGTCCCGTCGGCCGCGTGGGGCGTGTCCCACGCCACCCAGCCGGTGCGGGGCGTGACGGGCACCAGAAGGAGCCCGGCGTCGGTGAGTTCGCGCGGCGGGTACGGGCGCAGGTTGATCTGGAACCGGTTCCCGCCGAGCCAGCGCGTACCGGGCCGCAGGGTGTCCAGGACGGTCGCCCAGCCGTCCCGTCCGACCCGGGCGGTACGGGCGACGACGTCCGCCTCCAGGACGTGCCGACGGCGCGGCCAGTACGGGCGTACCGCGTCGGCCCAGACGTCCTCCAGGAGCGCGGCGGCCCGGTCGGGCAGGTCGTCGCGCTCCAGCGCGGCGGGCAGCGGGCCGGCGCGGGACACCCGGAGCTGGGCGCGGGCCAGCGCGGGCGGGGCCGCGCGCACCCGGGCCACGGCCGCCTCGAACGTCTCGCCGTCGCGCGGCACGGGCGTCAGGAAGTCGGCGGTCCACTCGCGGCCGATGCCGGACACCATCAGCAGGGCGGTCAGCGGGTCGGCCGCCAGGCGCCGCCGGTAGCCGGGCAGGTGCTCACGCAGCCACTCCCGCTCACCGGGATGCGCGCCCGTGCCCCGGTGCAGCAGCTTCACGCTCGCGAACGTCTCGGCGAGCGGCGACAGCACGAAACGGCTGCGCGCGAGCGTCTCGGTGCCGAGCTCCCACCACCCCATGTGCCCCCCGTTCCGTCCCGCGGTGTTTTCGCGCGGACGCGAAACAATAACCACCGGCCGCCGCCGCGCCCGAGACTCCGGCCATGCGCAGTCATCGTTACCGCGACCTGTTCCGCACTCCCGAGTTCACCCCGCTGTTCCTCTCCTCGTGCGCGTCCGTCGCCGGCCAGACGGTCGGCGGACTCGCCCTGGGAACACTGGTGTTCAGGACCACCGGCTCGCCGCTGCTCGCCTCGGTCAGCATGTTCGGCCCGGCGCTGGCCCAGGTGCTGGGCGCGACGTTCTTCCTGTCCGGCGCCGACCGGTTGCCGCCGCGCGCCACCATCACGGCGGTCGCGCTCGCCTTCGGGGCGGGGCAGGCGGCCCTCGCGCTGCCCCGGCTCCCGGTGTGGGCGGTGCTGGCGGTGGTTCTCGGCCAGGGCCTGGTGTCCGCCGCCGCGGGCGGGGTGCGCTGGGGCCTGCTCACCGAGATCCTCACCAAGGACGGCTATCTGCTGGGGCGTTCGGCCTTCAACATGATGAACGGCCTGCTCCAGATCACCGGGTTCGCGACGGCGGGCGCCCTGCTGGCGGTCCTGTCCCCGCGCACCATCCTCCTGCTCTCCTCGGCCCTGTTCTGCGCGGCCGGCCTGCTGGCCCGCCTGGGCCTGACCCCCCGCCCGCCCCGCACGGCGGGCCGCCCGACGATCGCCGCCACCTGGAAGGCCAACTCCCTCCTTCTCTCCGACGGTTCACGCCTGCGCGTCTACCTGGGGCTGTGGGTGCCGAACGGCCTGGTCGTCGGCTGCGAGTCCCTGTACGTGTCGTACGCGCCGCACTCCGCGGGGGTGCTGTTCGCGTGCGGGGCGTTCGGCATGTTCGTGGGCGACCTGTCCGTCGGACGCCTGCTCCCGCCGCGCCTGCGCCGCCGCCTGGCCACCCCTCTGCTGACCCTGCTCGCGACGCCGTACCTCGCGTTCGCCCTGCGTCCGTCGCTGCCGGTGGCCGCGTGCTGCGTGGCGGTCGCGTCGGTCGGCTTCGGGGCGAGCCTGGTCCAGCAGGAGCAGCTCATCGCCCTCACCCCCGACAGCCTGAACGGCCACGCCCTCGGACTGCACTCGGCGGGCATGCTGACCCTCCAGGGCACGTGCGCCTCCCTGGCCGGCGCGACGGCCCAACTCACGTCCCCGGCAACGGCGATGACACTGACGGCGGCGGCGTCCCTGACGATGACGGCGACGCTGGCGCTGTGGACACGGGGATCCCGACAGCGGCACCCGCAGACGGCATCTGTCTGACGGGGGCCGGCACCGCACCCGTCGCGCCCCGCACACCGGCACGGACGGCGGGGTGAGGCGCGGAGGCGGCTACCCGCGCCGGCCCCACTGCCCGGCGTGCACGACCTGGTCGGGTTCGCGGCGACGGTCGCGGACCCGGTCGCTCTGCGGCGGCAGACCCGGTGCCCGGTGTCCGACAGTGATCGCACCGACGGGCGCGTACTCGTCGGGCACCCCGAACTCCGCCCGGAAAGGCCCGAGTTCGTTCGGCATGATGGCGAAGAAGCAGGCGCCGAGCCCTTCGTCGACCGCGCTCAGGAGCATCAACAGCGAGGCCATCCCGGTGTCGACGAACCAGTACGGCGCCGGCCAGCGCGCCTCCGCACGGTCCTCCCACCCCTTGTCGGCCTCCGCGTAGCGTTCCAGGTAGGCCGACTTGTGGGCGAGCGGCACGACGACGAGTGGGGCGTTCGGCATGGTCGGCGACCGCTCGGCCCGCGTCGGCGCGACGCGCCAGAACCGCGCCCGGTCGGCCGGTTCGGTGAGCACCAGGAACGCCCACCCCTGCGCGTACCCCGCGGAGGGTGCCCGCAGGGCCGAGCCGACGATCCGCTCGACGACTTCCGGAGCGAGCGGCTCGTCGGAGTAGTGCCGGACCATGCGCCGCCGTCGCAGAACCTCACGGAACTCCATGCGGACGGATCATGCCACCACCGCGCCGGGCAGCCTCCCGGCCCCGCCCTACAGGGCGTCCCGCACGGCCTTCGCGGTGGCGGCGGGGTCGTAGTCCTCCGGGACGCCCTCGACGAGGATGATGTCGCCCGCGATGCGCCGCGAGCGCGGGTAGTGCACGGCCGGAAGCGGTGGATCACCTGGATCCTGGCAGTCGGCGCCTCTCCCGGGCGACCCACATACCCCTCACTGCAACGCTGTTGACGCGATCCCGTGGTCACTTGCCCGAGCCGACCGGGTCGACCGTGACGGGCGGGGCGGTGTTGCCCGAGTCGGGGACGGTGACGGCGAGGTCACCCAGGTCCAGGACACGGGACTGGGTCTCGTTCGGCGGGGTGATGGTGACGCGGGTGAACGTGTCGCCGCTGTCGCTCTCCTTGTAGTGCAGTGCGGCGCGGGTCTCCTCGCCGGGCGCGAGGGTGACGTCGGGGGCGGCGACCGAGGTGCTGCGGGCCGCGCTGACGCCGATGCCGTCGTCGCCGCCCAGGTCGACCCCGGGGAAGCCGTGCATGGTGCAGGCGGCGCCGCCGGTGTTCTTGAAGTTGAAGAGGATCTCGCCCTCGGCCATGCCGCCGGAGGCGGACACGACGAGATCCTTGGTCCGGCAGACGGTGTTCGCCGCGCCGGCCTGCCCGGACGTGCCGCTCCCGGACGTGCCGCTGCCGGTGGACGAACCGGCCCCGGAGCCGCCGGAGCCACCGGTCGTGGGGGTGGCGGAGCCGGAGGCGCTGCTGCTGGAGTCAACGGAGTTGGTCGAGGCGCTGACGCTGACGCCGGTGCCCGGGTCGCAGGCGGTCAGCGAGACGACGGCGGCGACGGCGGTGAGGACGAGAGCGGGGACCTTGGCGGAGATCTTGTGGGCACGCATCGTTGCTCCAGGGCGGTCGGAAGTCCCGAACGGTCGGGCTGCTGACCGGTCCGATGCGGCCCCCGCCGACATTGTTCGCGCCCCGTCCGCCCCGGGACAGTCCCGTGACAAACGGCGGAAGGCGCCGTGACACGCACGGCAGGAGCCCCGGCCGCGCCCGGTCCCGTGTCCGTCCGGGCCGTGCGTACCCCGGTAGCGCGCCCGTCCGGCTTGAGTAGGTGTACTCATGCCGGTCCCTCCGGCGCGGCCGCAGGCTGTGCGCAGTGGGTGTCCGGGGGTCGGGCACGGACGGCGACAGGGACGGCGGGCGGCGGCATGGACATCGGCACGGGTGCGGGCGTGGGAGCGGGAACGCGGACCGGGCGGGCGGGACGGCCCTGGGGGCCGCTGCTGGCGCTCTCCTTCACGGTGGTGGTCATGGTCGTCTCGGGATGGCGGCCGGCCGACCGGACCACCTGGGTGATGGAGACGTTCTGGGTGATCCTCGGGGTGCCGCTCGTGCTCCTCGTGTGGCGGCGCTTCCCGCTCACCGGGCTGCTCTGCTGGCTGTTGGCGCTGCACGCGCTGGTGCTCGCCGTCGGCGGCCACTGGACCTACGCGGAGGTCCCCGCCGGCGACTGGGTGCGTGACACCTTCGGGCTGTCGCGCAACCCCTACGACCGGCTCGGTCACCTGACGCAGGGCGTCGTGCCCGCCGTGCTCGTGCGCGAACTCCTCGTCAGGACCTCGCCGTTGCGCGGCAGCCGCTGGCTCGCCCCGATCACCGTCTGCGCGTGCCTCGCCTTCAGCGCCTTCTTCGAACTCATCGAATGGTGGGCGGCCCTCGTCGGCGGCCACTCCGCCGACGCCTTCCTGGCCACCCAGGGCGACGTGTGGGACACCCAGTGGGACATGTTCTGCTGCCTGATCGGCGCGGTGCTGTCGGTCCTGGTGCTCAGCAGGCCGCACGACCGCGCCCTCGTCTCCCTCGCGTCGCGCACGGCGGACGGCGGCAGGACGCGCGACGGCGACGGCGACGGCGACGGCGACGGTGCGAAGGCGCCGGGCGGGCGGCGGGAGCCGGTCGGGGCGTGAACCGTCCGGGCCCGCGGGGGCGGGGGCCGGTGCGCCGCCCCCGTGCAGCGGCGCAACGCGGCTTCACCGGCCGGGAGTTGACGCCCCCAAGGCCCGCCCTCGCGGCTCCCTCACCCTCACCGCCCGGCGGCCGCCTCCCACAGGGCGACCCCCAGGGCGGTGCACGAGGTCAGCGCGGCCAGGGACGGCAGCGGCCAGCGGGTGCGTTCCAGGGCGTCGAGTCGGTCCTCGTGGTCGCCCAGGGTCTTGTCCGTCTGGTCGGCGCGCTGGAGAAGGAGCGCCAGGTCGCCGCGGGTCGTCGCGAAACCGACGTCCACCGCGCGGCGCAGCCGCTCCAACTCGATGGCCACGCCTGCCTGGTGGTCATCGCCCGTCATCGGCATCACCTCCCTCCGCGGCCGACTGCTCCGGGCCGGCCTGGGTGTCCGGGGACACCGTGCCGCTCAGCCATGCCGGCAGCAGGCGTTCGACCGCCGGTGTCGACATCAGACGGCTCAGCGCGGTCGCCGCCGCCACGAGTGCCGTGAAGGCCGGGAGGTCCGCGAGACCGGGCGTGCCGGCCAGCAACGGAAGCACCGCCACTGCCGCCACCAGCGTCTGAATCGTCGTACGTACCGCTCTGCGACTTGGATCCTGCACGGTGACTCCTTCGATGCCCGCCGTACGGCGGGTGGTTGATGGTGGGTGAGGCGGGGCGGGGTGGGGTCACCCGCGCGGGACGTGCAGTTTCGCCCAGCTCGTGGCGCCCGGGACGCCGTCCGCGTCCGAACCGGAGTAGCCGAGCTTGCGCTGCCAGGCGGCGTACGACGCACGGTCGGCCTCCGTCCACGACGGGCCGGGACCGACCTGGTACCGGCCGCACCCCACCGCGACCAGCCGCTTGCCCATCGCCGTGATCACGGCACTGCGCCGCCCGGTCGCGAAGAACGCCGCACCCGGGAACGGCTCGTACGGGACGGCGGAGCCCGACGGTGAACCCGTCGACGGGACAGGGGACTTGGCGGCCAGACGGGCCGCGACCCGGGTGCGCACGGATGTCATCGAGAAGCTCGGGTCGACCTTCCGGGTGGTCCACTCCTTGTGGCCGATCACCCGCGCCGCGCCCCACCCGTGCGCGCGGCAGACGGCCGTGGCGACCTTCTCCACCGCCGCGAGCTGCGCCTCCGGGTAGGGGTCGCGGCCGTTGCCGAGGTTCTCGATCTCGAAGCCGTAGAAGTGCGTGTTGCCGTCGACCGCGTCCGCGCCGGGCCTCGCCGGCAGCGCGGTGCCGGTGCGCACGGCGTCGTACACCGCCCGGGAGCCCAGGCCGGCGTGGTTGGTCCTGCCGTAGCCGACCAGGTGGACGGTGCCGTCCTTGGCGACGACGCCCACGCACAGCGGGCCCGGCAGGTCGGAACGGCCGTTCTGGCACAGGGCCACGCTGTTCGTCCCTGCGGTGTGGTGCAGCATCACGCCCTCGACCGGGCCCCAGGCCCCGACCGCGTCGCGGTTGTGCGTGGACCAGGAGCCGTGGGTGGTGACGGTGACCCCTTCGCCGACCAGACGCGCGTGGAACGCGGCGGCCGACAGGGGGGTGGTGGTGGACATGGGAACTCCTCTGGAGTCGGAGGGGGAGCGGGACGGACGGAGAACGGGGGGCGGCGGAAGCGGGACGGGTGGGCGTGATGCCGGCCGGTGGGGGCGGGGCGCGGAAAGGCCCCGGGCCGTCGTGCGCGCGAGGTGCGCCGCACGGCGGCCCGGGGCCGGGAGGGGAGGAAGTGGCAGGCGGTGGCGGGAGGTTGTCGTGCTGGAACGCGTGTGCGTTCCGGTGCCCCTACTCGACCACCGGGCCGGTGGGTCCGGCCGGTGTGCCGTCGGCGGGTTCGGATGTGCCGACCCCGGACGGGGCGGTCCCGACCTCCGGTTCCCCCGGCTCGGGTTCGGGTTCGGTCGTCGCCGGGTCGGGCACCTCGACATCGACCTTCACCGGTTCCGCGAGGTAGGTCCCGGCGGTCAGCAACTCCGCGAGACCGCTGGCGACGGCGTCGGCGAGACGGGCCAACTGGGCGTCGTCCAGGGTGACGGTGGCGTCCGGGCCGGGGCCGGGGCCGGCGTCGGTACCCGGGTCGGAGCCGGTGTCACCCGTGCCCGAGCCGGTCGCGGCGGCCGCGGCGCCGTCGGTGTCGTCGGTGTCGTCGTGTGTCGTGTCAGACATGACCCGGCTCCAGGATCTCGCCCCAGGTGTGTCCGGAGGCGGTGAGGGCGGACAGGGTGGGGTAGGCGGCGGCGACGGCGGCGAAGGTCGCCCGTGCCACCACGGCCGGGTCGGCGGCCGTGTCGGGGACGAGACCGCTGTCGGCCGGGGTGCCGTTCGGCTGGGTGCCGCGCAGCGTGAGGATCTGTCGGACGCCGCCGTCGGCCGTGGCCGTGGTGTCGATGCCGATCACCCAGGCCAGGGTGTCGAGCCGGGTGCCGCTGCCGTCCGTCAGCCGGATCACGTCACCGAGCTGCACCCGCGGGTCGTACAGCACCTCGACGTCGCCGATGACCGGCACCGGGTAGACGCCGGCCGCGTAGAGCGCGTCCGCGATGCCCTGCGCGGAGGTGAGGTCCTGGATCCAGTCCGTGGACTCGCCGGTCTGCTCCTGGCGGCCGTAGTACCGCTCGCTCGCGGTGCCCGCCACGTAGGTGACGGCCGAGCGCTCCACCGGATCGGCGGTGGGCTTGAGCGTCTCCAGGTAGACCGACGGGGTGCCCGTCTTGGTCGCCGTGTACAGCGTCTGCGTGGTGCGGTTGCTGAACCGCACCACCAGGTAGCCGTCCTCGCGCCGGGTCAGCACGTCGACGGCGCCCTTGACCGCCGTCGCTCCCGCCTTGGTCGTCGCGAAACGGACCTGCGAACCGGTCGTCGTCACCGAGTCGTCGTCGGTGACCGGCGGGCCGACGTCGAACTCCTCCTCGGCCATCACGTACGACACCGTCAGCGTGCCGCTCGCCGGGATCGTACGGACCTCGGTGTCGGTGTAGGTGGTGCCGGGCTCGACGCCGAAGTCCTCCCAGATCTTGGCGGGTTGAGCGACGTAGTTGCGGCAGGCGTCGATCTCCTCGGTGAGGGTGAGGGCCGCGATCTCGCGGACCGACGTGAGGGTGAGCACGGGCGTGGTGGGCACCGACGCGAACCGCGTGTGGTTGCGCCAGCGGAAGATCCCCCGTTCGTCGAACTCGGCGGTGGACATGGATGCCTTGGCGATCTCTCCGACGGCTTCCCACTGGGAACCGCCGACCTGCGGGATCGAGTACAACGGGAGGATGGCGTCGTCGAGTTCGACGGCCTTGGTCCAGGTGCCGGTCTGCGCGAAGACGACCTCGTTGGGCATCGCGGTCATGCCGCTGTTGAGCTGGAGTCCCTCGACCGCCATGTCGGTGGTCAGACGGACCTCGCGCAGTTCCGCGGCGGCCTGCCTGCCGTACTCGTTGGCGAACGTGCTGAGCGACCCGATCAGGATGGTGCCGTCCGGCGCGGTCAGCCGCGGCTGGATGGTGGGCAGCACGCTGGTGCCGGTGCTCACGGTGTCCACGAAGAATCCGATGTGCCACGGCCCCTTGAGCTGACCGATCGGATTCCAGTTGTCCCAGATCAGGTACGCCCAGGCGTCGTTCTCGGCGCCCGAGCCGACCTGGACCCGCCCGGCGGCGAAGTCGACCTTCATCTGCACGATGCCGACGGCGCCGCCGGTCCGGTCGAGGACGAGGTCGAGGGTGACCGTGTCACCCGCCCCGAGTGCCGGGTTGACCCACGCCTCCACCAGCAGCCGGCTGCCCGGCACGGTGACCCGGGACCGCGGGAACCAGGTCGCGACGACGCCGGTCTGCGTCGGCACGAGCGCCATCTCGTGCGGCGCGCCGTCCCGACTCCAGGTGTACTGACCGGCGGCGGGCAGCGTCTCCGGCTGGCCGAAGGGCGTCGCGAACCCGCCGTGCAGCGTGGCGTGCACGAGGGTCAGCGGCTGTCCCGCGACGAAATCCGGGTAGCGCGGCGGCGGACTGGACAACACCCCTGCCTGGCGCAGGAGTTCGTCGACGCACCAGGTGGCGGTGGCCACCGGCCGGCCCAGCCGGAACCCGGCGTACGGCTTCGGCAGCAGCGCCGGGCCGCGCAGTCGTTCCGCGCCGTCCAGCGCGGTGACCTGCACGGTGTCCGTGCCGGCCTGCGCGGAACGGCTGCGCACCGTGCCGCGGAAGGCGGGCAGGCTGCCCGCGCCGGTGCCGCCGCGGTGCACCACCGACTGGCCCGGACGGGCCAGGTCGCCGCTGGAGCGCGGCGCCCACGGCGCGTACAGGCCGGGCGCCCCGGTGGCACCCGTGCCGGACAGCTCCAGTTCGAGCTGCGCGGAGGACGATCCGGAGAACGCCCGCATGGCGGGCGGCAGATCGGTGGCGTAGGACCGTTCGAGGTGCCAGGACTGCACCTGCGCGCCGAGTTCCCTGCCGCCGAGCCGAGTGGTGTGGCCGAAGACCCGTTCGCCGGCGGCGAGGGACGCTTCCGTGGCCGCGTCAGCCCGCTGCACCGGACACCTCCACCAAGTCGATGCTGAAACTCCGGTACGGCTGCGGGCGGCCCGGGTTGTCCGTGTATCCCGTCACCGACATGGGCGGCAGCCCGTCGCCGGGGACACCGTCCGCGGCGGTCCCGCCGTAGGTCAGGCAGGCGCCGGCCAGGGACCAGGTGCCGGCGGCGCCCGGCTTCGCGGTCGGCGTGGCGAAGGCCGCGCCCGCCGGCGCGGTCCCCGAGGCCAGCGGACCCGCGCCGAAGGCCGACGACAGGTAGGTGCCGGTGGCGTCCTTGAAGTCGATGTTGGTGGTGCACGTGGGGAGCGGGGCGAACGCCGTCGGCGCCCGGAAGGACACCGAAATACCGGGCGAGACCGGGAAGTTCGACGTGGTTCCGGTGCTGCGCCAGGCCACCGAGGAGGTGGCGTCGGCGCTCGTGAAGACGTAGGTGCCCGGCACGGTGGTGCTCTCCGCGACGGTGCCGGTGGCGGACGTCCGGAACCACTGGGCGAGGCCGGTGATCCCGGTGGCGCCCGCGTCGCCGCGCCCGGCGGCCTGGGCGGCGCCCAGGACGTTGCCGGCGGCGGGGTCGACGACGTAGACGGTGGTGGACCCGTCGACCCGGCGGGCGATGCGGTCGAGAGCGCGGGCGTGGACGGGGGCGAGCAGGTCCCAGGCCAGCTTGAGACGGCGGGCGGGGACCTGGCTGCGGGTGACGGTGATCCGGCCGCCGAGCGACCTGAACTCCGTGACGTTGAGGTCGGCGCCGCGGTCGAAGGACCTCGCCGCCTGGTCGATCTCGGTCATGGCACCGGGCGGGCCGATCCAGAGGTTTCCCATGGGGGCTCCGTAAGTCCGTGGGGCGGGTGGTGGGTTGTGCGTGGCGGGACCGTGGCGGGCCCCGGCGGGCGGGGCGTTACGGCAGGGGCACGAAAAAGCCGACGGCGCCCGGTGGGCGGTCCGTCGGTGCGGGGGGTGCAGGGGTTCGGGGGTGCGGGGGGTTCGGCGTGCGGGGGTCGGGGCTCGGGAAAGCCGGAGCCCAACAGGGCCTACCGTCGCGCGAGTTGACGCTGCCCCAGGGTGACCGCGCGGGCGATCTCCTGGCCGTCGACCTGGATGACCACCGGTCGGCCGGCGAGCTGCTCCACGGCCGAGGTGAGGGCGCGCAGCCCGCCGCCGTGGCCCATCATTCCCTGGAGCTTGGAGAGCGGCAGGACCGCCTCGTTCTCCCCGGCCTCACCGAGCAGCGCGAGCGTGCCGCCGCTGCGGGCCCGGACGACACCGCCCTCGGCGAGGTGCGGGACGGGCACGTGCAGGCTGGGGAAGGAGAAGGACTTGCCGCCGAAGTGCGGCACCCAGCCGGGGATCGAGATGTGGATGCCGGCGAGCACTCCGAACAGGGCGTTCAGGGCGGTGGCCACGCCGGTCATCGGGGCGAGCAGGCCGTTGCCCAGGCCCTTGAACAGCGGCAGCGCCATGTGGACCATGCCGGAGACGGCGGATCCGATGTTCTTCATGGCGACGACCAGGCCCTTGCGCAGCAGCGCGGTGACCTTGTCCATGTTGACGAACTGCAGGATGAGCGGCGCCAGCAACGTCATCACGAGGCCGAACGGGTTCGACGACATGGCGAGGTTGAGGCCCTTCTGGGCCACGGACGCGCTCTTGAGGCCCTTGCCCAGGTTGCCCATGGACTTGTGCCCGGTCTCGGCGTTCTTCGCCGCCTTGCCGACGGAGGTCTCCACCGCGTCGGACTGCTTCTTGACGTTCTGGAGCTCGCCGGTGAGTCCGCCGGCCGAGCCCTTGAGCTTGTCGAAGGTGGACTTCAGCTTGTCGGCGGCGCTGTGGGCCTTGCCGAGACCGCCGTTGGCGTTGGACGCCGTCGACTTGATCTTGTCGAGCCCGGAACCACCCTGCGTGGAGGCGGTACGGAGCTTGCCGAGCGAGCCGCTCAGCTGGTCGGAACTGCTCTTGGCCTTGCTGACCGCCGGCGCGACCGAAGTGGCGCTGGTCTTGATCTTGTTCACCGCGGTGCTGGTCGTACCGGACGCCGTTTTCAGGGAGTTGGCCCCGGAGGCGGCCTGACCGAGCGCGGTGCGGAATCTGTTGAGACCTGCGGTGGTCTGCTTCAGGGACGTCGCGAGACTCATGGGCCCTCAATTCTTCGAGTGTTCGTGGGCGTTTGTGGCGGCGTTCGTGGCGCTCGTCAGACCCCCAGTTCCGTTTCGAGATGCTTCAGCCGCTTCTGCAACTCGTCGAACTGGGTGTTCGCCTTCGAGGCGCTGCCGGCCGCGTCCTTGGCGGCCGTGTTCGCCTCGTTCAGCAACCGGCGTGCTCCGTCGGCCTGTTGCTTCGCCACCTTCGCCTCGGCCTCCGCCTTCTTCGCGCCGGCCTCCGCGCCGGTGGCGCCCTTCGCCGCGGTGTCCGCACTCCGTCTGGCCTTGTCCGCACTGGACTTGGCCGCGTCGGCATCGGTTTCGGCCTTCCGCGCCTTCGTGTCGGCCTCCGCCACGGAGGCGGCCAGCTCCTTGAGGCCCTGGTCCGCCTTCTCCTTCTTCGCCTTCTCCTCGGCGACGAACTTCGCGTTGACCACGTCGTGCATGGCGAGATTCTTGAGACCCGGGATCTTGATCTGCCTGCCGGCGATGGTGAGACCCTTCTCGTCCCACTTGACGAGCGACTGGTCGATCTTGAGGAGCTGGCCGCTGGCGGTCACCGCCTGCGCGCTCCCGCTCGCGACCTGCATGTTCGCTGCTTCGAGACGCATGTCGTTCTTCGCCAGGTCGTGCATCAGGTTCTTCTTGAAGTCCGCGAAGAACTTGTCGAACTCGCTCTGGGTGATCGTCTTCTGTCCGCCGGGGATGGAGGGGCCGGGCGACGGGGACGAGGGACTGCCTGGGGACTGTGTGGGCTGCATGGTGCCTCCCGGTAGGTGCGGGCGGACGACGAAAGCCCCGTCCCCTCGAAAGGACAGGGCGGGGAAAGGGACGGACGGACGGTGGTGGGAGCCGCAGCGCGAACGCGAACGCGGCCGCGGAGGCAGGGTGCTGGGCCGGGCCGCGACCGCGGGGGTCAGGCGAAGGCCACGACCCCGATGCCGATGACGAGCCAGACGACGAAGAAGGCGAGTGCCGGAGTCAGGACGACCAGCGCGCGGAAGCGCCCGGACCGCGCGGATTCCAGGTGCTCCTCCAACTCGGCGACGGTGGGCGCCTCGGGGTCGTAGACGGCGGTGACGCCGTCACGCGGCGCGATGCCCGTGTGCCCCGTGGCGTAGGAGTCCGCCTCGTGGGTGGTTCCGTCGGGCAGCGTGTAGGAGAACCGCACCGACACCTCGTCGTCGTGCCACGACAGGCCTTCGCACACCGCCTCGGTGCGGACACCCGAGGTGATCAGGCGCCGGACGGCCCGGTGGCCGCGAAGCAGATGGACACCGATGGCTCCGAACAGCGCACAGCAGACCGCCGGTACGACGAGGCAGAACAGAACAACACCCATCGTGCTACTCCCGCTCTCCGGTGGGCCGTTCGGGGCCGCTCGGCCGCGACCCGGCCGGACGCGGCGATCCATCGTGACGGCAGTGATCGGCCCCGTCGAGGAAAACCTGGATGTACGGCCGGTGAACGAGGCGGACGCCGGAGGGGGGCCGGGCCCCGGCCGGGCAGCGGACCTGCCGGCCGGCCGTGGCACCCCGCAGGCGCGTGAGCGCCAAGGGGCGTGCACAGAACCGGTGTTGGGATCGGGACGCATCGTGGTGAGCACACCTCGCCGCCACTTTTTGATCATGTATTCTCCACGGGTTCGGGACGACGGTGCCCAGGCGCCGCGTGACGGCGCACACGGGGGTAAGGGCGCGGGGGTGAACGAGAGTCGGGGTGCCGCTTCGGGCGCGGACCTGGCGGTTCTGGTTGCCGAACTCGGCGCCCTGGTGCGCAAGTTCGAGGATCTCGGGATTCGGCTGTACAGCGCCGACGAGGTCGAGGGGCGGGAGTTCGCCGCCTACGCCGTCGGCTGGCGCGACGCCCTGGCCGCCCTGCCGCCGCAGATCCGCCGGGCCGATCTGACGCTGCTGGAGGGCGGGTTGGTGATTCCGTTCCCGCGGACATCGTTCGAGGGCGTGCCGCCGGGCGGCGGCGGGACGGCTGCGCCGCCGGTGGACACTGGGCCCGCGGCCCCACCGCGAACCGACTCCGACTCCGGCCCCGACTCCGACGCCGATGCCGATGTGGGTGCCGACGTGGATGCCGACTCCAACTCCGGTCCCGACCTCGATACCGGCCCTCGCTTCGTGGAGAAGAACGCCCGCTCGAAGTCACCCACCGTGCCGCGGATAGAACGAGAGCAGTCCCGGCGGAAGGACCGCCGGGACTTTTTTGACCACTGAGCGTGGAGTGAAGGTCCTTACGCAGCACGGGAGGTGAGGGTCGCGGAGTTACCGGGGGCCGGCCTGCCGCCGGGCGGGGTGCCGGTGAACGGCTCAAGAGGGGTCGTCGTGCGGGTGCGGGCGGGCACCGCCCGCCGGGCCCGAGGGGTGGGGCGGGCGCTCGGCGTGGGGCGAGTGCTGGGGAAAGGGCAGGACCTTGCCCTCGCGACGGGAGCCGGGCGGCGCGGGCGTCCCGGTGGACGCCAACGGCGCTTCCGCGAAAGGAGAGTTGGATGATCGGGAGGGACCTGGCGCTGCCTCCGCCCGCCGGTGCTCCTCGTGCTCGCCGCGGTCGCGCCAGCCCTGGGCGTACGCCCGGAACTCGCGCTGCTCGATCTCCCGGCGCGTGGTGATGACCAGGTCGGCCGGGACGGGGCCCTTGAGGCGCCCCGCGAGTACGCGTCGCACCTCCGCCGCGGCCTCGGTGTAGGCACTTCGGGCCGCCGCCTGGGCGGCCCTCGCCTCCACCGCACCCTCGTTCGTTGTCACTCGGCCCCCGTCCCTCCGTACCGCCCGGCTCCCTTATAGAACACTTGAGCGATTCCGTTCGAGAATACCCGACCGACCCTCGTGCGCCACGAGGTATCCGTCGGCCGACCGGCGATCTTGGCTTGATAACGACCCGGGGCGACGAACTCGCATCGTTCGGGGGGTCCGACCTGCGCGGGAAGCGGGTCAGGCGACCTCGTACGTGCCGCTGATCCGGATGAAGTGGCCGTTGGCGAAGGCGGATCCCATGAGGCCGGTGTTGCCGATCTGACTGAGTGTCGAGGCCGTGGTCGTGGGAGGCCCCCAGAGCGTGAACGTCGTGGAGGCGGACGTCGCGGAGGTCTGGCCGGCTACCGCGGCACGGCCCGCGCCGCTGATCGCGGTGCCCGAGAACTGCACGAGGCCGCCGAGCGTCCCGCTGGTGGCCGGCAGCCCGAAGGTGTAGACCCCGCTGCCGTAGGTCGTGGAGGCGCCGAACGTCACCAGGGTGGTGAAGTGGCAGACCTTCCCGACGATCGCGTACTTGCCCGTCAGCGAACCGTCGCCGATGGCCGGTGCGGTCGTGGCGGCGGTCCAGGTCGGCGTGTACGCGTTCCAGGCGCCCTGGGGCACCCAGGCCGAGCCCGTGTAGTAGTGCATGGTGCCGGTGGCGTTCACCCAGGCGACCATGCCGGCCACCGGGGTCGTGACGGTCGTGGTCAGGTCGGAGACGCTGGAGAAGCGCAGGACGGTCCGGTTGTCGATGCTCTCGGCCAGCGACCGCAGGTGCAGCGGCAGGTCGGCGGCGTCGGTGGAGATCGGGTAGGTGAGCTTGCCGAGCGGGGTGGTCTGGGTCATGGCGGATCACTCCAGCGGTGACGAAGGAACTCGATGCGGGCGGGGAGGGGCGGGGAGGGGGAGGGGGGACGGGACGAGAAGGGGCAGGGGGAGGGGCCGGAGGGCGGCGGGACCGGCGCGCGGAGGGCGGCGGGGTCGGGCTTCGGGCTCAGGCGAAGAACCGTGCGAGTTCCGCGGCGGAGGGCAGTCGCGCGGCGGCGTTCTCCAGCCCGCCGGGGTCAGTGCCGGGAGCGATGTCCGGAACCGCGCCAAGACGTCCGCCCGCGTCACCGCCTCCGCTCCCGCCCCGGCTCCGGTTTCCGCTCCCGTTCTCGCGCAGGTCCCTGCGTCCGTTCGCGTCCCCGGTCTCGTTGCCGCCGTCGTCGTCGTCGTCGTGATCCGTCGATGCGGAGGGGGTGGGGCGCGGTACGGGCTCGGGGTAGTCCAACGCCTCCGCGTCCTCGTCCCGGTTGACCGTGGCGAACATCCAGTTGGCCTCGGACAGCCGGTCGACGGCGGCGGCGAGCAGGTGTTCGGCGGCGGACCAGTCGGCCGCCTCGCCGTGGATCTCCCTCAGGGTGGAGCTGTCCCGGGGCAGGTGCTGGACCAGCACCGCGAGCCGGCGCGAGGTGAGCCGTCCGCGGTGCCAGTCGAGCAGATCCACGCCGTAGTGGCGGAGCAGGTCCGCCTCCAGGGCCTCGGCGTGTTCGTCGACGAACTCGCCGAGGCTCAGCCTTCCCCCAGGCCCAGCCCCGTCTCCTTGCCGTAGGCCTCGAGAATCGCGCCGATGTCCTGAAGGGTGATGTCGTGCGCGTCGAAGGCGGCGTACTGCTTCTCGCCGAGCAGGGCGCGCAGCAGGCCGTCGACGTCGTTGTCGTCGAGGCCGCGGAGGGTGCGGGCGGTCCTGCGGTCCAGTTCGGTGGGCAGGGTGAAGGTGTCGCCGTCGATGGTGAAGGACCAGGTCCGGCCGAGCGCCTCCAGGCGCTGGGCGCGGGCGGCGCCGACGTCGAAACTCGCCATCAAGGGGCTCCTGTTCATGGGGAGTTGAAGGTTCTGAAGGTGGTGCGGGGTGACGTGAGGTGGCTGATGTGAGGTGGCTGACGCGGGTGGGCGGGCCGGGCCCGGCCGGGGGGTGACCCGGCCCGGCCCGCCCACGCTGAGGGGAGTGATCAGGAGGCGACGGCCGAGTACGACGGGTCCTTCATCAGGAACGTCGCCAGCGGCTTGGTGTTGTCCACGGCCAGGGCCGTGAAGGTGACGCCGAGCTTGATGGAGGCGGTGCGGGTCAGCGACAGCTCCTCGGTCTCGGTGACCTGGCCGCGGGCGACGAGGAACCGGTAGGTGACGTCGCCGCCGTCCTTGAACTCGATGCCGAGCGCCTTCTCGTTGAACTTCGGGTCGGCGGACAGGTCGTACTTGTAGACGCCGGAGTTGGCTGCCGTCTCGGCGACGGCGTCACCGCCCATGAAGAACGGCAGGGTGTCCTCGTTGAGCTGGAGCAGCTGGAACTTCACGGTCAGGTCGCGGTCGGAGTAGATGAAGCGCGCCGGGGAGACCGACTGCCAGGTCTCGACCGGGTCCAGCTTGTCCTTCTTGGCGAGCTTGATGCCGTCCTGCGAGGTGTAACCGAGGTCCCTCCACTCGGCCGCCCAAGCGGTGGTGACGTCGGCCGGGGCGGTGGCGCCGACCGGGGCGACCAGGATGCGTCCGGTGCCGGCGACGCGGATCTCGTTGGCGTTCGTGCCTGCCATGCGTGACTCCTTGGAAGAAGTGGATGTGCTGTGACGGTGCCTGGACATGACGACGGCCCTGCCGTAGGCGGGGGCAGGGCCGGATCGGGGGGAGCGTCGCCGGCGCGGTGCGCGGTGCGCGGTGCGCGATGCCGGCGCGGTGCGCGGCGCGGTGCGCGGTGGACGCCGTGGGGGTGCTGGGGGCGCAGGGCCCCTGGGCCGGAACTCAGGCGAGGTGGAGACTGAGCCGCACCGTGGAGTAGTAGCGGTTGGCGGCCGACCGGTTCCAGTCGGGCAGCCAGCGCGGCCCGTCGGCCTCGACGACGTCGGTGACGCGCGTCGTGCCGTAGACCGTGCCGCGAACCGCGAGGAGCGCGGAGCGGACCAGCAGGGCGAGGGTGTGGGCCGCGGTCTTGTCGGGACCGTAGACCTCCAGATCGACCAGGGGCAGATCGAGGTGCTGGTCGTCGATCCAGGCGCCGCCGGAGCGGGAGACGAGGACGACCGGCTGGGTGCCGTCGAAGCCGGACGGCGGGACGTTGTCCACGGTGACTGCGGCGAGTTCGGCACGGTCGGTCAGCAGGTCGACGACGAGTCGCTCGACGTCGGGGAAGGTGACCGTCGGTTCGGCCACGGGGTGGCCTCCCTTCTCGGCGGGACGTTGGCGGAACGAGCGGCGGCGAAGCCGTGCCCGGGGGTCGAGTCCGGGTTTCCCAGGGGTGGGCACAGCTCCGCCGCTGCACCAACTGTGACACGTTGCGAGCGCGAGCGCAACATGTCTCGGGTGAGGGCCGGAGGCGTTGCCGCGGAAGACCCTGCGGCGACGCCCCCACGAACACGGAAACCCCGCCTCGCGCTGGGCGCGGGGCGGGGCTGGGCGGAGCCGGGTGAGCCGGGAGAGGCGCGGAGGGGGATGCGGAGAGGGGTGCGGGGGCTGCCGGTGCGGCGAGGTGGCGGGCGGAAGGGGGTGCGCCGGCGGCCCATGGTCGGGTCGCGCCTGGGGCCACGGCGCCGGGGCCGGGGCCGGGTCGATGGAGAGCGGTGCTCGACGGCCCGGTGCCGGTTGGCCCGGTGGTGGCCCGCCGATCAGGGGCGTGGTGGGCGTCCACTGGCGGCGCGTTCGGCGGCGAAGACGTCCTCCAGTCGGTAGAGGTGCGTACGCCCCTGGCGTCCGGGGGCGCCGAGCCGCCCCAGTTGCACCCACTTGCGGATGGTGGCGGGGGCGACGCCCGCCTCGGATGCGGCGGTGGCACCGGTGACGAGGGTGGGACCGAACGCGGGCAGGCCGCGCGGCCGACCGCCGCTCACCGGCCGCCCCGTCCGCGGGCGCCCGGCGCGGTGCCGTCGTGCCCGGCGGCTTCGCGGGCGGTCCGCACGTCGTCGGCGAGGCCGGAGAGGGTGTGGACGTCGACGCCGGCGGCGGCCAGGTCGTCCCACCGGGACTCGGCCCACTCGTGCCGATGCCCCGCGCTGCCGTGGCAGTCGCACGCGGGGTCGGAGCAGCGGCAGCCCGGGTTGACGCAGATCACGGCACGGGCCGCGGGCAGCGCGCGCAGGGAGACCGAGTCGCACCAGGGGCAGCGGCCGTCGACCCGGACGAATGTCTCGGGGGTGCCCAGTGTGCGGCTGCACCGACGGGCCATACGGCGGCATTCGTCAAGCACGTGCCGGGCGAGCAGGGGGTTGCCGGCGACGCGGTCGAGCAGCGTGTCGATGCGCCGCAGCCGCTCGGGAACGGAGGCCCGGGTGGGCCGGCCGAGACCGAGCCTCTCCCATACGGCCTCTTCCAGTTCGACCACTCCGTCGGTGATGTCCCGCAGGGCGTCGGAGACATGGATGCGCACGGGGGCGGAACCGGCCCCGGAGCCCGACCGGTTGCGGGAGAGGCCCGGCCCGGTTCGCCGGCCGGGCGCCAGTTCGGTGAGCAACTCGGGGAACCCGAGCTGAAGGATGCCGATCCAGCGGGCGGCGCGCAGCGCGTCCTCCTGGCCTGCGGGGGTGGAGTCGATGGTGGTCATGGTGCGGCTCTCCGATCGAGGTCGGGGCGGGGCGCGGACGGGGCACGCGCGGACGGGATGCGCGCGGACGGGCGCCGCGGTTGTTGCGAGGTCGCACGTAGCTTGGCATGTTGCGGCGGCGCACGCAATGCGCATATGCCTGGCTCGCGCCGCTGGGCTCGCGTCGCTGGGCTCGCGGGAAGCCTCCTGGGTCTCGCCGGTCCCGCCCTCACCGAAAAAGCACAATCGCGAGCGGCGCGAGGGTTCGGCCTCGGGATATTTGACGGGATGACTACTCGTGCGTGCGCGCAATCAAATATTTCGTGCGCGCACGACCGCTAGGCTGTAGGGGTCAGCCAGACAGGGGAGAACCCGAACATGAAGAACGACGCCGACCACATCGAGGAATTCGCCGCCTGGATCGAGAGCGTCATGCGGGACCGCGGCTACGAGATCGACAGCCCGCGAGGCGGGGGCAAGTCGAAGCTGGCGGAGGACGCGGGTGTGCACCGCGCGGCCGTGACCCGCCTGCTGCAACGGCAGAGCATGCCCGACCTGGACACCATGCGCGGCCTGTCGAGAGCGCTGGACGTACCGGTCCGCGAGGTCCTGATCCGCTCCGGCAAACTCACGGAGGACGACCTGCCCCAGGCGCCGGCGCCCCCCGTCGGCCGGGTTGCGCCCGGTCCCGAGCACCTCTCCGCCGAACAGGCCGCCGCGGCACTCGGCATCCCCGAGCATCTGCGGAGCGCGTTCGTCCAGATCACGGAGCAGCTGCGCGGCGCTCCCGGCACGGTCCCCGGCACCGCCATGCCGGGGGCCGCGCCGGGAGCCGAAGAGCAGGCGCGCCCCTGAGAACCGACGTTCGGTTCCCGGTCCGCCGGGCCGGGAACCGGGCTGCCGCAAAACGGAGTTGAGGGCCACGGGAGGAGCGGCCGGAGCGGCGGTCCGGGCGCCGAGCGGGAGGTCGAGGGAGGTGCGGCGGCGGCGAAAGGGGGCACGGGTGAGGGTGATGCCTGCCCCCGCCCGCCGTTGTTCCCTTTCACCAACAGCCTTTCACTCCGGCTCAGTTGACGACACGAGCGAGAGTTGGCCGAGGTTGACAGCGCCGGCGATTTCGTAGACCGAATGCGCGTGGCGTGCGGACGTATTGGCGCGCAGAGGCAGAGAACGGCCGACGGGCGTACCTGATTCCAAAGGTCTCAACCAATAACGCCATTCGCGATACAGGACCAGGACCGACTGACGCGCGTACCCGGCGCCGCCCGGACGGCCATTCCCTCCGCGAAGCACCTTGCTGCCGGCCACCCGGCACGGATCACGGCGAAGGCCGGCCCGGAAGGAATCTCCGAGCCGGCCTGCCATCTCGCTGTGCCCCCGGCAGGATTCGAACCTGCGACACCCGCTTTAGGAGCGAGGATGGGCGATCACGGGCGCGGCCTGGGGATTCCCTGCCTTGGGGGGCGTGGTGCAGTGCGCACCCGGCGAACCCCGATTCCCCGTGAGTCTCCGTCCGTTCTGGCACGGGAGTGGCACGACGCCTTGCGGCGTCATCAGGGCCCGTACAGGAACAGCATGATCACCTTCGCGAAGAACCAGATGGAGAACACCAGACATGCAAGCCACAGCCCCCACAAAGCCCAGCGGGCCTCTCGTCGTATTCGCATGAGCGGATCATCCCCAGTCGCGTCCTGGGCTGTCACCGGCCCGGCCTTCCCAACCCACCACTCGCCCCGGCTCCCATCCCGTCTGCCGTCGACCCACACACCGTGGAGCGGGCGTGGTTCAGGGCGTCCAGGTGGAGCGCGCCACTGTACGAACGACCTGGACGCCCTGGGCCGCGTCTGCTCGGCTCTGCCTGGGTCGATGGCAGACGGGATGGGAGCACCCCACACACGCCACTGACTGCCGGCACTCGCGGACGACGCCCCCGCCATCTCGGAGCCTGAGCGCCCCCCGCCGGAGGCTCGTTCTGACCGTGGCTTGCTCTATGCGGTTCTCGACTCGTGACCTCGGTCCTATCCACACGTGGGCGCGCGTCGGCGCAGCGCGGGCGGAGCGGGCCGAAGGCAGGAGCGGCGCCCGCGGCGGAGCCGGGAGCGCGCCCGGCGGAGCGGAGCGCAGCCGGGGCTTGATGAGGTAGGGAAACCTGTTACAGCTCAGCTCACGCCGCATCGGTCGGCAAGGCTGCGCAACGTAGCGGGCACCCTCGGGCCAGAGACCTGGATGAGTTCGCGCACCGTTTCGCGGGCTAGTCGGTGGTCGTGGATCTGCTCGGGTGCCAGTGCCTCAGCGCTCAGTAAAGCTGCCGTGGCGTCCCCGACATGCCGCCTCTGAGCATGGGCACGGGCTACGTCCAGTAGGAAGCGGGCTTGCCGCTCTGCGGAAAGACCCTGGGCATCGACCGTGGCTGCCACTTCAAGTGCCATGCCTGCGTCCCCGAGTTCAACCGCCGTGCTCACGGAGTGAATCTTCACGTTGGTCGGGCCGAACTCGGTATCGAAGTCGTTCCGATCTTCTCCAAGTCGGGCGGCGATGGCCTCGGCCCTGTCGATGTAGGCGCGAGTCTGCGCTCGGTTTCCCTCGCGGGCGTTGACCACGGCAAGAACAAGGTTCATGGCGCCTAGAAGAGACAGTTCTTCAGGAGGGCAGGCCGGTCGGGTCGACCGTGGCTCAAGCACGCGCACGGCGGACTGGGCGGCCTGTTCCGCTTGGTCCATCTGCCGTTGTCGCATGAAGGCGTGGGACATGCGGAAGAGGCTGGCCACTACCTCCAGTGGTTCGCCGGCCAACTCGGCCGCTTGCAAGGCCCGGTCGGCTGCTACCCATGCTGCATCGGCCTGGTCCTGGCGTGTGAAGCTCGCTGCTGCTACCTGGTAGGTCCGGGCGCGCAATGCGTGCAGTTCGGCCTGTTCTCTCGCGGGGGCGTGACGCACTGCCACTTCGATACTCGGGAGCAACGTTGCCAGGTGGTCGCTGAGGGCGGCAAAGCTCGATGCATGGGCGTACTCCCACGCAGTGGCGACGTCGCGCCGGAAATCTTCGATCGACGGGAGCTGGCGATGGGACTCGGAGGTAAACAGGCTCTCAAGCGCAGGATGCCCGGTGAGGGCGACGCGGAGCCCATCCAAGTCGTTGCTTTCGGTGTCGACCGAGGTTTCGGGTGCGGGAGGTTCCACCGCGTCGGCATCGGGTCGGATGTCCCTGACTGCGACTCCGAGAGCGTCGGCCAGGACCTGAAGGATCGATAGCCGCTCGACCGGCTGAACTCCGCGTTCAACCTGGGACACCCAGCTCTCGGACCGGTCGACGGCAGTGGCCAACTCGGCCTGGGACATGCCGGCGCTTCGGCGTAGCTCCTTGATGCGTTGCCCGGTGACGAATTCCGCCGGACTCACTCGGGGCCTCCCTGCGGGTACTTGCCAGCAAACGAGGTGAGCCAGTCAACTTCGGTCTTCTCGATGTACTGGGTTCGCTCGCGCAAGAAGCGCAGCGTGTGCTGTTCCTGCTCGTGAGCGTCGAACGCTGCCCTGTCTTCGTAGATCTCGAAGAAGACCCGCTCATTCGGTGCGTCCTTCACGTGGTGACAGGCATAGACAAGAGTTCCCGGCTCCCTCTCCCGGATACCGGTCTCCGTCTCCTTCACCAGTTGGTCAAACGCATCGCCCATGCCGTCACGCAACGTGAATCGGACAAGAAGGCCAAAGTTCCCCATATCTCCTCCTTGGAAGTGTCTCCAGTGTCGCAGGGCCGCCGCATTCCTGCTAGTCGCAGGAAAACTGTTGACCCGCAGAAAAACTGCGAGTAGCTTCGAAGGGTCGGAATGAGTGAGCCCCCGGCTGCGTGCCATCCGCCAAGATCACAACGCAGCCAGGGGCCTATCCCTCAAGGGGAGATCCCATCATGCCCGCAACTTTGGTCGCTGAGCACCTTGCTCTCGCCGCTCCCGGTCTATCGATCGACTCGCTCACCAAGAACCTGTGCGGTATGGAACGGGCGGTCGCGCTGTACGCCTCGGACATGCCGTCCCGGTTCCGCTTCCGGCGGGATCTGGAACCGGCCTTGCTCGCCTGGATTGGCCAGGGTGTCGACAGGCTGGGCAGGGAGGAAGTCCGCCGCCAGGCTTCGTTCTTCGCCGGGCACCGGAAGCTGTGGCTGCGGGACCTCCTGACTCCGGAGATCGACCGTCGCCACCGTGCGCGCTTCCCGCTCGCCCGTCGCCTGGACATGGCGGAGCGGATGGCCTCCGTCACCATCATGCTGACCGGTGTGGCGCCTGACGCCCGTGACCTCCCGGAGGTCATCGACGGCCCGTGCCCGAAGTGCGACGGCGCGGGGAAGCTGTGGGGCAACTGGGTCATCGACGACGCGTCGGGCTGGTACGAGGAAGGCTTCGCCCTCTGCTGGCTGTGCCGGGACGCGGGTGACGAGTGAACCGCCACCGCCCCGGCTCGAACGCCCGTCGCCGGATCAAGGCCCGGCTGTTGAAGCGTCACGGGTCCCGCTGCTTCTACTGCCGGACCCCGTTCGCCGCTCCTGCTGACGCGACCCTGGATCACTACGTGCCCTACGTGATGTGGCCCGGCTGGAAGACCTTCAACCTGGTGCCGTGCTGCCTGGACTGCAACCAGGACAAGGGTGACCTGCTGCCCTGGCCGCTGGTCTGGCTGCTCCTGGCCCCCGCGCCGGCCACCCCGTCCCCGGCTGGTCTGGGGGTCGCCGCGTGAGCGTCTTCCCCGTTCCTCCGGGTGAGTTGGGTCCGCAGGCGGCTGCGGTGGGTGTGGACCCGGTGACGATGGCGGACCTGCTGAGGGTGGCGAACGCGCCCGGGTTCGAGCGCTGGCAGGAACAGGTCCGCCGGACAGGTGGCTGTTCCCACCCGATCCGCCTGACGGGGCAGACCGTCACCCACGACCGGGCCTCCGGTGCGGTCCTGTACTCCTACAGCACCACGTCGGAGCCGGGCGGCATGCTGCGGGTGGCGTGCGGCAACCGCCGTGCCTCGCGCTGCCCGTCCTGCGCCTGGACCTACGCCGGGGACACCTATCACCTGATCCGTGCCGGGATCACCGGTGACGTCAACAAGGGCGTCTCCACCGTGGTCCGGGAGCACCCGCGCGTCTTCGCAACGCTCACGGCCCCGTCGTTCGGTGCGGTCCACAACCGGCCCGACTCCGGGCGCTGCCGCTGCGGCGCCTCCCACGCGGAGGGTGATCCCACGCTCGGTACGGCCCTGGCCCCGGACCGCTACGACTACGCGGGCGCGGTCCTCTTCAACAACTATGCCGGGGACCTGTGGCGGCGGTTCACGATCTACCTGCGCCGCGAGGTCGCCCACCGTGCCGGGGTGACACAGGCGGAGTTGAAGGAGGTGTGCCGGGTCTCCTTCGGCAAGGTCGCCGAGTTCCAGAAGCGCGGGGCCGTGCACTTCCACGCCGTGATCCGCCTCGACGGACCGGACGGCCCGGACACCGCCCCGCCGGCCTGGGCCACGGTCGCGCTCCTGGACGACGCGATCCGGGCTGCTGCAGCACGCGTCTGCGTCCCGGTCTCCGCCTCCGGTGACCTGCCCGCCCGCACTCTGCGCTGGGGGGCACAGGTTGACGTCCAGGCCATCGGCGCCCTGGGCCGTGAGGAACTGACGGAACAGGCGGTCGCCTCCTACGTCGCCAAGTACGCCACGAAGGCGGCCGAGACCACCGGGACCGTGGACCACCGAATCGGAGAGCGGGCCGAACTCGACAAGCTCGCCCTGCCCGCCCACACCCGGCGCCTGCTCGAAGCCTGCTGGGACCTGGACGGCGCCTACCCGGAACGGATGCTCGCGCGGTGGGCCCACATGCTGGGCTTTCGCGGGCACTTCTCCACCAAGTCACAGCGCTACTCGACCACCCTGGGCGCCCTGCGCCAGGTCCGTGCCGACTACCGGGCCCGGCAGGAACGCCGTGAGCGCGGGCTCTCCGAGAACCTCGACGACTCGGAGGGCAGCACGCTGACCCTCGCCCACTGGATCTACGCCGGACAGGGCCACACCCCCGGCGAATCCTGGCTCGCCGCAACCATCGCGAAGGAGATCCGACTGAACCGAGACACAGCACGCGAGGCCCTGGCTGACATGCCGGACCGTGAGATCGAGGGGGAGTGGTGACCATGGATCGACTGCTCACCGTGCAGCAAGTCGCCGAGGTGCTCGGGACGGGCGTTCGCTTCCCCCGGCGCCTCATCGAGGAACGACGGATCAGCTTCGTCAAGGTCGGTCGACACGTTCGCATCCCCGAGAGCGCCCTCTCCGCCTACGTCGCTGAACACACGGTTGAGCCCGTGACAGTGCGGCGCGTTGCGTTCCGGAGGGTTGCCTGATGGCCAACAGTCAGGGTCGCCGGCGCCGCTTCGGCTCGGTCCGACAGCTCAAGTCCGGTCGGTGGCAGGCCCGTTACCGTGATCCGGCTACGGGACAGCTTCGCGGTGCCGAAGAGACCTACGCGACCAAGACGGACGCCGAGGTTGCGCTGACCCACATCGAAGCTGACATCACGCGCGGGCAGTGGAGCGACCCTGACGCGGGCAAGGTCCACTTCGGCGAGTACGCGTCGGCCTGGCTCAAGGACCGCAAGCTGGCTGCCCGTTCGCGCGAACGGCATGAGTCCGTGATCCGGCTGCACCTCGTGCCGACCTTCGGGAGCCGACCTCTGTCCTCGATCACGACCGTTCAGGTTCGGGCCTGGCGCACAGCATGTCTGGCCCGGACCGGTGAGCCCACCGTGGTCAAGGCGTACCAGATCCTGCGCGCGATCCTGAACACGGCGGTGGACGATGAGTTGATCCGCCGGAACCCCTGTCGGATCAAGGGTGCCGACCGCTACGACGTCCCGGAGCGTCCCGTTCTCGCGGTGGCCGAGGTGTTCGCCGTGGCCGATGCGATCGCTCCGCGGTACCGGCTGCTGGTCCTCCTGGCGGCCTTCACCGGTCTTCGCTTCGGGGAGCTGGCGTCGCTCCGCCGGCGGGACGTCGACGCGGACAATGCGGCGGTTATGGTCCGGCGTTCACAGGCGGAGATGCAGACAGGTGCTCTCCTGGACAAGGCACCGAAGTCGGATGCGGGCATTCGGCCGGTGGCTTTCCCGACTGAACTCCTGCCGGACGTGAAGCGGCACTTGGACAACTACGCGGGGCCCGGTCGGGACGGACACGTGTTCCTCGGCCCTCAGGGCGGCCGGCTGCGGCGGAGCAACTTCCGGGACGACTGGATCGCAGCCAGGAAGAAGGCGGCCATCACCGGGGAGGTGCACTTCCACGATCTTCGGCACACGGGGAACACCCTCGCCGCGTCCGGTGCGAGTCTGCGTGAGCTGATGACCAGGATGGGGCACAGCACGTCTCGCGCTGCGCTGATCTATCAGCACATGGTCGACGGTCGAGACCGTGAGATCGCTGACCGGCTCGGCTCGATGATCCGGAAGGAGCGCGGGGATGTGGCACCGTAGTGGCATTTCTGGCACGTGAGTGGCACGGGCGGGATCATGACGAAGGGCCAGTTCGAGAGGATCAAGCCTCTGAACTGGCCCTTGGTGTTGTGCCCCCGGCAGGATTCGAACCTGCGACACCCGCTTTAGGAGAGCGGTGCTCTATCCCCTGAGCTACGAAGGCGGGGTGGGCCCGGTCGTGGCGGCCTCAGGCGTCAGGGTACCGGATTGCTTCGGTGGAGGTGCGGGGGTTGATCAAGGGGCGCGGTGACGGCCCGCCCCGCGGCTCGGGGGCGGGGCGGCGCAAGGGATCCGGGGGCTCCGCCGCGGAGGCGGTCTGTGACGTCCGGGGGTTCGGCGGCGGGGTGGGGTGCGGCGCCCGGGGGCTCCGCCGTGGGGGCGGTGGGCCGTGCTCCGGGGGTTCAGTCGCGGGTTACCGCGACCCGGTAGCCGCCCCTCGGGTTCACCGACTTCACCGTGATGCTGATGTGCTGCTTCGGGTCCTTGAAGGTCTCGCCGGGCGTGAAGGTGGCGTCGGAGAGTTCCGCCTGGACGTTCGGGCTGCGGGTGCAGCCGCCCGAGTCGTCCTGGGAGTCGTACACCTTGACCGGGCCGCGGCCGGTGTCCACGTCGGCGTCGACCTTGTAGACCAGCACGCCCGGCCGGCACACCGCGGCGTCGTTGCCGGCCCGGGTGCGCAGTTCGACCGCGTAGCCGGTGTCCCCGTCGAGCGGGACGAACAGGAGCTTCGAGCCGCCCCGCCGCGCCATCGGCGTCAGCGTGTACGTCCTGGTGCCCGGCGCCACCGCGCAGCTCACCTGCGACGGCTTCAGCCAGCCCAGCTTCCACTTGTGCCAGCCGAGCAGGTCGTTGTTGGCGCCCCAGTCCTCGCTCATGATGTCCCAGTGGCCGACCGCGCCCCCGCCCTCCTGCGTGTACAGGTCGGGCAGCCCGAAGACGTGGCCGTTCTCGTGGGGCAGCACCCGGTAGCCGGTCTTGTCGTAGGAGCCCGAGCCGTCGTCCTGGCGGGAGTAGACGAAGGACGCGTTGGACACCGGAACGCCGTCCGCGGTCGGGGCGTCCGCGTTGCCCGCGAAGGTCACCGACAGGACCGTGTCCAGCGCGGACGGGCCCGCGTTGGGGGTGACCAGCACGTTCAGCAGGTCGTAGGAGCTGAAGTCGACCTCCGGGTCGGCCACGGAGACGATGTCCTGCACGAGGTCGCGGTAGCCGGGGTCGAAGGGGGCGCCGCGTTCTATCCCGTACGCCTTGAACGTCTTGGGCATCCGCAGCCAGTGGGTGACCGGGGTTTCGGCGCGGTAGTCGAGGCGGCCGTAGGAACTGGTGCGGAACCAGTCGGAGGTCTGCGGGAAGAACTCGTGGAAGCGGTCCATCGCCTTGCCGCTGCCGGGGGCGTCCGAGAAGTCGATCATCAGGGTGAGCGCGCGGACGGTGCCCGTCGAGTGGGTGTAGCCGTGGGCGGTCGGGACGCCCTCGGACATCTGCACGTCCTGGTCGCCGCTGATCATGCAGGGGCCGAGCGCGGAGGAGTGGGCCGGTGCCTTCGGGCCCGCCGCCGTCGTGGAACCCGCCGCGTGGCGGCCCGTGCTCGCCGCGGCACCGGCGGCGAGGGTCAGGACCGTCACCGAGGCGAAGGCGGCCACGCGGCGCGTGCATATCCGGCGGCTGGACGGCTGCATGCATGCACCTCTCGCGCCACGGCAGCCGCCGGTCTCCGACTGCACCCTTTCGATCACCCTGTGTCGCCGGTGTCGGGGGCGCGCGCTGGAGGCGCCGAACGTGGGTTTCTCGCGAGTAGGTGTGTGACTCAGGTCACATTGGATTTCCTGCCGGCCGGGAAATAAGCGGGGACGGTTTCCCCGTTTAGACCTGTGTCCGCGCGAAACGGGGAGTCCTTCCCCGGATCCGGCGGGCAGGCCCCGCCCGACCGACGGGCGACAGGCAGCACAGACCGAGGCGGAACGGCACGGCCCGAGCGGGCCGGCCAGGACGCCGGCCGAACGGCCGACAGGACAGAGGAGGACACCGTGCAGACCGCAACCCCCGTGCGGCACAAGGTGACCCGGCCCCGTGCCGACGCCCTGCGCAACCGGGAGCGGATCGTCAACGCCGCCCGGGAGATGTTCGTCGAGTTCGGCGCCGAGGTGCCGTTCGACGAGATCGCCCGCCGAGCGGGCGTCGGCAACGCCACGGTGTACCGCAACTTCCCGGACCGTGACGCACTGGTCCGCGAGGTCGTCTGTTCCGTCATGGACCGCACGGCCCTGGCCGCCGAGACCGCGCTCGACGACACGGGCGACGCGTTCGACGCCCTGGAGCGCTTCGTGCACGCGGCCGCCGACGAACGCATCGGCGCGCTGTGCCCGATGGTGGCCACCACCTTCGACAAGCACCACCCCGACCTGGAAGCCGCCCGCGAACGGGTGGAACAGACCATCGAGGAGGTCATGGAGCGCGCCCGGAACACCGGACTGCTCCGCTCCGACGTGGGGGTCGGCGACCTGATGGTCGCCGTGGCGCAACTCAGCCGACCCCCGGCCGGCACCGGCTGTCACGGTGCCGACGCCTTCGTACACCGTCATCTGCAGCTGTTCCTGGACGGTCTGCGGGCCCCGGCCCGCTCCCAACTCCCGGGCACGGCGGCGACCATGGAGGATCTGCGCAAAGCCTGACCCGGCCGGTTCCGCGGGCCCGCGGACAGTTGGACCGGTTCAGCCCCGAAAGACCTCCCCGCGCCCACGACTTGGGCGTTCCGCGGCAGCCACCGCCGACGCCGGCCGCCGCCCCCGTTCCCTCGTCCGTCCCTCTTTTCTTCCTCCTCGCCTTCCTCGTTCACACCCCGCGCTCCGCAGCGGGCGCCATGTCGCGCGCGCCGGAGGGGTGTTGACGTTCCCACCTCCCTCGACTCGTACCCGCAAGCGCCAATTCGTGCGCTTTCGCACCTAGTTGTGCGCAGCCGTACTCAGTACACCGATTTTTCCGTCACGCAGTTCCGAAATGGGTGCCCCCATGTCTGAAACAACCAGCAGCGCTCCGGGAGCCGCCGTCACCGGCGCTTCCGTCTCCGCTCCCGATCCCAACCGCTGGAAGGCGCTGACCTTCATAGCGCTCGCCCAGCTGATGGTCGTGCTCGACGCGACCATCGTGAACATCGCGCTGCCCTCCGCCCAGCAGGACCTGGGCATCTCCGACGGCAACCGGCAGTGGGTCGTCACGGCCTACGCCCTCGCCTTCGGCGGCCTCCTGCTCTTCGGCGGCCGTATCGCCGACCTGTGGGGCCGCAAGCGCGCCTTCGTGGTGGGCCTCACCGGCTTCGCCGCCGCCTCCGCGCTCGGTGGCGCCGCGACGAGCGGCGCGATGATGTTCGGTGCGCGCGCCCTCCAGGGCGTCTTCGGCGCGCTGCTCGCTCCCGCCGCGCTCTCCCTGCTCGCCGTGATGTTCACGGACGCCAAGGAGCGCGCCAAGGCGTTCGGCATCTACGGCGCCATCGCCGGTGGTGGCGGTGCCGTCGGCTTCATCCTCGGCGGTGTGCTGACCGAGTACCTGGACTGGCGCTGGACGTTCTTCGTGAACATCCCGTTCGCCATCGTCGCCGCGGCCGGTGCGTACTTCGTCATCCGTGAGCCGCAGGGTGGCCGCAACCGCTCCGCGCTGGACGTCCCCGGCGTCATCCTCTCCACCCTCGGCCTGGTCTCGCTGGTCTACGGTTTCACCCGCGCCGAGTCCGACGGCTGGAGCGACGCGCTGACCGTGTCGCTGTTCGTCGGATCCGCCGTGCTGCTCGTGGCCTTCGTCCTCACCGAGGCCCGCGTCAAGGCCCCGCTGCTGCCGCTGCGCGTGGTGACCGACCGCAACCGCGGTGGCGTCTACCTCTCGCTCGGCCTCGCGATCATCGCGATGTTCGGCACGTTCCTGTTCCTGACGTACTACCTCCAGGGCGTCAAGGGCTACTCGCCGATCAAGACCGGCTTCGCGTTCCTGCCGATGGTCGCCGCCATGATCACGGGCTCCACCCAGGTCGGCGCCCGGCTGATGACGCGGGTCCAGCCGCGCCTGCTGATGGGGCCGGGCTTCCTGCTCGCCGCCGTGGGCATGTTCCTGATGGCGCAGCTGGAGGTCGGCTCGTCGTACGCGTCGCTCATCATGCCGGGGCTGATCCTGCTCGGTCTGGGCATGGGCTCGGCGTTCATGCCGGCGATGTCGCTCGCCACGCAGGGCGTCGAGGCACGTGACGCCGGTGTCGCCTCCGCGATGGTCAACACCTCGCAGCAGGTGGGCGGTGCGATCGGTACGGCCCTGCTGAACACGATCGCCGCCTCGGCCACCACGGCGTACGTCGCCGACCGCATCGCCTCGGCCAAGACCGGCTCGGCGCAGCAGCTCCTCCAGGTCCAGGCCGCGGTGCACGGTTACAGCAACGCGATCTGGTTCGCCGTCGGCATCCTCGTCGTCGCGTCCGCCATCGCCTTCACCTTCATCAACGCCGGCAACCCCTCCGCCGCCCACGTCGGCGGCCCGGGTGCCGGTGACGGCAAGGGCGAGGACGCCGTCGAGGACGTGCAGATTCCGGTGATCGCCCACTGATCGCCCATTGAGTGCTCATTGGGCGCCCATTGAGCGCTCCGCGTTCGCTCATTGATCGAGCGCGATGGAACGACCGGCGGTGCGCACCGGGGGAGGGGGGCCTGCCTCGGTGCGCACCGCCGCGCGGTTGCTCGGCCACTCGGCCGCACCGCTCGGCCACCGGCACAGGCGGGGCGGACGCGCTCCGCGCGGCGGGGGCCCGGTCGGCTCCGTGCGGCGGGGGCCCGGCCGGCTTCGTGCCGCCGGGCGGACCGCCTCAGCGCAGCCAGGGCAGATCCGCACCCGCCTCCGCGGGCTGAAGTCCCTCGGCGACGATCTCCATGATCTCGCCGAGGGACTTCTGCTGTTCCGGGGTGAGCCGCGCGAACAGTGCCTGCCGCACGGCGGCCACGTGGCTCGGCGCGCTGCGGCGCAGCACGGCGAGGCCCTCGTCCGTCAGCACCGCGAACTGGCCGCGCCGGTCCGACGGGCACTCCTCGCGCCGTACCCAGCCGTTGCTCTCCAGGCGGGCGACGGCGTGCGAGAGGCGCGACCTGGTGATCTTCGCGTTCCGCGCCAGCTCGGTCATCCGCAGCCGGTGGCCGGGCGCCTCGGCCAACTGCACCAGGAAGCCGTAGTAGATGTGCGGCATGCCCGCGTCACGCTGCAACTGGCGGTCGAGATGGTCGTCCAGGAGCGTCGTCGCGTGCAGGTACGCGCGCCAGACGCGCTGCTCCCCGTCGCTCAGCCAGGAGGACGCCGGAGGGGACGCGGACGCGGGTGCCGTCTTCATGCCTCCACTGTACGAGGACTCTCTTTGAAGATTAAACAAAACCGCGTACGCTGCTGCTCGGGTCGTTTGAGAGTTCAAGTATGTCAACGCACCTGAACCAGCACCTGCACCCGTACTCGTACCCGTAGCCGCCGGAGCCGGCCGCCGCGCACCGCACGGCGACCGGGTCACCCACCGAGGGAGCCGTTCTCGTGTCTGCCGCCGCCCCCGAGCGCATGCCCGCCCTCTACCTCAGCCACGGTGCGCCGCCCCTGGCCGACGACCCGGTCTGGCCCGGAGAACTTGCCGCCTGGTCCGCGACGCTGCCCCGCCCCAAGGCCGTCCTCATGGTGTCCGCGCACTGGGAGGAGGCCCCGCTCGCCCTCGGCGCCACCACCACCGTCCCTCTCGTCCACGACTTCTGGGGCTTCCCCGAGCACTACTACCGCGTCCGCTACGACGCCCCCGGCGCCCCGGAGCTCGCCGACTCCGTGCGCAAACTGCTGCGTGCCCCGGGCACGCCCGTGCAGGACATCCCGGACCGGGGACTGGACCACGGCGCGTACGTCCCGCTCGTCGAGATGTTCCCCGGCGCCGACATCCCCGTCCTCCAGATCTCCATGCCCACCCTCGACCCGGTGCGCCTGATGGAGATCGGCCGCAGGCTGGCGCCCCTGCGCGACGAGGGCGTCCTGATCGTCGGGTCCGGCTTCTTCACCCACAACCTCGCCGCGCTGCGGCACACGGGCGGGGGCGTGCCGACCTGGTCGTCCGAGTTCGACGACTGGGGACGGCACGCGCTGGAGACCCGCGACTGGGACGCCCTGCTCGACTTCCTCGACAAGGCGCCCGCCGGGCGTTACGCGCACCCGCGCACCGAGCACTTCGCCCCGCTCTTCGTCACCATGGGCGCCGCCGAGGCCGACGGCGCGCTGGACGCGCAGCGGTCCGTGATCGACGGGTTCTGGATGGGGATGGCGAAGCGGTCGGTGCAGTTCGGCTGACGCGCGAGCGGTCCGGTCCGGCGCGGGCCGGGGCCCGCCGTCGGCGGAGGGCCGGGGGCCGGGGGCCGGGCGGCCGGGCGGCCGGGTTCTCGGTCCCGTCCGCCCGGTCCGGGTCTCGCCCCGCCGTCGGGTCGTCGGGTCCGGTCCCGTGTCGCCGGCGTCAGAGGTCGCGTTCGTACCAGGCCACGTCCCAGTAGCGGTCGAACTTCCGCCCCACCTCCCGGTACGTGCCGACGTGCCGGAACCCGAAGCGTTCGTGCAGCCGCGCGGACGCCTCGTTGGGCTGCGCGACGCCCGCGTACGCCCGGTGCACGTCCTCGTCGGCGAGGGACGCGAAGAGGGCGCGGTAGAGAGCCGTACCGATGCCGCGCCCGCGCGCGTGCGGTGCGAGATACGCCGATACCTCCACGGAGGTGGAGTACGCGGGCTTCGCGCGGAAGGCGCTGGATGTGGCGTACCCCAGAATCTCCTGTGACTCCGCGCGCACGGCAACCTTCAGGCGGTGCGGGCCGTCTTCCGGATGGGAGAGCAGCCACGGCCGCCGCTCCAGAGGGGTGAACGGGACGGTGTCGAAGGTGATGGCCGTCTCACGCACGTAGTGGTTGTAGATGTCGGTGAGGGCTGTGAGATCCGCCTCGAACCCCGGCCTGACCTGCACCTCCGGCCGTCCTGTCAACATCGTTCCTCCCTCGGTGGCCGGACAGGGTACTGCATGATCAGGAAAATCAGGGGGCGCGATGGGAATTCTGTCCGGATTCCAGTCGTTGTTTCCATCGAATGCAGGGCACCCGAGGAACGTGCCGAGTGTCCGGCGAACCGCCTGAACCATCCGATAGCCACCATCGCAAGGGAGCAAGCATGGCAACCCGTGCCGTCGCCCGTCGTAAGTCCGCCGCCGGCGAGACCGGCGACGCGGCACGCAGTGTTCGCGCCCGGAGCGGCGAGATCGCCGATCGCGACCTGGTCGGCATGTACCTGGACGAGATAGCGCGCACACCGCTGCTCGACGCCGCCAGGGAGGTCGAACTGTCCCAGGTCATCGAGGCGGGCGTGTTCGCGCGACAGGTCCTCGACGGCGAGACGGAGACCGCCGCCGAGGCCAGCCGCGAGGAACTCGAAGCACTCGTCGCCGACGGAGAACGCGCGAAGGACATCTTCATCCGGTCCAACCTGCGACTGGTCGTCGCGGTGGCCCGGCGCTACCCGCGCAGCGGCCTGCCGCTGCTCGACCTCGTCCAGGAGGGGAACGCGGGCCTGGTGCGCGCGGTCGAGAAGTTCGACTACCGCAAGGGCTTCAAGTTCTCCACGTACGCGACCTGGTGGATCCGCCAGGCGATCACCCGGTCGATAGCCGACCAGTCCCGCACCATCCGCCTGCCCGTCCACCTCGTCGAGGAACTGGGCCGCATCCGCCGCGTTCAGCGCGAGTTCAACCGCGAGCACGGGCGCGACCCGGAGCCGGCCGAGATCGCCACCGAGCTCGGCTCCAACCCCGAGCGCGTGACGGACGTCCTCGACTGGGCGCGCGACCCGGTCTCGCTGAACATGTCGGTCGACGACCAGGGCGAGACCCAGTTCGGCGACCTGCTGGAGGACACCTCGGCGGTGTCGCCGGAGCAGTCCGTGATGACGCTGCTGCGCAGCGAGGAACTGGACGATCTCATCGGCCGCCTCGACCAGCGCACCGCGTCGATCATCAAGATGCGGTACGGCATCGACGACGGCCGGGAGCGCACGCTCACCGAGGTCGGCAAGGAGCACGGCCTCACGCGCGAGCGCATCCGGCAGATCGAGAAGCACGCCCTGCTGGAACTGAAGAAGCTGGCGCGCGACACCGGGTTCGACGCGGTGGCGTGATCGAGCCTCGCGAGACGGCGGCGACAGAGCGTGACCGGACTGTCGCTTCGGGTCCTGCCCGGTCCCGTCCGGACCGGGCTGACCTGGCCCGCAGCGGCGTGCGTCGGCACACCTGTCCCTCGTACGTATTTCCGTACAACCGGGCGCCGAATGGCGAAGGCCTGTGCGAACATGGCGCTGTAACGCCGCTTCAACGCCCTGATGCGTGGGAACAAAACTTCAGGGCACACGAGTTCGGGGGCGGCGATGCGGTCCTCGCACAGAGATCAAGCAGTAACACCCCGTAGTTGCGGGTGAAGCAGAACAACAACAAACGCTGGGCCCGCCGAGCCACCGGTCACCGAACCGGGGTCCCCGGTCACGGGCCCGCACACAGAAGCCACGTCCCGACGCACTCCCCCCGGCGCCGGGACGCTCCCCGAGCCGGGCTTCGGCGCCCTTCCCCCCTGGGCGCCGGAGCCCGGTTCTTTTGTGCGCGGGCGGAAGCGGCCGTGCCCGAGTCGGGGCCGGGCGCTGCGGGGGTGAGCGCCGCGGGGGTGAACGTCACGCGGGGGTGAGCGTCACTCGGGCCGCGACGTGAAAGAGCGCGACGTGAAAAAGGCGGGGCACCCCGCACCTGAACCCCGGGGTGACCCGCCAAACGGCAGATTGTGCCACAGGGTCCATGTCCGTCGGAACGCCCGTCGGCCTCTGTGCCCAGGGCGGGGGGCGGTGGCGGGCGAACAGGGAAATCCCGACCCAATGGGTGCCCGCGGGCGGGTACTTGGGGTGGTTGTGCGTGAACTGTACGCATTGCCTGAATTGCCGTACCTGCGAGGCCTGCTGGACCTGCGAGATACGTCACGGTCCGGGGGCAAAGTCCCAGGATCGGGTGTCTACTGGGGGCATGCCTGAGCAGTTCTCGATTCTCCAACTGGCGGGTGTCGCCGTCCTGGTGGCGGCCAGTGTCGTCTGGAGCGTGGGTCTGGTGCGTCTGCTGCGACGAGGCCGCTTCGAGGCCGCCGTGGGGCGCTCCGGGCCGCCTCTGCCCGTACTTCCGCAGCAACGCCGTTACGGTCCCCGACTTGAGTCCGTCGAGCTGACCCCGGCGGAGGAGGACGCCTTCGCCGGCCTGGTGCGGCAGTTCAGCGGCGACAGCCACTGACGCGGCCGGGGCGGGAGCGGGTCGGGGGCGGGTCGGGCGGACCGGTGCGGGGTGGGCTGCGCCGGGGTTGTGGCGGGGCGGGGAAGGGCGTGGCGGGTTGTGGCTTCGAGCCCGCGCTCTCAGGAGAGTTGGCCCGCCCGGCGTTCCATCGCGGCGCGCGCCGCGCTCTCCGTCGTGTACACCTCGCACATGTGCCGGCCGTCGGGTGTCGCCGTGTGCTCGACCTCCCACAGGGAGACCTCCGCGCCGTCACGCAGCAGGAACGCGTGCTCGTAGAGCGCGAAGAACGGCACCCCGCGCCCGGCCTGGCCGGGACGGCCGAAGGACTGCGTGATCTGGTGGGCGAAGGCCGTCGTCAGCAGCGCGGCGGTCTCCGCGCCCGGCCGGTCCTGGTTCTCCGCCCGCCGCAGCAACCGACGCCCGTGGTCGGCGGATTCGTCCGGCAGGTAGGCATGTCCGAGGTCGGGAAGGAAGGACAGCTGCACGCTCACCGAGAGCTCGAAGTCCGGCGCGTCGGCGGGCAGCGGCAACCGGGCGGTCGCGATGTGGAGTTCGTCGGCGTCGGTGTACACCTCGTGCTGCACGCGCCCGTCCGGCGCGGTGTTGTGGACCAGCTCCCACAGCGTCAGCGCCCCGCCGTCCGCGAGCAGCCAGGTGTGGCGGTACGTCTCCCGGTGCAGCCCCGCGCTGTGGTGGGCGGAGTGCAGCGAACTGTCGTACGCCAGCGCGCAGTCGAGCCGCTGTATCGCCTCGTCCGGCAATTCGAAGGAGTTCAGGCTGCGCCCGAGAAGCCGCGCGAGCTGCTCCTCGGGGGAGTCGGGCGACTCGGGTGGTTCGTACGCTGCGGTCTCGTACGGAACGCTCAAGGTTTCTCCCGGCGTTGCTGCATGTCACCTTGTGGGTGCATAACGTAGCCCCTGGGTCGGACATCATGTCCGGGAACCGGGAAAACGTACGCTGGAAAAACGACGGGCCGACGCAAGCAGTTCCGGCGACCGTGGAAGATCCGTGAAAAATCGCAGCCCAGAGGCGACTTGGGCAGATCATTACGTCTTGGACCGGACCTTGTTCCGGGCACCTCGCAGGTCGTTCCTCGGTGTGGCAGGCCGACGGTTCGCGGGGCTCGCGGGGGCCGGGGAGCGTGCGCGGTCAACTCGCCCGCCAGGGGCTGCCGTAGAGCTCCGTGTACGACGGCCAGGCTCCGCCCGGCCCCTCCACCGTCTCGGCGGCGCGCACGGCCCGCACGACGGCGCGGGTCACCGTGTCCGCACCCGCGGCGAGGATCTCGTCCAGGGCGAGCGGGCCCTCCGCGTCCAGCGCGCGCGTCCCGGTGGCCAGGGCGAAGACGGTGTCCCCGTCGCCCATCAGGTGCACCGGGCGCACGGCGCGCGCGATGCCGTCGTGCGCCGTCCCGGCCACCTTCTGTGCCTGTGCCTTCGACAGGGCGGCGTCGGTGGCCACCACCGCGAGCGTCGTGTTCAGCGGAGGCGGGCCGTTGCGCGCGGAGGTCTCGGCGAGACGTCGGCGCGCCCGCTCGTGCACCCGCGCGTCCGGGAACGCGACGTTCCCCGGCTCCAGGAGCAACTCCCCGTACAGGACACCTGTTTCGGGATCCGTCACCGATCCCGACGGGTTCGCCACCACCAGCGCGGCCACGGTGATCCCCGACGCGAGCAGCACGCTCGCACTGCCGACGCCCCCCTTGAGCGCCCCGGCGGCGGCACCGGTGCCGGCGCCCACGCACCCCTGGACGACGGGGTGCCCCGCGGGTTCGGCGGCCGCCGCCTCCACGGCCGCACGGCCGGTGGCAGCGTCGGGCCGCGCGCGGAAGTCGCCACCGCGCCCGAGGTCGAAGACGCAGGCGCCCGGCACCACCGGTACGACCTGCGCGGGCTCGGGCCCGACGGACACACCCCGCCCCCGCTCCTCCAGCCAGGCCATGACACCGGCCGCGGCGTCCAGCCCGTAGGCGCTGCCGCCCGTCAGGACGATCGCGTCCACCGCGCGTACGACGTTGCGCGGGTCGAGTGCGTCCGTCTCCCTGGTGCCGGGACCGCCGCCGCGCACGTCCACGGCTGCCACCGCCCCGCCCTCGGGGGCGAGCACGACCGTGGTTCCGGTGAGCCGGCCGCCGCCGCGGAGCGTTGCGTGCCCGACCCGGAGACCGGCGACGTCCGTCAGAGCGTCAACTGTCATGGCCCCAGTCTCGCGCCTGGCGGGGGCGGGCCGCTTGCGCCGACCTGGGGGGCTTCCCCCCTCCCCCCGCCCCCACCCCGCCCCACCCCTCCCCGATCCGCCTTGGCCCGGCCGGTCGCACTTCGGCTCGCCACGGCCCGCGCGGGCGGCTCCGCCCGGCCGCCACTGCGATCTGCCCCAGGCCCCGGTTCTGTCCGGCCCACCTCGGGACCCCGTAGCCGCTCGCTCCGCCTCGCCTCGGGACCCCGCACCGCTCACCCCGGCCCGCCTCGGCACCCGCAGCCACTCGCTCCGGCCCCCTCGGCGCCCCTCCTCGGTCCGGGCCGTCTCCGCCCGCTCCCTCCGCCCGGCCACAAGCGTTCGCGCCCGTAGCCGTAGCCGTAGCCGTAGCCGTAGCCGTAGCCGTAGCCGTAGCCGTAGCCGTAGCCGTAGCCGTAGCCGTAGCCCCACCCCTGCTGCCGCCCGCGTCAGGTGCAGGATTCACGTCGTCGAACGTGACGAGGAGGCGGGCAGGGCGATCCGTGGATCAGGATTCCCGTCCCCCCGTCGAGTCCGCCGCGGCCGGTGCCGGCGTCGTGCTCCCGCGGATGTTCGCGCGCGCGGTGAGGATCACCCCGGTCGCCACGGAGAGCGCGGACACGATGCCGGTCGCGAGGACCGCCCAGTCGTCCAGGAAGGTGCACAGGATGATCAGAAGGGCCGTGGACGGCAGGACCAACTGCTGTGCGATGCCCGCCTTGAAGTGCCGTGCGTGCAGCGCCCACACCGTGAGGAAGAACAGCGCCGTGGGCAGCGTCACCGCGGCCGAGGCGGCGAGCACCGTCAGGTCGGACTCACCGGTCGCCTGCTCGACCGCGACTTCGAGGCCCGCGCCCACGGCGGCCGCCGAGGCGAAGATCAGGTAGTGGCCGTAGCCCCAGACGAAGGCCTGGCGGCTGGAGCGCAGGTGGTCGTGGGCCGGCACCACGAAGTAGACCCACCAGGCGGCGAAGACGATCAGCAGCCCGCCCACCGCGATGGGCAGCAGCTCTCCGAGCGCGTCGTGCTCGTCGATGCCGGACTTGACCGCCACCGTGGCCGCGGCGACCGTCTCGCCGAGCACGATGATCGTGAACAGCCCGTACCGCTCGGCGATGTGATGCGGATGCCAGGACGTGGTGTGCCCGTGCTCCGCGAAGAGGGGGACGCACATTTCGAGCGGGGCCATCACCAGGAAGACCCACGGGCGGGCCCCCTCCGGCAGGAACAGCCCCAGCCAGCCGACCTGGCACAGCAGCACACCGACCGCGTAGCGCACGGCCGTCGTTCTCTCCGCGCCCCTACTGTTGCGCGCCGCGCGCAGCCACTGCGCCGACATCGCCACCCGCATGATCACGTAACCCAGCCACACAGCGACGAAGTCGTGGTCCTGGAAGGCCCGGGACACCCCGGCCGCCAGGACGAGCACGCCCGCGATCTGCGCCAGCGTGACGACGCGGTACAGCACGTCGTCGTTGTCGTAGGCGGAGGCGAACCACGTGAAGTTCATCCACGCCCACCAGATCGCGAAGAAGATCATCGCGTAGTTGAGGATGCCCTCGCCCGCGTGCCCCTCGGCGACGAAGTGCACCAGTTGCGTGCCCGCCTGGGAGATCGCCACGACGAAGCAGAGGTCGAAGAGCAGTTCCAGGGGCGAGGAGACGCGATGCGCCTCGTGCCTCCCGCGAGCGGCGAGCCTGCGCAGAGGACGGTGTCCGTCGGGCGCGCCGGGAGCGGCGGGCGACGGTGAGGAGCCGGACGTCATGCGCCCAAGGAGATCAGAAAACCCGTGGAAATTCTTGTGAATGGTTTCACAAGGGGGGAGGGGGTCCCAGGCTCCGACCGCGAGGCTCCTCGACGAGGTGGCGCCGCCGCGGCTGTGGGCGGGTGCGGGGGTGTCTCCGCGCGGCCGTCCTCGGGTGGGGCCCGCGCGGGGGCGGTGGCCGGAGCCGGAGCCGTACCCTGGATCCATGACCACCAGCCCGGACCCGGCTCCCGAGCCGCGCGACCCCAGAGCCGCCCTCATCTTCGACGATCCGTTGGACCAGCAGTCCTCCGACGACACCGACCACGGCTGGGGCGAGCGGGGCGACCGCGAGCGCGACAGCGCCGCGGACCTCAAGCGCTTCCTCGACGAGAAGCCGCCGCACCACATCTGAGTCGACGGCTCCACGCGCGTGCCGGCCCCGGTCGGGGACGGCCGCCCTGCCCTCTCGCACCGCCCTCCCCGCCCGCGCCGAACGTCGGGTGATCGTGACGGGGCGCGCGTCCCGCTTCCCGCGAGGTGCCCGGGGCTGTTGTCCGCTACTGCTCGACGGGACGGTCGGAGGCGGGGCCGGGGCCGGAGCCGCGCTGGGCGATCAGCTCGTCGCGGATCTCCTTCAGCACCTCCAGCTCGCTGACCTGGACGATCTCCTTCGTGTCCTCCTGCGCCTTCCTGCGCGCTGCGACCCTGGCGAGGTACTTCGACATGGGCAGGACCATCAGGAAGTAGACGACCGCCGCGGTGATCACGAAGCTGAGCGCCGCGCCCAGCACCGAGCCCCAGAGGATGCGCACGCCCGTCGCCGCGTCGCCGGTGCCCGTGCAGGGAGCCTTGAGGCAGGAGCTGTAGTGGTCGAGGTTCTTCGTGCCGAACGCGCCGACCAGCGGGTTGATGATGCCGTTCACCACCGAGTTGACGATGTTGGTGAAGGCCGCGCCGATGACCACCGCGACTGCCAGATCGACGACGTTCCCGCGCATCAAGAAGGTTTTGAAGCCTTGGAGAACGCCGGTTTCCTTGCTGTCGCTCACCTGGGAGCCTCTCCTCGCGGGTCGTGGAATCTGTCGTTCCGCAACCTACGTCAGGGCGAGGTGGCCGTGTCCAATTAGGCAGCTTGAACGAGGGACTTGACAAGATAGCACCGGCTGTTGGGCCCCGGAAGTGGATCATTTCCGTCAGCACAACGTCACCGCCAGCCGTGCCGTCGCACCCGCGCCGACCAGGCCCGCGGCGTCCGCCCGGGGCACCGCCAGCAGCACCAGGGCCCCCAACCCGGCCGTCCCGTCCAGGAGTTCGGGTACCCGGGTGACCCGGGCGCCGTGAGCCACCACCCGGGCGGCACCGCCCGCCGCCGACGGCTCGGACGCGATGACGTCCACGCGGTCGCCGGGGCGCAGCAGCCGCACGGTCGCGGCGTCGGCGATGCGCACCGGAGCCGTCACCGTTCGCGCCCTGCGGTGTTCGCGCAGGGCGGCTCCCGGTGCCGCGCCGGTCCTGGCGTGGGGCGCCGACTCCCGTTGCCCGCCGGGCTGTTGGGAGGTGCCGTGGCCGGCCGCGACGAGTGCGGCGGCCGTCACGACGAGGCCCAGCGCGACCGCCCGCCTCCGGTGCCGCACGAGTCGTCGCAGTTGCTCGCGGGCGCCGCCCACCCGCACCGGATCGAAGAGCGGCACCTCACGCGTGGCAGGTGCGTCGGAGCCGTGTGCACCCGGCGGCACGGACAGAGGCGTCGTGGCCGCGCACGAGGGTGCCCGCGGCGGACCGGGCGGCGGCGCGGGCGGCGCGAGCCCCGGCCACGGCGCACCGGCCGCCGGTGGCCGCGGGGTCGCGGGCTGCGGCAGGGGAGGGCGGTGCTGCGGCCGCGGTGGCGCCGCCGCCGCAGCCGCTGCCGGTGCCGTGAAGAACGCCGACGTGGACGGAGTCGGCAGCGGAGGAGCGGGCCTCGGGCCGTGCGCCACCGGGCCGTGCGGACCCGAGCCTCGCGTCACCGGGCCGTGCGGCTGCACCGGCCCGTGCGCCACCCGAACACGCCGCACCGAGGCGTCCGGCGCCCGGCCGTGTCCCACCGGACCGTATGGCACCGCATCGTGCGGCACCGGTCCGGAGGGGAGGGGTTGGTGCTGGGCCGGGTCCGGGGTTCGGCCCGGGATCCGACCCTGGGCCGGAGCCGGGGTGGGGACCGGGGAGCGAGGCGGAAGCGGGACCGGGGAGGGGGAGTGGGAGGGGAGCGGGAAGACGGACAACGGGATCACCACCTGCGTCGGAGGGCGGGTTCGTGATCTCACGATGAGGCTTTTCAGCCGACCCCGTCGGTGCCCGTGGACAGCCCACCGGTTGTGGACAACTCGCTCACCCGAAGGGGGCGTTCCGACCGCGAAGCCCGCCCGCCCGTCCCGCCCACTCTGCCGACCGGCCGGGGCGCCGCCCGCCGCACCCACGCCATGCCCCGCCGCTCCGCCGAGGCCCTCTCGCCGCCCGCCCGGCCGCTCCGCCCGCCAACCCCCGCCCCGCGTCAGGGCAGTTCGAAGCCGGGGTCCATTCCTCCGAGCGCCTTCGTGCACAGGCAGTCCCGCTCGCCGGACGCGGGCAGGGCGGCGACGGCGTCGAAGAGCACGCCCCGCAGCCGGTCCACGTTGGCGGCGAACACCGTCAGCACGTCGTCGTGCGAGACGCCCTCCCCGCTCTCGGCGCCCGCGTCGAGGTCCGTCACCAGGGTCAACGACGTGTAGCAGAGCTCCAGTTCGCGGGCGAGCGCGGCCTCCGGGTGGCCGGTCATGCCCACCACGGACCAGCCCTGGGCCTGGTGCCACAACGATTCGGCGCGCGTCGAGAAGCGCGGCCCCTCGACCACGACCAGCGTGCCGGCGTCCACCGGTTCCCAGTCCCGTCCGCGCGCCGCCTTGAGCGCGGCCGCCCGTCCGACGGGGCAGTAGGGGTCCGCCAGGGACACGTGCACCACGTTCGGCACGGAGCCGTCGGGCAGCGGGAGGCCGTCGAAGTAGGACTGGGCCCGGTTCTTCGTGCGGTCGACGAACTGGTCCGGCACGAGCAGGGTGCCAGGCCCGTACTCCTGGCGCAGCCCGCCCACGGCGCACGGTCCGAAGACCTGGCGCACGCCCACGGAGCGCAGCGCCCAGAGGTTGGCCCGGTAGTTGATGCGGTGCGGCGGCAGGTGATGGCCGCGTCCGTGGCGGGGCAGGAACGCGACGCTGCGGCCGGCGACCTCGCCGAGGAAGAGCGAGTCGCTGGGTGGCCCGTACGGGGTGTCGACCTGGACCTCGGTCACGTCCTCCAGGAACGAGTAGAAGCCGGAACCGCCGATCACGCCGATGTCTGCGTTCGCCATGACGAGCAGATTAGCTGGCCCCGGACACACCGAAGACCCCAGCCGTCCGGTGACGGTGGGGCCTTGTGGTGCGTGGGTCAGGCGGCGGAGTTGCCGGCCGAACTCGGGGAGGGCTTCGACGCCTTCGAGGAGTCGGACGCGGGCTTCGACGACGCCGAGGAGGAGTCGGAGGACGACTTCGACGACTCGGACGACGACTTCGAGGAGGACGACGCCGGGCTGCTGCTCGAAGAGGAGCCGCGGCTGTCGTTCCGGTAGAAGCCGGAACCCTTGAAGACAATGCCGACCGCCGAGAACACCTTCTTCAGGCGGCCACCGCAGTTGGGGCACTCGGTCAGAGCGTCGTCGGTGAACTTCTGCACCGCCTCGAGGCCCTCGCCGCACTCGGTGCACTGGTACTGATAGGTGGGCACTGTCTTCCTCCTGGCACTCTGACTCGATGAGTGCTAACGACGGTCCATAGTGACGTATTCCGCGGGATCAGTCCACCGTGACCGTTGCGCGGTGACCGACGCCACGTGCGACGGTACGGCTTCGCGGGGGTCCCGCGAGGCGTGAGCGCAAGGTCAGCAGGGTCGCCAGCGCCAGCAGGGTGCCGGCCATCGGGACCAGGAAACCGGCCCCGTCCCAGAAGCGGTCCTCCAGTTGCCCGGCCACCGTGACGGCGGCCGCCTGGCCCAGCGCCACCGCGCCGGTCAGCCAGGTGAACGCCTCGGTGCGGGCGCCGGGGGCGACGAGTCCGTCGACGAGCGTGTACGCGGTGATCAGCGCGGGCGCGACGCAGAGCCCGACCAGGAGTCCGAGCGCGGCGAGCAGCAGCACCGAGTGCGCGGTCCACAGGGCGGACGCCGTCAGGGCGAGTGCCGTGTAGCCGACGACCAGGCGCCGCTGCGGGGAGGCCTTCCAGGCGAGCGCGCCGCAGACCATGCCGGAGAGCATGTTGCCCGCCGCGAACGTCCCGTAGAGGACGCCGTTGAGTCCGGGCTCGCCGATGGACTCCGTGAACGCGGCCAGCGAGACCTGCATCCCGCCGAAGACGGAACCGATGCCGAGGAACGCCATGGCGAGCACGCGCACGCCGGGCACCCGCAGGGCGGACGCCGCCCGTACGCGCGTGTGGCCGGCGGGGGCGACGGGCGGCTGGGTGTCCTTCTGCGCGGCGAACAGCAGGCCGCCGCCCAGTGTCAGCGCCGCCTCCGTGACCAGGCCGGCCGCCGGGTTCACGCCGGTGCACAGCGCGGTCGCCAGCAGCGGGCCGAGGACGAACGTGAGCTCGTCCGTGACGGACTCGAAGGCGGCGGCCGTGGCCGTCAGGGGCGAGTCCTGGAGCTTCACGCCCCAGCGGGCGCGCACCATCGGCCCCACCTGGGGCACCGAGGCGCCGGTGGGCACGGCCGCCACGAACAGCGACCACACCGGCGCGTGCGCCAGCGCGAGCGCCGTGAGCGCGAGGCCCGACAGGACGTGCAGCAGGACGCCGGGCATCAGGACCGCGCGCTGGCCGTAGCGGTCGGCGAGACGGCCGCCCAGGGGGGCGCAGAGCGCCATGGAGACGCCGGTGACGGCCGCGGCGGCGCCCGCCGCCCCGTACGAGCCGGTGGTGTGCTGCACGAGCAGCACGATGGAGATGGTGAGCATCGCGAACGGCTGGCGTGCCGAGAAGCCTGGCAGCAGGAACCGCCAGGCGCCGGGGGTGCGCAGCAGTGCTCCGTAGCCGGGGCGGGCGGGTGCCGTCGGGTCCGCCGACGGCTCTGTGACGGTGTCCGTGGAGACCACGGCCCGTGCCTTTCTGCCGCCTGGTAGCGCGCCCGTGCGGGGGCGCCGAGAGCTGTCCTCGCGCGCGGAACTGCGGTAGATGCCGGCGCCCGTCGTGCGGGCGGCCCGACCGCCATACGGTCGCGCCAGCTCTGCGTCAGGCAGAGTTGGTCCGATCAAGTGCGCCTTCATCGTACAGGCGGAGCCGCACGGTCCGCCTGTGAAAAGGGGCAAGGGGGCCCGGCCCGCCTGGGATCGGCACCCTTGTGAACGGTGCGAAACGACCGCGAAACGTGCGCCGTACGCGCGTGGGGCGTGCTGCCCCGCGCGCGTACGGCGGTCGTCATCTGCGTACGCGCGCGGGTGTGGTCGCGTCGTCGCCGTCGCGGCCGGCGGTGCCGTCCGTGCCCAGCCAGTCCGCGAGCTTGCCGCCGTGGCCGACGGCGCGCAGCCGCCGTTCCGCCGCGTCCCGGACCGGGTCGGTGGCGACCACGAGGAGTTCGTCGCCGCGGTTCAGCACGGTCGTCGGTGCCGGGACGAACGAGGTGCCGTCGCGCACGACGAGCGTCACGGCGGCGCCCGCGGGCAGCCGCAGTTCGGCGACCTCCACGCCGTGCATCTTCGAGCCCTCGGGGATGGCGACGGACAGCAGGTGCCCGCGCAGCCGCTCCAGCGGCGCCGACTCGATCCCCAGGTCTGCCGCGCCCGCGTCGCCGCCCAGCCGCAGTGTGCGCGCGAGCCAGGGCAGGGTGGGCCCCTGCACGAGGGTGTAGACGACGACGAGCACGAAGACGATGTTGAAGATCCGGTGGCTGGCGTCGACCCCGTTCACCATGGGGATCGTCGCCAGGATGATCGGGACCGCGCCGCGCAGACCCGCCCAGGACATCAGTGTCTGCTCCTGCCAGGGCACCCGGAACGGCGCCAGGCTCAGCAGCACGCTGAGCGGTCGCGCCACCATGGTGAGCACCAGGCCGATGACCAGCGCGGGCCAGACGTCGTCGCCCAATTCGTGCGGGCTGACCAGCAGGCCGAGCAGTACGAACATGCCGATCTGCGCGATCCAGCCGACGCCCTCGGCGAAGCCGCGGGTGGCCGGCCAGTGCGGCAGCCGGGCGTTGCCGAGCACCATGGAGGCCAGGTAGACGGCGAGGAAGCCGCTGCCGTGGGTGAGGGCGCCGGCCGCGTACGCGGTGACCGAGATGGCCATCACGGCGATCGGGTAGAGGCCGGAGGCGGGCAGTGCCACGTGCCGCAGTCCCCAGGCGCCCAGCCAGCCCACCGCGAGTCCGATGGCGGCGCCGATGGCCAGTTCCAGGGCTATCTCGCCGACCAGCACGTACCAGTGCTCGATCGGGCCCGCGGTCGAGAAGGCGACGACCAGGATCACGACAGGGGCGTCGTTGAAGCCGGACTCGGCCTCCAGCGTGCCCGTCACGCGCGCGGGGAGCGGGATTCTGCGCAGTACGGAGAAGACCGCCGCCGCGTCCGTGGACGACACCACCGCGCCGATGATCAGCGCCTGCCGCCACTCCAGCCCGACCAGGTAGTGCGCACCCGCGGCCGTCACGCCGACGCTCACGGCGACGCCGACGAGCGCCAGCACGGAGGCGGAGGGGAGGGCCGGTTTGATCTCCTTCCACTTCGTGCCCAGGCCGCCCTCGGTCAGGATCACGACAAGGGCCGCGTATCCGATGACCTGGGTCAGCTCGGCGTTGTCGAACTGGATGTCGCCGATGCCGTCCTGGCCCATGGCGATGCCGATGCCCAGGTAGACGAGCAGGCTGGGGAGCCCGCTGCGCGAGGAGATCCGGACGGCCGCGACGGCGACGAGCAGCACGAGCGAGCAGAGCAGCAGGACCTGGTTGAGGTGGTGGACAGTCAGCGGCCGTTCCCTTCCTAGAGCCTCGCGCGGGGCCGCGCGGCACCCGCGTTCATCAGGAACGAGGGTGCCGGGCGAGCGCACCCAAGTAATTCATTACCTTACCTAACTCTTGACGCTTTCTTGACGCGGAGCGCGTCAAGATCGAACATCTGTCTGCGTTTGAAGCCGACTCCGCGTCAAGTGCCGTCAGGCCCTGCGCCTATGGTTGCTCCAGCGCTCAGTAGAAAGCACAGCCCGCCCTGCCGCTCGCGTAAGGACAGCAAGGACAGCGATGCCCCCCAACACCACCGCCTCTTCCGGTCAGCAGCCCGGCAGGCCCGGCAGGAAGAAGGGGCGCAAAGCCCGACTCCTCGTGCTGGTGCTGGTGCTGGCCATCGTCGGGGGCATCGCCTACGGCGCGTACTGGTCGATCAGCACCGTCCGCGCCTCGCTGCCGCAGACCACCGGCACGGCCACCCTCCAGGGGCTGTCGGGCCCGGTGGACGTGAAGCGCGACAGCTACGGCATTCCGCAGATCTACGCGTCCTCCGACGAGGACCTGTTCATGGCGCAGGGATACGTCCAGGCCCAGGACCGGTTCTACGAGATGGACGTGCGCCGCCACATGACCTCCGGGCGCCTGTCGGAGATGTTCGGCAAGAGCCAGGTCAAGAACGACGAGTTCCTGCGCACCCTCGGCTGGGACCGGGTGGCCAAGAAGGAGTACGACACCACGCTGTCGGCCTCGACGAAGAAGTACCTCCAGGCCTACTCCAAGGGTGTCAACGCGTACCTGAAGGGCAAGGACGGCAAGGACATCTCCGTCGAGTACGCGGCCCTGGGCTTCACCAACGACTACGCGCCGCAGAAGTGGACCCCGGTCGACTCGCTCGCGTGGCTGAAGGCGATGGCCTGGGACCTGCGGGGCAACATGCAGGACGAGATCGACCGCGCGCTGATGACGAGCCGGCTCGGCCCGAAGCAGATCGCCGACCTCTACCCGGAGTACCCCTACAGCCGCAACCAGACGATCGTCCAGGAGGGTCAGTACGACGAGCTGACCAAGACGTTCGAGCAGGACGACGACAGCACGGGCACGACGGACGGCACGCCGGCGGGCGGGACGACGGACACCACGTCGGACTCCTCCGGCACGGCGCTGACGACACAGCTGTCGAGCCTCTACAACGTCCTGGACGACGTGCCCACCGCCGTCGGGGTGAACGGCAACGGCATCGGCTCCAACTCCTGGGTCGTGGGCGGCGAGCACACGATCACGGGCAAGCCTCTGCTGGCCAACGACCCGCACCTGTCGCCGTCGCTGCCGTCGGTCTGGTACCAGATGGGTCTGCACTGCCGGACCGTCTCCAGCACCTGCCAGTACGACGTCACCGGCTACACCTTCGCGGGCATGCCGGGCGTGATCATCGGCCACAACCAGAACATCTCGTGGGGCATGACCAACTCCGGGGTCGACGTCACCGACCTCTACCTGGAGAAGCTCACCGGCGACGGATACCTGGTCGACGGCAAGGTGAAGCCCTTCACCACCCGCACGGAGAAGATCAAGGTCGCCGGCGGCTCGACGAAGACCATCGTCGTCCGCGAGACCAACAACGGGCCCCTGCTCTCCGACCGCGACGACGAACTCGTGAAGGTGGGCAAGAAGGCCACCGTCGACAGCGCGGCGCCGGACAGGTCCGACGGCTACGGGATCGCGCTGAGATGGACCGCGCTGGAGCCCGGCACCTCCATGGACGCCGTCTTCGCCATGGACAGGGCGAGCGACTGGGACTCGTTCCGCGCCGCCGCGGCGAAGTTCGACGTGCCGTCGCAGAACCTCATCTACGCGGACACCAAGAACAACATCGGCTACACGCTGCCCGGCAAGATCCCCACCCGCGCCTCCGGCGACGACGGATCGATCCCCGCCCCGGGCTGGGACTCCAAGTACGACTGGACCGGCTACATCCCGCAGAGCGCCCTGCCGAACGAGTACAACCCGAAACAGGGCTACATCGTCACCGCGAACCAGGCGGTGGTCGACAAGGACTACCCGTTCACGCTGACCACCGACTGGGGCTACGGCACCAGAAGCCAGCGGATCACCGACCTGATCAAGCAGAAGATCAAGGGCGGCGGCAAGATCTCCACCGACGACATGCGGCAGATGCAGCTGGACAACAGCAGTGAGATCGCCAAGCTGCTCGTGCCCAAGCTGCTGAAGATCGACGTCGACGACCCGGACGTGCGCCAGGCGCAGAAGCTGCTGGAGGGCTGGGACTACACCCAGGACGCCGACTCGGCGGCCGCCGCCTACTTCAACGCGATCTGGAGGAACGTCCTCAAGCTCGCCTTCGGCAACAAGCTGCCCAAGGAGCTGCGGGTCAAGGGGCAGTGCCTGACGGTCGAACCGGCCGACGACACCGGTCCCGCCGACGAGGACAAGAAGGTCCGCGAGTGCGGTGAGCGCGACGCGGACCAGGCGCAGCCGGACGGCGGCGACCGCTGGTTCGAGGTGGTCCGCAACCTCCTCGACGATCCGAACAGCGACTGGTGGAAGACGCCGGCGTCGGGCACCCGTCCCGGCGCGAGCAACGAGGACCAGCTGTTCAAGCGCGCCATGATCGACGCGCGGTGGGAGCTGACCTCCAAGCTCGGCAAGGACATCGACAGCTGGAGCTGGGGCAGGCTGCACCGCCTGTTCCTGAAGAACCAGACGCTCGGCACCGACGGCCCGACGGTCATCAAGTACCTCCTCAACCGCGGCCCGTGGAAGCTCGGCGGCGGCGAGGCGGCGGTGGACGCCACCGGCTGGAACGCGGCCGGCGGGTACGGCGTGGTGTGGGTGCCGTCGATGCGGATGGTCGTCAACCTCGCCGACTTCGACAAGTCGAAGTGGATCAACCTCACCGGCGCCTCCGGGCACGCGTTCAGCGCGCACTACACCGACCAGACCGGCAAGTGGGTCAAGGGCGAACTGCTGACGTGGTCCTTCTCGAAGAAGGCGGTCGACGGGAGCACCAGCGACACCCTCACGCTGAAACCGTGAGCCGGTAGCCCGACGGCCCCTCCACGCGCGCGTGGAGGGGCCGTCGGCGTCCGCGGGCGACCGGCGGGTGCGCGGGCGTCCCGGCGTGCACGGCGGGCGCCGTACGGGAGTTCAGGCGCCGGCGCGGAAGCGGCGCACGCCCCCGGGCGTCACCACCGCGTGCACCGGGCGGTCGTGCGGCTCTGCGGGCACCTCGTCGACCACCTCGGCGTCGTACAGCAGGACCACGAGCGCCGGTTGTGCGCCCGCGTCCGCCAGTCGCGCGAGCGCCCGGTCGTACGACCCCCCGCCGCGCCCCAGCCGCGTCCCGCGCGCGTCCACCGCGAGGCCGGGCAGCAGCACGGCGTCGGCGGCGACGACGGCGTCCGGACCGAGCCGGGCGCCGGAGGGTTCGAGGAGTTCCATGCGCCCGGAGTGCCGGACGGGTGCGAGGCTCTGCGCGCCGTCGAACTCGGCCCAGTCCAGGTCGTTGTCGGGCAGCAGCGCGGGGAGGAGGACCCGGACGCCCCGTGCGCGCAGCGCGTCGAGCAGGACGCGGGTACCGGGCTCCGCGCCCACGGAGACGTATCCCGCGACCGTGCGGGCCGCGGCCAGTTCGGGCAGTTCCAGGGCGCGTCGGGCAAGGGCCTCTGCGGCCTCCCGCACGTCATGAGCTGTCAACCTGTTCCTCACCGAAAGGAACTCCCGGCGCAACATTCGCTTGTCAGGCTCGGCCCTGTGTCCGCTGTGACCCACGGGTAATCCACGCATCCTTCCTGATGTGCTCATATGAGAACGAATTAACCGGAGCCACGGATTCCAGTCAAAGGCACCGGATATGGTTGCGGACATGACTCAGTCGCACCCCCGGATCAGCAAGGCTGTCATCCCCGCCGCAGGTCTCGGCACCAGGTTCCTGCCGGCGACGAAGGCGACTCCCAAGGAGATGCTGCCTGTCGTCGACAAGCCGGCGATCCAGTACGTGGTGGAAGAGGCCGTGTCCGCCGGCCTCGGCGACGTCCTCATGATCACGGGCCGCAACAAGCGCCCGCTCGAGGACCACTTCGACCGCAACTACGAGCTGGAGTCGGCACTTCAGAAGAAGGGCGACGCGGCACGCCTCGCCAAGGTGCAGGAGTCCAGCGACCTCGCGACCATGCACTACGTCCGCCAGGGCGACCCGCGGGGCCTCGGCCACGCGGTCCTGTGCGCGGCCCCCCACGTCGGGCAGGAGCCCTTCGCCGTCCTCCTCGGCGACGACCTGATCGACCCCCGCGACCCGCTTCTCGCGCGCATGGTCGAGGTGCGGGAGCAGAGCGGCGGCAGCGTCGTCGCGCTCATGGAGGTCGAGCCGGAGCAGATCCACCTCTACGGCTGCGCCGCCGTCGAACCCACCGCGGACGGCGACGTCGTCAAGGTGACCGGCCTGGTCGAGAAGCCCGAACCGGCGGACGCGCCGTCGAACTACGCCATCATCGGCCGCTACGTCCTCGACCCCCACATCTTCGACATACTGCGCACGACCGAGCCCGGCCGCGGCGGCGAGATCCAGCTCACCGACGCCCTCCAGCAGCTCGCGCAGGACGAGAAGATCGGCGGCCCGGTGCACGGTGTCGTCTTCAAGGGCCGCCGCTACGACACCGGCGACCGGGGTGACTATCTGCGTGCCATTGTCAGACTCGCGTGCGAACGTGAGGACCTGGGCCCGGACTTCCGGACCTGGCTCCGCCGTTACGTAGCCGAGGAGATGCAGCAGTCTTGAGCAGCGCCGTGACCCGTACCGCCGACCCGGACCGCACCTGGTCGGTGGAGGAGCACCTGGAGGACGTCCTCGCGACCGTCCGCCCCCTGGACCCCATCGAGCTCCAACTGCTCGACGCCCAGGGGTGCGTACTGGTCGACGACGTCACGGTGCCGCTCTCCCTGCCGCCGTTCGACAACAGCTCGATGGACGGCTACGCGGTACGGGTCGCGGACGTCGCCGGCGCGAGCGAGGAGTTCCCCGCCGCCCTGGAGGTCGTCGGGGACGTGGCGGCCGGCTCGGCCGACACCGTGCACGTGGGACCCGGCCAGGCGGCGCGGATCATGACGGGCGCGCCCGTGCCCCCCGGCGCGGAGACCGTCGTCCCCGTCGAGTGGACCGACGGGGGACTCGGCGGCGGCCCGGTCAGCGGCATGCGCGCCCGCAGCCTCGGCCCGGAGGGCGCGGCGGGGCAGGTGCTCGTCCACCGCGGGGCGCAGGAGCGCGCGCACGTACGCGCGCTGGGCAGCGACGTACGCGCCGGTGACCGCGCCCTGGCGGCGGGCACCGTCCTGGGCCCGCCGCAGATCGCGCTGCTCGCCGCCATCGGCCGCGGCACGGTACGGGTGCGCCCGCGCCCGCGCGTGGTCGTCCTGTCCACCGGCAGTGAACTCGTCCAGCCCGACGAGGAGTTGGCGGCGGGTCAGATCTACGACTCCAACAGCTTCGCCCTCACCGCGGCCGCGCGCGACGCCGGCGCCATCGCGTACCGGGTCGGTGCCGTCGCCGACGACGCCGAGACCCTGCGCTCCACCATCGAGGACCAGCTCGTCCGGGCCGACCTGATGGTCACCACGGGCGGGGTGAGCGTCGGCGCCTACGACGTCGTCAAGGAGGCGCTGTCGTCCGTCGGCGACGCGGACGAGGACGGCGCGGGTGTCGAGTTCCGCAAGCTCGCCATGCAGCCGGGCAAGCCCCAGGGCTTCGGTTCCGTCGGCCCGGACCACACCCCGCTGCTGGCGCTGCCCGGCAACCCGGTGTCCTCGTACGTCTCGTTCGAACTGTTCGTGCGGCCCGCGATCCGCACCATGATGGGGCTCGCCGACGTCCACCGGCCCACCGTCCGCGCGAAGCTGGCCATCGACAAGGCGCTGATCTCGCCGAAGGGCCGCCGTCAGTTCCTGCGGGGCACCTGCGCGGACGGCACGGCGGTCCCGGTCGGCGGCGCGTCCTCGCACCTGGTCGCCGCCCTCGCGCAGGCCGACGCCCTGATCGTCGTCCCCGAGGACGTCGAGTCCGTCGAGCCCGGCACCGAGGTCGACGTGATCCTCCTCGGCTGACCCTCCGCACGGCGCGCGACGGCGGGTACCTGCTCCGCTGCGCGCGCCGACTTGGCGGTACCGTGTCGCGCACAACAGGCCACGCCCCGGCGGGGCCCGGACCGGGAGCGCCGCACGAGCATGAGTACGCAGGACCGACTGACGCACATCGACGAGGCGGGCGCCGCCCGCATGGTCGACGTGTCCGACAAGGACGTGACCGCGCGCGCCGCCCGTGCCAGCGGACGGGTCCTGGTGTCCGCCCGGGTGGTCGAGCTGCTGCGCGGCGAGGGGGTCCCCAAGGGCGACGCCCTGGCCACCGCGCGCATCGCGGGGATCATGGGCGCCAAGCGCACCCCGGACCTCGTCCCGCTGTGCCACCCGCTGTCCCTGTCCGGCGTGCGCCTGGACCTGTCGGTCGCGGACGACGCCGTGGAGATCGTGGCCACCGTGCGGACCACGGACCGCACGGGCGTGGAGATGGAGGCGCTCACCGCGGTCTCCGTCGCCGCCCTCACCGTGGTCGACATGGTGAAGGCCGTCGACAAGCAGGCGGTCATCACGGACGTGCGCGTGGAGGAGAAGTCGGGCGGGCGCTCGGGCGACTGGAGCAGGGCATGAGCACGGGTCCGTACCGCGCCCTGGTCGTGACCGCCTCCAACCGGGCCGCCGCGGGTGTCTACGAGGACCGGGGCGGCCCCCTGGTCGCGGAGGGGCTGCGCGACCTCGGCTTCACCGTCGACGGCCCGCGGGTCGTCGCCGACGGGGACCCGGTGGAGGCGGTGCTGCGGGACGGCGTCGCCGCCCGGTACGACGTCATCGTCACCACCGGCGGCACGGGCATCTCGCCCACCGACCGCACGCCCGAGGCGACCCGCGCCGTGCTCGACCGCGAGGTGCCGGGCATCGCGGAGGCGATCCGCGCCTTCGGCCGGGAGAAGGTGCCCACCGCGGCGCTCTCGCGTGGGCTGGCCGGCGTCGCGGGCGGGACCCTGGTCGTCAACCTGCCGGGTTCCACCGGTGGGGTGAAGGACGGACTGGCCGTTCTGGCGCCCCTGTTGACGCACGCGGTGGACCAGATCGGGGGCGGCGACCACACGCGGCCCGGGGGCGGGCACGCCCCGGCGGGCGGCGAGCGCTCCAGACATGCCGGGGGTGCGCTCTGAACAGCACGTCGTGGCCCGCCGTCCTGCGCGACGGTGAGGTCTCCCTGCGGCCGATAAGAATGCGCGACCAGAGCGTGTGGCGCGACATCAACCGGCGCAACCGGGACTGGCTGCGGCCCTGGGAGGCGACCATTCCGCCCCCGACGCCGCACGGGCCCGTGACGCACCGGCCCACCTACCGGCAGATGGTGCGTCACCTGCGCTCCGAGGCGAAGGCCGGCCGGATGCTGCCGTTCGTCATCGAGTACCAGGGGCGCCTGGTGGGGCAGTTGACGGTCGCCGGGATCACCTGGGGCTCCATGTGCTCGGGCCACATCGGCTACTGGGTCGACGAGTCGGTGGCCGGCCGCGGGGTCATGCCGACGGCGGTCGCGCTGGTGACGGACCACTGTTTCCGCAACGTCGGCCTGCACCGCATCGAGATCTGCATTCGCCCCGAGAACCGGCCCAGCCGCCGGGTCGTGGAGAAACTCGGATTCCGCGAGGAGGGGCTGCGCCCGCGTTATCTGCACATCGACGGGGGCTGGCGCGACCATCTGGTGTTCGCCCTGACCGCCGAGGAGGTGCCCGACGGGCTCCTCGCCCGGTGGCGCCGCAGGCGCGCCGCGAGCGCACCCGAATCCGGGCGGGCGGCACGTCCGCCGCGGAACTCGACCAACGCCCCGGGGAATCCGACCGACCCCTGGAATTGAATACTTGTTCGAAAATGATCGCCGAACGACCGTCTTGGAGTACTGAATTCACCCCTCCGGCGGCTCACTGATCGCATCGATCACAAAAAAAGGTCGGAATATCAGCCGGATCGTGCGACACACCGGCTCAATTGGCGGATGGCCCCAAGGAAACCCCTCTACCGTGTGAGGCGTGAGCAGCAGCGGCCTCATCTACGCAGTCATCGTCGGGGCCTGGGCCGCCTACCTGGTGCCCATGTGGCTCCGTAGGCAGGACGAGCTGAATGAGGCCCGTCCGACGGAACGCTTCAGCACCGCCATCCGGCTGCTGTCCGGACGGGCGGGAATGGAGCGCCGGTACGCCAAGGACCTGCAGGCGCGCTCCTTCGAAGAAGGAGAGGGCGACGCCGGCGAACCGGACGCGGTCACCGATTCGGTGGACGTCCGGTCCTTCGCCGCGCCCCCGACCGCGGCCGGCACCCCGGCGCCTCCGGAGCACCCGCGGTCCGACGCCTCCCGCGCGCACCCCCGGGAGGACCGCTCCCGGCGCCAGGAGCCCCGCCGCAGACAGGACGCGCACCCCGCCGCCCAGGACGCCCGCCCGCAGGCGCGCGCCCAGGTGCGGGCGGAGCGGCCGTCCGGTGCGCGCGAACACGCGGCGCGCGAACAGGGCACGCGCGAAGGCGCCGGACGCGAGGCGGCGGAGCGCGAGCCCGCGCCCCGGTCCCCGTCCGCGCCGGCCGACCGCGAGCGCCCCGGCGGCGCGCGGCGGGCGGCCGAGGCGGAGGCAGCGGCGGCGCGGGCGCGGCGCACGAAGGTGCTGGCCCGCCGTCGGCGCACGACCGTGGTGCTCTTCCTCGTCTTCACGCTCGGCGCGATCGTCGCGGCGGTCGGCGGTCTCGCGTTCCTGTGGGCGCCCGCCGCGCCCGCCGTACTGCTGAGCGGCTACATCGCCCACCTGCGTTCGCAGGAACGGCGGCGCTTCACCTACCAGATGGACCGTCGCAGGGCGGAGGACGCGGCACGGCGGCTGCGCGAGCGCCAGCCCCGCCGGCGCGCGTCGGAGGACACCGCCGCGCACGACGTCCCCGACGCCGAGCCCGAGGGTGACGCCGGCCTCTCCGCGCTCGCGGCCGACCGGCGTGCCCTGGTGGAGCAGACCGACCACGCGGAATGGGTCGACCAGCAGCGCGAGCGGCAGCGCCGTCCCGAGCAGGGCGACAGCTGGGACCCGGTGCCCGTCCCGCTGCCCACGTACGTGACCGCCCCTGTCGCCCCCCGCGCCACGTCCGACGTGGACCTCGGCGCACCGGACGCCTGGAGCTCGGCCCGGTCCAGCGCGGTGGCCCCCGAACGGGACGCGGACGCCGAACCGGCCGCGGCGCGGGCGGACGCGGCGGGCGCCGGGGACGACGAGTACGACGGGGCGGCGGACCGGGCGCCGGAGGACGGGCGCAGCGACGCCCGCCGCGCGGCCTCCGCCCGGCGCTCCCGCGAGCGCGGCCGTACGCCGCTCTTCGACCAGTACGACGAAGAGGGCCGGCCGCGCGCGGCCAACGAGTGAGGCGGGTACGGCAGGGGCCTCCGGGCTCCTGCCAAGGGCCCCCGGGGGCCCCGGTCCTGACCAGCCGGGAACGGATTTCCAGGCACCGGGACCGGGATGCTAGAGTTTCACTCGTTGCAAGGGCCTGTGGCGCAGTCCGGTAGCGCACCTCGTTCGCATCGAGGGGGTCAGGGGTTCGAATCCCCTCAGGTCCACGCAGCACGGTCTCGGAGTTCGCTCGGAGACGGTGACGAGATCCCGTCCGATCGCAAGATCGGGCGGGATCTTTCGTGTGCGCGCGGGGCGTTGGCGCCGGGTGTGCGCGTGCGGCGTGCCCGTCCGGCACGCCGCACCATGAATGCGGGCTTCCTGACTGCCCGTCGGCTCCGCGTCAGAGCGGCTTCGCGTAGCAGATGCTCGACTCGTGGAAGCGGTAGTGGCCGAACTTGGCGCACGGCTCGTAGCCGCTGGAGGCGTACAGGCCGATGGCCTCCGGCTGCTGGTCGCCGGTCTCCAGGACCATGCGGACCCGGCCGGCGGCGCGGGCGTCCTCCTCCAGGGCGGCCAGCACCCGGCGGGCGATGCCCCGGCCGCGTGCCTCCTCTATGACGTACATGCGCTTGAGCTCGGCGTCGCCGTCCGAGTAGCCCTCGTCGTTCTTGTCCTGGAGGCGCCAGCCGCCGGTGGCGACCGGTGCGTCGGCCTCGTCGTACGCGATGAGGTACAGGCCGGTCGGCGGCAGGAACATGGCCGGGTCCAGGTACGTGGCGTCGCCGCCGTCGCCGTAGCGGCGGTGGTACTCGGCCTGGACCTGGTCGTTCAGCTTGACTGCGTCGGGGTGGTCGAACGGGACCCGGCGGATATTCATGTGATACATGGTATATGAATGCTTTTCTGGTCGGAAGGGCCGAGTGTCGTATCGTGCCCGCGTGCTCATTGTGACCAGTGTGAATGTGAACGGGCTGCGGGCCGCCGCGAAGAAGGGCTTCGTGGAGTGGCTGGCCGGCAGCTCCGCCGACGTCGTGTGCCTCCAGGAGGTGCGCGCCGAGCCGGAGCAGCTTCCCGGGCACGTGCGCGCCCCCGAGGGCTGGCACGTCGTGCACGCCCCGGCCGCCGCCAAGGGGCGCGCGGGCGTCTCCCTCCTCACCCGGCGCGAACCGGACGCCGTGCGCGTCGGGTTCGGCTCCGCGGAGTTCGACGGCGCCGGGCGCTGCGTCGAGGCGGACCTGCCCGGAGTCACGGTCGTGAGCCTCTACCTGCCCTCCGGGGAGGTCGGCACCGAGCGGCAGGACGAGAAGGTCCGGTTCATGGACGAGTTCCTCGCGCACCTGCGGGAGCTGCGCGAGAAGGCCGCGGCGGACGGGCGCGAGGTCGTGGTGTGCGGCGACTGGAACATCGCGCACCGGCCGGCCGACCTGAAGAACTGGCGCGGCAACCAGAAGAGCTCCGGGTTCCTGCCCGAGGAGCGCGCCTGGCTCGACCGGGTGCTCGACCCCGCCGACGGCGGCTACGTCGACGTGGTGCGCGCCCTGCACCCCGACACCGAGGGCCCGTACTCGTGGTGGTCGTACCGCGGGCGGGCCTTCGACAACGACACGGGCTGGCGCATCGACTACCAGATGGCGACGCCCGGTCTCGCCGGCCGCGCGGTCAAGGGTCTCGTCGAGCGCGCCGCCACGCACGCGGAGCGGTGGTCGGACCACGCGCCCGTCACCGTGGCCTACGAGCTGTAGGGGCGTGGGGCCCGGCTCCGGCCGTCGTCAGGGCCGACGCGGTTCCTTCCGGAGGCGGCGGTCCAGGGCCAGGGACAGTTCCGCCTCCACCACGCTGCGCGCCAGCGGACGCAGGCGGTCCACGTCCCTCTCGGAGCCGTGGTCCAGGACCATGCCGGCGAACAGCCCGGCGAGGGCGTCCGCGTGCTCCCGGACCCGCCTGCCCGCCTCCAGGACGGACGAGAGCGGGATGCCCTCGCGGACCAGGGCGGCGGAGACGTCCAGCAGGCGGCGGCTGATGTGCACGATCTCGGCGCCGTCCGTGCCCAGGTAGCCGAGGTCCATCGCGGCGGCGAGGTTCTCCGGGGTGACCTCGCCCGCGAAGTGGTCGGCGAGCTCCTCCGGGGTCAGGCGGACCGGGGTCTCCTCCGTCGGGGCGCCCACGCCGAGGAGTTCGCCGACGCCGCGGCCGTGGTCGAACGCCTCGGCCAGCTCGGCGATGCCGTTGAGGGTGTGGCCGCGCTCCAGGAGTGCCGAGATCGTGCGCAGGCGGGTCAGGTGGCTGTCGTCGTACCAGGCGATGCGGCCCTCGCGGCGGGGCGGCGGGATCAGCTTGCGTTCGCGGTAGAAGCGCAGGGTGCGCACCGTGATGCCGGCCCGGTCGGCCAGCTCCGCCATCCGGTACTCGTGGGGTCCACCCTCGTCCGCGTCGTCTGCCACGTCGGCAGCCTATGTTGTACCGCCGGTAACTTTCCTGGCGCAGACCCCTACCGATCAGTACGGGGCTGCTCTACCCTCCAATTGCGCCAGTGTTCACTGGCAGAGTCACGAAACGTCGCACACGGCACACCCCGCGGGGTGTGGCGGACGAGGCATGGAGGGGCGTCGGGATGGCCGAGCACGAACACGTGAGGGTGGCGGTGATCGGGTCCGGGTTCGGCGGACTCGGGGCGGCCGTGCGGCTGCGCCGCGAAGGGATCACCGACTTCGTCGTCCTGGAGCGTGCCGGAGGGGTCGGCGGCACCTGGCGCGACAACAGCTACCCGGGATGCGCCTGCGACGTGCCGTCGCACCTGTACTCGTTCTCCTTCGCGCCCAACCCGGACTGGCCGCGCACCTTCTCCGGGCAGGAGCACATCCGCGCCTACCTGGAGCACGTCGCCGACGTCTTCCGGCTCCGCGGGCACCTCCGCTTCAACAGCGAGGTGCGGCGGGCGACCTGGGACACGGAGAAGCTGCGCTGGGACATCGAGACCTCCTCCGGGAGGCTCTCCGCGGACGTCGTCGTCTCCGCCACCGGGCCGCTGTCCGACCCCAAGGTGCCCGACGTCCCCGGCCTCGGCACCTTCCCCGGCAAGGTCTTCCACTCCGCGCGCTGGGACCACGACTACGACCTCGCGGGCAAGCGCGTCGCCATGATCGGGACCGGCGCCTCCGCCATCCAGATCGTGCCCGCGATCCAGCCGCAGGTCGCCCGGCTCAGCCTCTTCCAGCGCACCCCCGCCTGGGTCATGCCCCGCGTCGACCGCCCCATCAGCGGCGTGGAACGCGGACTGCACCGCGCGCTGCCCGCCACCACCCGGCTGCGCCGCGGCCTGCTGTGGGGCATCCGCGAACTCCAGGTCCAGGCGTTCACCAAGCACCCCGAGGAACTCGGCTTCGTCGAGAAGATCGCCCGCCGCAACATGGCCCGCGCGATCAAGGACCCGGCGCTGCGCGCGAAACTCACCCCGGACTACCGCATCGGCTGCAAGCGCATCCTGCTGTCCAACGCGTACTACCCGGCGCTCGCCCGGCCCAACGTGGACGTCGTCACCGGCGGCCTCACCGAGGTGCGCGGATCGACCCTGGTGGCCGCCGACGGCACCGAGACCGAGGCGGACGCGATCATCTTCGGCACCGGCTTCCACGTCACGGACATGCCGATCGCCGAACGCGTCGTGGGCGCCGAGGGACGCACCCTCGCCGAGACCTGGAAGGGCGGCATGCAGGCGCTGCGCGGCGCCACCGCGGCCGGCTTCCCCAACTGGATGACGATCATCGGGCCCAACACCGGGCTCGGGAACTCCTCGATGATCCTCATGATCGAGTCCCAGCTGAACTACATGGCCGACTACCTGCGCCAGTTGAACGTCATCGGCGGCCGGACCGCCCTCGACGCCCGCCCCGCCGCCGTCGACGCCTGGAACGACCGCGTCCAGGAGCGCATGCGCCGCACCGTGTGGAACACCGGCGGCTGCACCAGCTGGTACCTCGACGCGAGCGGGCGCAACACCACCATCTGGCCGGGCACCACGACCGAGTTCCGGCGCGCGACCCGGCACGTGGACCTGGGGGAGTACGAGGTGCTGCGCGTCCGCGCGGACGCGGACGCCCCGCGCGCCGCGTCGTCCGGTACCCCCGCGGAGGTGGAGGCGTGAGCGTCCCCCTGCACGTGACGTCGGGCCCGTACGCCCCGCCGGTGGCCGCACGCGAACTCACCGCCGTCTCCGCCGACGGCGCCCGGCTGCACGTCGAGGTGCACGGGCCGGCCGACGGCACGCCCGTGCCGACCGTCGTCCTCGCGCACGGCTGGACCTGCTCGACCGCCTTCTGGGCGGCGCAGATCCGCGCGCTGGCCGCCGACCACCGGGTCGTCGCCTACGACCAGCGCGGCCACGGCCGCAGTCCCGCGAACCCGCTGTGCTCCGCCGACGCCCTCGCCGACGACCTGGAGGCCGTGCTCGCCGCGACCCTGGCGCCCGGTGAGAAGGCCGTGATCGCGGGGCACTCCATGGGCGGCATGACCGTCTTCGCGGCCGCCTCCCGGCCCGCCTTCCAGGAGCACGCCGCGGCTGTCCTGCTGTGCAGCACGGGCAGTTCGCGGCTGGTCGCCGAGTCGACGGTGGTGCCGCTGCGCGCGGGACGTCTGCGCACCGGGCTCACTGGCCGCGTCCTCGGCTCGCGCGCCCCGCTCGGACCGGTCACGCCCGTGGCCCGCCGCATCCTCAAGTACGCGACGATGGGCCCCGGTTCGTCGCCCGCCATGGTCGAGGCCTGCGCGCGGATCGTGCACACCTGCCCGCGCGCCGTGCGCCACGCCTGGTCGCGCGTGCTCGACACGCTCGAACTCGACCACGCCGTAAGGGAATTGCGGATGCCGGTCGAGGTGATCGTGGGCACCGCCGACCGGATGACCCCGCCCGTGCACGCGCGTGCGCTCGTCGCCGCGCTTCCCAACTGCATTGGCAGCCATGAGCTGTTGGGGCTCGGACACATGACGCCCGTCGAGGCGCCGGAGTTGGTGACCGCCCGGATACGGGCACTCGCCGCCACGTACGCAACCGTCAAGGAGGGCGCATGAACAGGGTGAGTCTCGAGGGCCAGGTGGTCGTCGTCACCGGAGCGGCGCGCGGCGTGGGCGAGTTGCTCGCACGCAAGCTCTCCGCGCGCGGTGCCACGCTCGCGCTGGTCGGCCTGGAGCCGGACGGGCTCAAGCAGGTCGCGCAGCGGCTGCACGGCGAGGCCGACCAGTGGTACGCCGACGTCACCGACCACGAGGCGATGGCGGAGGTCGCCCGTGAGGTCAAGGAGCGCTTCGGCAAGGTCGACATCGTGATCGCCAACGCCGGTGTGGCCAACGGCGGTCCGTTCGCCGACTCCGACCCGGTGTCCTGGCGCCGCGTCATCGAGGTCAACCTGATCGGCTCGGCGGTCACCGCGCGCGCCTTCCTGCCCGCGCTGGCCGAGAGCCGCGGCTACCTCCTCCAGGTCGCCTCCCTCGCCGCCATCACGCCCGCCCCGATGATGACGGCGTACTGCGCCTCCAAGTCCGGCGTCGAGGCGTACGCGCACAGCCTGCGCGCGGAGGTGGGCCACCAGGGGGTGCGGGTCGGTGTCGCCTACCTGTCGTGGACCGACACCGACATGGTGCGCGGCGCCGACCAGGACGACGTCATGCGGGAGTTGAGGCAGCGGCTGCCCTGGCCCTCGAACAAGACGTATCCGCTGGGCCCGGCCGTCGACCGCATGGTGGCCGGCATCGAGCGCCGCTCCAGCCACGTCTACGGGCAGTGGTGGCTGCGCGGCATGCAGGGGGTGCGGGGCTACCTGCCCGCGCTCATCGGAACCGTGGGGCAGCGCGAGATGCGGCGGTTCGCGCCCCGGCTCCAGGGCATGCGGACGGGGCTGGTGGGAGCGGGCGGAGAGGCCGACGAACAACGGCGGAACACGCTGCGTGACTGACCGACATGCGCACTGTCACGGCCCGTGTCAGCCTGGTCGAGGCCGCACCGGCCGACTCCACCCACTACGGGAGTGAACCCACATGGGCAGCAGCATGAAGGACCAGTTCCAGGACAAGGCCGAGCGTCTGCAGGACCAGGCCAAGGAGAAGCTCGGCCAGGGCAAGGACCAGGCGCCCGAGCACGGCCGGCAGCAGCGTCCCGCCGAGCGCGGCGCGCAGCGTCCCGCCGAGCGCGGCCAGCAGCAGCACGGCGGCACGTCCGTGCGCGAGCGCATGGACGACGCGCAGGACGAGCTTCAGGACCGGTTCGACCAGGACCACGACGCCTGACGCGCTGCGCCCGGTGAGAAGGGGTGCCCCCGTGGGGGCACCCCTTCTCCGCGTTCGCGGGCAGGCGCGCGGCCGCGGCCCCGGGCACGTGTCGCCGCGTGCCCGTGCCCGGGTCAGCTCCGGGGCGGCAGCGTCGGGCGGGAGCGGTCCGGGACGTCGCGGTAGTCCGGGGGGACCGCCGCCGGTTTCGCCGCGAGCAGGTTCAGCGCCAGGTCGACCGCGTCGTCGAGCTGCGCGTGCCGGCCCTCGGCCCAGTCCAGCGGAGTGCGCAGGATCTCCAGGTCGGGGGCGACGCCGTGGTTCTCGACGGACCAGCCGTACGCGTCGAACCAGGCCGCGTTCATCGGCACGGTGATCACCGTGCCGTCGCCCAGCCGGTGCCGCCCGGTGATGCCGACCACGCCGCCCCAGGTGCGCTGGCCGACCACGGGCCCCAGCTTCAGGAGCTTGAAGGCGGCCGTGATCATGTCGCCGTCGGACGAGGTCGCCTCGTCGGCGAGGGCGACGACCGGACCGCGCGGGGCGTTCGACGCGTACGAGACGGGCTGGGCGTTCCGGGTCAGGTCCCAGCCGAGGATCACGCGGGTGAGCTGCTCGACGACGAGTTCGCTGATGTGGCCGCCGGCGTTGCCGCGGACGTCGACGATCAGCGCGGGCATGGACACCTCCATGCGCAGGTCCCGGTTGAACTGCGCCCAGCCCGAGCCGCCGAGGTCCGGGATGTGCAGGTAACCGCACCGCCCGCCGCTCAACTCCCGTACCACCTGGCGGCGTTTGGCCACCCAGTCCTGGTAGCGCAGGGGGCGTTCGTCGACCAGCGGGATCACCGCGACGCGCCGGGAGCGGCCCGTGCCGCCCGCGGGCGTGAAGGTGAGTTCCACCGTGGTGCCGCCCGCGCCCGCCAGCAGCGGGAACGGCCCGGTCAGCGGATCGACGGGCCGGCCGTCGACGTGGGTGAGGACCGCGCCCTCGCGGATGCCGGTGCCGGCCAGCGGCGAACGGGCCCGGGAGTCGGAGGAGTCGCCCGGCAGGATGCGGGTCACCGTCCAACCGCCTTCCCTGCGCGCCAGGTTGGCGCCGAGCAGCCCCTGCCGGCGCCGGTAGTGGGGCGGGCCCTCGTTGCGGCGGGCGGCGGAGACGTACGCGTGCGAGGTGCCCAGCTCGCCGAGCACCTCGCGCAGCAGGTCGGCGAAGTCGTCGGGGGAGGAGACCCGTTCGACCAGGGGCCGGTACTGGTCGAGCACGGCGTCCCAGTCGATGCCGCACATGCCCGGGTCCCAGAAGTACGCGCGGATCAGCCGGCCCGCCTCCGCGTACGACTGCCGCCACTCGGCGGCGGGGTCGACGTCGTGCAGGATGCGGCGCAGGTCGATCCACACGGTGCTGTCGCCGTCACCGGCCTCGGTGGAGGGCACCGCGCGCAGTTCGTCGTCGTCGACGACCACGAGCCGGGTGCCGTCGCCGCTGAGCGCGAACCAGTCCAGGTGGTCGACGAGTTCGGACTTCTTCGCCTTGCTGATGTTGAAGTACTCCAGGGTGGGCCGTCCGCTGGTGTCGGCGGGGTTGGCGAACGTCTCGCCGAGCGCGCCCGAGATCGGCCACCGCAGCCACACCAGACCGCCGCCCGCCACCGGGTACATCGCGGAGTACTTCGACGCCGCCACCGGGAACGGCGTGACCCGGTTCGCCAGCCCCTCCACCTCCACGGTCACGGCGGAGCCGTCCCCGAAGTCGTCCTCGGCGGCGTCGAGTCCGCCGGCCGCGGGCCGTCCGTCGGGGCTCAGCGCGAACGGGGACGGGGTCGCCGACGACAGCGGCACCAGGTAGGGGCGGCAGCCCAGCGGGAAGGACAGGTCCCCGGTGTGCACGTCGTACACGGGGTCGAAGCCGCGCCAGGACAGGAAGGCGAGATAGCGGCCGTCCCGCGTGAACACCGGGTTCTCGTCCTCGAAGCGGCCGTTGGTGACGTCGACGACCAGCGGTGCGCCCGGCCCGGAGATGCGCGCCATCCTGATCTGCCGCAGCGACCGGCCGATCCCGGGGTGGGACCAGGTCAGCCACGCCCCGTCCGGGGAGAACGCGAGGTCGCGCACGGGCCCGTTGGCGGACCGCACCAGCTCGGTGACGGCAGGGGCGGGTGCCGCCCCGCCGGAGGCCGCACCCGCCTCCTCCGGCTCCTCCGCCGCCTCTGCCTCCTCCGCCTCCTCCGTGGCGCCGGCCCCGTCCGGCACCTCGGCCGGAGCGGGGCCGGCGGTGTCGTCGGGGCCGTCAGGGCCGTCGGTGTCGTCGGCGGAGACGTCCGGCACGTCCGTCTCGTCGGACACGTCGAGCAGCAGCAGCCGGCCGTCGTGCGCGGCGACGGCGAGGCGTTCGCCCTGCGGGTCGCAGACCATCTCCAGGACCCGGCCCACCTCGCCGGAGGCCAGGCGGCGCGTCGGGCGTTCCCCGGTGGCGCGCGGCAGGTGGGCGATCTCGATCGCGTCCTCGCCGTCGGCGTCCGTCACGTAGGCGACCCGGCCGCCGGTGCCGAGCATCTCGGGGAGCCGGGCCCGTACGCCGGGGGTGTCGGCGATGGTGCGGGCGGGACCGTCGCGGTGGGTGAGCCAGTACAGGCTGCCGCGCACCACGACCGCCCCGGCCCGGCCCGTCTCGTCGACGGAGAGGCCGTCGAGGTGCTGCGCGGCGGGCACCTGGTAGGTGCGCCGGCCCGCCCGCTGCCCGCCCAGCCGCACGTCCAGGCGGTGCGGCCGGCCACCGGGGGAGAAGTCGTCGACCATCCACAGCTCACCGGCGCACTGGTAGACGACCCGGTCGCCGTCGCTGGAGGCGTGCCGGGCGTAGAACGCGTCGTGGTCGGTGTGACGGCGCAGGCCGGAGCCGTCGTACGCGCACGAGTACAGGTTGCCGACGCCCTCGTGGTCGGAGAGGAACGCGATGCGCCCGCCGACGAACATCGGGGAGTCGAGATGGCCGCCGATGCCCGCGAGCAGGCGGTGCCCGTGCAGCCACAGCCTGCCGGTGGCGCCGCCGCGGTAGCGCTTCCAGGCGGCCGGTTCGTGCGGCGGGGTACCGGTGAGCAGCAGGCTGCGGCGCTCGCCGTCCAGGTCGGCGGTCTGGATGTCGCTGACCGGGCCCCAGGGCAGCCGCCCGCCCGGGTCGCCGTCGGTGGGCACCCGGTAGGCCCAGGTGAAGTAGGAGAAGGGCTGGCCGTGCGAGGCGACGGCCAGGACGTCGCTGCGGCCGTCCGCGTCGGGGGGCGTCCAGCCGCACACGCGGGTGTCCGCGCTGCCCCAGTGGGTGAGCTGCCGGCCGGGGCCGCCGTCCACGGGGATCAGGTGGATCTCGGGGACCAGGGTGCGCCAGCTCGTGCAGGCGATGTGGCGGCCGTCCGGCGAGAAGCGGGGGTGGCCGGTCTTGGTGCGGTCCACGGTCAGCCGCCAGGCGCGGCCCGCGGTGCCGGTGCCCGCCGCGTTCAGGGGAGCCAGCCACAGATCGTCCTCGGCGACGAAGCACAGCCGGTCGCCATTGAGGTGCGGGAGGCGCAGATAGCCCTCCCGTTCCCGCCGGGGTTCTCCCCGCCCTTCCCGTCCCGTCCGGCCGCCGTGCCCCTCGTGCTCCCGGCGCTCTTCGCGCTCCTCGCTCACGTCGCTCACCCCCTCATGCTTTTCCGCGCGGAGGTGCCGGGCAACTCGTGACGCCGCCCCGGCGTGTTGCCTGACAGGGTCCCGCGTGATCCTCGACACGTACGAAACGGTTTCGTTTCGTTCGGGGGTGCGCTACATTCGACGTGTACGAGACCGGGCGGCCGAGGCGCCGCGCGGGACGGTCCGGGAAGGTGAAGCGGGATGACTGAGGTCGCAACGGCGCGTCGCAGTCGTATCACCCCCGAGCGCGAGGCCGAGCTCTACGAGGCCGTGCTCGACCTGCTCCGGGAAGTCGGCTACGACGCTCTCACCATGGACGCCGTCGCCGCACGCACCCGGTCCAGCAAAGCCACCCTCTACCGCCAGTGGGGCGGCAAGGCCGAGCTGGTGGTACGTGCCATGCGGCACAGCAAGCCGGGCGGCTTCTCCGACATCGACACCGGGTCGCTCCGGGGCGACTTCCACGCCCTCGCGACGCGTGAGGACGACTGCCGGATGGAGCAGAACTCCGCGCTGATGCGGGGTCTGGCCATGGCGATGCACACCAACCCGGACCTCCTGAAGGCATTCAGGGAACTGCTCGTCGAGCCCGAGATGGCCGAGTTCGATCGCGTGCTGCAACGCGCCATCGACCGGGGTGAGGTCCGTGCGGACAACCCGGCGCTGGAGTTCGTGGTGCACATGATGATCGGCGGCTTCGCCACCCGCGCGCTCATCGACGACCAGCCGCCCACCGTGGCCTTCATCACCTCGTACGTGGACGCCGTGGTGCTCCCCGCCCTCGGCGTGCAGACCGACTGAGACATCCCCTCGGTCATCACCACCTGACGCGCACCGCTCACGTCGTCGGGCCGGTCAGCCGTGCCTCCCCGCCGGGCTGATCACCCCTGCCAGAACCACCCCACGACCTGACCGGGAGTACGCCCTCGTGGCAACGATCCTCTACAAGCTGGGCCGGTTCGCCTTCAGGCGCCGGCGCTACGTCGCCCTGCTGTGGGTGGCCCTGCTGGCGCTGGCGGGCTTCGGCGCGGCCAGTGCCTCCACCGCGACCTCCAGTTCCTTCTCGATCCCCGGCACGGAGGCCCAGAAGGCCTACGACCTGCTGGCGAATCGTTTCCCCGGTATGGCCGCCGACGGCGCCACCGCGCGTGTCGTCTTCGAGGCCCCCTCCGGCCAGAAGGTGACGGCGTCCGCCAACAAGGCCGTCGTCGAGAAGACCGTCAAGGAGCTGGCCGACGGCTCCCAGGTGGACTCCGCGGCCGACCCGTTCGCCGGGAAGACGGTGAGCAAGGACGGGACGATCGCCTATTCGCAGGTGAAGTACAAGGTCTCGTCGATGGAGCTCGACGACACCGCGAAGGACACCCTGCAGAACACCGTCCAGGAGGCCCGTGACGCGGGGCTGACCGTCGAGATCGGCGGCGACGCGCTGTCGGCGGTGCCCGAGGAGGGCGCCACCGAGGTCATCGGCATCGCCATCGCGGCCGTCGTCCTGGTCATCACCTTCGGTTCGCTGATCGCGGCCGGGCTGCCGCTGCTCACCGCGCTGATCGGCGTCGGCATCGGCGTCGCGAGCATCACCGCGCTGGCCAACCCGCTCGACCTCGGCTCCACCACCTCCACGCTCGCCATGATGATCGGCCTCGCCGTCGGCATCGACTACGCGCTGTTCATCGTCTCCCGGTACCGGGGCGAACTCGCGGAGGGCCGAGAACGCGAGGAGGCGGCCGGCCGGGCCGTCGGCACGGCGGGCTCGGCGGTGGTGTTCGCCGGTCTGACCGTCGTCATCGCGCTGGTCGGCCTGTCCGTCGTCAACATCCCGATGCTGACCAAGATGGGCATCGCGGCGGCCGGCACCGTCGCCGTGGCCGTGCTGATCGCCCTCACGATGATCCCGGCGCTGCTCGGCTTCGCCGGGCGCCGCGTCCAGCCGGCGGGCAAGAAGAGCCGCCTGCTCGGCGGTGGCCGCAAGCCGAAGAACCCCGGGGCCCCCGCCAAGCCCAACATGGGCACCCGCTGGGCCCGCTTCGTGGTCCGCCGCCCGCTCGTCGTGCTGCTGTTCGGTGTCATCGGCCTGGGCGCCATCGCACTGCCCGCCGCCTCGCTGGAACTGGGCATGGGCGACGACGGCTCGCAGCCGACGTCCACCACTCAGCGCCGCGCCTACGACCTGCTGTCCGACGGCTTCGGCCCCGGCTTCAACGGTCCGCTCATGCTCGTCGTCGACGCCAAGGGCAGCGACGACCCCAAGGGCGCCGTCACGCAGGTCAGCGACGAGGTCAAGGACCTCAAGGACGTCGTCTCCGTCGCCCCCGCCACGTACAACAAGGGCGGCGACACCGCGATCATCACGGTGGTCCCCGACTCCAAGCCGTCCTCGGTCACCACCGAGACCCTGGTGAAGTCCATCCGCTCGGCGGGCGAGGACATCACGCGGAAGACCGACGCCGACGTGTACGTCACCGGGTCGACGGCCATGAACATCGACATCTCGCAGAAGCTGAACGACGCGCTGCTGCCGTACCTGGCGCTCGTCGTCGGACTCGCGTTCCTGCTGCTGATCGTCGTCTTCCGGTCGGTCCTCGTGCCGCTGAAGGCCGCCCTCGGCTTCCTGCTCTCCGTCATGGCCGCCATCGGCGCCGTCGTCGCGGTGTTCCAGTGGGGCTGGCTGGCGAGCCTGCTCGGCGTCCACGAGACCGGGCCGATCATGTCCCTGATGCCGATCTTCATGGTCGGCGTGGTGTTCGGCCTCGCGATGGACTACGAGGTCTTCCTCGTGACCCGCATGCGTGAGGCGTACGTGCACGGCGAGAAGGCGGACCAGGCCGTGGTCACCGGCTTCCGGCACGGGGCCCGCGTGGTCACCGCCGCCGCGGTCATCATGATCGCCGTCTTCTCGGGCTTCATCGGGTCCAGCGAGTCCATGATCAAGATGATGGGCTTCGGCCTCGCGATCGCGGTCTTCTTCGATGCGTTCGTGGTCCGCATGGCGATCGTCCCCGCGGTGCTCGCCCTGCTGGGCAGGCGCGCGTGGTGGATCCCGAAGTGGCTGGACCGCATCCTGCCCAACGTGGACGTCGAGGGCGAGGGTCTGCGCACCTTCGACGAGACCCGCAAGGACGGCGACGAGGACCGCACCCTGGCCCACGTCTGACCGTCCGCCGGCCACCGCCGGCGGGGTCACGTCCTCCGAGCCGCCGCTCGCCCCTCGGGGCGGGCGGCGGTTCGCGTCGTGCGGGGCGGGCGGGCGCCGGGCGGGCCTGTCCGGAAGCCGATCTTGGGGCCGCCGGCCGCCGTTATCGTTTCGTTCATGACAACCACACGGGCCGGTCTCCCGCCGGGCGGAGGAGCCGCGTGACTCCCGCGGTCGTGCTCGCCGTCCTGGTCGCCGCCGTCACCCACGCCTGCTGGAACGCGCTCGCCCACCGCATCCCCGACAAGCTCGTCGCGTTCACCCTCATCGCGGGCGGCGGCCTGCTCATCGGGGTCGCCGTCGCCCCCTTCGCGGCCTTCCCGGCGGCCGGTGCGTGGCCGTACCTCGCGGCGTCCGCCGTCGTCCACGTCGCGTACACGCTGCTGCTGATGACGTCGTTCCGGCTCGGCGACTTCGGGCTGGCCTATCCCCTGGCCCGCGGCACCGCCCCGCTGGTGGTCACGGTGCTGGCGGCGGTGTTCGCCCACGAGGTGCCCGACGGCCGGGCCGCCGCCGGTGTGGGGCTGTCGTGCGCGGGGCTCACCGGGGTGGCGCTGTGGGGCCTGCGCGGCCGGCGGCCCGACTGGCGGGCGATCGGCGCGGCGCTCGCCACCGGTCTGTCCATCGCCGGGTACACGGTCGTCGACGGGCTGGGCGTACGGGCGTCGGGCTCCTCCCTCGGCTACATCGCGTGGCTGATGGCCGCGCAGGGCCTGGTGGTCCCGGCCCTCGCGCTGTACCGCTGGCGCGGCGCGACCCTCGCCGAGGTCCGCCCGTACGCCGGCGTCGGGATGCTCGGCGCCGCGCTGTCCGTCCTGGCGTACGGCCTGGTGCTGTGGGCGCAGACCCGCGCGGACCTGGCCCCGGTGGCGGCGCTGCGGGAGTCGTCGATCATCGTCGGCGCGGCGATCGGGGCGGTGTTCTTCCGCGAGCGGTTCGGGGCGCCGCGTGTCGTGGCGGCCGGGCTTCTGGTGGCCGGGATCGGGCTGATGCTGCACGGCTGAGGTGCGGGGCGCCCGTGCCGGGTGGTCGGGTGCGGGTGGCGCCCGGCCAAGGGGGGCCGCTCTTCCGTGAGTTCGCGGTGGCGGAGGGTGCGGTGTGCAGCGCGTTGGCTCCGGTGGCGGTGCTGCGGGAGGCGTCGATCTTCGGTGGTGCGGCGGTCGGGGTGGTGTTCTTCCGTGTGCGGTGCGGGGTGCCCTTGCCGGGCGGTCGAGTGCGGGTGGCGCCCGGTGAAGGGGGGCCGCTCGTCGGTGAGTTCGTGGCGGTGGAGGATGCGGTGCGAATCGCACCTGGCCCGGTGGTGCGGCGGTCGGGGCGGTGTTCTTTCGCGAGCGGTTCGGGGGATCCGTGCGGTCGGGCGCGGGGGCGCCCGGTGAAGGGGTGTCGGGTGTCGTGGCCGTCGGGTTCCTGGTCGGCGGCGCCCGGCCAATGGTGCCCGCCCGTCCGGTAGTTCGCGGGGGTGGAGGGTGCGGATGGTGCCAGCCCCGGTGGTGCGGCGGTTGGGGTGGTGTTCTTCCGTGAGCGGTTCGGGACGCCGTGCCGGGCGGTCGGACGGGCGGCGCCCGGCGAAGGGGCGCCGCGTGTCGTGGCCGTCGGGTTCCTGGTCGGTGGCGCCCGGCCAATGGGGGCTGCACGTGCGTCAGTTCGCGGCGGTGGAGGGCCCGGTGCGGAGCGCACCGGCCCCGGTGGCGCTGCGGTCGGGGCGGTGTTCTTCCGTGAGCGGAGCGGGGCGCCGCGTGTCGTGGCCGTCGGGTTTCCGGTCGGTGGTGCCCGGTCAACGGGGGCCGCTCGTCCGTCAGTTCGCCGGGGTGGCCAGTGCCGTGCGCAGCGCGCGGATCAGGGACTGGGCGCGTGGGTCCGCCGTGACGGTCTTGCGGAAGCCGTTCGTCACGTAGCCGAAGGCGATGCCGGACTCCGGGTCGGCGAAGCCCAGGGAGCCGCCGCGGCCCGGGTGTCCGAACGAGCCGGGGGCGAGCAGCGGGGACGCCGGGCCGTGCAGCATGTAGCCGAGGCCGAAGAGGGTGTGCACCATGAGCACGCGGTCGGCGCCCGACGACTGTTCGCCGCGGGCGAGTTCGACCGTGTGCGGGGTGAACAGCCGCCTGCCGCCGTCGAGTTCACCGATCAGGGAGGCGTAGAAGCGGGCCAGGCCGTCCGCGGTCGCGATGCCGTTGGCGGCCGGGAGTTCGGCGGCGCGGTAGGCGGGGTCGTTCTCGTCGGCGGCGGGCGTGATGGCGCCGAACGCGCGGCGGGTCAGCGAGCCGGCGTCCGCGTACGCCGCGGACACCGCCCGCTTGGGGCGCATCCGCAGGCCGCCGCCCGCCGGGTCCGCGGGCGGCTCGACCGGCCCGACCCGGCCCGCGCGGGCCGCCTCCGCCGCCGGGAGCCCCACCCACAGGCGGGCGTCCGCCGGACCGGCGACGTCGCGGGCCACGCACGTGCCGAGGGAGACGCCGGTGACGCGCCGCACCAGTTCGCCGGTCAGCCAGCCGTAGGTGTGCGCGTGGTAGCCGTGGTCGGTGCCCGGTTCCCACACCGGTGCCTGTGCCGCGACGGCCGCCGCGCCCACGGCGGGGTCCATCGCCTCCGCGGGTGTCAGCGGGCGGTCGAGCACCGGGACGCCCGCGCGGTGCGCGAGCAGGTGCCGCACCAGGGTGTGTTCCTTGCCGGCCGCCCCGTACCGCGGCCACCACTCGGTCACGGGCGCGTCCAGGTCCAGTTCGCCGCGCTGGTGCAGCAGGAGGACGACGGCCGCGCCGACGCCCTTCGTCGCGGACCGCACCACCTGCGCGGTGCCGGGCTCCCACGGCGCCGTGCCGTCGACGTCCCGGGTGCCGCCCCACAGGTCGACGACCCTGCGGCCGTGGCGGTAGACGGTGACCGCCGCGCCGCGCTCGCCGCGGGCCGTGAAGTTCCGCGCGAACGCCTCCCGCACGGCCTCGAAGCCCTCCGCCACGGTGCCGTTCACCGCGGCACCGGGTCCTGCGCCGGCGTCCGCGCCGACGTGCCCGACCTCGTCCACCGTCACGTTCCCGATCTCCTTGCCCCGGCTCCGCCGATTCGTCCGGCTCCGCCGTCAACGCGCCCTGTGCCGGGCATTCTTCCGCCCGGCACCGTGACGTCGGTCGCGGGGGGCCGCGACGGCGGCGGCGGCGGGCGGAACGGCGTGCGGCCCGGCGCCTCGGGGCCCGGCCGCCTCAGGGCGTGGCCGTCACCGAGCGGGGGTCGAAGCCGAAGGGGAGTTCCAGGCGGTGGGCGCGCATCAGGTCCTCGTCGGACAGGACGTCCGCGGTCCGGCCGTCGGCGGCGATCACGCCGTCACTGAGGATCAGCGCACGCGGGCACAGCTCCAGCGCGTACGGCAGGTCGTGCGTGACCATCAGCACCGTCACGTCCAACGACCGCAGGATGTCGGCCAGTTCACGGCGGGAGGCCGGGTCGAGGTTCGAGGACGGCTCGTCCAGGACCAGGATCTCCGGCTCCATCGCGAGCACGGTCGCCACCGCGACCCGGCGGCGCTGGCCGAACGACAGGTGGTGCGGCGGGCGGTCCTTGAACTCCGCCATGCCGACCTGCGTCAGCGCCCGGTCCACCCGGGCCTCCAGCTCGGCGCCCCGCACGCCCGCCGCGGCCGGGCCGAACGCCACGTCCTCGCGCACCGAGGGCATGAACAACTGGTCGTCGGGGTCCTGGAAGACGATGCCGACCCGCTGCCGGATCTCCGCCATGTGCTTCTTGCCGACGGGCATCCCGGCCACCCGCACGGTGCCCGCGCCGCCGCCGAGGATGCCGTTCAGGTGCAGGACGAGGGTGGTCTTGCCGGCGCCGTTCGGGCCGAGCAGGGCGACCCGTTCGCCGCGCGCGACGGCGAAGTCGACGCCGAAGAGCGCCTGGTGCCCGTCGGGGTAGGCGAAGGCGAGGCCGGAGACCTCCAGGGAGGGGGCCGGAGCAGTCACGTCAGTCACAGGGACCATCCCAGCAGACACACGACGAGGGCGGCGAGGGGGAGGGCCAGCGCGGACGACCACTGCGCCCGGGACGCGGTCACCTCGTCGATGACCGGCATGGACCCCGCGTAGCCGCGGCTGACCATCGCCAGGTGCACGCGCTCGCCCCGCTCGTAGGACCGGATGAACAGGGCGCCCGCCGACTTCGCGAGGACTCCCCAGTGGCGTACGCCGCTGGCCTCGAAGCCGCGCGACTCGCGGGCGATCCGCATGCGCCGCATCTCGTCGGTGATGACGTCGCCGTACCGGATCATGAACGACGCGATCTGCACCAGCAGCGACGGCAGCCTGAGCCGTTGCAGGCCGAGCAGCAGTTCGCGCAGCTCGGTGGTGGAGGCCAGCAGTACGGACGCGGCGACCCCGAGGGTGCCCTTGGCGAGGACGTTCCAGGCGCCCCACAGGCCGTTGACGCTCAGCGAGACGCCGAGCACGCGCACGTGCTCGCCCTCCGCGACGAACGGCATCAGCACCGCGAACGCCACGAACGGCACCTCGATCAGCAGCCGCTTCAGCAGGTAGCCGGCCGGAACCCGCGCGCGATGCGCGACCGCGGCGAGCAGCACCGCGTACAGCGCGAACGCCCACATCGCCTCGCGCGGGGTGGACACCACCACGACGACGAACGCGAACGTGGCGGCGAGCTTGGTGTGGGGCGGCAGTCCGTGCACGGGCGAGTGCCCGTGCCGGTACAGCCGGTGCGCGTGTCCGGCGCCCATGGCCTCAGACCGCCTGTCCGGCCGACTGCGACGGGGACGCGGCGGCGCGCCTCCTGCGCACGGCCCAGAAGACGCCGCTGCCCACGACGACGGTCGCGCCGACGCCGATCACGCCGGCGAGGCCGCCGGAGAGCCGGGCGTCGGTGATGTCCTTGACGCCGTAGCCGGCCAGCGGGGAGTCGGAGGAACCGTGCGGCTCCTCCTTCTTGTCGATGCCCTGGTCGTGCGCGACCTTCTCCAGGCCGTCGGGGTTGGCGGAGGCGTAGAAGCTGACGAAACCGGCCAGCACGAGGGAGGCGACCAGACCGCTGATCCACACCTTGCGGTGCGAGCGCGCGGCGACCGGCACGGGCGGCGCGGCGGGGGCGGCGGGCGCGTCGACGAGCTCACCGTTGACGCGCAGCTTGAGCCGCTGCTCCAGGCCGCGCGCGCCGTGCACCAGGTCCGGCCGCACCGCGATCACCGCACCGACCGTGAGCGCGGTGATCACGGCCTCGCCGATGCCGATGAGGACGTGGACGCCGATCATCGCGGTGGCGACCTTGCCGATGGGGACGTCGGTGGTCCCGCCGATCGCGTAGATCAGCGTGAAGACGCAGGCGGCGGCCGGGACGGAGACCAGGGCGGCGACGAAGGACGAGACGGTCACCGAGCGGCGCCTGCGGGGCAGCACCTTGAGCAGCCCGCGGAAGACGAGGTACGCGACGACGGTCGTCGTGATCGCCATGTCGCTGATGTTCACGCCGAGCGCGGTCAGGCCGCCGTCGGCGAACAGGATGCCCTGCATGAGCAGGACCACGGAGACGCACAGGACACCTGTGTAGGGGCCGACCAGGATCGCGGCCAGCGCGCCGCCGAGCAGATGGCCGCTGGTCCCGGCGGCGACGGGGAAGTTCAGCATCTGCACGGCGAAGATGAACGCGGCGACCAGACCGGCCAACGGCGCGGTGCGCTCGTCGAGTTCGCGGCGCGCGCCGCGCAGGCTGACCGCTATGGCGCCGGCGGCTATGACTCCGGTCGCGGCGGACGTGGGGGCGTTGATGAATCCGTCAGGCACATGCACGGGACAGATCATAGAGCCTTGTTGCGAACGACTTGCAAGAGCGAGGGTGTCGTACGCGGGGACGTCGCGGGGCGCACCGGGAGTGGGCGGGGTCGCACGGGGGCGCTCCGGAGGCGGGCCGCAGGGGTGTTCGGACCGTGTTCGAGCCGCTACGCGCAACGGGCGCGCGGCCGGAAATGTGCGACATTGGAGAGGAGCCGGGCACACAGCTTTCGCACAGGTCACGCAGCGTAAGGGGCTTGACGATGTCCGTAGTCGAACAGTACGCGCGAGCCCGCATCGTCACGGACGCGGACGTCCAGGAGGACCAGGCCACGATCCCCGTGGTCCTGCGCTACGACTCCGCGGCCGATCCCCGCGTCGTCAGCATCGGACTGCCCGGCGGCCAGGCCCGCTCCTTCCCCCGCGACCTGCTGGAACGCGGGCTGCGGGCGCCCACCGGGACCGGCGAGGTGCGGGTGTGGCCGTGCGGGCGCGTGCAGACGGTGATCGAGGTCCACTCCGCGCAGGGCGCGTCCGTGGTGCAGATCGAGAGCAAGGCGCTGCTGCGGTTCCTGCGGCGCACCTACATGGCGGTGGAGCCGGTCCCGCACTGAGCCGCGCCGCCGTGGCTCCCCGGCCCGCGCACCGGAGCTCGTCCGGTACGCGCGCGGGGCGCGGTCGGGCAGGTACGACCCGACCGCGCCCCGCGCGCGTGCCTCAGCCGCCCATCCGCAGCAGGGACGCCACGATCGGTCCCGCCGTGTCGCCGCCGTGGCCGCCCGCCTGCACCACGCCCGCCGCGGCGAGGTCACCGCGGTAGGCGGTGAACCAGCCGTTGGGCTGCTTCTGGTTGTCGACCTCCGCCGAGCCCGTCTTGGCGCCGTAGTCCGGCCCCAGACCGCTCATCGCCTCGGCCGCCGTGCCGTACGCCGCCGTGTACTGCATCAGCTCCCGCAGCTGCGACAGCGTCGCGGCCGGCAGGGTCCCCGACGCGGTGGCGAGCGCGCGGTGGTCGACCGACGGGGAGACCAGGTAGGGCTGGTGGAAGGTGCCGGTGCGCACGGTGGACGCGACGGACGCCATGTTCAGCGGGTTCATCCGGACCCCGCCCTGGCCGATCAGCGAGGCCGCCATCTGCGCCGCGCTCTGCACCGGCACCGAACCGTCGAAGGACGGCACGCCGATCGCCCAGTTGTTCATGCCGAGCCCGAAGTACCGCTGCGCCTGGTTGGTCAGGTCGTCGTCGTCGAGCTTCTTCGCCTGGCTGATGAAGGCCGTGTTGCAGGACCGCGCGAAGCTCGCCTTGAAGGTGCCGCCCTTGATCGAGAAGTCGTCGTCGTTGTGGAACTTCCAGCCGCCGTACGTCACCGTCTTCGGGCACGGGTGCGCGCCGTCCGCCGTCGCCAGGCCCTTGTCGATCAGCAGCGACGACGTGACGATCTTCATCGTGGAACCCGGCGCCAGCGAACCCTGGAGCGCGGTGTTGAAGCCGGCCGAGGAGTTCGCCACCGCGAGGATCTCGCCCGTCGAGGGCCGCATCAGCACCACGCTGGCGCGGGACTGCCGGGCGACCTGCCGCTCGGCCTCCTTCTGGAAGGCCGCGTCCAGCGTCGTGCGCACCGTGCCGGGCGTGCCCTCGCTGAGTTCGAGGAGCGTCTTGTCCGACGCCTTCGAGGACTTCGACGACCTGCCGCGCACCACGCGCAGTTCGACGCCGGCGGTGCCGCCCGCGGTCTTGCCGTACTTCTCGCGCAGCCCGTCCAGCACCGTCCCCAGCGACGGGTAGGCGGCGGTGGTCAGTTCGTTGCCCGCGCGGTCGAGCGCCGTGACCGGCGGGGTGCCCGAGGCACCCGTGACGAGCGTGTCGCCGTCCTTCAGGTCCGGGTGGACGACCGCGGCGTGCCAGTCGACCAGGGGCGCGCCGTCCTCGGCACGGCGCACCACGGTCAGTGAACTGTCGTACGCCAGCGGCTTGGTGAGGTTCTTGTACGCCACCGTCGCCCGCACCGAGAACGGCACCTTCGCGCCCGTCGCCGTCCCGGTCGTCAGCGTGACGTCCTTGATGTGGGCGTCCTTGGTCCAGCCGGTCAGCAGCGCCGAGGCCGCCGCCGCGTCGTCGGTGGCGGACGCGGCCCCCGCGACGTTCCCCTGCTGCCAGGCCGTCAGGAAGGCGTTCGCCGCGGTGCCGACCTCCTGGGCGGTCAGCGGTCCGGTCTCGACCGCCTCCTGCGCCGCCGCGGCGGCCGTCCGCGGCCGGTCGTCGGCCGCCGTTCCGCCGTCGTACAGCGCCCAGCAGCCCACCCCCGCGCCGCCCACGACGACCGCCACGACCCCGCCGACCACGGCGGGCTTCTTCGTGCGCCGCTCGGCGACACGTCTTCTCTTGCCCACTGCTACTCGTTCCTCCGCGAATTCCCCGGGGCCCCCGCAGCCCCCACAGCCCCCACAGCCCCCGCCGCCGTCGCCGCGCGCACTGCCCTCGCGGTGCCCAACGACGGCATCAGCCTAGAGTCCCTTCGCGGGGGCGTGAGTTCAGCCACTCGCGCGCAGCACCGCGGCCACGATCGGGCCGGCCGCGTCACCGCCGTGCCCGCCCTCCTGGGTCATGGCGGCCGCGGAGACGTCGTTGCGGTAGCCGGTGAACCAGCTGTTGGACCTCGTCTGCCCGTCGACCTCCGCGGAACCGGTCTTCGCGCCGATGCTGCCGCTCAGGCCCGCCATCACGGCGGACGCGGTGCCGCTGGTCGCGGTGCGGTTCATCATGGCGCGAAGTTGCCCCACGGTGCTCGCCGGCAGCCCCTGGGCGGTGGCCACCCGGCGGTCGTCGAGGCCGCGCCCGACGATCACGGGCTGCCGGAAGACACCGGTGGTCGCGGTCGCCGTCACCGACGCCATGTCCAGCGGGCTCATCTGGACCTCGCCCTGGCCGATCATGTTCGCCGCGGTGTTCGGACCGCCGGAGGCCGGCACCGAGCCGTCGAACGACGGGATGCCGACCTTCCAGTTGTCGCGGCCGAGCCCGAAGCGGTTCTGCGCCTCGTCGGTCAGCGAGTCCACCTTCACGGAGTCCGCGTACTTCACGAACGCCGTGTTGCAGGAGCGGGCGAAGCTCTCGGAGAGCGTGGCGTTCTCGCTGGGCGCCATGCCCGTGAGGTTGTGGAACGTCTCGCTCTGCCAGGTCGCCGTGTCCGGGCAGGGGGCCGGCCCGGTGGACGTGGTGATGCCGTTGTCGATGAGCGTCGCGGCGGTGATGATCTTCATCGTGGAGCCCGGCGCGAGCGTCCCGAGGAACGCCGCGTTGAAGCCGTCGCCACGGTGGTTGGCGACCGCGAGCACCTCGCCGGTGGACCGCTTCACCGCCACCACCGACGACTCCGCGTACTGCTTCACCGCCGTCTCGGCCGCGGCCTGCGCGCTCGCGCTGATCGTCGTGCGGACCGTGCCCGCGCGCCCCTTCGCCAGGGTGACCAGCGGAGTGTCCGCGACGGCCGCGTCCGCGTGGTGCACGCTCAGCTCGACACCCGGGGTGCCGCCGGCCCTGGCCCCGTACTTCTCCCGCAGGGCGTCCAGGATCGGCCCCAGCGAGGGGTACTTCTCCTTGGTGAGCACCGCGCCGTCGCGGTCCACCGCCTCGATCGGCGCCGCGGAGGACTCGCCGGTCACCAGGGTGTCGCCGTCGGCGCGCAGGTCCGGGTGGAGCACGGAGGGCGTCCAGTCGACGAGCGCCCGTCCCGTCGTCTCGCCGCGCACGACGGTCAGCCGGCTGTCGTAGGCGAGCGGCTTCGTCCTGCCGTCGAGGGACACCGTCGCCCGCACCGAGAACGGCACGGTGGCGCCCGTCGCGACGCCCGGCGTGATGTGCACCTTGGTGATGTGCGCGTCCTGGCCGTACCCCGTGAGCAGTGGCACCGCGCCCGCCGCGTTGTTCGTCAGGTCCGCCGCGTCGGCGGGCCGGTCCTGCTCCCACGCCGCGAAGAACTTCGCCGACGTCTCCTCGATCTCGGAGGCGCCCGGCGGCCCCGTCCGCACGTCCGCGGGCCCCGCCGCGGCGGTCGTGCCGACACCGCCGTCCCCGCCGCTCAGCCCGTTGACGACGTTGTACGTGCCGTACCCCGCCCCGGCCACCATCGCGGTGAACACCCCGCCCGTGACGGCGACCTTGACCCCCTTGCGCATGGCGCAGCCCCTCCCCGTGGTCCCCGCACTGTAAGTGGCGGGAGGGAAAACCGTGAGAGGTGTCGACCCATGTTGGCCGAACAGAGATCAGGTGGCCGAGACGGGTCGCCCCACGACTCCGCGGGTGCCGGGGCGCCGGGCACGTCGCGCTACACCCAGGTGTCCAGCCACATTGCTGCCCGTACGTGCCTCACCACTTTCGATGAGTCACATGGACCTTAATACCCTCGCCGACGCCAGTTGTGTGCACGTCAGCGGGACCGTATGCGATTACGCTGATGTTGAGCTCGCGAGGCTTAGAAAAGCATGACAGGTCGAGGTCTACAACTGATGAATTGGGCGAAAAAACCCTCACATGCAAGAAGCGCAATGAGTGAGCGTGCGCCGCAATTTCATGCAAGGAGGCCTTGGTTCCGTAGTGCAGCATCACGGTGGCCGTCTCGAGGGACTCAAGGCGTCGCAGCTCTTCGGCATTTTCGACCTTTTCGAAGAACTGCATCGACAGTCGCTTAACGCCGGTGAAGGCGCTAATCCCTCGTAGGTCGAGGTTTCTGATCGAATGGAGGGACAACTCTTCAAGTTCCGGAAAGCGGTCCGCTTTCCCCGTCAGAGGTCGCTCAGCGCATCGGATCAAGCTTATTTCTTTGAGGCCAGTCATGACTGGGAGAGCCCCAAGATGAATGGGGGACGCTGTTCTGTTGAAACTACCCCGCACTGTCAGGGAGGTAAGCGTCTGCAAGCGGTCCATACGCGGCATGCAGCTGTTCAGCACCTCCTCACTGGAAAACTGGATACTCAAAGAGCGCAGGGGGGCTATGGAGGTCATTTCGTCATCGTTAAATCGACCGCTGTATGACGAGATATGTAGATTCTTGAGGCTGGGAATCTTTTTGGCCCAGTTCAGGTCTTTTATCGCAAAACCGATGTTCAGAAAAACCAGATCGCTAAAGTGCTCGATGACGTCAAGCACCTCGGGGGAGTTCAGGTCGAGTGCCCTCCTGAAAGTAGGGGACTTCGACAACACGCGAACGGCGTATTCTCGAGCGTCGAACTGGTTCCAGCTTCGGGCAAGTTCTCTTTGGACAGCGACTCGGCTATCGGGACCGTATGAAGAAATCAACTCAAGAGCAGCGTCACCGCCGATTAGCGCTGCGGCCCGTACCGTGGAGGCAGCTTGATTGACTTTAACGCCCTTGTGTGAACGCGGGAGAAGCGCCAGAACTGTCTCGCCGGCTGCGGCGAGTTCTTTCGCCTCCGAAAATTTGGTTGGCGGAATCAGGCGCTCGGCGCTCTCACGCACTCGTCGATAGGTTTCCGGGTCGAGTTCGTCGGCATTCTCAAGGCAGGCTGCGGCGAGCAAATGCAGACGTGTTGTGAACTGAGGTTCTCGGTCCCCTCGATCTAGAAGGTCCGATAGAATTTTTTTCCGCTCACTCGGGCGGGCATGGCCGATAGCCATAGTTACTGCCTCGTGCCATTGATCTAGATGAGCATGCTCGATTAGAACGCCAATATCGTTAAGTGCTATCAGGTTCTCCGCCGCAAGGTATTCCTGAAAGGTGCGGTGGACAAAGTCAACCCGCCCCTCGACCGGCATCCGCAGTACGCCGCTGCGTACCATCAGATACCTATAGACGCTCTCGGCGTCGTCGTGTACCGCAGGCATCGTGCTAAGAGCAGTCTGTGTCTGCTCGACAGCCTGTGTGTTGGTGCAGTCTGTCCAGCCGTTCCTAAGCAGCCAATAGGCTAGGCTTCCTAGAATGCGCTTCTTTTGGTGAAGAGTGAGGTTTGGAGCGTTGGGGTGGGCGATTTTCCTTTCGTTGTCTCTTCGCACGAGCAGCATCTCTAGAGCTGCTGCGTAAAGTTCCATGCGGCCGCGCGGAAGCTGCATTCGCCTGTCACGATTGAGCGTGCAAAGAAGAGCGCAAAGAAGCGGATTAGACGCCAATCGCCGCAGTTGGCGCTGAGTGTTAACTTGTGTGACTAGCTCCGCTTGAAATGTGTTGAGATCGTTGTCGTCGTCTTTTTCCGCGTTGGAGCCCATAGCTTCACGAGCCGCTTGGTGCCAATGTTGAATAAAGCTTTCGATGTCTCCTTTACCCATAGGTAGAAGGTCAAGGGCGACAAAGCCCTCTCGCGCCAACCACTTCTCCTCGGCGGCGGCAGGACGAGAAGTTACGATGTAGCGGCACTGCGGATAGACGGAGATCAGGTCCTGAAGCCACTTTCTTGCCTCTTCGCGGCGTACCTCGGGGAGCTCGTCAACTCCATCTATCAGGACTAGGGCTTGCCCGGTGTGAAGGACTGAGTTAACCCAACCCCCAGGCATTTCCCCGGCCAGATTTCTGCCAATTTCCGTCAAAAACTCTTCGGGTGCTGGCAGCTCTCTGTCAGCAAAACGGCGGAGTGGTAGCACGAAGGGAATATGTTCAGCGAGCGGTTGCAACTCGTCTTCAAGCGTTCCTCGCGCAGCATTAACTGCAAGCCAGAAGAGTAGAGTGCTCTTCCCCGATCCAGCATCTCCGCGGAGCAGCACACGTGGGAATGTAGCAATGGCGGCCTCAGAGCGTAGGCTCCCTGGCGTTCCGGAAACGTCACTCGTTCCCGGACGGTTGGCCTTACTGACGAATGCCAGACTTCCGTCGATGACACCCGGGTGCGCCTTTTCTCCAGCGTCGGCAAGGGCCAGGCTGATGTAAGCGGTACTTAGCGGATAAGCCCTGGCATCGGGGTTGGCAAGAGTTAGGCCGAAAAGTTCCAATTGGTCGAGCTTCTGAACCACATACCGCTTGTATCTGCTTTCGAACCGGCGGATATGTGTGTCTTTTTCGCCACTAACCGCCCAACGGACGCGATCTGTCTCGATCAGAAGTTGATTGATTCGCGCAAGTTGCTCTTTGCTGACCACTGCCAGGAAGGAGGGCCAAGTTGAGACGAAGTGTATTACCTGCGCGGAACACTCGAAGATCATGCGCTGGTAGAGCTGTTCGCCTTTTTCACTCAGCTTTCGACTGCCTGTGTGCGCCTCGGCTTCCTTGATTACGGTGTCTGCGAAGGTTGCCGGGTCCAAGCTGCAGTCGAACATGTCGACCTTAGTAGCAGCGAATGCTGCACTGGCGGCTTCGGCTGCGGACGTAACTTCGTAATCCGGAATTCCCCGGAATTCTGTGGCGATTACGGGCTCGAGTGCTGATGTTACGAACTTGGAGAAGTGTAGAATGTCCTTTTCGTGGACTTGCCGAGCCGGGATGACCTTGTTCACCATCCGACTCCCAGCCGGATGTCGCGCCGTGAGCGCTCCATGATTAGGCGCAGTGACTGCCCGCACGATTGCCGTGCTTGCCGCCCTGAGCGCACTACCAGCCAGTTTGAGTGCGATGGACTCCCACCCCAGCATGACCCTCCCCAGTGTCGGACCTCACTTTACAGCGCATGTGCTGCCTGGGGGCTTACAAGGGCTAACGCAATGACTTGAGTTGTCGGTGGGTGATCAGGCAGCAAGCGAGTTTGAGGAACGCTTCGTGGATATCGGCTCGTCTCTCCCAGCGGATGCGCAGCCGACGGTAGCCGTGGAGCCAGGCGATGGTCCGTTCGACCACCCATCGGTAGATGCCGAGGCCGGTGCCGCGGAGAGTTCCGCGCCGGGCGATGGCGGGAACGATGCCGCGGGCGCGGACCTGGTCGCGGTAGATGTCGTGGTCGTAACCGCGATCGGCGAACAGCGAGTCGAACCTGCGGCGCGGATGTCCGACCCTGCCGCGCACGGGCGGCACCGCGTTGAGCAGGGGCATCAGCTGGGTGACGTCGTTGCGGTTGCCGCTGTCAACAAGACGGCGAGCGGGGTGCCATGCCCGTCCGATATCACGTGGTGTTTCGATCCCGGCCGGCCCCGGTCGACCGGTGACGGGCCGGTGTGGACCCCCCTTTAGTGCCCTGACGTGCGAGGAGTCGACCACGCACCTCGACCAGTCGAGGCGTGCCGCCGCGTTCAGTTCGGCCAGAAGCACTTCGTGAAGGCGCTGCCACACGCCGGCCTCGTTCCAGTCACGCAGCCGCCCGCCAGCACGTCATCCCCGACCCGAACTCCAACTCCTGCGGGAGGTGTTCCCACTGGACCCCGGACGGCACTTTCCGGTCCGGCAGCGGCTTCCGCCCGGATACCTGAACCTCCTGAGTCGCTGCGGCAGGAGCGGCTCCAGGCGATCCCACAGTTCATCCGGCACGATCCACGGCGACGTCCCCATGCCCAACTGAATGCTCAACTCCCGGCACAGAAACGGCCAGCAGCACCGACCCCCCTCATTGTGTTAGCCGCTGTAAGGGCTCGCAGAGAATCAACATGCTGATTTGATCTCTGCGGTGCTGCTGTTCGCGAGGAACGTGGTGACGTCAGCCGGTGCGCGGAACCTGGCTGTCGAGGGTGGAATAGTGTAGCCGTGCTCGGCCAGGAGGGGCTGGTTTTGGTGAACGGCTTTGGTCAGAGTTGCTGCCGTTGACTCCGAAGAGTCCGAGTTTGCGTAGATAGAGCACGGTCGCCAGGACTCTGTCGGTGGCGGTGAGCTTGTCCTTCGCCCCGGCGCCGCGAGCTCGGACGCGCTCGCCTGCTCGTTGCTGGAGCCGTTTCTGCTCGCGTAACTCGTCGACTTTCGAGGCGAGGTGGTCGATGAGTTTGTCCAGTTCCGGTTCGGGCATGCCGGTCAGCGCCGGGTCTCGCAGACGCCATGTGCAGGGCTGCGGGGAGGGGCCGCCTGCCAGCCGCAGGTTCTGGGCTGCGCGGGCGGTGTCGCGAGGTCGTGGATGGAGGGTGTAGTTCCAGTCGCCGCGGAAGCCGTGCCGGTGTATAGGCAGGGCGTCGATGTCGATGTCGCTGTCGGTGACCTTGATGCCGATGTCGTAGGTGCCCGGGTCGAGTTCGGCATGGACGGTCAGCCCGTTGCGGGTGGTCGCCGCGATGCTGTTCACAATGACGTCGTGGCTGGTCAGCGGACGGCCTCGCCCATTTCATGGAGATGTGGGAGAACAGTCGATGCTCGATCTTGTTCCACTTCGAGGTGCCGGGCGGCATGTGGCAGACCGTGATGTCCAGAACCGTCTCGGTGGCCAGGACTGCGAGGTCGGTCTTCCAAGCGCGGGTGCGGTAGCCGTTGGAACCGCCTGCGTCCGCAGTGACCGCCAGACGGGTGGCGGCCGGGTAGTGGTGCCGGCCTCGGCACCCATCAGCAGTCGCCGCTGCCGCTCGTCCAGATGCGGCAACAGCACCCCGAACGTCACAGCGAGTTGACCACGAACTTCATCCGAGACGCCTATACCAGACCAACGAGCCGCATCACGCGAAGCAACACGTTGATTCTCTGCGAGCCCTTAGATGGGTAGCGCGCGGAGCGCATGACTGATCGCTCCTGCAGAAGGCCCCTTGAACGCCTGGAGAAGATAGCAATATGGACGATTCGTGCCCGGGAACCCTCGCGGAGCGCTCGGGACTGCCCTTGGGGCAGGTCGGGCGTACCGCTCTGTGCGGACTATGGGCTGACTCCAAGTCCGCCGTGGTGTCGCAAACGGGCCGTCGCCGGGCCGTCCGAGGGCGGCCGGCAGGGACCATCAGTGACCAATAACGACCAGGAGGGCGCGGCTGTCTGCCGCGCCTTCCTGGTGAGTCTTCGTAGCTACACCCAGGTGTCCAGCCACATCCTGGATCTCCACGAGTCGAGGGGGATCGCCGTGCCCGTGTACAGCGGCCAGAAGTAGATGAAGTTCCAGGCGATCAGCAGGACCAGGACGCCCGCGCCGACCGAGCCCGCGACGCGGCGGGTGTCGCTCGCGCCCGGTGGGCCGACGATCGCGCCGATCATCATCGCCACCGCCAGGCACAGGAACGGCACGAAGACGACCGCGTAGAAGTAGAAGATCGTGCGCTCCTGGTACATGAACCAGGGCAGGTAGCCGGCCGCGACGCCGCACGCGATCGCGCCCGCGCGCCAGTCGCGGCGGAACGCCCAGCGCCACAGCACGTACAGCAGCGCGAAGCAGGCCGCCCACCACAGCAGCGGGGTGCCGAGCGCCAGGACCTCGCGCGCGCACTTCTGGCCCGCGTCGACGGGGCAGCCGTCCGTGCCGGGGGAGGGCGACTCGTAGAAGTACGAGACGGGGCGGCCGTCGACCAGCCAGCTCCACGGGTTGGACTGGTAGGTGTGCGGCGAGGTGAGGCCGACGTGGAACTCGTAGACCTCGTGCTCGTAGTGCCACAGGCTGCGCAGCCAGTCCGGCAGCCAGGTCCAGTTGCCGCCCTTGCCGTCGGTGGCCGCCCAGTTGCGGAAGTAGCCGCCGGTGCCGTCGGTCGGGGAGACGATCCAGCCGATCCACGACACCAGGTACACGGCGATCGCCACCGGCACCACCGCGACGAACGTGAGCCCCGTGTCGCGGACCAGCACCGTCCGGTACGGCCGGCGCGCGCCGGCGACCTTGCGGGCGCCGACGTCCCACAGCAGCGTCATCACGCAGAACGCGGCCATGACGTACAGGCCGTTCCACTTGGTGCCGATCGCGAGGCCCAGCATGACGCCGGCCGCCCAGCGCCAGGGGCGCAGTCCGAGCCGGAGGGTGTCGGCGGTGTGCGCGTCGGGGCGCACCCGGCCGTCCTCGTCGGCGGGCAGTGCCGCCGCGAGTCTCGCGCGCGCTCTGTCGCGGTCGATCAGCAGGCAGCCGAACGCGCCGAGGACGAAGAACATCAGCACGCCGTCGAGCAGCGAGGTGCGGCTCATCACGAACGCGAGGCCGTCCACGGCCATCAGGCCGCCCGCCAGGCAGCCCAGGAACGTCGAGCGGAACAGGCGGCGGCCGATGCGGCACAGCATCAGCACGGACAGCGTGCCGAGCAGCGCCGTCATGAAGCGCCAGCCGAACGGGTCGAAGCCGAAGACGAGTTCGCCGAGCCCGATGACGTACTTGCCCACCGGCGGGTGCACCACGTACGAGGCGTCCGTCGGGACGGCGACGTGGCCGCCGGACTGGAGGATCAGGTCGTTGGCGTTCTTGTCCCAGTTGACCTCGAAGCCGCGGTGGACGAGCCCCCACGCGTCCTTCGCGTAGTACGTCTCGTCGAATATCACCGCCTTCGGGCTGCCCAGGTTCCAGAACCGCATCACGCCCGCCATCAGCGTCACGAGCAGCGGCCCGCCCCAGCCCGACCAGCGCGTGAGGCGGTCCACGAGGACCGGCGGCAGCCCCAGCGACGCCCACAGGCGGGGGCCCGGCTTCGCGTACGGCGGCACCAGCCGGTCGCGGACGTCGGTGTGCGGGCGCGCCGTGTATCCGAAACGGCGCAGCCGCTGCTGCCACGTCGGCCGCTGCTCCCGCATGGCCTGGTCCTGCCGGGTGTCCGTCGAGGACGCGGTACTCGTCACCGCGCCATCGTAGGGAACCCTTCTGTGTGAGTCCCGTGCATGGCCCGACCCGTCCCGAAGCGTCCGGTACCTGACCCCCTCCGCGGGCCGCCGCGGGCCCGCGCGTGCCCCCGCGGGGCGTCGTGGCGGTTGCGCGGCGGCCCGCGGCGCGGCGCGGCGGGGGGCGCGGTTCGGGCGGGTCCGCCCCGGTCGGGCACGGTTCGGGCGGATGCGGTCCGGCGCGCCGGGCCCTGCGAGGATGGGCGGTGTGACTGGAACCCTTGTACTGGCCGGAACCCCCATCGGCGACGTCGCGGACGCGCCTCCCCGGCTCGCCGGGGAACTGGCCGCCGCCGACGTGGTCGCCGCCGAGGACACCCGGCGGCTGCGCCGCCTCACCCAGGCGCTCGGCGTGCAGACCACCGGACGGGTCGTCTCCTACTTCGAGGGCAACGAGTCGGCCCGTACCCCCGAACTCGTCGACGAACTGCTCGGCGGCGCGCGCGTGCTGCTCGTCACCGACGCGGGGATGCCGTCCGTGTCCGACCCCGGCTACCGGCTCGTCGCCGCGGCCGTCGAGCGGGACATCCGGGTCACCGCCGTCCCCGGCCCGTCGGCCGTGCTCACCGCGCTGGCGCTGTCCGGGCTGCCCGTCGACCGGTTCTGCTTCGAGGGGTTCCTGCCGCGCAAGGCGGGCGAGCGGCTGACCCGGCTGCGGGACGCCGCCGACGAGCGCCGCACCCTGGTCTTCTTCGAGGCCCCGCACCGCCTCGACGACACCCTCGCCGCGATGGCCGAGGTCTTCGGCGCGGAGCGCAGGGCCGCCGTCTGCCGCGAGCTGACCAAGACGTACGAGGAGGTCAAGCGCGGCGGCCTCGGCGAGCTGGCCGCGTGGGCGGCCGAGGGCGTGCGCGGGGAGATCACCGTCGTCGTCGAGGGCGCCCCCGACAAGGGCGCCGAGGAACTGGACGCGGCGGAACTGGTGCGCCGGGTCCGCGTGCGCGAGGAGGCCGGCGAGCGGCGCAAGGAGGCGATCGCCGCGGTCGCCGCCGACGCGGGGCTGCCCAAGCGGGACGTCTTCGACGCGGTGGTCGCCGCGAAGAACGCGGAGAAGGGCGGGGCCGGCGGCTGAGCGGGGCGCGGCGGGGACCGGTCCGGCGCGGCCCGGCGCCCCGGCTGAGCAGGGCGCTCCTCCGCTGAGCGCACGCCCCATGCGGGGGCAAAGGGCCGTCCCCGAACGCAAAGCGCCGGGGCCCCTCCGGGGCCGGTTTGGCAAGGAAAGTCCAAATCGGCTCCAACAGACGACAGGCCTGCTGCTTTCCGGTCGGCGGAGGCGTCCACTGGAGACAGGGACGCACCCGTCCCGCACCTCCGTCGGGACGCACGGGATTCCGGGGGGAATCCCCCCGCAGGGGGTGCTTGTCCAGCGGACAACTGGAGCTGGAATGAGTGAGATCGCAGGGCAGACCGGCATCCGCGGCGCGGCGGACGCCGTCGTCAACGAGTCCTATTCCTTCGCCTGCATGCGGTGCGGGCACGGCTGGGAGCAGTCGTACGAGATCGAGCACCACACGGACGCCGGCGGCGACCAGTTCGTCGTGTACGTCGCGGACGGCCGGGTCGTGCCGTCGCCGCTGAGCCGCCCCGCGTGCCAGAACTGCGACGGTCACGTCGTCCGCATCATGCGGGCCGGCCAGGTGTCGTCCGTGCAGCACCACCTGCACCGGCAGCAGACCCGGAGCGTGCCGGACGCCCCGGCCGCCGAGGACGCCCCGGCCGACGGCGGGGCGACCACGACCGTCCTCGCCGACGTGCGCCGCGAGCGCCAGCCCTGGCACCTGTCCGACCTCCTCCACCCCTTCCAGCGCCGGGCGAGCTGACCCCGTTGCCGCCGGCCCCGGCGGGCAGGACCGGGGCCGGCCGGGGCGGGCACGCCCTTTCGTAGGATCGGGGCATGCCTTCGAACGCCGACAAGACCACGGCACCGCCGCTCCCGGAGCCCCTCCGGGTGCCGGTCGCCGACTCCCACACCCACCTCGACATGCAGTCCGGAACGGTCGAGGAGGGCCTCGCGAAGGCCGCGGCGGTGGGCGTGACGACGGTCGTCCAGGTCGGCTGCGACCTCAAGGGCTCGCAATGGGCGGCCGAGACGGCGGCGGCGCACGAGAACGTGCACGCCGCCGTCGCGCTGCACCCCAACGAGGCGCCCCGGATCGTCCTCGGGGACCCCGACGGATGGTCCCGGCAGGGCGCCCGGGTGCCCGGCGGCCACGGGGCGCTCGACGACGCGCTCGCCGAGATCGACCGCCTCGCCGGACTCCCGCAGGTGCGCGGCGTCGGCGAGACCGGACTCGACCACTTCCGCACCGGCCCCGAGGGCAGGGCGGCGCAGGAGCGGTCCTTCCGCGCCCACGTCGAGATCGCCAAGCGGCACGGCAAGGCCCTGGTCATCCACGACCGGGACGCGCACGAGGACGTGCTGCGCGTGCTGGAGGAGGAGGGCGCCCCCGAGCGCACCGTCTTCCACTGCTACTCCGGCGACGCCGAGATGGCCCGGATCTGCGCGCGCAAGGGCTACTTCATGTCGTTCGCCGGCACCGTCACGTTCAAGAACGCGCAGAACCTGCGCGACGCGCTCGCCGTCGCCCCGCTGGAACTCGTCCTGGTCGAGACGGACGCGCCCTTCCTGACGCCCGCGCCGTACCGCGGACGGCCCAACGCCCCGTATCTCGTTCCGGTCACGGTGCGCGCCATGGCCGCGGTGCGCGGCATCCACGAGGACGCACTGGCGGAGGCCCTCTCGGCGAACACCGCCCGCGCCTTCGACTACTGACCCGGCCCGCCCCGGAGGCCCGCGCGCACCGGCGGAGGTCCGCGGCGTGACCCTCCGTGGTCGCGTCGCTTTGGAGAGTCACGGCGGCTCCGCTAGGTTCTGGGGGCCCGATCCGGACCCCTCTGGCTCCCTGGAGCGTGTCGGCGTGAGCAACTCCCAGTTCGAGACGTACGAGACGTACGCGCCCCACGGGCAGGGCGCGGGCCCGGAGCCCGGCCCCGCGGCGTACGGCGGCGTCCTCGGCGCGCACGGGCAGGACCCGCGCGCCGCGGACCCGCGTGCGGCCGACCCCGGCCACGCCCTCGACCCCGGCCTGCCGGGCGCGGGCGACGGCGCGTACACCGAGACGTACGCCGACCACGGCGCCGGTGCGTACGCGGGCCTGCACGGCGCGCAGACGCTGCCCTACGGCGCCCACGCCGCCGCGGGCGCCCCCTACGCCTTCGGCGCGCCCGGGGTGCCCGGCGTCCCGGCCGCCGCGGATCCCGGTGCCCCCGGCGCCGGCGAGCCGCCGTACGCGGACACGTACCGGCCGGCCTACGAGACCCCCGGCACCCCCGGCGACCCCGGCCCGGTGCTGCCGCGCCAGGCGGGGGACGCGCGGGCCGGGGAGGCGGGCGCACCGCTCGCGGACGACGCCGCGCGGGGGCGCGCCGCACGCCGGCGCAGGGCGCGGCCCGCCGAGCGCGCCGACCTGAGCATGCGACGGCTGCTGCCGCAGGCGCTGGTCGTGGCGTTCCTCGCCGGCGGGACCACCGCGTTCGTCGCGCAGGACAAGGCGATCGAGCTCAGCGTCGACGGCAGGCCGCGCACCCTGCACACCTTCGCCGACGACGTGACCGAACTGCTCGCCGAGGAGGGCGTGCGCGTCGGAGCCCACGACGTGGTGGCGCCCGCCCCCGGCACCGAGCTGGCCGGCGGGGACGAGGTCGCCGTCCACTACGGGCGTCCCGTCCGGCTCACCATCGACGGGCACCCGCGCGAGGTGTGGACCACGGCCCACACCGTGGAGGGGGCGCTCCGGCAGCTGGGGGTGCGTGCGGAGGGCGCGTACCTGTCGGCGTCGCGCTCCCAGCCGATCGGCCGCGCCGGGCTCGCGCTCGACGTGCGCACCGAGCGGGCCGTGACGATCATGGCGGACGGCCGCGCCCGGACCGTCCGCACCAACGCGGCGACCGTCGGCGAGGCGATCGAGGAGGCCGGGATCACCCTGCGCGGGGAGGACACGACGTCGGTCGCCGCCGGCAGCTTCCCGCGCGACGGGCAGACCGTCACCGTGCTGCGGATCACCGGGACCCAGGAGGTCCGCGAGGAGCAGATCCCCTTCGCGGTGCGGCGCGTCGAGGACCCCACCATCTTCCGGGGGACCGAGTCGGTCGAGGAGCCGGGGCGGCCGGGGCTGCGCCGGATCACGTACACGCTGCGCTCCGTCAACGGGGTGCGGCAGCGGCCCCACCGCGTGCGGGCCGAGGTGGTGCGCGAGCCGCGCGCGCGGGTGGTGAAGGTCGGCACCAGGCCGATGCCGACGTCGGTGGGCGGCGCCGACGGCCTGAACTGGCAGGGCCTGGCCGCCTGCGAGTCGGGCGGCCGCCCGGACGCGGTGGACCCGTCGGGCACGTACGGCGGCCTCTACCAGTTCGACACCCGCACCTGGCAGGGCCTCGGCGGCTCGGGCCGCCCGCAGGACGCCCCGGCGGCGGAGCAGACGTTCCGCGCGAAGAAGCTGTACGTACGGCGCGGGCCCAGCCCCTGGCCGCACTGCGGGGCGCGGCTGCGCTGACCCACCCGGGGCCGCGACTGCGCGGAGGGGTGCGCGGGGCCCCGTACTCTTGGGGCCGTGAGCAGCCCCACCCCCGAAACCTCCTCCGAAGCCCTGCTGGGCGCCGCCGACATCCGTGAACTCGCGGCCGTCCTCGGTGTCCGCCCCACCAAGCAGCGCGGCCAGAACTTCGTGATCGACGCGAACACGGTCCGCCGCATCGTCCGCACCGCGGAGGTCCGCCCGGACGACGTCGTCGTCGAGGTCGGCCCGGGGCTCGGCTCGCTGACCCTGGCGCTGCTCGAAGTGGCCGACCGGGTCACGGCGGTCGAGATCGACGACGTGCTGGCCGCGGCGCTGCCGGCGACGATCGCCGCGCGGATGCCGGGGCGGGCCGAGCGGTTCGCGCTGGTCAACTCCGACGCGATGCAGGTGCGCGAGCTGCCCGGCCCGCCGCCGACCGCGCTCGTCGCGAACCTTCCGTACAACGTCGCCGTGCCGGTGCTGCTGCACATGCTCGACACCTTCCCGACGATCGAACGCACCCTGGTGATGGTCCAGTCGGAGGTCGCCGACCGGCTGGCCGCCGAACCGGGCTCGAAGGTGTACGGGGTGCCGAGCGTCAAGGCGAACTGGTACGCCGACGTGAAGCGGGCGGGTGCCATCGGCCGCAAGGTCTTCTGGCCCGCGCCGAACGTCGACAGCGGACTGGTCGCGCTGGTGCGCCGCGCCGAGCCCGTGCCGACGGCGGCGGCGAAGGAGGACGTCTTCGCGGTGGTCGACGCGGCGTTCGCGCAGCGCCGCAAGACGCTGCGGGCGGCGCTCGCCGGGTGGGCCGGTTCCGCCGCGGCGGCCGAGACCGCCCTCGTCGCGGCCGGGGTCTCCCCGCAGGCGCGCGGGGAGGCGCTGACGGTCGAGGAGTTCGCGCGCATCGCCGAGCACCGGCCCGCGGACGCCCCGCGGAACGACCTCCGCGGCGCCCACCAGCGCCCGGCCGTGCGCACCGCCGCCGAGGGCGAGCGGGGGCAGCGGTGAGCGCGAGCGTGACCGTGCGGGTCCCCGCCAAGGTCAACGTGCAGCTCGCCGTGGGCGCCGCCCGCGCCGACGGCTTCCACGACCTGGCCAACGTCTTCCTCGCGGTCGGCCTGTACGACGAGGTCACCGCGACCCCGGCCGCCGAACTGCGCGTCACCTGCGAGGGCCCCGACGCGGCGCTGGTCCCCCTGGACCGGACGAACCTGGCGGCGCGCGCCGCGCTCGCGCTCGCCGCGCGGTACGGGATCGAGCCGGACGTCCACCTGCACATCGTCAAGGACATCCCGGTCGCCGGGGGCATGGCGGGCGGCAGCGCGGACGGCGCGGGCGCGCTGCTGGCCTGCGACGCGCTGTGGGGCACGGGCGCCTCCCGCGACGAACTCCTCGAAATCTGCGCCGAGTTGGGCAGCGACGTGCCGTTCAGCCTGGTCGGCGGGGCGGCCCTCGGCACCGGTCGCGGCGAGCGGCTCACGGTGCTGCCGGTCGGCGGCGCCTTCCACTGGGTGTTCGCGATGGCGGACCGGGGACTGTCGACACCGGCGGTGTTCCGCGAGTTCGACCGGCTCACGGCGGGCACGGACGTGCCCGCGCCGGTGGCGTCCGAGGACCTGCTCGCCGCGCTGGCGAAGGGCGACACGGACGCGCTCGCGGCGGCCCTCCCGCACTCCAACGACCTCCAGCCCGCGGCGCTCTCCCTGTACCCGGAGCTGGCGGCCACGCTCGACGCGGGCCTGCGGGCGGGCGCGCTGGCCGCGCTGGTCTCGGGCTCGGGCCCGACGACGGCGTTCCTGGTGAGCGACCCCGACGCGGCGTCCCGTGTCGCCGGGGCCCTGGCCGCCTCGGCCACCTGCCGCACGACTCGCACCACCTCGGCCCCGGCCCGGGGCGCCACCGTCACCCACCACGCCTGAGGAACGCGCCCGCACGGGGCCGGGCCGCGGGGCCGGACCGCGGGGCCGGACCGCCCCGCGCCGGCCGCCCCCTCCGCCCGCCGGGCGGGGCGCCCGCGCCGACTACCCTGGAAGGCCGATCCATCCCCCGGGCAGCAGGAGAGTAATGGCCGTCAATCTGGTCAATGTCGAGAACGTCAGCAAGGTGTACGGAACCCGTGCGCTGCTGGACGGTGTCTCGCTCGGGGTGTCCGAGGGGGACCGGATCGGCGTGGTGGGACGCAACGGCGACGGCAAGACCACCCTGATCCGGATGCTCGCCAAGCTGGAGGACGCCGACACCGGGCGGGTCACCCACTCCGGCGGTCTGCGGCTCGGGGTGCTCACCCAGCACGACTCGCTCGACCCGGCCGCGACGGTCCGGCACGAGGTGATCGGTGACCTCGCCGACCACGAGTGGGCGGGCAACGCCCGGATCAGGGACGTGCTGACCGGCCTGTTCGGCGGGCTCGACCTGCCGGGCTTCCCGCAGGGCCTCGACACCGTGATCGCGCCGCTGTCCGGCGGCGAACGCCGCCGCATCGCGCTCGCGAAGCTGCTCATCGAGGAGCAGGACCTGCTCGTCCTCGACGAGCCCACCAACCACCTCGACGTCGAGGGCATCTCCTGGCTCGCCCGGCACCTGCGCACACGCCGCTCGGCGCTCGTCTGCGTCACCCACGACCGGTGGTTCCTCGACCAGGTCTGCACCCGCATGTGGGACGTGCAGCGCGGCGACGTCTACGAGTACGAGGGCGGCTACTCCGACTACGTCTTCGCCCGCGCCGAGCGCGAGCGCATCGCCGCGACCGAGGAGACGAAGCGGCAGAACCTGGTGCGCAAGGAGCTGGCCTGGCTGCGGCGCGGTGCGCCCGCCCGGACGTCCAAGCCGCGGTTCCGCGTGGAGGCGGCCAACGAGCTGATCGCGGACGTGCCGCCGCCGCGCGACCGTTCCGAGCTGATGAAGTTCGCGTCGTCGCGGCTCGGCAAGACCGTGTTCGAGCTGGAGGACGTGACCGTCCAGGCCGGTCCGAAGACGCTGCTCAAGCACGTGACCTGGCAGCTCGGTCCGGGCGACCGGGTCGGTCTGGTCGGGGTGAACGGCGCCGGCAAGACGTCGCTGCTGCGCGCCATGCGCGAGGCCGCCCGCACCGACGGCGACGAGCAGCCGGCCGCCGGCCGGATCAAGGTCGGCCGCACGGTCAAGCTCGCCTACCTCTCCCAGGAGGTCGCCGAACTCGACCCGGCGCTCAGGGTGCTGGAGGCCGTGCAGGCGGTGCGCGAGCGCGTCGACCTCGGCAAGGGGCGCGAGATGACCGCCGGGCAGCTCTGCGAGACGTTCGGGTTCTCCAAGGAGAAGCAGTGGACGCCCGTCGGGGACCTGTCGGGCGGTGAGCGCCGCCGGCTCCAGCTGCTGCGGCTGCTGATGGACGAACCCAACGTGCTCTTCCTCGACGAGCCCACCAACGACCTCGACATCGAGACGCTGACGCAGCTGGAGGACCTCCTCGACGGCTGGCCGGGGTCGATGATCGTGATCTCCCACGACCGGTTCTTCGTCGAGCGCACCACGGACAACGTGTACGCGCTGCTCGGCGACGCCACCCTGCGGATGCTGCCGCGCGGCATCGACGAGTACCTGGAGCGGCGCGAGCGCATGGAGCAGCAGGCCGCGGCCGCCGCCCCGGCACCGGTGGCCGCCGCCGCCACCGCCGTGCCCGAGCGCAGCGCCGCCGACCAGCGGGCCGCGAAGAAGGAACTCCAGAAGATCGAGCGGCAGTTGGACCGCGTCTCCGACAAGGAGGCCAAGCTGCACGCCCGGATCGCCGACAACGCGACGGACTTCGCGAAGGTCGCCGAACTCGACGCGGAGCTGCGCGGGTTGACGGACGAGCGCGAGGAGCTGGAAATGCGCTGGCTGGAACTCGCCGAGGACGCCTGAGCGAACCGGGCGACGGGCGCGCGGGGGCCCGGCGTACGTCGCGTGAAGGGGGCGTGAAGGCGCGTAACGACGGCATCACGGGCCGGTTCTCCCTTGGGCACAGGGGCGGAACGGGCCCGTGCACATGTGCGGGCGGGTGATAGAAAGAGCCGCCTGAGAACTGTCCGAGACCGGCTCCGGCTCCGTCCGTACCTCAGGGACATGGCGAGAAAACAGTGACAACGGGGGGAGCGCGCTGATGTCTCAGCCGCCCAGCACGCCGCCGCAGGGCGGATTCGGCGCACCAGAGGACAACTCGCCCGAACCGAGGCCGGGTTCGGCACCGGGTTCGGGCCACGGCGCGCCGCCCCCACCGCCCTCCGCGCCACCGCAGGGACCGCCGCCGGGCGCCCCGCAGCCGGGACCGTACGGCTACCCGCAGCAGCAGCCCGGACCGTACGGGTACCCCCAACAGCCGCCGCAGCAGCCGCAGTCCGGCCCGTACGGACAGCCGCAGCAGCCCGCTCCCGGCCCGTACGGGCAGCCCCAGCAGCCGGGCCCCTACGGGCAGCCGGCGCAGCAGCCGGGGCCGTACGGGCAGCCCCAACAGCCCGGCCCCTACGGGCAGCCGCAGCAGCCGGGCCCGTACGGGCAGCCGCCGCAGGCCGGTTACGGCTACCCGCAGCAACAGGCGTACCCCGGCGGCCCGTTCGGGCCCGGTGGCAACGGCACGCCGTCCGGTGGTTCCCGCAACCCCTTCAAGGGGCGCCCCGCGGTGATCATCGGGGCGGCGGTGGCGGCGCTCCTCGTCGTCGGCGGCATCGCGTTCGCCGTCACGAGCGGTGACGGCGGCGGCGCCGAGAAGAAGCCGGTGGCCGGCAGCAGCGACGACGCCAAGGCCTCCGCGTCGCCGTCGGGCGACGCGTCGGTCGACCCCGGCGACGGCAGCGGCAACGGCGGCGACGACCCGGACGACCTCAACGACGGCCGCCAGGCGGGCGAGGCGAAGGTCCTCTGGTACGAGGGCGCCCCGGACGCCCCGGCCTCGGGCGCCGACGCCCCCGGCATGTGGATCACCGGCAAGACCGCGGTGAAGGCGGCGTACAAGCAGGTCCTCGGCTTCGGCGTCGCCGACGGCAAGCCGGCCTGGGACACGATCACCCTGCCGCAGAAGATCTGCGCGGCCACCCCGCAGAAGACGTCGGACGACAAGATCGTCGTGGCGTACATGAGCGGCACCAGCGACCGCGCCAAGTGCAACCAGCTCCAGGAGATCGACCTGGACACCGGCAAGAAGGGCTGGACGGCCAAGGTCGCCGACGGGGCGCTGTTCGACAGCACCATCTCGGTCGAGCTGACCCTCAGCGGCCGGACGGTGATGGTGGGCCGCTCCCAGTCGGGCACCGCGTTCGACGTCGACAGCGGCAAGAAGCTCTTCGACAAGAAGAAGTACGGCAGCGCGTGCTTCCCGGCCGCCTTCGCGGGCGGTTCGCGGCTGATCGAGGTCGCCTCCTGCGACGCGGGCGGCACCAACGAGCACGACGAGATACAGCAGTTCGACCCGAGGACCGGCCACGCGAAGTGGACGCAGCCCGTCACCAAGGGCTGGCAGGTCTCCCGCGTCTACTCGGTCGACCCGCTGGTGGTGTACCTGACCAACGAGGACAAGAAGGCGTGGAACATCTCGACGTTCAACGCCGACGGCTCCTTCCGGTCCGAGGTCGGCGTCGACGAGAAGTTCGCGCCGCAGTGCGGGCTCGCGATCCTCGAACGCGACCTCCAGGGCTGCGAGGGCGTCGCCGCCGACGCGGACACCCTGTACCTGCCGACGTCCGCGACGACCGGACCCAACGAGGTCGTCGCGATCAGCCTGTCCACGGGCAAGGAGAAGTGGCGGGTGAAGTCCCCCGCCGACGAGTCGATGATGCCGCTCCAGGCGGCGGACGGGAAGCTCGTCGCGTACGTCGAGCCGTCCTACGACGCGGGCGGCCGGATCGTGTCGGTGCCGACGACGGGCACCTCGCACACGCCGGTGAAACTGCTCCAGAACCCGAAGGGCACGGCCCAGATCGAGAGCGGGTTCTACTCGCGGGACATCGCCTGGGTGGGCGGCCGTTTCTACCTCTCCACGACCAGGCTGACCGGAAACGACTCCGCGCAGGAGAAGTTGATGATCGTCTACGGCAAGTGAGCCGCCGCGAGGGGCCCCGCCCGGCCCCGTCGGCCCGTCCGCCCCGTCCGTCCGCCGCTTCCCTCCCCGTCCCCACGAGGTGCACGTCATGACCCAGCCCCCGCCGCCGCCCCCCAACCAGCCCCCGCAGCAGGGCGGTTCGGACACGCCCCAGGACCCGCGGCCCGCCCCGGGCGGCGGCTTCGGCCCGCCGCCCCCGCAGCAGCCCGCGCCCCAGCCGCCGCAGGCCCCGGCGCCGCCGTCCGGCCCGCCCCAGCAGCCGCCCGGCTACGGCTACCCGCAGGCGCCGCAGCAGCCGAACCCGTACGCGCAGCAGCCCCCGGCGGCACCGGGCTACGGCCAGCAGCCGCCGGCCGCTCCCGCGTACGGCCAGCAGCCGCCGCCCCCGAACCCGTACGGGCAGCCGCCGGGCCAGAACCCGAACCCGTACGGGCAGCAGTACCCGTACGGCCAGCAGCCGCCGGGCCACGGCTACAACCAGCCGTCCCTGGCGCACCCCGCCGCCGGGCCCGGCAAGGGCGGCGGCTCGCGGACCAGCATGTACATCGTCGTCGCGGCCGTCGTGGCCATCGCGCTGATCGTCGGCGGCGGCCTCTGGTACTCGTCGAGCAAGGACGACTCCCCGCAGGTCAGTTCGGCGGGACCCACCGGCGGCGGCAGCACCGGCGACGACAAGGGCGGCACCGGCGGCACCGCGTCCGGCGGCACGGAGAAGGCGCCGTCCGACCCGGCGGCCAAGCCGCTGTTCACGGTGCCGATGCCGGCGGTGTCCGACGACGACACCGTGACCGTCTCCGGCTCCTGGCTCACCGACAAGGTGTACGCGAAGTCGGGCGTCGCCGAGATCGTCGGCAGGGACCCCGACTCGGGCGCCCAGCTGTGGACGGTCAAGCTGCCGGGGCCGGTGTGCGAGGCCAGCAGGCAGGCCAGCTCCGCGGGCCTCACCGCGATCCTCTACGAACCGGCGATGCCGACCAAGGCGAAGCCCTCGCACGGCTGCACCGAGGTCTCCGCGATCGACCTGAACGCCGGCAAGAAGCTCTGGACGAAGAACGTCACCAACGGCGACCAGGTGGTCAACCTGGACAACGTGACCGTCAGCGCGAGCACGGTCGCGGTCGGCTCCACCAGCGGCGGCGCCGCGTTCGACCTCACGACCGGCAAGGCGCTGTGGGCCCCCAAGCCCGCGGACACCTGCTACGACGCCGGGTACGGCGGCGGCGCCAAGCTCGTCGCGGTGCGCAAGTGCGGGCCGTACGACCAGCGCGTGCTGCACATCCAGACCATCGACCCGAAGAGCGGCAAGGTGATCTCCGAGTGGCAGATGCCCGGAGGGATCGAGTACGCGAGCGTGGTGTCGACCGACCCGCTGGTGGTGGCCGCCGACGTCGGTGACAGCGCCGGCGACGGCAGCGGGATCTCCGACTTCTTCTCCGTCGACAACGCGACGGGCAAGCTGCTCGCCCGCATCTCCGCGCCCGGCGACGACTACGCGGCGCGCTGCGACGGCATCACGCGCATCGAGGAGTGCAGCGGACTCGCGGTCGGCAAGGACCGGCTGTACGTGCCGACCGAGGAGCACGACGGGAAGGCCAAGTACAGCCAGACCAACGAGGTCGTGGCCTTCGACCTGGCCACCGGCAAGGAGACCGGCCAGCGCGCCGACGCCGGGGACGGGTACACCATCACCCCGCTGCGGATGGACGGCGCCAACCTGATCGCGTACAAGAAGCCGCCCTACGACAAGGGCGGCCAGATCGTGAGCATCGACGGCGGCACCTTCAAGCAGACGAAGCTGCTGGAGAACCCGGCCACCGGCGAGTCCCACGACGCGGAGTCGACGATGCTTCCGGACTATGCCGAAATCCTCTACTCCCAGGGCCACTTGTACATGTCGGCCGTTTTCGCCCACAAGCCGTCGTCCGCGGACCAGAAGGAATACCTCGCGATCGCCTTCGGTACCGGCGCCTGACCGCTCCCGAACACGATCGACCGGTACGGCCGCAACGCCCCGGCCCCGCCCCTGAACTGGGGCGGGGCCGTTCGCGTACTCCTCCGCAACCGTGTGTACGCGAAATTCGGCGATCCGGGGCACTTCTCGCCAGTAGGGGGAGCGCAACGTCGAACAAGCGTGTAGCTTCCGGGGAACACGAAGGGCGGGGGGTGCCGTGGCCGGGTCCGTCCGGACCGGTGGGCATCCCGACCGGTGGACATCCGGCCGGGGCGGGCGTCCGGGCCGGGATGGGCATCCAGGGGGACGGGGGATCGCTCGATGGGAGTGCGGCTGATGGTGGTCGACGACCACCGACTGCTCGCCGAGGCGCTGGCCTCGGCTCTGAAACTGCGGGGACACCGGGTGCTGGCCGCGGCCGCGCCCGCGGCGGGGGCCGCCGAACTGGTGATCAGCCGCGCCCCGGAGGTGTGCCTGCTGGGCACCGCGACGCCCGCCGAGCCGGGGATCTTCGACCCGGTGGTACGGATCAAGCGGGAGCGCCCGCAGGTCCAGGTCCTCGTCCTCGGGCCGGTGCCCAGTCCGCGCGGCATCGCGGCGGCGTTCGCGTCCGGCGCCTCGGGCTACGTGCGGCACGACGAGCGGATAGAGGGCGTCGAGCGGGCGATCATGAAGGCGCGGGCCGGCGAGGCGGCCGTCGCGCCGCAGTTGCTCCAGGGCGCCTTCGGCGAGCTGCTCAACCCGGTCGCGCAGCCCGACGACGAGGGGCAGCGGCTGCTCCAGATGCTCACCCCGCGCGAGGCGGAGGTGCTGGTCAGGGTCGCGGACGGGGAAGACACGCGGCTCATCGCGGCCGGCATGGGCATCGCGCCGAGCACCGCCCGCACGCACGTGCAGCGGGTGCTGATGAAGCTGGGCGTCGGCTCCCGACTGGAGGCCGCCGCCCTCGCCGCCCGCACCGGACTGCTGGACCGCGCGGGCCCGGTGGCACACGCGGCGGCGGCGCACGACGAGCCGGCGCCGGAGGGCTGAGCGCGCGGGCCCCGTACCGGGGACACGGGCCGGACGCCCGAGGGGGCCCGGCGCACGTCGCGCCGGGCCCCCTCGGGTGTCGTCCTCACTCGCCGGACTTCGGGCCCTCGTGGGACTCGGCGACGACCTGCGCCAGTTCGTCCGCCGTGGGCGGCACGGTGGGCCGCAGGAACAGCCACAGCAGGAACAGCAGGCCGAGGACCAGCATGCCCAGGCCGGTCCACAGGTTGATGTTGACGCCCTGTGCCTTGTCGATGGCGGCGTCGGAGTCGGTCAGACCCGTGATGCCGACGATCAGGCCGTAGAGCACGAACAGGCCGCCGATGATGCGGCGGATGTCGAAGAGACTCGCGGCCGTCGCCGACTTCTCCTGGAGTTCGGCGACCTCCCGCTGGAGGGCGTTCTCCGCGGACTCGGGCCGCTCGCGGTTCTCGGGGTTCTCGGACATGGGGTGATCCATCCTTGCGCGGTCAGAACGAGAACGGGACGTAGCAGAGGGCGGCCAGCACCACGGCACCCCAGCCCAGCAGGGCGGGACGGCGGTACCAGGCGTCGTCGCCCTTCGCGGGCGCCTCCGTCATACCGGGTGAACGGGTGCCGTAGACAAGGCCGTTGAGCTCCTCGGCCGGCTTGGGCCGGGTGAACAGCGACACGGCGACCATGACCACCGCACCGGCCACGAAGCCCGCGATCGCGGAGACGAAGTTGGCGCCCTGGTCGGACGGGATGGAGATGATGCCCTGCTTGTAGAAGACGAAGTAGTTCACCATCGCCGTCACCGTGCCCGCGAGCAGGCCCCAGAAGCCGGACTTGACCGACGCGCGGCGCCAGAACATGCCGACGATGAAGACCACGAACATCGGCACGTTGAAGAAGGAGAACAGCGTCTGGAGGTAGCTCATGATGTTCGAGAAGGACGAGGCGAGGAACGCCGTGCCCATCGAGGCGAGCACGCCGACCACCGTGACCAGACGGCCGAACTTCAGGTAGTAGGCGTCCGGTTCGTCCTTCTTCACGTACTTCTGCCAGATGTCCGTGGTGAACACCGTGTTGAAGGACGAGACGTTGGCCGCCATGCCCGCCATGAACGCGGCCAGCAGGCCGGTCACCGCGATGCCGAGCACGCCGTTGGGCAGCAGCTCCTGCATCAGGTAGGGGATCGCGTCGTTGTACTGGAGCCCGGAGCCGGAGGTGCCGATCTTGGGGACCAGCACGGCGGCGACCAGGCCCGGGATCATCACCAGGAAGACGATGAAGATCTTCGGGAACGCCGCGATGAGGGGGGTGCGCTTGGCGGCGGAGAGGTTCTTGGCGGACAGCGCGCGCTGCACCTCGGCGAAGTTCGTCGTCCAGTAGCCGAAGGACAGCACGAAGCCGAGGCCGAGCACGATCGTCAGCCAGTTGGCGCCGAGCGGGTTCTCGCTGCCGATCCCGGTGCCGCCCCACGCGGAGACGAAGTCACTGCCGTGCCCCTTGGTCAGGGAGTCGGACAGGCCGTCCCAGCCGCCGACCTTCTTCAGGCCGAGGATGGTCAGCGGGATGAGGGCCGCCAGGATCACGAAGAACTGGAGCACCTCGTTGTAGATCGCCGAGGAGAGGCCGCCGACCGTGATGTAGGCGAGCACGAAGAGACCGGCGACGACGATCGCGACCCACTGCGGCCAGCCCAGCAGGGCCTCGACCACGATCGCCAGGGAGTACAGGTTGACGCCGGCGATGAGGATGGCCGCGAAGGCGAACAGGACCGAACTCAGCAGGTGGGCGCTTTTGTCGAAGCGCAGCAGCAGGAACTCGGGCACCGAGCGGACCTTGGAGCCGTAGTAGAACGGCATCATCACCAGGCCCAGGAAGACCATCGCCGGGATGGCGCCGATCCAGTACCAGTGCACGGTGTAGACGCCGTACTGCGCGCTGTTGGCCGCCATGCCGAGGATCTCGGTGGCGCCCAGGTTGGCCGCCACGAAGGCGAGGCCGGTGACCCAGGCCGGCAGGGAGCGGCCGGAGAGGAAGAAGTCGAGGCTGGTCTTCACCGAGCGGCGGGCCGCGAGGCCGATGCCGAGGACGACGGCGAAGTAGATCCCGAGGATCGTGTAGTCGAGCCAGTTGGTGGGAAGCCGCAGTCCGGCGGCCAGGTATGTGGGGGTTTGCATGAGAACTCGCTTCGTCGCGCGAACTTAACTGACCGGAACCTACGCGTCCGCTTTCAGAATCTGAACACTTCTGGTGGTGTTCTTTGTTCGATCGTGATGAACTTGGCCGCAGAATGATCGTGATCGATTATGGTGTGTTATGTTTGATTGTGTTGAGTGACGGGACATGGTGGGGCGCTCTGACGGTGTCCTGGTGCGGAGGAGTCCGGCGTGAAGAAGACCTCGACCCGGCTGGCGGACGGCCGAGAACTCATCTACTACGACCTCGGTGACGCCACGGTCCGCGACGCGGTGGACCACCGCCCGCTGGAGCCGACGGTCACCAGCTCGGAGATCCGCCGCGACCCGCTGCTCGGCGACGCGGTGGCGATCGCCTCCCACCGCCAGGGCCGCACCTACCACCCGCCGGCCGACGAGTGCCCGCTGTGCCCCACGCGGGACGGCAGGCTCAGCGAGATCCCGGACTCGTCCTACGACGTCGCGGTCTTCGAGAACCGTTTCCCCTCCCTGGCCGGCGACTCCGGCCGGTGCGAGGTGGTCTGCTTCACCTCCGACCACGACTCCTCCTTCGCCGACCTGACGGACGAACAGGCGCGGCTGGTGCTCGACGCCTGGACCGACCGCACCGCCGAGCTGTCTCATCTGCCCTCCGTGGAACAGGTCTTCTGCTTCGAGAACCGTGGCGAGGAGATCGGTGTGACGCTCGGTCACCCCCACGGGCAGATCTACGGCTACCCCTTCACCACCCCTCGTACCGCCCTGATGCTGCGCTCTCTCGCGGCCCACAAGGAGTCGACGGGCGGGGGCAATCTCTTCGACGACGTGCTCGCCCGGGAAGAGGCCGGTGAGCGGGTCGTCCTGTCGGGTGAACACTGGGTCGCCTTCGTGCCGTACGCGGCGCACTGGCCGTACGAGGTGCACCTCTACCCGCGCCGCCGCGTGCCGGACCTGACGGCGCTGGACGAGGACGCGCGCGCGGAGTTTCCCCAGGTCTACCTGGAACTGCTGAGGCGCTTCGACCGGATCTTCGGCGAGGGGCAGCCGCCGACGCCCTACATCGCCGGGTGGCACCAGGCGCCGTTCGGCGCGCTGGAGGAGTTCGACGGGGTCAACCGCGAGGACTTCGCCCTCCACCTCGAGCTTTTCACCGTGCGCCGTACTTCCGGCAAGCTGAAGTTCCTCGCGGGTTCCGAGTCCGGCATGAGCGTGTTCATCAACGACGTGCCGCCGGAACGCGCGGCTCAGCGACTGCGGGAGGTAGCGAGTTCATGAGTGGCAAGTACCTGGTCACCGGTGGTGCGGGTTATGTCGGAAGCGTGGTGGCCCAGCATCTGCTGGAGGCCGGCCACGAGGTCGTCGTGCTGGACAACCTCTCCACCGGCTTCCGCGAGGGCGTGCCCGCCGGGGCGGCGTTCGTGGAGGGCGACATCCGCGAGGCGGGCCGGTGGCTCGACGCGTCCTTCGACGGCGTCCTGCACTTCGCCGCGTCCTCCCAGGTCGGCGAGTCGGTCGTGAAGCCGGAGAAGTACTGGGCGAACAACGTCGGCGGCACCATGGCGCTGCTCGGCGCGATGCGCGACGCCGAGGTGCGCACCCTCGTCTTCTCCTCCACCGCCGCCACGTACGGCGAGCCCGACCAGGTGCCGATCGTCGAGACCGCGCCGACGCAGCCGACCAACCCGTACGGCGCGACCAAGCTCGCCGTCGACCACATGATCACCGGTGAGGCGGCGGCGCACGGCCTGGCCGCGGTCTCCCTGCGCTACTTCAACGTCGCGGGCGCGTACGGCGAGTGCGGCGAGCGGCACGACCCCGAGTCGCACCTGATCCCGCTGGTCCTCCAGGTCGCGCAGGGCCGCCGCGAGTCGATCTCGGTGTACGGCGACGACTACCCGACCCCGGACGGCACTTGCGTGCGCGACTACATCCACGTCGCGGACCTCGCCGAGGCGCACCTGCTGGCGCTGCGCGCCGCGAAGGCCGGCGAGCACCTGATCTGCAACCTGGGCAACGGCAACGGCTTCTCCGTGCGCGAGGTGATCGAGACGGTCCGCGAGGTCACCGGCCACCCGGTGCCCGAGGTCACCGCCCCCCGGCGCGCCGGCGACCCGGCGGTGCTGGTCGCCTCGGCGGCCGTCGCCCGCGACCGGCTCGGCTGGAAGCCCTCGCGCGCGGACCTCGCGGGCATCGTCGCGGACGCGTGGGAGTTCGCGCAGCGCCGCAAGTGACCACCGGCCGGCGACCGCCGGCCGGGCACGAGTACAGGTACGGAAGGTCAGGGGTCAGGGGATGGGCGAGGCTGACGCCGGCGAGGTCGCCGGACGTTTCACTGGGTTGTACGGGACGGCCCCGGAGGGGGTCTGGGCGGCGCCCGGCAGGGTCAACCTGATCGGCGAGCACACCGACTACAACGACGGTTTCGTGATGCCGTTCGCGCTGCCGCACGTCACGGTCGCCGCGGTCTCGCGCCGCGCGGACGGGCTGCTGCGGCTGCACTCGGCGGACGTCGACGGAGGCGCCGAGGGCGACGGCGTCGTCGAGCTGCGGCTCGACGACCTCGCCCCGGAGTCCGACCGCTCCTGGACCGCGTACCCGGCGGGCGTGGTGTGGGCGCTGCGCGAGGCCGGGCACCCGGTCACCGGCGCGGACGTGCACCTGGCGTCGACGGTGCCGAGCGGCGCGGGCCTGTCGTCGTCGGCGGCGCTGGAGGTCGTGGTCGCGCTCGCGCTGAACGACCTGTTCGAACTGGGCCTGAAGGGCTGGCAGTTGGCCCGGCTGTGCCAGCGCGCGGAGAACGTCTACGTCGGTGCCCCGACCGGGATCATGGACCAGACGGCGTCCGCGTGCTGCGAGGCGGGCAACGCCCTGTTCCTCGACACCCGCGACCTGTCCCAGCGGCAGACCCCGTTCGACCTGGCCGCCGAGGGCATGCGGCTGCTGGTCGTCGACACGCGGGTCAAGCACGCGCACAGCGACGGCGAGTACGGCAAGCGCCGGGCCGGCTGCGAGAAGGGCGCGGCGCTGCTCGGCGTCGACGCCCTGCGGGACGTGCCGTTCGCGGAGTTGGACGCCGCGCTGGAGCGGCTCGGCGACGAGGAGGAGGTGCGCCGCCTGGTGCGCCACGTCGTCACCGAGGACGAGCGCGTCGAGCGGGTGGTGGGTCTGCTGGAGGCCGGCGACCCGCGCGCGATCGGGCCGGTGCTGACCGAGGGCCACGCCTCGCTGCGCGACGACTTCCGCATCTCCTGCCCGGAGCTGGATCTCGTCGTCGACACCGCGAACGCCTCCGGCGCGCTCGGCGCGCGGATGACCGGCGGCGGCTTCGGCGGCTCGGCGATCGTCCTCGTCGAGGAGGCCGACGCGGAGACCGTCACGAAGGCGGTCGAGGGCGCGTTCGGCGCGGCGGGCTTCCGGACGCCGCGCGTGTTCGAGGCCGTGCCCGCCGCGGGCGCGCACCGCCTGGTCTGAGCGGACGGGCGGGGGCGCCCGCCGCCCCCGCCCTCAGCCCAGTCGCTTCGTCAGCGTGAACTCCGTGATCCCCGGCGGGTAGTCGGGGATCACGCACACGACGTCGTAGCCGTGCCGTCGGTAGAAGTCCGGGGCCTGGAAGTCCCACGTCTCCAGCCGCACCGCCCCGCAGCCGCGTTCGGCGCGCGCGATGTCCTCGGCCCGCGCGAGCAGCGCCCCGCCGAGCCCGCCCCCGCGGTGCTCCGCGGCGACCCACAGGTACGTCACGTGCAGCCAGCCCGCCCAGGTGTGGCCGACGAGTCCGCCCAGCGTCCCGCCGTCGCGTTCGTCCAACGCCCATACGTGCAGGGGCACTTCGCGGGAGCCGTCGGGGTCCTGGCGCAGCGCGCGCAGCACCGGGGACGCCTTCGTGTTGGTGTCCAGGAGGCTGGTCCTGAGCAGTTCGCGCCGGTCCCGGTCGACTTCCGCCTCGATACGCACCATGCGACTCACCCTAAACCGGCCCCGCCGCCAGTTCTGCAAATAGCCTTCCGCTGCCGCATTCCGCCCGTACCCTGATGAACAGCGCCGGTGGGGGCCGGTGCCATCAGGGGGCGCGACAGTCGGGTACGACGCCCGAAGTGGGGGTAGCAGTTTCCTGCACGGCGGCGGCCGTGCGGCCGCGGCGGCCCCGCTTCGGGGACCTGAGACGGACGGAGGACCCGCGAGGGCTTCGGGCGTCGGACCCGTGCGGGTCGTCGTCTCCTGTCATGGGGTATCCCCTGCTCTTCGGGAGTGTGGGGAAGGGGGTTTCGTGATCCGCATCCGAGTCCTGGTCGTGGACGACCATCGCATCTTCGCCGAGTCACTGGCCGCGGCGCTGGCCGCCGAGCCGGACGTCGACGTCGCCGCCGCCGGTTCGGGACCGGCCGCGGTGCGCTGCATGGAGCGCGCCGTGACCGAGGGCCGCCGGTTCGACGTCGTGCTCGTGGACGCCGACCTCGGCGGCAACGTCCCGGCGGGCAGAGCGGCCGTGCCCGTGCGCGAGGGCAACGAGGAGGGCCTGGTGGACGGGATCTCCCTGGTCGCCGGCGTCCGTTCCGCGCACCCGGGCGTACGGACCGTCGTGCTCGCCGAGAAGGACGACCCGCGCCGGGCCGCGCTCGCGCTCCAGGCGGGCGCCTCGGGCTGGGTCGCCAAGGACTGCTCGCTGTCGCGGCTGCTGAACGTCATCCGCGGGGTGCTGCGCGACGAGACGCATCTGCCGCCCGCCCTTCTCACCGGCGTCCTGCGGGAGTTGACCGCGGCGCGCAAGCACCGCACCGAGAGCGAACGGCTCGTGGAGTCGCTCACCCCGCGCGAACGCGAGGTACTGCGCTGCATGGTGGCGGGCCTGGGCCGCAAGGCGGTCGCGGAGCGGCTGTTCCTGTCCCCGCACACCGTGCGCACCCACATGCAGAACGTCCTGGGCAAGCTGGGCGTGCACTCCACCCTCGCCGCGGTCGCGCTCGCGCGCCGGGCGGGCGTGGGTCCCGTCGACCTAGCCGGGGATGTTGTCGAACGGGGCGGTCAACTGGCGTAGCAGTCCCGCCAGTTCACCACGCTGGGCGCGTGACAGCTCGGCCAGCAGGGCGCGTTCCTGGTCGAGCAGGCCCGCCAGTGCCTCGTCGGCGCGGTTGCGCCCGTCGGGGGTGAGGCGCACCAGTACCCCGCGCCGGTCGCTGGGGTCGGGGAGCCGCTCCACCAGGCCCTTCTTCGCCAGCCGGTCGATGCGGTTGGTCATGGTGCCGGAGGTGACGAGCGTCTGGGTCAGCAACTGGCCCGGTGAGAGCTGGTAGGGGCTGCCCGCGCGCCGCAGCGCCGTCAGGACGTCGAACTCCCAGGGCTCCAGGCTGTGCTCCGCGAAGGCCAGTCGGCGTGCCCGGTCGAGGTGCCGGGCGAGCCTGCTCACGCGGCTCAGCACCTCCAGCGGTTCCACGTCGAGGTCCGGGCGCTCCCGGCGCCATGCTGCGACCAGCCGATCGACCTCGTCCTCCATGACGATCAGTGTAGTTGTTGTGTCGACGTGAAGTCTCTTGAAGTGATGCCTCTTGATCTCAAGTCTCTTGAAGTGATGCCTCTTGATCTCAAGTCTCTTGACGTCAAGATAGTTGGGGTGTGAAGCTGGAGGCGCGACGATCACCGACGATCTCCCGGAGGCGCCCGTGCCCACCACCCCTCCCGTCTGGGACCCCGCCCAGTACCTACGTCACGCCGGACACCGGGCCCGCCCGTTCGCGGACCTGCTGGCCCGCGTCGGCGACCTGCCCGGCAGCGCGCCGCGCGTCGCCGACCTCGGCTGCGGTCCCGGCAACGTCACCGCGACGCTGGCCGAGCGCTGGCCCGCCGCGCGGATCACCGGCTACGACAACTCCCCGCAGATGCTCGCCGACGCCGCCGCCCACGCGGGTCCCACGCCCGGCGGCGGCCGGATCGACTTCACCGACGCCGACCTGCGCGACTGGACGCCGGAGCAGGGCGCCTGGGACCTGATCGTGTCCAACGCGACGCTCCAGTGGGTCCCCGGCCACCTCGACGCGTTCCCGGCCTGGCTGGACGGGCTCGCGCCCGGCGGCACCCTCGCCTTCCAGGTCCCGCACAACATGGACGCGCCCCTGCACGTCCTGATGCGCGAACTCGCCGAGGGCCCAGGCTGGAAGGCGCGGCTCGGCGGGGTGCTGCGCGCCGCGGACTCCGTCCACGACCCCGCCGTCTACCTGGACCGGCTGGCCGGGCTCGGCTGCGCGGCCGACGTGTGGGAGACGACGTACCTGCACGTGCTGGACGGCGAGGACGCCGTGCTCGACTGGGTCGGCGGCACCGGGCTGCGCCCCGCGCTCACCGCGCTCGACGGCGACCCCGGGGCGCGGGACGCCTTCGTGGCCGAGTACCGGGACCTGCTGCGCACCGCGTACCCGCGTGCCGCGTACGGCACGGTGCTGCCCTTCCGCCGGCTGTTCGCGGTCGCCCGGAAGGGGGCCTGACGTGCTCGTCGCCGTCGACCACGTCCAGCTCGCGGCGCCGCCCGGCACGGAGGACCTGCTGCGCGCCTTCTACACCGGCGTGCTCGGGATGACGGAGGAGCCCAAGCCGCCGGTGCTCGCGGCGCGCGGCGGCTGCTGGTTCCGGGCGGGCGCGGTACGGCTGCACGTGGGCATCGAGGAGGGGTTCCGGCCGTCCGCGAAGGCGCACCCGGGGCTGCGGGTGGCGGACATCGACGCGTTCGCGGACCGCCTCGCCACGCACGGCGCGGACGTGGTCTGGGACGGCGACCTGCCGGGCCACCGCCGGTTCTACAGCACCGACCCGGTGGGCAACCGGCTGGAGTTCCTGGAGCCGGGCAGGGGCTAGGGGCTGTCGTCGGCCCGGCCCGCGGACGCGGGGTCCGGCACGCACGGCGGCGACAAGGACCGCGGCCGGTTCCGTGCGGTGGGCTCAGGTCTTCCGGTGCCCTATCAGCCGCGGCTTCTGCTCCAGGCCGTCCAGGCCGTTCCACGCCAGGTTGACCAGGTGGGCGGCGACCTCGGACTTCCTGGGGCGGCGCACGTCCAGCCACCACTGGCCGGTCAGGGCGACCATGCCCACCAGCGCCTGCGCGTACAGCGGGGCCAGTTTCGGGTCGAAGCCGCGGCTCTTGAACTCGCGGCCGAGGATGTCCTCCACCTGCGTCGCGATGTCGGAGATCAGCGACGCGAACGTGCCGGTGGACTGCGGGATGGGGGAGTCGCGGACGAGGATGCGGAACCCGTCCGTGCGCTCCTCGATGTAGTCGAGGAGCGCGAAGGCGGCCTGCTCGCACAGTTCGCGCGGATGGCCGGCCGTCAGCGAGCCGGTCACCATGTCCAGCAGGCACCGCATCTCGCGGTCGACGACGACCGCGTACAGCCCCTCCTTGCCGCCGAAGTGCTCGTAGACCACCGGCTTGGAGACCCCGGCCTGCGCCGCGATCTCCTCCACCGACGTCCCCTCGAAGCCCTTCGCGGCGAAGAGGGTGCGTCCGATCTCCAGCAGCTGCTGGCGCCGCTCCGCCCCGGTCATCCGGGTGCGGCGCGCGCGCCGCGGCTTGTCGTTGCCCTCGGTGCTGCTGGAGTCGGTCGCCACGCCGACCATCATGCCGCCTTGACGGTCTCCGTCTCGCGCCGGGAGCGCCTCGGGTCCGCGTCGCGGCGGGAATCGATGCGCGAGCGGGACGGCCAGCGCACGTCGTAGGCCCAGCCGAGCTGCTCGAACCAGCGGATGATGCGGGCCGAGGAGTCGAGCTGGCCGCGCTCCACGCCGTGCCGCGCGGAGGTCGGGTCGGCGTGGTGCAGGTTGTGCCAGGACTCGCCGCACGACAGGATCGCCAGCCACCACACGTTGCCCGAGCGGTCACGGGACTTGAACGGGCGCTTGCCGACCGCGTGGCAGATCGAGTTGATGGACCAGGTCACGTGGTGCAGCAGCGCGACGCGCACCAGGGAGCCCCAGAAGAACGCGGTGAACGCGCCCCACCACGACATCGTGACCAGGCCGCCGACCAGCGGCGGGATCAGCAGCGAGACCGCGGTCCACAGGATGAACTGACGGGAGATCGCGCGCATCGCCGGGTCGTTGACCAGGTCCGGGGCGTACTTCTCCTGCGGCGTCTGCTCCTCGTCGAACATCCAGCCAATGTGTGCCCAGGCCAGGCCCTTCATCAGGGCGGGCAGGTCGTCGCCGAAGCGCCATGGCGAGTGGGGGTCGCCCTCGGCGTCGGAGAACTTGTGGTGGCGGCGGTGGTCGGCGACCCAGCGCACCAGCGGGCCCTCGACGGCCATCGAGCCCATGATCGCCAGCGCGATCTTCAGCGGTCGCTTGGCCTTGAACGAACCGTGGGTGAAATGCCGGTGGAAGCCGATCGTGATGCCGTGGCAGCCGAGATAGTAGAAGAACACCATCAGGCCGAGGTCCAGCCAGCTCACACCCCAGCCCCAGGCCAGCGGCACGGCCGCGACGAGAGCGAGGAACGGGATGATGATGAAGAGGAGGAGCGCGATCTGTTCGACCGAGCGCTTCTGCTCGCCGCCCAGGGTGGCGACGGGGGTCGGACCGTCGGGCGCCTGCGGCGCGTCTTCGATCAGATCGGAACTCGTGGTCATGGGCGTCCCCTGTGGGGTCGAGGGTATGAGCGGGAGCCGGGCCGTGGAAAACGCGTGCCGTTTCCTACGGTTCCGTAACCTACGGCATCGTAAGTATGGCAGCGCCCGTACCGGCGGCAAGAGCCCGAGAGCCTGCGGCGTCGTCGGGCGACCTATCCTTGGACGTGGTCGGACAGCGCGGTCCGCTCGATTTCTTCCCGGACGGCCGTTCCGTGATACGAGGACCGCTTGCGCGGCCGACCGTTCGGGTTCCCTCCCAGACGAGCTTCAACACTGCAAGGAGCCGCACCTGTGAGCAGTGCCGACGACCAGACCACGACGACCGGCAGCGAGCTGCGGGCCGACATCCGCCGCCTGGGCGACCTCCTCGGAGAGACGCTGGTGCGGCAGGAGGGACCCGAGCTCCTCGATCTCGTCGAGAAGGTCCGCCGCCTCACGCGCGAGGACGGTGAAGCCGCCGCCGAGCTGCTGCGCGGCACCGAACTGGAGACCGCGGCCAAGCTGGTCCGCGCCTTCTCCACCTACTTCCACCTGGCCAACGTCACCGAGCAGGTGCACCGCGGGCGCGAGCTGCGCGCCCGCCGGGCCGCCGAGGGCAGCCTGCTCGCGCAGACCGCCGACCGGCTCAAGGACGCCGACCCCGAGCACCTGCGCGAGACGGTGGAACACCTCACCGTCCGCCCCGTGTTCACCGCCCACCCCACCGAGGCCGCCCGCCGCTCCGTGCTGAACAAGCTGCGGCGCGTCGGCGAACTCCTGGAGACCCCGGTCACCGAGGCGGACCGCCGCCGCTACGACACCCGGCTCGCCGAGAACATCGACCTGGTGTGGCAGACCGACGAGCTGCGCGTGGTCCGCCCGGAACCCGCGGACGAGGCCCGCAACGCGATCTACTACCTGGACGAGCTGCACGCCGGCGCGGTCGGCGACGTCCTGGAGGATCTGACCGCCGAGCTGGAGCGCGTCGGCGTGACGCTGCCCCCGGGCACCCGGCCGCTGACGTTCGGCACCTGGATCGGCGGCGACCGCGACGGCAACCCCAACGTCACCCCGCAGGTCACCTGGGACGTGCTGATCCTCCAGCACGAGCACGGCATCAACGACGCCCTGGACACGATCGACGAGCTCCGCGGCTTCCTGTCCAACTCGGTCCGCTACACCGGGGCCACCGAGGAACTCCTCACCTCGCTCCAGGAGGACCTGGAGCGGCTGCCGGAGATCAGCCCCCGCTACAAGCGGCTCAACGCCGAGGAGCCCTACCGGCTCAAGGCCACGTGCATCCGGCAGAAGCTGGAGAACACCAAGGAGCGCCTCGCCAAGGGCACCCCGCACGTGCCGGGCCGCGACTACCTCGGCACCGCGGGCCTGCTGCACGACCTGACCCTGATCCAGACCTCGCTGCGCGAGCACCGCGGCGGCCTGTTCGCCGACGGCCGGATGAACCGCACGATCCGCACGCTCGCCGCGTTCGGTCTCCAGCTCGCCACGATGGACGTCCGCGAGCACGCCGACGCCCACCACCACGCCCTCGGCCAGCTCTTCGACCGGCTCGGCGAGGAGTCCTGGCGCTACTCGGACATGCCGCGCGAGTACCGCTCGAAGCTGCTCGCCAAGGAGCTGCGCTCGCGCCGGCCGCTCGCGCCGTCCCCGGCGCCGGTGGACGCGGCGGGCGAGAAGACCCTCGGCGTCTTCCAGACGGTGAAGCGGGCCCTGGAGGTCTTCGGCCCCGAGGTCATCGAGTCGTACATCATCTCGATGTGCCAGGGCGCCGACGACGTGTTCGCCGCCGCCGTGCTCGCCCGCGAGGCCGGGCTGCTCGACCTGCACGCGGGCTGGGCGAAGATCGGCATCGTGCCGCTCCTGGAGACGACCGACGAGCTGAAGGCCGCGGACACGATCCTGGAGGACATGCTGTCCGACCCCTCCTACCGGCGGCTCGTGGCCCTGCGCGGCGACGTCCAGGAGGTCATGCTCGGCTACAGCGACTCCTCCAAGTTCGGCGGCATCACCACCTCGCAGTGGGAGATCCACCGCGCCCAGCGCCGGCTGCGCGACGTCGCGCACCGCTACGGGGTGCGGCTGCGCCTGTTCCACGGCCGCGGCGGCACCGTCGGCCGCGGCGGCGGCCCCACTCACGACGCGATCCTCGCGCAGCCGTGGGGCACGCTGGAGGGCGAGATCAAGGTGACCGAGCAGGGCGAGGTCATCTCCGACAAGTACCTGATCCCGTCGCTGGCCCGGGAGAACCTGGAGCTGACCATCGCGGCCACCCTCCAGGCCTCCGCCCTGCACACCGCGCCCCGCCAGTCCGGCGAGGCGCTGGCGCGCTGGGACGCGGCGATGGACGTGGTCTCCGACGCCGCGCACCACGCGTACCGCGCGCTCGTCGAGGACCCCGACCTGCCGTCGTACTTCCTCGCGTCCACCCCGGTGGACCAGCTCGCCGACCTGCACCTGGGTTCGCGGCCCTCGCGCCGCCCCGGTTCGGGCGTCTCCCTCGACGGACTGCGGGCCATCCCGTGGGTGTTCGGCTGGACGCAGTCGCGGCAGATCGTGCCCGGCTGGTTCGGCGTCGGCTCCGGCCTCAAGGCGCTGCGCGAGGCCGGTCTCGACACGGTGCTCGAAGAGATGCGCGACCAGTGGCACTTCTTCCGGAACTTCATCTCCAACGTCGAGATGACGCTCGCGAAGACGGACCTGCGCATCGCCGGGCACTACGTCGACACCCTCGTGCCCGACCACCTCAAGCACGTCTTCGACGTCGTCAAGGCCGAGCACGAACTGACGGTGCGTGAGGTGCTCAACGTCACCGGCGAGTCCGAACTGCTCGCCGCGCAGCCCGACCTGAAGCAGACGTTCGCCATCCGCGACGCCTACCTGGACCCGATCTCCTACCTCCAGGTGGCGCTGCTCAAGCGCCAGCGCGACGCGGTCGCGGCCGAGGAGGAGGCCGACCCGGTCCTCTCCCGCGCACTGCTGCTGACGGTCAACGGCGTCGCGGCCGGCCTGCGCAACACCGGCTGACCGACGGGCTGTTGACGGTGCCCCCGGTCGCGGTACGGGCCGGGGGCACCGTCATCTCGTCATGTCCCGTGCCGGTGGCGGGAGTTCAGAGCGCGAAGAAGGTGACGGTCACCAGCAGGGCGCCCGCGAGACCCAGCAGTTTCGCGAGCCCGGACTTGCGCAGTCCGCCCGCCACCAGCACCGCGGCGAGCAGCAGCGCCCCGCCGAAGGGCAGCCAGGCCAGCAGCACGCCGCCCGTGCCGGACCGCAGCACCTCGTTCGTGCCGGGCTTCACGATCACGTCGTACGTCGAACCCCTGCGCACGGCGACGGACCTGTCGATGACCACCCGGGGCCGCGCGGTGGAGCCCACCGACCGGGGGGTGTACGGGCCGGTGCAGAGGTCGTCGGCGCACCGGGTGACCGTCAGGGTGCCGCTCTCGCGGCCCTTGGTCAGCATCACCTGCTGGGCGTTGTGCCAGGACGCCCAGACGCCGGCGACGAGGATCAGCAGCACGACCGCGAGCGTCCCCAGGACCCGGCTCACCCGCAGCACGGGGTTCGAGCGCTTGGCGGGCGGGGAGACGGCGGAAGGCATGGCGGTGATCATTGGCCATGGATGTGCGGCGAGTCAACTCAGGCTGCCGGGCGCCCGGTTGCGGGGACCCGCCGGTGTGCGCCGTCAGGAGTTGTACGTGCCCTGCGCCCGTTCCAGGCCCTCCGCGATCAGGGCCTCCACCGCGTCCGCCGCGCGGTCCACGAAGTAGTCCAGTTCCTTCTTCTCCGTGCCCGAGAAGTCCTTCAGGACGAAGTCCGCGACCTGCATGCGGCCCGGCGGGCGGCCGATGCCGAAGCGGACCCGGTGGTAGTCGGGGCCCATCGCCTTCGTCATCGACTTCAGTCCGTTGTGGCCGTTGTCGCCGCCGCCGAGCTTCAGGCGCAGCACGCCGTAGTCGATGTCCAGCTCGTCGTGGACCGCGACCACGTTCGCCAACGGGACCTTGTAGAAGTCGCGCAGCGCGTTCACCGGGCCGCCCGACAGGTTCATGTACGACGTCGGCTTCGCCAGCACCACGCGGCGGCTCGCGGGGCCGGGCGGGCCGATGCGGCCCTCCAGGACCTGGGCCTGCGCCTTGCCGGCGCGCTTGAACTTCCCGCCGATCCGGCCGGCCAGCAGGTCGGCCACCATGAAGCCCACGTTGTGCCGGTTCGCCGCGTACTCGGGGCCGGGGTTGCCCAGGCCGACGATCAGCCAGGGGGTGCCGGGGTCAGCCGTCACGTGTCTTCCTTCTTCCGCTCTGTCGCCGGCTCTGCGGTCCTGACACGCGCCAGCCGCCGCCCCCGTACGGGGACAGCGGCTGACGCGGCAATCGGTGATCCCGGGGGATCAGGCCTCTTCGGTGCCCTCGGCGGCCTCGTCCGCGTCGGCGGCCGGCTCCTCGGCCTGCGCGGCCAGGACCTGCAGCACGACGGCGTCCTCGTCGATGGCCAGCGTGGTGCCCTTGGGCAGCTCGATGTCCTTGGCGTGGATGGCCGCACCGGCCTCCAGGCCCTGGATGGAGACCGAGACGGACTCGGGGATGTGCGTGGCCTCGGCCTCGACCGTGAGGGTCGACAGCACGTGCTCCAGGATGAAGGCACCCGGGGCCAGCTCGCCCTCGGCGAGGACGGGGATCTCGACGGTGACCTTCTCGCCGCGCTTCACGAGGAGCAGGTCGACGTGCTCCAGGGTGCCGCGCACGGCGTCACGCTGGACGGCCTTCGGGATGGCCAGCGCGGACTTGCCCTCGACGTCCAGCTCGATGAGGACGTTCGAGGTGCGCAGGGCGAGCAGCAGCTCGTGGCCCGGGAGCACCAGGTGGACGGGCTCGGTGCCGTGCCCGTAGAGGACCGCGGGGACCTTGTGGTCGCGGCGGATGCGGCGGGCGGCGCCCTTGCCGAACTCGCTGCGGGTCTCGGAGGCAAGCTTGATCTCGGACATGTTCACTCCTCGTGCTACAGGTACGGACGTGGTCACCCGGCCACGAACGGCCTGCTACGAAGAGCGCGTCGATAACGGAGAACCTGGTCCGCCTCACTGAAGCGGTACGGCCTCCCTCGCCGAGCAACCTGGTCAGGGTACTCGGCCAGGGAGGCCGCAGGAAAATCGATCAAGGGAACCCGGCTCGCGGGCGCCCTCGCGGGTACCGCTAGTGCTCGTCGAAGAGGCTCGTGACCGAGCCGTCCTCGAACACCTCGCGCACCGCGCTGGCGATGGTCGGGGCGATCGACAGGACCGTGATCTTGTCGAGCTCCAGCTCGCCGGGGGTGGGCAGCGTGTTCGTGAACACGAACTCGCTCACCTTGGAGTTCTTCAGGCGGTCGGCCGCCGGACCCGAGAGCACGCCGTGCGTGGCCGTCACGATGACGTCCTCCGCGCCGTGCGCGAACAGCGCGTCCGCCGCGGCGCAGATGGTGCCGCCGGTGTCGATCATGTCGTCGACCAGGACGCAGACCCGGTCCTTGACCTCGCCGACGACCTCGTGGACGGTGACCTGGTTCGCCACGTCCTTGTCGCGCCGCTTGTGCACGATCGCGAGCGGGGCGCCGAGACGGTCGCACCAGCGGTCGGCGACGCGCACGCGGCCGGCGTCCGGGGAGACGATCGTCAGCTTGTCGCGGTCGACCTTGTGGCCCACGTAGTCGGCCAGCAGGGGCAGCGCGAACAGGTGGTCCACCGGTCCGTCGAAGAAGCCCTGGATCTGGTCGGTGTGCAGGTCGACGGTGAGGATGCGGTCGGCACCCGCCGTCTTCATCAGGTCGGCGATCATGCGGGCCGAGATGGGCTCGCGGCCGCGGTGCTTCTTGTCCTGCCGGGCATAGCCGTAGAAGGGCACGATCACGGTGATGGAGCGGGCCGACGCGCGCTTCAGCGCGTCGATCATGATCAGCTGCTCCATGATCCACTTGTTGATCGGAGCCGTGTGGCTCTGGATCAGGAAGCAGTCCGCGCCGCGTGCCGACTCCTCGTAACGGACGTAGATCTCGCCGTTCGCGAAGTCGAAGGCCTTCGTCGGAACGACGCCGACACCCAGCTGGTGGGCGACCTCCTGGGCAAGCTCGGGGTGGGCACGGCCGGAGAAGAACATCAACTTCTTCGAGTCGGTCGTCTTGATCCCGGTCACAGCACTTTCTCCTCAGAGGTCTCGCAGCTGGGCAAGAGAGCGCGTCTCAGCTGTGTGGTGCGGATTGTGCGTTTATCACGGTACGCCGTCCGCGACGTGCCTGTTTCCGGTCAGCTTTCGTCCGACGCCTCCCGGGACACCGCCTCGGCGGCCTTCGCCGCGGCGCTTCCCGGACGCTTGCGGGCCACCCAGCCCTCGATATTCCTTTGCTGGCCCCGGGCCACGGCCAGCGAACCGGCCGGTACGTCCTTGGTGATGACGGACCCGGCGGCGGTGTAGACGCCGTCCCCGAGGGTGACCGGTGCCACAAACATGTTGTCCGAACCGGTCTTGCAGTGCGACCCCACGGTCGTGTGGTGCTTGTCCTGCCCGTCGTAGTTGACGAACACGCTCGCGGCGCCGATGTTCGTGAAGTCGCCGATCGTCGCGTCCCCGACGTACGACAGGTGCGGCACCTTGGTGCCCTCGCCGATCGTCGCGTTCTTCGTCTCGACGTACGTGCCGATCTTCGAGCGGACGCCGAGCCGGGTCCCGGGACGCAGGTACGCGTACGGGCCCACCGTGGCCTCCGGGCCGACCTCGGCGCCGTCGGACACGGTGTTGTCGAGGCGGGCGCCCGCGCCCACCGCGGTGTCCTTCAGGCGGGAGTTGGGGCCGACCTCCGCGCCCTCGCCCAGGTGCGTGGTGCCCTGGAGCTGGGTGCCGGGGTGGACCACGACGTCCTGGCCGAACGTCACCGTGACGTCCAGCCAGGTCGTGGCCGGGTCGACGACCGTCACGCCGGACAGCATCGCGGCGGTGAGCAGCCGGTCGTTGAGGATGCGGCGCGCCTCGGCGAGCTGCACGCGGTTGTTGATGCCGGCGATCTCGCGGTGGTCGCCCGCCACGCACGCGCCGACGCGGTGCCCGGCCTCGCGCAGGATGCCGAGGACGTCGGTGAGGTACTCCTCGCCCTGGCTGTTGTCGGTGCGGACCTTGCCGAGCGCGTCCGCGAGCAGCGGGCCGTCGAACGCGAAGACGCCGGAGTTGATCTCCCGGATCGAACGCTGCGCGTCCGAGGCGTCCTTGTGCTCCACGATCGCCGTCACCGCGCCGGAGGCGCCGTCGCGCACGATCCGTCCGTAGCCCGTCGCGTCCGGGACCTCCGCCGTCAGCACGGTCACCGCGTTGCCGTCCTCGGCGTGCGAGCGGGCCAGCCGGTCCAGCGTCGCGCCGGTCAGCAGCGGGGTGTCCCCGCACACCACGACCACGGTGCCGTCCACGACACCGCCCAGCTCCTCCAGGGCGCGGCGCACGGCGTGCCCGGTGCCGTTCTGCTGCTCCTGCACGGCCGTGCGCACGCCGCCCGGGTGCTCGGCGAGGTGCGCGGTCACCTGCTCGCGGGCGTGCCCGACGACCACGACGAGGTTCTCCGGCGCCAACTCGCCCGCCGCGGCGAGCACATGACCCACCAGGGTCCGGCCGCAGAGCTGGTGCAGGACCTTCGGTGTGGCCGACTTCATACGGGTGCCCTCACCCGCTGCGAGTACGACGACGGCTGCCGGGCGAATGGCGCTCACGGAGATGTCCTTCGGCTGTGGACGACGGGTGGGGACGGACATCCGCAGGATACCGGGGCGTTTCGGAGACGACATGGGAGCGGGCCCCGACGGAGCTGTCGGGGCCCGAATGCGGTGTGTACGTGATAGAGGCGACATGCGCCTTCCGGAAGCTCCCGGGGAAGGAATCGAACCCTCATTCAAGAGACCAAAACTCTTTGTCCTGCCATTAGACGACCCGGGAGGGCCTGCCCGAAGTGTCCCTTGTAGGGGACCCCGACGAGTGCAGCCCCTACTATGCCGTACCGCGCCCCCCGCGTGCGACGGAACCTCCCCGGACGGTCGCCGGAGCACCGCCCCGGCCGTCGCCGCCGGCCCGGGTCGCCGCCCCGCGCACGGCAGTTGGGGCGCGGCGGCGGTGCGGCCCGCGGGGCCCGGTGCCCGGTCGCCGGGGTCCTCGCGACGCCTCGCGCGCGGTGGCCGGAAAGTGCCCCGCGCGCGCCGCGGAACCGATGCCTCCGCCGGTGCCCGGGACGGACGGCGGGCGTCGCGGCCCGGTGCGCGGCGTCCGCCGGGAACGCAGAGGGAGCCTCCCCCGCGCGCGGTCCCCCGGGAGTGGTGTGGACCGGTCGGCGAAACTGCCCGGAAATCCGTGCGCCCCCGCCCGTACGCTGGACGCATGACCACGACGGGGGAAGAGCACACGGCGGCCCACGCCGGGCCGTGGTGGTGGGACCGGTGGCGAAGCGCCGTGTTCGACGCCGGCCTCGCGCTGGTGTCGGCCGCGGAGTGCGGCGCGGAGGGCGTCCCGTTCGCGCGGGACGCGGGCCTGCCGCTGGCGGCGGGTGTCGTCTTCGGGGTACTGGCCGGGTCCGTGCTGCTGATCCGGCGCAAGTGGCCGATCGCGGTGGTGCTGGTCGCCATCGCCGTCACACCGGCCGAGATGGGCTTCCTGATGGGGGCCGTCGGCCTCTACACGCTGGCGGCGGCCGAACTGCCGCGCCGCATCATCGGCGTGCTGGCCGGCATGTCCCTGGTGGGGACGCTGATCGTGACGTTCGTACGGGTGCGCCAGGAGATGGCGAGCGGCGATCTGACGCTGGGCGACTGGTTCGTGCCGTTCGCGGCGCTCGCCACCTCGCTCGGGCTCACCGCGCCGCCGGTGCTGCTCGGCATGTACTTCGGGGCGCGGCGCCGGCTGATGGAGAGTCTGCGCGAGCGCGCCGACAGCCTGGAACGCGAACTGCAACTGCTCGCCGAGCGCGCCGAGGAGCGCGCCGAGTGGGCGCGCAACGAGGAACGCACCCGGATCGCCCGGGAGATGCACGACGTGGTCGCGCACCGCGTCAGCCTGATGGTGGTGCACTCGGCGGCCCTCCAGGCGGTGGCCCGCAAGGACCCGGAGAAGGCCGTGCGCAACGCGGCGCTCGTCGGCGACATGGGACGCCAGGCGCTCACCGAACTGCGGGAGATGCTGGGCGTGCTGCGGCGCAGCGGCGACGACGGCGGCGGCGCGACCAGGGTCCCGCCGGCCCGCGACCGCTCCCAGGTGCCGCTCGCGGCGGTGGGCGCCGCGGCCGCCGCGGCGGCGTACCGCGCCGACCCGGACGCGCCCGCGCCGGCCGGCGGCGACGGCGGGCCGTGCCTGTCGGAACTGGACGAACTGGTCGGGCAGTCGGCCGCAGCGGGCATGGTCGTGGACCTCTCCGTGGAGGGCGAGCTGCGCGGGTACGCGGCGCGGATCGAGCAGACCGCGTACCGCGTGGTCCAGGAGGCGCTGACCAACGTCCACAAGCACGCGGCGGGCGCCAAGACGCACGTACGGCTCGCGCACCGGGGCGCGGAGATCGCGATGCAGGTGGAGAACGAACCGCCCCCGGAACCCGCCTCGGTGACGGCGGCCCGCCTCCCCTCGGGCGGCAACGGCCTGCTCGGCATGCGGGAGCGGGTCCTCGCGCTGGGCGGCGTCTTCGTGTCGGGCCCGACGGACGCCGGGGGCTTCCGGGTGTCGGCGGTGATCCCGGCGGCGTAGCGCTCCGCCGGGGCGGGCTGAGTCACCGGGCCGCCGGCCCGGCCCGGCGCGGGGGGGCGCGTGCCGTCAGGCCGTCGTCAGGCGGGACGGTTCGGTGCCCGCGACCAGGGCGGCCAGGGACGTGTCGATCTCCGGGCCCACGTACCAGTCGCCGGTGTGGTCCAGCGTGTAGACGCGGCCCTCGGTGTCGATGGCCAGCAGGGCCCGGGAGTCCGTCTCCTCGCCCAGCGGGCTGAGTTCCGTGCCGAGCGCGCGGCCGAGGTCGCCCAGCGTGCGCGCCAGGTGCAGGCCGTGCAGCGGGTCGAGGTGCAGCCGTGCGGGCGCGACCTGACGGCCCGTGCCCGCCGGGCCCAGGCGCAGGCCGCCGAACTCCGCCCACGCCTCGACGGCGGCGGGGAACACGGCGTGCCGGTGGCCCGCGGGCGAGGTGTGCTCGCGCAGCGTGTCCGCCCAGATCTCGGCCTGCTTTATGTCCCAGCGTCCGGGCTGCCAGCCGGCGGCGCGCAGCGCGGCGTCGACGGGTGCGGGGAAGCGGGTGGTGGTGCGCTCGGGGTGCATCTGTCCTTGGTTCGTCGGGGTCCGCGGTCTCGACGGTGAGATACGGATCGGGGGCGTCGGGCGTTCAGGAACCGGGGGAGCCGTCCTCGGGCGTCGGGTCGACGACACGGACGCCGAAGTGCGCGCAGAGCGCGGCGCAGGCGCGGCACGGGGCGGCGAACGTGCCGTGCAGCGGGTCGCCGTCCTCCCGGATGCGCCGGGTCGTCAGCTTGCCGTGCTTGAGCGCCTTGCGGGCCTCGCCGTTGGTCATCGGCTTGCGCGCGGCGCGCTTGCTGCGGGCGGTGTCGGCGGCGGTCAGGTGCCGGGAGACGAGGACGGCCTCCGCGCACCGGCCGGTGAACCGGTCGCGCTGCGCGCTGGTGAGGGTGTCGAGGAAGTCCTGCACCAACGGGTGGAGCGCGGGCGGCTGGTCACCGCGCGCGGCGGTCCCGGTGAGCGTCGCGCCGTGCACGGACAGCGCCGCGGCGACCGTGGGAAGGATGCCGTCACGGCGGTGGAGAAGTACGGGAGCATGCGGGGTTTCCGTGGTGCTCCAGCCGATCCTGGGGTCTCCCGACGTCCCCTTTCGCGGCGATGTCGGGGGCTCTGTCTGCGTCCCGGTCATGGTCGTTCTCCCCTCCCGTGCGTCCCCCTGGGAGGAACCAGACTGCCAAACCGCGTGGCTGGTGCGGTAGCTGGGGGCGCGTGGGACGTCCGTTCCGGGCACGCTGTCACGGCGCTGTGACGGGCGGTCACTCGAACGGAGGGCCGGTGACCGGTGCCGTCGTACCGCATAGGCTGTCCCGCACGGCCGTGCGTGCGGTCAACGCGTTGGAGTCAGTCGATACGGGCCGGGGCGGGCCGATGGTGCCGTCACGGATTCGTACAGAGTGCCGCAGGGGGCAACCGCCATGACGACAGGTCGGCTCGGGCTGGGGGCTCCTCCCGGCGGCCAGGCCGGTGACCGGACCGCGCCGCCGAACGCGGCGTACGCCGGACAGAACGTGCACTTCCCCGATCCCGTACGGGCCGGGCGACACCCCAGGGGAGTACGTGTCGACGAGCACGGCTACCCGGACTTCTCGCCCTACGCGCGCGCGGCGGTGGAGATCGCCGAGCCCCCGGAGGGCTTCGGCGTCGACGAACTGCGCCTGACGGACTACGTGTCGGCGAACGCCGCGCTGTCCGCGTCGGGCCACGAACTGTGGGACACGGTGCCCTCGGTCGCCACCCCGCACGGCTGGACCTGGCACCACGTGGCCGGCGGCCGCCGTCTCGAACTCGTGCCCGTCGAGGTGAAGGCGCTGCTGCGCCACCACGGCGGCATCGCGACGGCCCGCGTCGACCACGCCAAGCGCGGCACCCGCCCGCTCCAGGAGACCCGTCCCGCGCACTTCGCGCTGCCGAAGGCGTCGGTCGCGGTGACCGAGGCCCAGGTGCAGGGCGTGGAGGAGGACCTCGGCTACCGCCTCCCGGGCGCGTACCGGTCGTTCCTCAAGGCGGCCGGCGGCTGCGCCCCGGTGGGCACGGCGCTCGACGCCGAGCTGGGGATGCTGATCGACCAGCCGTTCTTCACGGTGCGCGACGAGGCCGCCGTCAACGACCTGGTGTACGTCAACAAGTGCCTGCGCGACCACCTCACGAAGGACTACCTGTGCGTGTCGTTCGTGCAGGGCGGCATGCTCGCCGTGAAGGTGCGCGGCGAACGGCTCGGCTCGGTCTGGTTCTGCCTGTACGACGACGTGCGCGACACCGACCCGGCGATGCCGCCGGCCGAGCGCGTCGAGCGGCTGCTGCTGCCGTGCGGCGACGACTTCGACCAGTTCCTGTCCCGGCTCGCGGGCAGTCCGCCCGAGCTGGAGACCGTGGCGAACCTGATGGTGGACGGCGGCTTCGCGCGCGCCGTGCCGCTGTCGACGGTGGGGGAGTGACGACGCGATGGTGACGTACGCGCAGGCGCAGGAGCGCGCCGAGGAGTGGATCAACGGGGACCTGCCCGCGTACCAGCACCGCGAGGTGCGGGTACGGGAGTTCGACCTCGGGTTCGTGGTGTGGGCGGAGGACCGCGCGGACGGTCCGCGCTCCGACGGGGGCGCCCAGCGCCTGGTGCTGGCCCGCGACAGCGGCGAGGCCTCGCTGTGGCCGGGCCTGCCGGTGGGCGAGGTGATCCGGCGCTACGAGGAGGAGTACGGCCGTAGGGAGATCGAGGACGCGCCTCCCGCGCCGCCGGCCCGGGTGGACCTGAACCAGACGTCGTTCCTGCTGAGCCCGCCCGAGTGGCTCCAGGAGGCGGCGGACCGGCTGGGGATCCCGGACCGGCGGGCGGGCAGCTCCGCCTCCCCCGGGGCGGGTACGGGTCCGGGCGCCGCCCCGGCGGCGGTGCCGGCCCCCGCGGCCGCGCCCGACGTTCCCGGTGTGCCGCCGGGGGCGACCCCGTGGGCCGGGACGGACACCAACGCCGATTCCGGCGAGGACCGTTCGGTGCCCCTGCCGCAGACCGTGTTCGCGGCCCAGCCGGTGGACGTCCGCCCGGACCGCACACCGCCGCCCGCCGGTGCCGACGACCGTACGGCGCTGATCGCCGGCGGCAGCCAACTGCCGCCCACCGCACTGGCACCCGCGGTCGGCGACCCGGCCTTCGCGCAGCCGCAGCCGCAGTCGCCGCCGCAGTCGCCGCCGCCCCCCGTTCCGCTCCCGGGACAGACGCCCCCGCCCCCGCCGGGGCCCGGAGCGCCGTACGGGTATCCGCAGGGCGCCCCGCAGGGGACGCCGCCGCCTCCGGCCGCTCCCGCGCGGCACCTCGCGCCGAACGCCGGGGACATCGCCGACGCCGCCACGAGCAAGGCGGCACCCCCGCCGCGCGCCAGGCGGGGCGGCGTCTCGACCACCCCGCCGCCGCCCGGCGCCCCCGGCGTCCCGGGCGCCCGGCCGTCCGCGCCCGCCGAACCGGGCCCGCCGGTGCCGCCGCCCGGCGCGCCCGCCGGGGGGTACCAGCCGACCCAGCTGGTCTCGTCGCTCGGTCCCGAGGGACCCGGCGCGCCGAACCCGCCCGGTCCGCCCGCGCCCCCCGGTCCGCCCGCGCCCCCCGGTCCGCCCGCTCCTCCCGGCGGTGCCGGTACGCCTCCGGGCGGCGGGGTGCACCACGCGGCGACGATGTTCGCCGACCCCGGCCCGCAGGCGGGCGGCTTCCCGCCGCCGGGCGCCCCGGGTGCTCCCGGCGCCCCCGGTGTGCCCGGTGCGCAGTCGGTGCCGGGTGCCGTGCACCACGCGGAGACGGTGTTCGCCCCGCCCGTGCCGGGCGGCCCCGGCGCGCCCCCGCCGCCGCCCGGCGTGCCCCGGGGCCTGCCGCAGAACCTGCCGCCCGGTGCCGTCCCGCCGCCGCCCGGCGCGCAGGCACCCGCGTACGGCTATCCGCAGCAGGCCGGTGTGCCGACCGTGGGACCCGGCTACCAGGCCGTCCTGCGCTACCGCGCGCAGGACGGTTCCGAGCAGCAGCTGATCCGGCGTTCCGCGCCGGGCACGCCGCACCCGGAGTGGCAGATCTTCCACGAGCTGCGCGCCATGAACGTCCCGCCGGACCAGGTCCTCGAACTCCACACGGAGCTGGAGTCCTGCGAACTGCCCGGTGCCTACTGCGCGCGGATGATCCGCGAGCAGTGGCCGCAGGCGCGGCTGGCGAGCATCGCCCCGTACGGCACGGACCACGCGAGCCGTCAGCAGGGCATGCAGCAACTCCTGGCGCACCAGGGCGAGTTGCACCAGGTCGCGGACGGTCCGGCCCGGCTCGTCCCGGTGCGCGCGCCGCTGCCGCACGTGCCGCCGGCGCCGCCGCTCCCGCCGGAGGGTGTCGCGCAGGAACTGGCGGCGGCCTTCGGGCCCGGCGTCTTCCGGTTCGAGCAGGCCGCGGTGTCCCGGCAGGGGGTGCCCCCGATCGTGGCGCACACCCTGGTGGCCGCCGGACTGCCGCTGGACATGGGTCCGTTCTTCTGGGCGCAGGCCCAGCCCGGCCGGCCCGTGCCCACGCTCGCCGAACTCGCCCAGGAGCGCGGCGTGCAGCCGTCCCCGGACGCGGGCTCGTACCTGGTGATGGGCAGTGACTTCGGCAAGGCGCTCTGCGTGCAGTACGGCACGGCGAACATCGTCGCGGTGCCGGTGGAGGCGGGGCCGGGCGGCACGTCCGTACCGCCGCAGTTCGTCAACTCCGGGCTGCCCGAGTTCGCGCGCTGCCTGGCGCTGCTCGGCCGGATGTGGCGGCTGCGGTTCGGGCTGAACCAGGAGCAGGCGGGCCGCTGGACGGTCGACTTCCAGGCGCAGCTCGCCTCGCTCGACCCGCCCGCGCTCGGTTCGCCGGAGACCTGGTGGTCGGTGCTGCTCGAACAGATGTGGGACGGATTGCTCTGATCCGGGTCTGAATCGTCCGCGGAAGGGGCTGTCCCCCGTCGTCGTCACGACGGGGGACAGCCCCTTCCGCGTGTCCCGTTCCGGTCCCGTTCGTCCGAGATGCGTGACCTGTGTGCGGAGTGTCGCGTTATGAACACTTCTGTCCGGTCCAGCAAGATGTGCGCACAATCATTCATCACGGTTCGTCGCCTTTCGCATCATTTGATCGTCATTCGGGTTCTTCCGTTCGTTGCGTCATGGCGCGTGGGTCCGGCGGAGAGGAGATCAAGGATGAGCAGCAGTGCGTCACCGCCGCCGCACGGCTTCGCGGCCGTACGCGGCCGCGGCTACCGTCCCGAACAGGTCGACGCCCACGCGGTGTCCCTCTCGCGGCAGCGGGACACCGCGTGGGAGCGGGCCGCGCGGCTGACGGTCCTCACGAAGAACATGGAGGACCAGGCGCAGCACCTGCGCCACCGGGCGGCCCGCCTCGCCCCGCAGACCTACGAGACGCTCGGCGAGCGCGCCCAGCAGGTCTTCCGGCTCGCGCAGGAGGAGGCCCGCGCCCTGACCGACGGCGCGCGCGAGGCCGCGCAGCGTCTCGTGGAGGGGGTGCGGGAGCGGGCCGCCGCGGCGCGGGAGGCCGCCCGGGCGCACGCCGACGCCCTGCGCGCGGAGGCCGAGGAGTCCGCGCGGCAGCGGCTGGTCGCCGCCCGCGAGGAGGCGGACGCGATCCGGGTCTCCGCCCGCCGCGAGGTGAAGGCCGAGCGGACCGAGGCACTGGAGGCGCTGCGCGAGATGCGCCGGCGCACGGCCGCGGTGCCCGACGAACTGATGGCGGAACAGGCCCGCCGCTGGGAGGAGGCCGAGCGCGAGGAGAAGGCGCGCGCGGCCGCCTTCAGTGCCTGGCAGTCCGAGTCGGCCGCCCGTGCCGAGGCCGCCCTGGCACAGGCCAAGCGGGACCTCGCCGCCGCCGCGAACTCGGTGCGCCGCCTCGACGAGATGGCCGACGCGAAGGCCGTCGAGCTGATCGCGGAGGCACGGGCCCGCGAGGACCTCGTCGCCCGCGAGACCGAACGGGTGCTGCGCGAGCACGGCGCGACGTGGGACGACGTCCGCGCCCAGATGGACACCGTCCGCGACAGCCTGTCCGCACTCACCGGACGCGCCGTGGCGGAATGAGGGCGACGCGGCGCGGAGGGGTCGACGTCCCGTCGCAGCAGGGGAGTTGACCTTCCCGGTGCCCGCACGCGGCACCGCGGCCCGTCCTCTCCCCGGGGAGGACGGACCGCGGTGGTTCTGTTGTCCGGTCAGGCGGCGAAGCGCTTGAACGCGGCCTGCGTGCCCGAGCCGGCGACGCCGTCGATGGCGCCGGTGTAGCCGTAGTCGGCGGCGAGCAGACGCTGGAGCGCCTTGATGGTGTTGGTGCCGGGGTCGCCGTCGATGGCGCCGGTGTAGCCCCAGTACGTCTTCAGGCAGCGCTGGAAGGCCTTCCAGCTGTCGGGGCCGAGCTGGCCGTCGGCGCCGTCGGTGTAGGACCAGTACTCGGCCAGCCAGGTCTGGACGTTCTTCGCCTCGGCCGCGGTGAGGCCGAAGTTCCAGTAGGTGGCCGCGGCGGCGGCCTGTACGTTCGTCGCCGTCCGCGGAGCCTCGGCGGGGGCCGCGAAGCTGGTGCCCGCGGTCGCGAGGCTTCCGGCGGCGAGGCCGACGACGGCGGCGAGGCCGGCGATGGTCCTGCCCATGGCGTTCGGTCGCATGCGTTCCTCTTTCGGTTCGTGTTCCGGCACCCGGCCTGCCCGGCGAGCAGGTCGTGGCACCCAACGTGCCGGGGACGGCCCGGGGCGGCCACGGCTGGGGCGCAAGTGACGACTTCGCGGGACGGGCCGCCCCCTGACCTGCGGGGACATCCGGGCCTCGGACGGCGTCGCGGGACGGTGTGGCAGAGGGTCGCGTGCTCATGCAGAATGCGACGCGAGCGGGGGGCCGCTGATCACGGTCGTGACCGCATCGCTGGGGGGAACATGCCGCGCTGGAAGCCGCTTTCCGCCGAACTCGACCCGCGTGCACGGCAGTTGATCGTTCATCTGCGCCGCCTCAAGGACCGCAGCGGACTGAGCACGCGTCAGCTCGCGGCGAAGACCGGGTACAGCGCGAAGTCCTGGGAGCGGTACCTGGGCGGCAGGTCGCTGCCGCCCGTCGAGGCCGTCGAGGCGCTGGCCCGGATCGGCGGCGTCGACGCGGTGCGGCTGCTCGCCCTGCGCGAGGTCGCGGCCGGCGGCGGACAGCCCTCCGCGGACGCCGTGCCGGCCGGGCCCGCCGCCGTGCCGGACGTCCTGCCCGCGGCGGTGCCCCCGGCCGTGCCGCCCCCGGACGCCCTGGACTCCCCGGCCCACCGGCGGCTGCTGCGCCTCGCCGTCGTGTCGGGGGTGGCGGCCCTGGTCGTCGCCGTCTCCTCGGCGGTGTTCGTCGCCCTGCGGCTCGACACGCGCGGCGAGGTGGCCGTCACCCCCGTCGCCGCGCCCGGTTCCGCCTCCTCCTCGGCGCCGCCCGCGTACACCTGCCGGACCGAGCGCACCGGGGGCCTCTGGTACGCGGGCATCAGCCGCACCCGGGACGCGGAACTGGGCTACGGCGACGCCGGGCCCGAAGTCGCCGAGGCGCAGTGCCTGTTACGCCGGGCGGGCATCTCCCCGGGCGGCATCGACGGGATGTTCGGGCCGCTCACGCAACGCGCGGTCAAGGCCTTCCAGAAGCGGTCCGGGCTCGACGTCGACGGCATGGTCGGACCGCACACCTGGAAGGCGCTGCGGGGGTGACCCGGCCCGAGTTGTCCCGCGAGGGCGTCCGACTCGTCGCCGTCCTGCGGGAGTTGAGGCAGCGCACCGGCCTGAGCCTGGCCGGCCTCGCGGCGGCGACCGCGTTCAGCAAGTCGTCGTGGGAGCGCTATCTCAACGGCAGGACCCTCCCGCCGCGCGCGGCCGTCCAGGCGCTGTGCCGCCTCGCGGGGGAACCGGACGGCAGGTGCCTGGCGCTGTGGGAGATGGCGGAGGCGGAGTGGGGCGGGCGCGCGAAGGAGGCGGCGCCGCGTCCCGGCCCGGCCGCGGACCCGGTGGCGGCCCCGCCCGTACCGGAGCCCGCGCCCGCCGCGGTACCGGCCGGCGGGGAGGGCGCGACGCCGGGCGGCGTGTCCCCGGCGGCCCGACGGCCGCGCCACCGGGGCGTGTTGGGCCCCGCCGTCCTCGTCGCCGGGTGCGCCGTCCTGGTCGCCGTCCTGGTGCCGGTGCTGCTGCTCCTCGCGCACCGCGACGGCACCGCGCCGCCGTCGGTGTCCGCAGCCGTCCCCCGGGCCGCCGGACCGCTCTGCCGTGCGGCGGCCTGCGAGGGCGAGGACCCGGTGACCACCGGGTGCGCCGCCGAGCCGGACACCCTCGCCGAGCACCGCACCGCCACCGGCGCCACCGTCCAGTTGCGCTACAGCGCGGTGTGCGGCACCAGTTGGGCACGGATGTGGGGGGCGCGGATCGGGGACCGGGTCGAGGTGACGGCGGCCGGAGAGGGCGGGCCGGGGCACTCCGCCCGCGTCGGGGACCAGGCCCAGGCGGACACCTACGTCCACACGGTCATGAGCGTGACCCACCCCGGCACGGTCGTCCGCGCCTGTTTCCGGCCCGCGGCGGACGGCGCCCGGGAGTGCTTCCGGGCCACCGCGGACCACGACCCGTCCGGCCCCGCCACGTCCGCGTCTCCTCCCGCGCCTGCCAACTCCCGTACGCCTGCTACTCCTTGAGCACGGCGAAGCGGCGCGGAGCCAGGAGCAGCAGCGTCACGAAGGCCACCGCCGCCGCGACGGCCGCACCCAGGTAGACCGCGTGCACGGCGTCCGCGACCGCCCTCCTGGTCGCCGCGGACGTCACCCCCGCGTTCAGCGACCGGGTGACGGAGTCCAGGTCGCCCGCGCCGCCCAGCCGCGCGGCGAGCACCCCGTTGGCGATCGCGCCGAACACCGCGGCGCCGACCGTCTGCCCGGTCTGGCGGCAGAACAGCACCGACGCGGTCGCCGTGCCGCGCTCGGCCCAGCCCACCGTCGACTGGACGCCCACGATCAGCGGGAGCTGGAAGATCCCGAGGGCCGCGCCGAGCAGCAGCATCAGCAGCATCGGCTGCCAGGCGGCTCCCGGGTAGGGCAGGAACGGGAACGCGAGCAGGATCAGCGCGGCGGTGCCGATGCCGACAAGTGCCGTGTCGCGGAAGCCGATCCGCCGGTACAGGTGCTGGCTCAGGGCCGCCGACACCGGCCAGCTCAGCGTCCAGACGGACAGCACGAACCCGGCGGCGACCGGGCTCAGCCCGAGCACCGACTGCGCGTACGTGGGCAGGAAGACCGTCGGCGCCACCATGAGCAGCCCGAGCGCGCCGAGGGACAGGTTGACGGCGGCGATCGTGCGCCGCCGCCACACCCAGCCCGGGACGATCGGTTCCGCGGCCCGCCGTTCGACCACCACCACGAGCGCGGCCAGGGCGAGGCCCGTGCCGAACAGGGCGGCCGAGGGGCCCGACAGCCAGGGCCAGGCGACCCCGCCCTGCACCAGGGCCGTCAGCAGGACACCGCCGCACGCGAACACGGCGAGCGCGCCCGGCCAGTCGACGCGCCCCAGCCTCGCCCCCGACTCCCGTACGGGCTCGTGCAGATGGCGGCCGATGAGCCACAACGCCACCGCGCCGACGGGCAGGTTGACGAGGAAGATCCAGCGCCAGTCCGCGTACGTCGCGAGCAGGCCGCCCAGGGCCGGTCCCGCCACCGACGACGTCGCCCACACCGTCGACAACTTCGCCTGGATCCTGGGTCGTTCCCTCAGCGGGTACAGGTCCGCGGCGACGGTCTGCACCGTCCCCTGGAGCGCGCCGCCGCCGAGCCCCTGCACGACCCGGAAGGCGATCAGCGACCCCATGTTCCAGGCCAGCGCGCACAGCAGCGACCCGGCCAGGAACAGCACGGCCCCCGCGATCAGCACCGGCTTGCGGCCGACGGTGTCGGAGAGCTTGCCGTAGACCGGCAGCGTGACCGTGACCGCCAGCAGATAGCCGGAGAACAGCCAGGAGAAGACGGAGAACCCGCCGAGGTCCGCGACCACTTGCGGCACCGCCGTCGACACGGCGGTCGAGTCGAGGGCGGGCAGCGCCATCGAGAGCATCAGCGCCGCGACCACCGGCCCGCGCCGCCCGTGCGCGGCACGCGCGCCGCCCGCCCCGGCGCCGCCGCCCGGTCCGCCGGACCCGTCCGCGCCGGGGGCCGCTCCGGGGGTGCCCCGCCGGCCCGTGCCCTTCCGGCTCCCGCCGTCCTCGCCGGCCGGTTGCCCGGCCGCGCTCCCCACCGGGTCGCCCACGGATCTCCTTCCACCTACATCCAACTCCCCCGTATCAGCTTCGCATTCGGCTGCCCCGCAGCCCAGGGGGCGTCCACGGGCCGGAGGCCGCCGCCGGTGCGCCGCCGGGGTGGACGGACCACTGCACCGTCGGGTGGAGCCGACCCCGAGACGGTGTCCACCCCGGGGTCGACACCCCTAGGGGTATCTCCCGCCGACGGCTCGGGGAGGGTTCGTCCCGGCGGAGGAGGAGCGCGGCGCAGGCCGTCCTTAACCTGGCTTTACGCCTGGGGGGTGCGGCTCGCCGAACCTCCGGTGGTGGGGTTTTCCCCCGGGGAAAGACGGTGCCGCGCACCAGCGCGCCGGCCTCCCGCGATCGCCAGACTCATTGCTGTACCGCAGAGCCGGGCCCGCCCCGGACCACCACCGGACCCCACGGGGGTCCACCGCTCGGTCCGTACCCAGAGCACCTTCATCACCTGCATAGGAGACATACCGTGACATCGGCTGTGACCATTCCCCGGCACGGGGGAACCGAGGGACGTACGGCCGTTGCCGCTCGGGCGCGGCAGGTCGTGAAGGCGTACGGATCGGGAGAGACCCGGGTCGTCGCGCTCGACCACGTGGACGTGGACATCGAACGGGGCCGCTTCACCGCGATCATGGGCCCCTCCGGCTCCGGCAAGTCGACCCTGATGCACTGCCTGGCCGGCCTCGACACCGTCACCGAGGGGCGCATCTTCCTCGACGAGACCGAGATCACCGGTCTCAAGGACAAGAAGCTGACCCGGCTGCGGCGCGACCGGATCGGCTTCATCTTCCAGGCGTTCAACCTGCTGCCCACCCTGAACGCCCTGGAGAACATCACGCTCCCCATGGACATCGCGGGCCGCAAGCCCGACCGCGCCTGGCTGGACCAGGTGGTGCGCACCGTCGGTCTCGCGGACCGGCTCAGGCACCGGCCCACCGAACTGTCCGGCGGCCAGCAGCAACGCGTCGCCGTGGCACGGGCGTTGGCGGCCCGGCCCGAGATCATCTTCGGCGACGAGCCGACCGGCAACCTGGACTCGCGGGCCGGCGCCGAGGTGCTGGGCTTCCTGCGCCGTTCCGTGGACGAGCTCGGCCAGACCATCGTCATCGTCACCCACGACCCGGTGGCCGCCGGCCACGCGGACCGCGTGCTCTACCTGGCGGACGGCCGGATCGTGGACGAGATGCGCCAGCCGACCGCCGAGCAGGTGCTCGACCGGATGAAGGACTTCGACGCCCGGGGGCGCACGTCATGAGTGTCCTGAAGACCTCCCTGCGCAACGTCCTGGCCCACAAGGGGCGCATGGCCCTGTCCGCGGTCGCGGTGCTGCTGTCGGTGGCGTTCGTGTGCGGCACGCTCGTGTTCACCGACACGATGAACACGACGTTCGACAAGCTGTTCGCCGCCACCTCCGCCGACGTCACCGTCAGCCCCAAGGGCGCCTCCAGCACCGGCGAGACCACCTCGGGCAACGGCAAGCCGCCGGTCATGGCCGCCTCCGTGCTGAACCGGGTGCGGCAGGCGGACGGCGTCAAGTCGGCCGAGGGGACGGTGTTCTCCACCTCGGTGACCGTCGTCGACGCCGACAAGGACAGCCTCTCGCCGACCAGCGGCGGGCCCACCATCGTCGGCAGCTGGAACACCAACGACTCGCGCACCATGAAGATCACCACCGGTGCGGCGCCGCACGGAGCCGGCCAGATCATGGTCGACGAGGACACCGCGGACAAGCACCACCTGAAGCTCGGCGACGAGATCGGCGTGATCAGCGCGGTGGGCACCCACACCGCGAAGATCTCCGGGATCGCGGAGTTCACGGTCACCAACCCCGGTGCCGCGATCTTCTACCTGGACACCCCGACCGCGCAGAGCACCCTCGTCGGCCGGTCCGGCGTCTACACCAACATCAACGTCAACGCGGCGGCCGGTGTCACCGACGCGGTGCTGAAGAAGGACGTCGCGGCGAAGATCGGCACCGGCTTCCAGGTGCAGACCGCCAAGGAGGTCTCCGACGCCAACCAGGACGACCTCAAGAGCTTCCTGGACGTCATGAAGTACGCCATGCTCGGCTTCGCCGGGATCGCGTTCCTCGTCGGCATCTTCCTGATCATCAACACCTTCTCGATGCTGGTCGCCCAGCGCACCCGTGAGATCGGACTGCTGCGCGCCATCGGCTCCTCGCGCCGCCAGGTCAACCGCTCGGTGCTCGTCGAGGCGCTGCTGCTGGGCGTGTTCGGGTCGGTCCTCGGTGTCGGTGCGGGAGTCGGCATCGCGGTCGGCCTGATGAAGCTCATGGGCTCCATGGGCATGCACCTCTCGACGGACGACCTCACGGTCGCCTGGTCGACACCGGTGGCCGGCGTCGCGCTCGGCGTCATCGTCACCGTGCTCGCCGCCTACCTGCCCGCCCGCCGGGCCGGCAAGATCTCGCCGATGGCCGCGCTGCGCGACGCCGGCGCCCCCGCCGACGCCCGCGCCGGACGGATACGGGCCGTGCTCGGCACCGTCCTGACGGCCGCCGGCACGTTCTTCCTCTTCCAGGCCGCCGGTTCCACCAAGGCGACCGAGGGTTCGCTCTGGCTCGGCCCCGGCATCGTGCTGACCCTGATCGGGTTCATCGTCGTCGGCCCGCTGCTCGCCTCCGTCGTGGTCCGGGTCCTCGGAGCGCTCGTACTGCGGATCTTCGGCCCGGTCGGCCGGCTCGCCGAGCGCAACGCGCTGCGCAACCCGCGCCGCACCGGCGCCACCGGCGCCGCCCTCATGATCGGCCTGGCGCTCGTCGCCTGCCTGTCGGTGGTCGGCTCGTCGATGGTGGCCTCGGCCACCGACCAGCTCGACAAGACCGTCGGCACCGACTTCATCATCCAGTCCGACAGCGGGCAGCTGATGACCCCGCAGGCGGTCCGGGCCGTGAAGGCGACGCCGGGCCTGGAGCGGGTCACCGAGTACCGGGACCTCGACGCGTCGCTGACCCTGCCCGACGGGACCACCGCGAAGGAGGAGCTGACCGCCGCCGACCCGACGTACGCCGAGGACCTGCGCGTCGAGACGGTCGCCGGCAAGCTGACGGACGCCTACCGGACCGACTCGATGTCCGTCTTCGAGGACTACGCGAAGAAGCACCACATCACCGTCGGCTCGAAGGTGAGGGCGGACTACAAGGACGGCTCCACGGCCACCCTGACGGTCCGCGCCATCACCAGTGACGAGGGGCTCGTCGACAAGGGCGCGATGTACACCTCGATCGCGACCGCGTCGAAGTACGTCTCCGCCGCCAACATGCCGCTCGACGCCCTGGTCTTCGCCTCGGCGAAGGACGGCGGCCAGGACGCCGCGTACACGGCCCTGAAGTCCGCCCTGCACGACTACCCGCAGTACACGGTCCGCGACCAGACCGACTACAAGCAGGCGCTGAAGGACCAGATCGGCCAGCTCCTCAACCTGATCTACGGCCTGCTGGCCCTCGCGATCATCGTCGCGGTGCTGGGCGTCGTGAACACCCTGGCGCTGTCGGTGGTCGAGCGCACCCGGGAGATCGGCCTGATGCGCGCCATCGGACTCTCCCGCCGCCAGCTCCGGCGCATGATCCGCCTGGAGTCGGTCGTCATCGCCCTGTTCGGCGCGCTCCTGGGCCTCGGGCTCGGCATGGGCTGGGGCGCCACCGCGCAGCAACTGCTCGCGCTGGAGGGCCTGAACGTCCTGGAGATCCCCTGGCCGACGATCATCTCCGTCTTCGTCGGGTCGGCCTTCGTGGGCCTGTTCGCCGCCCTGGTCCCGGCGTTCCGGGCGGGCCGGATGAACGTCCTGGGAGCGATCGCCACCGAGTAGCGGCGACGGCCGGGACACGAGCACGGCGCCGGGTGCCGGCGGGGACGGGGGTCCCGCCGGCACCCGGCGCCGTTTCGCGCGTGCGGCCCGGCAGGGGGCGCGGCAGCCCTGCCTGGCTGCGCCCGGCGGAGGCGGAGGCTGTGGCCCTGTGGGCGTCGGCTGTCGCGTCCGGTTCCGGGTCTGCGCCGCTCGGGTTCGGTGGCGACGGGCGGGTGCTGTCGGTGGTGGTGCTGGGGGCGGCTCGCCTTGGGGTGGTGGGGCGTGGGGCGCTCGCTGTCCTGTGGGCGTCGGCTGTCGCGTCCGGTTCCGCGTGCTGTCGGCGGTGGCGCTGGGGGCGGCTCGCCTTGGGGTGGTGGGGCGCGGGGCGCCTGCGGCCCTGTGGGCGTCGGCTGTTGTGTCCGGTTCCGGGTCTGTGCCGCTCGGGTTTGGTGGCGACGGGCGGGTGCTGTCGGTGGTGGCGCTGGGGGCGGCTCGTCTTGGGGTGGTGGGGCGCGGGGTGCTCGCTGTCCTGTGGGCGTCGGCTGTCGCGTCCGGTTCCGCGTCTGTGCCGTTCCGGCCAGCAGCGACGGGCGGGTGCTGTCGGTGGTGGCGCTGGGGGCGGCTCGCCGTCCGTACGCCCTGCCGTGTCCGTGTCCGTGTCCGGCCGGCGGTCGGTCGTGTCCACGCCCTGTGGGCAGGCGTCGTACCGGACGCGTCGTGTGGGGGTCGGTGCCGTCCGCCCCCGGTGCGCGCGGGGGCCGCTCGTCCGTGGGGTGGGCCCGGCGTTGTCCACAGGCTCCGGCGGCCGGGGCCCCGGCGTCGTACGCTGGAGGTACCCCCGGCCCGCAGCGCGTGTCGGGCCATGCGTGTTGCCCACCCCCCAGGACGGAAAGCCCCTCCATGAGCCTGCACGGTCTGCTCGACGCCGTCGTCAAGGACCCCGCCCTCGCGGAAGCCGTCACGGCAGCCGTCGACGGCAACCGCATGCACGTCGACCTGGTGGGGCCGCCGGCCGCCCGGCCCTTCGCCGTCGCCGCGCTGGCCCGCGAGGCGGGCCGTCCGGTGCTCGCGGTGACCGCGACCGGGCGCGAGGCCGAGGACCTGGCCGCCGCCCTGCGCACGCTGCTGCCCGCAGAGGGCGTCGCCGAGTTCCCCTCGTGGGAGACGCTGCCGCACGAGCGGCTCAGCCCCCGCAGCGACACCGTCGGCCGCCGTCTCGCCGTCCTGCGCCGCCTGGCCCACCCCACCGCCGACGACCCGGACACCGGTCCCGTCTCCGTCGTCGTCGCCCCCGTGCGGTCCGTGCTCCAGCCCCAGGTCAAGGGGCTCGGGGACCTGGAGCCCGTCGCCCTGCGGCAGGGGCAGAGCGCCGACCTGGCGGACATCGTCGCAGCGCTCGCGGCTGCCGCGTACTCCCGGGTCGAACTGGTCGAGAAGCGCGGCGAGTTCGCCGTGCGCGGCGGCATCCTCGACGTCTTCCCGCCCACCGAGGAACACCCCCTGCGGGTGGAGTTCTGGGGCGACGACATCGAGGAGATCCGCTACTTCAAGGTCGCCGACCAGCGCTCCCTCGAGGTCGCCGAGCACGGCCTGTGGGCGCCCCCCTGCCGCGAGCTGCTGCTCACCGACGACGTGAAGGGGCGCGCCGCCGCCCTCGCCGAGGCCCACCCCGAGCTGGGCGAACTGCTGGGCAAGATCGCCGAGGGTATCGCGGTCGAGGGCATGGAGTCCCTCGCGCCCGTCCTCGTCGACGAGATGGAACTGCTGCTCGACGTGCTGCCCAAGGGCGCGATGGCCGTCGTGTGCGACCCGGAGCGGGTGCGCACCCGTGCGGCCGACCTGGTGGCCACCTCCCAGGAGTTCCTCCAGGCGTCCTGGGCGGCGACCGCGGGCGGCGGGGACGCGCCGATCGACGTCGGCGCCGCCTCCCTGTGGTCCATCGCGGACGTCCGGGAACGGGCCCGCGAGCTGGGGATGCTGTGGTGGTCGGTGTCGCCGTTCGCCGCGGACGACGTCCTGGAGGAGGCCGACACCCTCAAGCTGGGCATGCACGCCACCGAGACCTACCGGGGCGACACCGCGAAGGCGCTCGCCGACACCAAGGGCTGGCTGGCCGACGGCTGGCGCACCGTCTTCGTCACCGAGGCGCAGGGCCCCGCCGCCCGGACCGTGGAGGTGCTCGGCGGCGAGGGCGTCGCGGCCCGCCTCGACATCGACCTCACCGGCATCGAGCCCGCCGTCGTGCACGTCGCGACGGGCTCGATCGACCACGGCTTCGTCGACCCGGCGCTGCGCCTGGCGGTGCTCACCGAGACCGACCTGTCCGGCCAGAAGGCGTCCGGCCGCGAGGGCGCCCGGATGCCCGCCCGCCGCCGCAAGAGCATCGACCCGCTCACCCTGGAGGCGGGCGACTACATCGTCCACGAGCAGCACGGCGTGGGCCGCTACGTGGAGATGGTGCAGCGCACGGTGCAGGGCGCCACGCGCGAGTACCTGGTCGTGGAGTACGCGCCCGCCAAGCGCGGCCAGCCCGGCGACCGCCTCTACATCCCCACCGACCAGCTGGAGCAGATCACCAAGTACGTCGGCGGCGAGGCGCCGACCATGCACCGGCTCGGCGGCGCCGACTGGACGAAGACGAAGGCGCGCGCGAAGAAGGCGGTCAAGGAGATCGCCGCCGACCTCATCAAGCTGTACTCGGCCCGCATGGCCGCGCCCGGCCACGCCTTCGGCGGCGACACCCCCTGGCAGCGCGAGCTGGAGGACGCCTTCCCGTACGCGGAGACGCCCGACCAGCTCACCACCATCGCCGAGGTCAAGGACGACATGGAGAAGTCGGTCCCGATGGACCGGCTGATCTGCGGCGACGTCGGCTACGGCAAGACGGAGATCGCGGTGCGCGCCGCGTTCAAGGCGGTCCAGGACGGCAAGCAGGTCGCGGTCCTGGTGCCGACCACGCTGCTGGTGCAGCAGCACTTCGGGACGTTCAGCGAGCGGTACGCGCAGTTCCCGGTCACCGTGAAGGCGCTGTCCCGGTTCCAGACCGACGCCGAGGCGAAGGCCGTGCTGGAGGGGCTGCGGGAGGGCTCGGTCGACGTCGTCATCGGCACGCACCGGCTGTTCGCGTCCGAGACGAAGTTCAAGGACCTCGGCCTGGTCGTGGTCGACGAGGAGCAGCGCTTCGGCGTCGAGCACAAGGAGCAGCTGAAGAAGCTGCGCGCCAACGTCGACGTGCTGACGATGTCCGCGACCCCGATCCCGCGCACCCTGGAGATGGCGGTCACCGGCATCCGCGAGATGTCGACGATCACCACCCCGCCGGAGGAGCGCCACCCGGTGCTCACCTTCGTCGGCCCGTACGAGCAGCGGCAGATCGGTGCCGCTGTGCGCCGCGAACTGCTGCGCGAGGGCCAGGTCTTCTACATCCACAACCGGGTCGAGTCCATCGACCGGGCGGCCGCCCGGCTGCGGGAGATCGTGCCCGAGGCGCGCATCGCCACCGCGCACGGCCAGATGTCCGAACAGGCCCTGGAACAGGTCGTGGTGGACTTCTGGGAGAAGCGGTTCGACGTCCTGGTCTCCACGACGATCGTCGAGTCCGGCATCGACATCTCCAACGCGAACACCCTGATCGTCGAGCGCGGCGACAACTTCGGCCTCTCCCAGCTCCACCAGCTGCGCGGCCGCGTCGGCCGCGGCCGGGAGCGCGGCTACGCGTACTTCCTGTACCCGCCGGAGAAGCCGCTCACGGAGACCGCGCACGAGCGCCTCGCCACCATCGCCCAGCACACCGAGATGGGCGCGGGCATGTACGTGGCCATGAAGGACCTGGAGATCCGCGGCGCGGGCAACCTCCTCGGCGGCGAGCAGTCCGGCCACATCGCGGGCGTCGGCTTCGACCTGTACGTCCGCATGGTGGGCGAGGCCGTCGCGGACTACCGGCGGCAGCTGGAGGACGGGGGCGCCGAGGAGGAGGCGCCGCTGGAGGTCAAGATCGAGCTGCCCGTCGACGCGCACGTCCCGCACGAGTACGCGCCGGGCGAGCGGCTGCGTCTCCAGGCGTACCGGGCGATCGCCTCCGCCACCACGGAGGACGACATCAAGGCGGTGCGCGAGGAACTCACCGACCGTTACGGCCCGTTGCCCGAGCCGGTGGAGAACCTGCTGCTCGTGGCCGGCCTGCGGATGCTGGCGCGCGGCTGCGCGGTCGGCGAGATCGTGCTCCAGGGCAGCAACATCCGCTTCGCGCCGGTGGAGTTGCGCGAGTCGCAGGAGCTGCGGCTCAAGCGCCTGTACCCGGGCTCGGTCATCAAGCAGACCGCCCACCAGGTCCTGGTGCCCCGCCCGAAGACGGCCCGTGTCGGCGGCCGCCCGCTGGTCGGGCGCGAACTGCTGGGCTGGGTCGGGGAGTTCCTGGCGTCGGTGCTGGGTTCCTGAGAGCGGGGCCCGACGGCCATGGGCGGGCCGGGACAGCACACGCGGCGGCGTGCTCTCCCGGCCCGTCGCCGTTCCCGACGGGCCGTCATGTCCCGCGGCGGGGGCCGTCCCGTGCCGTCCCGCCGCTGCACCGCACGTCAACGGCCCGCCGGTGCGGCGGCAGGTGACGGCGCGTCAAACCGGCGCCCCGTCAGGAAACATGCAGTTAACAAACACGTAGTCGAACTTTAACCGGGCCTCCACGCGCCCTGCTTATCGTGATCATGACGTGGAGATCACACCGTGCGGCCCGCGACCCGTACGGCTGGACCTGGTTGTCGTCCCTCAGTCCCGGAGCCCTCCCGAGCGGCCCCCCGGGCGGACGCGGACGCCTCGCGTCGCAGCACACGTCCCTATTCATCGTCGGCAGCTGTGCGCCACGCAATCTTCGACGGGCCCCCACAAATGAAGCGTCAAGGCTGGTCAATCCGCCGCAAGTTCACCGCTTTGCTTCTCCTTCCCCTGGTGTCCCTGGCCGCGCTGTGCGCCTACGCGGCCGACCTCTCCCTCGGCAACGCGCTGACCCTGAACCACGTGGACGTCATCGGCAACCACCTCGCCGCACCGCTGGGACGCGCGGTGATCGCCCTGGAGGACGAGCGCCGGGACGCGACGGTCGAGACCGTCGCCCCGGGCGCCGACACCGCGGGTCTGCAGCGCACCCGCGCGGTCTCCGACAAGGCGGTGGCCGCGTTCCTGAAGGAGACGAAGGACGGCGACGTCCGCCGCGCCGAGAACGGGACCGTGCGCGCCGGCGTCGACAACGCTGTCAAGGCGCTGGGCTCCCTCACCGCGATCCGGCAGGGCGTGGACGCCCACAAGTCGTCCAAGGCCGACGTCCTCACGGCGTACACGAACATCAACAACAGCATCGCCGAGGCGCTGCGGCGCATGACGATCCTGCCCGACCAGGACGCCCAGGACTTCGGCCAGGCCCTCTACACGCAGGTCCCCGCCGGCGACATCCTCTCCCAGGAGGACGCGCTGATATCGGCCGCCGCCGCGACCCCGGGCCGCCGGCTGGGCGCCGCCGACTACCAGGTCCTCGTCCAGGACGTCGGCGCCCAGCGGCTGCTCAACGCCCAGGCCGTCGCACGGCTCCCCGCACCCCAGCGCGCCCCCTTCCTCAAGCTGGCGGCGCCCGGCGGGGCGACGGCACGGGTCGCCGCGCTGGAGGACCGGATCATCGCGGCCGGGCCGGACGCGCGGAAGCTGCCGTTCACCATCGACGAGTGGCGCGCCGCCTTCGACGCCGAGGAGAAGGCGTCGAGCACCATCGCCCTCGACGACATCTCCCTCGTGTTCACCCGCACCGGCCCGCCGGCCCGCCGGGCCTTCGTGGAACTGATCCTCGCCGGTCTGCTGGGCCTGACCGCACTGGTCGTCTCCATCGTCATGTCGGTGCGCATGACCCGCTCCCTGATCGGTGACATCGGCCGGCTGCGCAGCGCCTCCCGCAACCTCACCGAGGACCAACTGCGCGACGTGGTAGGCCGGTTGAGGCGCGGCGAGGCGGTCGACGTGGAGGCGGGCATGACCCGCCAGGAGTTCGTCAACCGGGAGATGGCCGAACTGGGCGCCGCCTTCGACGCCCTTCAGGCCACGGCCGTCGAACTCGCCCGCGAAGACGTGCGGTTGCACGAGGGCATCAGCCAGCTCTTCGTGAACCTCGCCCGGCGCAGCCAGGTGCTGATCCACCGTCAGCTCAGCATGCTCGACGACATGGAACGCCACGAGGAGGACGCCCGCACCCTCGACCGCCTCTTCGAACTCGACCAGCTCGCCACCCGTATGCGCCGCTACGCCGAGGGCCTGCTCATCGTGTCCGGGGCGTCCCCCGGCCGGTTCTGGCGCCATCCGGTCCCGGTGGTGGACGTGGTGCGGGGCGGCATCGCGGAGACCGAGCAGTACGCGCGCGTCGTGGTGATGCCGGTGCCGGACATCGGCATCCAGGGGCGCGCGGCGGCCGACGTCATCCATCTGCTCGCCGAACTCATCGAGAACGCCGAGGTGTTCTCCTCCGCGGACAGCGAGGTGCGGGTCGCCGCCGGCACCGCCGCCACCGGCCTCGTCGTCGAGATCGACGACCGCGGCCTCGGCATGCCCCCGGAGGAACTCGCGGCGGCCAACGAGCGTCTCGCCTCCGCACTGGAGGTCAGCACCCTGGACAGCACGCGCCTGGGCCTGGTCACGGTCGGCCGGCTCGCCCAGCGCCACGGCATCGAGGTCACGCTGCGCAGGTCTCCGTACGGGGGTGTCAGCGCGGTCGTGCTGATCCCCGAGGAACTGCTGGAGCGCGACCCCGCCGCCCTCGGCGCCCCCGGCGGCGCGCTGCCGCCCGGGGGCGCGACGGGGGAGGCGGGCGCGGGACAGGCCGGACAGGCCGGGTCGGCGCAGGCCGAACCGGGCCCGGCGGAAGCGGGCCGTGCGGGAGCGGGCCGGGGCGTGCCGCGGCAGGGCGACGCCCGCGGGGCGGCGGCCCGGCCGGCGGGAGGCGCGCGCGGCGCCGGTCCGGTCACGGCCGGTTCCGTCACGGCCGGTTCGGGCGCCGGGCGCAACGCCCAGGGTCTCGGCGGCCGGCTCCCCGGCGGCCACCACCCGGGGAACCCGGGCGGCCGGCCGCTCGGCGAGGGCAACCCCGGCGGTCCGCCGCGCGGTGGCACCGGTGCCCGGCAGCCCTACGTCGGCCCGCTCGCCCGGCGGCCGGCGTCCCCGACGGACGTTCCCGCCTGGTCGGGCATGCGGGGCGTCGACCCCGCCCGGCCCGCCACCGGGTCCGGGCGGCCCGCGACGGGTTCCGCCCCGGTCCCCGGCCGGGCCCCGGCACCCGCCGGCCCGCCGGCCGGGTTCCCGGAGGGCGACACGATCGACGGCCTGCCGCGCCGGGTCCCGCAGGCGAGCCTCGCCAACGAGATGGCGAACGAGGCCGCCGCGGCGGCCCGCGGGCAGCTCATGGACTGGGACAACTCCGGTCAGGACCAGCACGGTTACGTGGGCGGGATCGGCTGGGGCGGCGGTGCCCGCACCCAGGACCCGGCGGGCCCCGGCGCGACTGGCCCGACCGGCGCGACGGGCGCCGCGGGCCGGGGCGCGGTCCCGGGCGTGCGTCCCTACCCGGAGGGGCTGCCGTACGGCGGCACCGGCGGGTACGCGGAGGGCCCCTCCTACGGCGGGACCAGCCCGTACCCCGAGTCCCGGCCGCCCGGCGGCCGGCGGGTGCCCGTCCCGGAGCCCCAGAACCCCGCCGACCGGCCCGAACGGGTCCGTTCGATGATGTCGGCCCTCCAGGCGGGTGCCGCCCGCGCCAGGGTCGGGCAGTACGCCGAGCCGGACGACGGCGGTGGCCGCACCCCCGGCGGCGACCGCGGCACGGGCGGCAGCGATGTCCACCTTTCCCCCAGAAAGCAAGGTTGACGATGACGCAGGCCAGCGCACCCGACACGGGCTCCAGTCTCGACTGGCTGCTCAGCGACATGTGCCGCAACGTCCCGGAGATCGGCCACGCGGTCCTCCTGTCGACGGACGGTCTCCTGCTCGGCGCCTCCGCCGAGCTCCAGCGCGACGAGGCGGAACGGCTGTCCGCCGTGGCGTCCGGCTTCCACAGCCTGGCCAAGGGCGCCGGACGGCACTTCGGCGGCGGCGCGGTGCTCCAGACGATGGTGGAGATGGAGGCCGGCTTCCTCTTCGTGTGCTCCGCCGGCGAGAACTCCTGCCTGACCGCGCTGACCCGGCAGGGCGCCGACATCGGCGTCGTGGCCTACGAGATGGCGATGCTGGTCAAGCGCCTGGGCCACCACCTGTCCGTCGACTCCCGCGGCGAACCCGTACCGGGAGCCGGGAGCGGGGCGTGACCTCGGCGGAGTGGGTGGACGACGCGGCCGGGCCGGTCGTCCGCCCCTACGCCATGGTGCGCGGGCGCACCCGCAACCAGGGCTACTGGTTCGACCTGGTGGCCTTCGTGGTCGCCTCGGTCGACTCCCTCCAGCACCTGGTGGAGATGCAGCCCGAGCACCGTGCCATCCTCGCGCTGTGCCGCACCCCGCGGCCGGTGGGGGAGGTGGCGGCCCGCATGAACCTTCCGGTCGGAGTCGTCCGCGTCCTGCTGGGCGACCTCCTGGAGGCGCGGGCCATCCGCGTGCGCCAGCCGCCCGAACCGGGCGGGCGGCCGAACGTACGGCTCGTCAAGGAAGTACTCGAAGGACTCCGCGCGCTGTGAGCCGCCGCCCCGGGGCAACTCCCGCGCCAGGCACGGAACGAAGAGTGAAAGGGCATGCCCGCAATGTCAAAGGTGCTTCAGCACGGCGGCCGCGCCGCTCCGGGCGACGACCTGCCGGAGTCGGCGAAGATCCTCGTCGCCGGCGGTTTCGGCGCGGGCAAGACCACGCTGGTGTCGACGGTCAGTGAGATCACCCCGTTCCACACGGAGGAGACGCTCACCGAGTCCGGCGTGGGGGTGGACGACCTGTCGGGAGTCGAACGCAAGGCGCTCACCACGGTCGCCATGGACTTCGGCCGGATCACCATCCACGAGCGCCTGGCGCTGTTCCTCTTCGGCACCCCGGGGCAGGACCGCTTCTGGTTCATGTGGGACGAGTTGTCCGCGGGCGCGCTGTGCGCGGTGGTCCTCGCGGACACCCGGCGCCTCGACGCCTCGTTCCCCGCGGTCGACTACTTCGAGCGGCGCGGCCTGCCGTTCGTCGTCGCCGTGAACTGCTTCGACGGCGCCCGCGCCTATCCCGCCGAGACGGTGCGCAGGGCGCTGACGCTGGGCCCCGACGTGCCCGTGCTGCTGTGCGACGTACGGCACCGCGACTCCGTCAAGGAGGTGCTGGTGCGGGCGGTCGAACACGTACTGCTGGTCGAGACCCGCGGTCAGGCGGCGCTGACGCAGTGACCAACGGGCGTGCCCGGCAGGGGACTTGGCGCCTGCCGGGCAGCCCGGTCAGTGCTGGTCCGGCTTGTCCCCGCCCATTCCGAACCGCTTCTCCGCCTGCTGCTGCGCCTGGTCGACCTGCTTCTCGTACTTGCCGCCGGTCTTGTCGTTGACCCGCTTCTCGGCGTCGTCGGACACCGCCTTGCCCTTGTCCTGCGCCTGGCTCTTGAACCGGTCGAAGATGCCCATGCGGAACTCCCTCCTGAATTCTCGCGTTCAACGCTACGCCCGGCCTGTTCCGTATGCACCTTTGCTCCCGAACGGTCCGGGCCGCCCTGGCGTTAACGTGCAGGCGCAGCGGGTAGCCGTCCGCGCGACGGGCCGGTACGGAGCCGGTCGGCGGGCAGGGCAAGGGGAGGGCACACCGTGAGGCGTCTGAGGGGCGGGGCGGCCGTGGCCGCGACCGTGATGGTGTTGGCGGTCGCGGGGTGCAGGGTCGAGACACCGGACGGGGTCGGGGCGTCGGGGGCCGACGGCTCGACGGCGGGCGGTTCGGGCAGCACCGGGGGCGGCGGCGCCGCGATGTCGGCGGCGGACGCGCTGACCGTCAAGGGGCGTGCCCCGAAGACCGGTTACGACCGCGACCGGTTCGGCACCGCGTGGGCCGACACCGACTCGAACTCGTGTGACACCCGCGACGACATCCTCAAGCGGGACCTGAAGGACGTGAAGTTCACCGACGGCAAGTGCAAGGTGTCCTCGGGCGAACTCGACCCGGACCCCTACACGGGCAAGGACGTCAACTACACCCGCGGCAACAGCGACGTGGACATCGACCACCTCGTGGCCCTGTCGGACGCCTGGCAGAAGGGCGCCCAGAAGTGGGACGCGAGCAAGCGCATAGCGCTGGCCAACGACCCGCTCAACCTGCTCGCCGTCGACGCCGGGACCAACCGCGGCAAGGGCGACGGCGACACCGCGACGTGGGTGCCGCCCAACAAGGAGTACCGCTGCACGTACGTCGCCGGGCAGGTCGCGGTGAAGAAGAAGTACGGGCTGTGGGTGACCTCCGCCGAGAAGGCCGCGATGAAGAAGGTCCTGGCGACCTGCCCCGGCCAGAAGCTCCCCACCGGCGGCAACCCGACCGAGGCGCCCGCCCGCTTCCGCGCGGGCTGAGGCGCGTGCCTGTCGGCGTGTGCCTGTCGGGAGGTGCCGAGGGCCGGCCGGGCGGAACCCCCGTTCCCGCCCGGCCGGCCCTCGGTGTGCGTCCATGACACCAATTTCCGTGAACCGAGTCAACAGCGTTCATGGATTTCTTTGAGTACACGCCTGTGAAGCGATGGGTCCCGCCCGCGCCGCTATGATCACGGCACGCGTCGACGTGGTCGACGGGGGACGAGGGGAGCGGGCGGGTGCGGGACAACGCGACTGAGGTGACCGCCGCCGGGATCGCCCGGCTCGCCGGCGTCGGGCGGGCCGCCGTCAGCAACTGGCGCCGCCGCCACGCCGACTTCCCCAAACCGGTCGGCGGCACCGAGACCAGCCCCGCCTTCGCCCTCGCCGAGGTCGAGATCTGGCTGCGCCGCCAGGGCAAGCTCGCCGAGGTGCCGCTGCGCGAACGCGTCTGGCAGCAGGTCGCCGGTCACCCCTCGGGGCCCGTCGCGGCCCTCGTGCACGCCGGGTGCGTGCTGCTGCTCGTCCACGACCGCCCCACGGTGTGGCTGGACGTGGGGGCCGGCTCCGACGAACGGCTCGCTGCGATGCTGCCCGGCGCGCTGGAGCAGGTGCTCGCGCCGCGCTTCGGCCCGACCGCCGGCACCGGCCGCGGGCGCGCCGCGGGCGCACCGGACGCCGCCGCCCCGCCGCGGTCGCCCGCCGCGCCCGCCGCCCCCGCCGTCCGCACCCCCGCGGGGCCCGAACTGCTGCCCGCCGCACCGCTGTTGCGCGGCGTGGTCGAGCTGGCCGCCGAACTCGGCGCCCGGCAGACCTTCGAGTTCCTCCTCGCCCGGCACCTCGACGCCAACCCCCGCCAGTACACGCTGACCCCCGCCGAACTCGCCCGCCTCATGGCCGACCTGGCCGGCCCGGCCCGCACCGCGCTCGACCCGGCCTGCGGCACCGGCGCCCTGCTCGCCGCCGTCGCCCCGGACCCCCGGCGCGACGGCGGCCGGGAGCTGTACGCCCAGGACGCCGCGCCCGACCTGGCCGCGCTCACCGCGCTCCGGCTCGCCCTGCACGCCCCCGCCGCCCGCGTGCGCGCCGCCGCGGGCGACTCGCTGCGCGCCGACGCCCACCCGGGGCTGCGCGCCGACGCGGTGCTGTGCCACCCGCCGTTCAACGAACGGGAATGGGGGCACGACGAACTCGCCTACGACCCGCGCTGGGAGTACGGCTTCCCGGCCCGCACCGAGTCGGAGCTGGCCTGGGTGCAGCACGCGCTCGCCCGGCTCGCCGACGGCGGCACCGCCGTGGTCCTGATGCCGCCGGCCGCCGCGTCCCGGCGCTCCGGCCGCCGCATCCGCGCCGACCTGCTGCGGCGGGGCGCGCTGCGCGCGGTGGTCGCCCTGCCGCCGGGCGCGGCGCCGCCGCACAGCATCCCGCTGCACCTGTGGGTGCTGCGCAGGCCCGGAAAACCCTCCGCGCAGCCCGAGTTGCTGCTCGTGGACACCGGCCGGTTCGCGGCGGACGGGCGCGGCGGGCCCGACTGGCGTGGAGTGCGGGACGCCGTGCTGGACGCGTGGCACGCCTTCGACGGCCCCGGACACCTCGACGAACTGCCGGGCCTGGCACGGTCGGTGCCCGTCATCGACCTCCTCGACGACGACGTGGACCTCGCCCCGCCCCGCCATCTGCCGCCCGTGTCGGCCACCGACGGCGCCGAGACGCTCACCGCGGTCCGCGAACGCCTCGATGCGACCCTGCGGCTGGCCGGCGACCTCGCCCCGACGCCCGCCGGGCCGGCGGGTGCCCCCGCGCCCCGGCCGCCGACCACCGTGGGCGAACTCGCGCGCGGCGGCGCCCTGTCGCTGCGCACCGGCGGCACCGGCGGCCACGCGCGCCTGCCGGTGCTCACCGACCAGGACGTCGCCGCCGGCACCGGGCCCACCGGGTCGCTGCCGGAGAGCGACGAGGAGGCCGTCGTCACCGCGCCGGGCGACGTCGTGCTGCCGGTGCTCGGCGGCGGCTCCGTCGCGCGGGTGGTCGACGAGACGACCGCGGGCGCCGTCCTGGGACGCAACCTCGTGCTGCTGCGCCCCGACCCGACACTGCTCGACCCGTGGTTCCTCGCCGGCTTCCTGCGCGGCACCGCCAACAACCGCCGGGCCAGCAGCTACGCGTCGACGGCGACCCGGCTCGACGTGCGCCGGCTGCAACTTCCCCGGCTGCCGCTCGACGAACAGCGGCGCTACGGCGCGCGGTTCGCCGCGCTCGACGAGTTCGAGCGGGCGCTGCGCGGCGCCGCCCGGCTCGGCGAGCAGCTCGTGCGCGGCATGTACGACGGCCTCACCAACGGCACGGTCCCTCCCGGGTGACCCCGCGCGGGCGGCGGTCGGCCGGGCCGGCGGGCGGAAGGCGGGCGTCCGTCCGTACCCGCCGGCACCTGCGGCGTCGTACGCGGTGATCAGTACGACAACGGTTCGGTACAACCCGGGACCGCCGCCGGGTGTCGGCCTATACGCTCGAAGCGACATTCGAACCAACGGCGTTGCCGCACCGGGGCGCCGGTCGGTCGGCAAGCCCCCTCAGGCATCAGGAGCAGCCATGCACGGCCACGGTCCCGCGCAGCCGGTGAAGCAGCCGCCCCCGGTGGCATGGCTGATCCTCCTCCGGGTGCTGTTCGTGGCGATCTCCGTGCTCAGCATCGGTTTCCTGGCCTGGGGGATGATGCTGCGGCTGGCGATCGTGACCCGCAAGTCCCTGGACTGGGGCCTGTTCGTGGCGGTCCTGGCGGCGGACGTGCTCAGCGTGGTCCTGATCGCCGCCGAGCCGGGCGACGAGATACACACCCCCGGCGGCTACACGGGCCTGTGCCTGCTCCTCGGCGCGCTCCTGGCCGGGATCGCGTACTACCTCGCCGCCGACGTCCGGCACTTCCAGCAACTCCGGTACGCCGCCTGGGCCCCGGGCCCGGCGTACGGCTACCCGCAGGGCGGAGCGGCCCCGTACACGGCCCCGCCGCCACCGCACGGCGCGCCGTCGCACACCCCGCCGCCGCCCGTCGCCGCACCGCTCACCCCGCCGCCGGCCTATGGCCAGGCCCCGTACTCGTCGGTGCCGCGGTCCGCACCGGCGCCCCGCCGGCCCGAGCCCGCGCGCCTGGACCAGGTGCGCGCCGAACTGGACGAACTCAGCGACTACCTGCGCCGTCACGAGGGCCGCCCCGACGGCGGCCCGGACGGCCCGAACGGTGCCAACGGCTCCAACGGCGGTTCCGGGAGCGGCAGATGACCGTCACGACCGGGCGGGCGGGACGGGTCGTCGCCGAGCGCTACGAACTGTCCACGCTCCTCGGTCAGGGCGGCATGGGCCAGGTCTGGACGGCGTACGACAAGCGCCTTGACCGCCGCGTGGCGGTGAAGCTGCTGCGCCCCGACCGGGTCGCGGGCCAGGAGGCGGACGAACTGCGCCGCCGCTTCGTGCGCGAGTGCCGGGTGACCGCGCAGGTCGACCACCCGGGCCTGGTCACCGTGCACGACGCGGGCAGCGACGGCGACGAGCTCTTCCTCGTCATGCAGTACGTCGACGGCGCGGACCTCTCGGACCACCTCGCCGAGCACGACCCGTACCCGTGGCCGTGGGCGGTCGCGGTCGCCGCGCAGCTCTGCGCCGTGCTGAGCGCCGTGCACGCGGTGCCGATCGTCCACCGCGACCTCAAGCCGCGGAACCTGATGGTGAAGCAGGACGGCACGATCACGGTGCTCGACCTCGGCGTCGCCTCCGTGATGGACACGGACACCACCCGTCTCACGCACACCGGTTCGCCGATCGGCTCGCCCGCGTACATGGCGCCGGAGCAGGCGATGGGCGGCGCGGTGGGCCCGTACACCGACCTGTACGCGCTGGGCGTGCTGCTGCACGAACTGCTCAGCGGCGAGGTGCCGTTCGCGGGCGCCACCGCCCTGGGCGTGCTGCACCGGCACCTGTACGAGCCGCCCCTGCCGGTGCGCCGGCTGCGTCCCGAGGTGCCCGAGCCGCTGGAGGCGCTGGTGCTGCGGCTGCTCGCCAAGGACCCCCAGCACCGGCCCGGTTCGGCGCAGGAGGTGTACGAGAGCCTCACGCCCCTGCTGCCCGCGCGCGGGACGCCCACCGGCGCGCCCCTCGACCCCACGCGCCCCTTCCTGCGCCCGCACGCCCCGTGGCCGGACCGCGCGCGCACGCCCGCACCGCAGCCCGCCCCCGTCGCGGCCGTGGCGGACCGGCAGGACGTGGCCGCGGCCGTCGACGAGGTGAAGCGGCTGCTCGGCGAGGGCCGCATCACCCAGGCCGTCGACATCCTCGGCACGATCCTGCCCGTCGCCGCCGAACAGCACGGCGAGCACTCCCCGGTGGTCCGCACGCTGCGCAAGCAGTACGCGGCGACGCTGATGGACGACGGCCAGTACCGGCGCGCGCTGCCGGAACTGCGCCGCCTCGCCGACCAGCGGGCGGCCGAGGCGGGCCGCGCCGACCCGCAGTCCCTGCGCTTCCGCTACGAGGCGGCGCAGTGCCTCGAACAGCTCGGGGAACCGGCGGCGGCGCTCGCCGAGTACCGCGCGCTGCTGCCGTACTACGAGAACCAGTACGTCTCCGGCGACCCCGCGCTCGCCCACGACGTCCGCCGCCGCATCGGCCACCTGCTGCTCGCCCTCGGCGACCGCAACGCCGCGCACGAGACCCTCGGGCGGCTGCTGCTGGACGTGGAGCGCCTCAACGGCCCCGGCCACCCCCTCGCCGCCGACATCCGGCGCACGCTCCAGTGGCTGGGCCAGGTGCGCGGCTGACGCCCGTGACCGACTTCCCCGCGCGCGGCGGTGCCCGAAGTCCCCGTGAATCGTTGGTCGAATGGGTTGGCCAGACCTGGGCCACTGCCTAACATCGATCACCGCAAGACTTTGTGCACCGCCGCACAATCTCCTCGGGAGGTTTCCTTGCACCGCCGCCGTCGCACCGCGCTCCTCCTGTCCGCCGCCCTCGTCGCCGCGGCCCCGCTCCTCACCGCCTGCGGGGGCGACACGCACCCCGGTGCCGCGGCCGTCGTCGGCGGGCAGCGGATCACCGTCGCGCAGCTCGACGAGCGGGTGAACGAGGTACGCGCGGCACAGCGTGCCGCGGTGCCCGACGAGGCCCAGTACGAACAGGCCGTCGCCAAGACGGGCAGCCTCACCCGGGACACCCTGCACGGCATGGTGCTCGACCGGGTCCTGCACCGCGCCGCCCAGGACGCGGGCGTGAGCGTCTCGCGCAACGAGGTCCAGCAGATGAAGGCGGGACTGGAGCGGGAGGTCGGCGGCGCGAAGGCGCTGCGGACCACGTGGCTCCAGCAGTACGGGGTGGCGCCCGCGCGGCTCGACGAGAACCTGCGCGTCCAGGTCGAGGCCCAGAAGCTCGCCAAGAGCCTCAACACCGAGACCAGCCAACCCGCCTTCTGGAAGGCGCTGTCCGCCGCCTCCAAGGAACTCCACGTCGACCTGAACCCGCGCTACGGCGCCTGGGACGTGCAGAAGAGCAGCCGCACCGATGCGGCCACCCCGTGGGTGCGCGAGGCGAGCGCCACCCGGGAAGCCGCGTAGCGGACAGCCGGACCTTCGTACGATCACACCGCGCACCCCCGCCTGTGGACAACGGGCGGGGCCGGTGAGCGGGGTGGGTTACGTTCGGTGGGTGAACGCAACCAGCTTCGAGCCCACCCCCGACCCGGACCGGGCACCGGACGACGCCGCAGGTCCCGGCCGTGTCGTCCTGCTCACCACCAGCCACCGCGTCGCCCCCGGACTGCTGTCGTGGCCCGCGTGGCAGACCCTGCGCACGGCCGACCGGATCGTGTGCGCGGACGGCGCCCACCCCCAGCTGCCGTACCTGCGCGAGGCCGGGCTGACGGTGGACGGCGCCTCGCCGTCCGCCGCGGAACTGGTGGACGCCTGCGCGGGCGGCCGGACCGTGGTGGTCGTGGCGGCCGGCGAGGGCGAGCCGGCGCTCACCGACGGACTGGCCCGGCTGGCCGGTTCGGGCCGGGTCGCGATGCCCGAACTGGAACTGCTCCCCGCCTCCTACGACCTGCCCGGTGCCCGCCTCCTGGACCTCGTCCAGGTGATGGACCGCATCCGCCTCGCCTGCCCGTGGTCCTCGCGGCAGACGCACAAGGGCCTGGCGAAGTACGCCCTGGAGGAGGCGTACGAACTGGTCGAGGCGATCGAGGACGGCGACCGGGACGAACTGCGCGAGGAACTGGGGGACGTCCTGCTCCAGGTCGTCTTCCACAGCCGCATCGCCGAGGACGACCCGGAGGCCCCCTTCTCCGTGGACGACGTCGCGGCCGGCATCGTCACGAAGCTGATCCACCGCCACCCGCACGTCTTCGGCGACGGGACGGCGCGCACCCCCGAGGAGGTCAGGGAGACCTGGCTGCGCACCAAGGCGGTGGAGAAGGGGCGCCTGTCGGTCACCGAGGGCGTCCCCGTGGGCCAGCCCGCCCTGGCCCTCGCGGCGAAGCTGTCGTCCCGGGTGCGCGCCGCGGGCCTGGACGTGCCGCTGCCGGCGGGCGACGGCCCCGGGTACGACCTGCTGGCGCTCGCGGTGCGGGCCGAGGCGGACGGGGTGGATCCGGAGGCGGCCCTGCGGGCGGCGGCCCGCGCGTACCGCGACGCCGTCCGCCTCACGGAAGAACAGGCGCGGCGAAAGTGAGCGACCGGCCCGGGACCCCGGCGGCCCCCGCACCCTCCGCCCCCCAGCCCTCCGCCCCCGCACCGGAGCTGTTCACCTGGGGGTTCGCCACCGACCCGTACCCCGCCTACGCCTGGCTGCGCGAGCACGCGCCCGTGCACCGCACGCGGCTGCCCAGCGGTGTCGAGGCGTGGCTCGTCACCCGGTACGCGGACGCGAAGGCGGTCCTCGCCGACCAGCGGCTGTCGAAGAACCCGGCCCACCACGACGAGCCGGCGAACGCCCGGGGGAAGACCGGCATCCCCGGCGAACGCAAGGCCGACCTGATGACGCATCTGCTCAACATCGACCCGCCGGACCACACGCGGCTCAGACGACTGGTGTCGAAGGCGTTCACGCCCCGGCGCGTGGCGGAGTTCGCGCCCCGCGTGCAGGAGCTGACGGACCGGCTCATCGACGCCTTCGCGGAGCGGGGGAGCGCCGACCTCATCCACGACTTCGCGTTCCCGCTCCCCATCTACGCCATCTGCGACCTGCTCGGCGTCCCCCGCGAGGACCAGGACGACTTCCGGGACTGGGCGGGCATGATGATCCGCCACGGCGGCGGACCGCGCGGCGGGGTCGCGCGGTCGGTGAAGAAGATGCGCGGCTACCTCGCCGAGCTGATCCACCGCAAGCGCGAGGCGCTGCCCGCCGAGCCGGCACCGGGCGAGGACCTCATCTCCGCGCTGATCCGCGCCTCCGACGAGGGCGAGCACCTCACGGAGAACGAGGCGGCGGCGATGGCGTTCATCCTGCTGTTCGCCGGGTTCGAGACGACGGTGAACCTCATCGGCAACGGCACGCTCGCCCTGCTGGACCACCCGGAGCAGCGCGAGCGGCTCCAGGCCTCCCTCGCCCGGGGCGAGCGGGACCTGCTGGCGACGGGCGTCGAGGAACTCCTGCGGTTCGACGGTCCGGTGGAGCTGGCCACCTGGCGGTTCGCGACGGAGGAACTGACCATGGGCGGGCAGCGAATCGGGGCCGGCGACCCCGTCCTGGTGGTGCTGGCCGCGGCCGACCGCGACCCGGAGCGGTTCCGCGACCCGGATGTGCTGGATCTCTCCCGGCGCGACAACCAGCACCTCGGGTACGGGCACGGAATCCACTACTGCGTGGGCGCCCCGCTGGCCCGGCTGGAGGGGCAGTTCGCTCTCGCCACGCTGCTCACCCGCCTCCCCGACCTGCGACTGGGCGTGGAACGCGAGGAGTTGAGGTGGCGCGGGGGGCTCATCATGCGCGGACTGCGCACCCTCCCGGTGGAGTTCACCCCGGCGGCCCCGGGAGCCCCGTCCGACCGGAAGTGACACTCCCTCAACTATGTGACCTTCATGTGATCCTCGCGGCATGAACTTGTGACAAGTGATGGCCTGCCTATAACTTCACGAATCGGCGCGGTACCCGGTCCGTCCGGCCCGCCGGCCAACGCTGTCTCGCGAAAGGTCTCCGCATGCTCTCCGGGAACGGTCGTCACCGTCGGCCCCGTCAGGCTCCGGCCATCCTTGTCGTGGCCGGAGTGACCGGCTCCGCCGTAGCCCTTCCGCTGTTCGCGGCGACCGGGGCGAGCGCCGCCACCCAGACGTCCGCGACCACCGCGGGCGTCACCTGGGACCGGGTCGCCGAGTGCGAGAGCGGCGGCGAATGGGCCTCCGACCCGGGCAACGGGTACTACGGCGGGCTCCAGTTGACGCAGGACGACTGGGAGAACTACGGCGGTCTCGACTACGCCGGCAGCGCCGACGAGGCCACGCGCGCCCAGCAGATAGCCGTGGCCGAGAAGATCCTCGCCGACCGCGGCCCCACCGCGTGGCCCGCGTGCGGACCGCTGTCCGGGCTGACGAAGCAGACCGGCGCCACGAGCACCACGAGCGGTACGTCGACCGACGACGCGGCGGGCTCGACGGCCACGGGCGACACGGACAGTTCGGACGGATCGGGCACGAAGGACTCGACGGGGTCGACGAGTTCGCCGGGCTCCTCCGGCGCGAGCGACTCCGCGGGCTCCTCCGGCGCGGACGGCTCGGGGCCGCTGGACGGGATCGTGCCCTCGGACGGCTCCTCGGACACCGCGGACCCCTCGGCGTCCACCGACCCCTCCGCCGCGGACGGTTCGACCGACTCCCCGTCCGGGACCACGACGCCCTCGGGGTCGCCCTCGGCCTCCTCGTCCACGCCGTCCCGGACGCCCTCGTCCCCGCTCGGCGGCTCCACGCCCTCCGCGTCGACCCCCGACTCGCTGTCGGCCGGCCGGGCGGTCGGCGGGCACGCCGTCCCGGGCGGTACGGGAGTGACGTCGAGCGGCGACGACAGTGCCGACAATTCGGACGAACTGGCCAATGCCTATGCGGCGGCGCGCGATTCGGGCAGCTCCGCGCTCGTCGACACGAGCGTCGGGCGCCACCGCGGCGGCAGCGCGAACGAGGCCGCCACGGCCACCAAGGCGGCCGCCCGGGACGCCTCGGCGGGCCGTCACGCCTCGCGCGGCGCCGGGGACACGCGCGCCGCGCTGGGCGACACCTACACCGTGCGCGCCGGGGACAGCATCGAGTCCATCGCCGACTCCCTTGACGTCAAGGGCGGGTGGGCCGCGCTGTACTCCGCGAACAAGAAGGAGATCGGCTCCGACCCGGACCGCATCGTTCCCGGTCAGACCCTTGATCTCAGTAGCTAATCGGGCGAAAACCAACGGGAGTTCGCGTCACGGTTCGCGGTCTAATGTCCCTTTTGGTGAAAGTGTGGGATGAGTCTCAGAAGCCCTGATCGTCTTTGAAATTCCCCGGATCGCATGTCTACGGTCATCACCGCTCGCCAACGCGGGCCCCGGTCGCCGCAACGCCGAATCCTGCCAGCGGCCCCCCGGGAACAGTCGTCGCGCAAGCGCCGTAGGCAGGAGCGGGGGACCCAAGGTAAGTGCCGTACCCGGCAGTTGAGACGCGAGTCGAGACCGCCGGGGACGGCTTGGGGTGAAGCCGCGCGTCGTCGTCGCACCACGGACGGGGACGCGTGGCCGGGCAACTCAACCGGCCCGAACCCGACAGCTCACCTCGCAGGCGTCGGTGAGGGGATCTCTCCATGCTGCTTTCCAGCAAGGGCAAGCACCGTCGCCCGTCCAAGGCCACCCGTGCCGTCGCCATCGCCGGCGTCGCCGGTGTCGCCGTCGCCGCGCCGCTGATGGCCGCCGGCAACGCCTCCGCCGCCACCGAGTCCCAGTGGGACACCGTCGCCTCGTGCGAGTCGGGCGGCAACTGGTCGATCAACACCGGCAACGGTTACTACGGCGGCCTGCAGTTCTCGGCCTCCACCTGGGCCGCCTACGGCGGTACGCAGTACGCGTCCGTCGCCAGCGGTGCCAGCAAGGCGCAGCAGATCGCCGTCGCCGAGAAGGTCCTCGCGGCCCAGGGCAAGGGTGCCTGGCCGACCTGCGGCACCGGCCTGACCGGCGCCTCCTACGACGGCGCCGCCGCCTCCAGCGGCTCGTCGTCGTCCTCGGGCTCCTCCTCGTCGTCGGGCGGCTCGTCGTCGTCCTCGTCGTCGTCCTCCGGCAGCACCGCCACCGGCACCTCGGAGCGCTCGGGCGACACGCAGGCCTCCCGCTCGCAGGACCGCCCGACCGTCACCACGACCACCGGCAAGAAGGTCAAGAAGGGTGACGGCGAGTACAAGGTCGTCAAGGGGGACACCCTCAGCTCCATCGCCCAGAAGCACCACGTGAACGGCGGCTGGAAGAAGGTGTTCAAGCTCAACAAGGACATCGTCGACAACGCCGACGTGATCTACCCGGGCCAGCAGCTCCACCTCAAGTAGGCGGTCACCCGCGGCAGTTCGTCCCCGACGGGCTCCGCGTGAGGTGAACCGGGCGGCCGGCCGACGGCCGCCGGGCCGCGACGCCCCACCGTCGCGCCCCGCGAGCGCGGCCGCCGCCCGGTACACGGCAGAACCACAGCGTCCTCACACGCTCGTCCCGCACCCTGGGGCGAACGTGAGGACCTTCCCCCCGTCCCCACGGGCTCCCCGCCCGGGTGCGTGTTCCCCCGTACGCACCCGGGCGGGGATTTTGCTGTCCGGAAGACACGCGCGCACCCGCGCCCGCGCGCGAGCGGAATCAAACGGGGCCGGAGCGCCGGGGGTGAGGGAATGTCACCGCGCGCGCCCCGTCCCGTCGCCCACGCGCCCCCGCGAAGTTCCGCGTTTTCCATCCCCCCTTTGTTCCGTCCATGAACAATGTGTACCGTCAGTCCGTCCACGGGGCGGTCGGTCGGCTGGCCGAAGCCCCGGGGACGGTTAGGCTCTAGTCGCGAGGCCAAGCGCCGAGCGCCCCGCACACTCAAGCGTCACATCCACGAAGGAGATGCTCGTGCCGTCCATCGACGTCGTCGTAGCCCGGGAAATCCTGGACTCCCGAGGCAACCCCACGGTCGAGGTCGAGGTCGGCCTCGACGACGGCAGCACCGGCCGTGCCGCCGTTCCGTCCGGTGCCTCCACCGGTGCCTTCGAGGCCATCGAGCTCCGCGACGGTGACCCCAACCGCTACCAGGGCAAGGGTGTCGAGAAGGCCGTCCTCGCCGTCATCGAGCAGATCGGCCCGGAGCTCGTCGGCTACGACGCCACCGAGCAGCGCCTGATCGACCAGGCGATGTTCGACTTGGACGCCACCGACAACAAGGGCTCGCTGGGCGCCAACGCCATCCTCGGCGTCTCGCTCGCCGTCGCGCACGCCGCGTCCGAGGCCAGCGACCTCCCGCTCTTCCGCTACCTGGGCGGCCCGAACGCGCACCTGCTGCCGGTGCCGATGATGAACATCCTGAACGGCGGGTCGCACGCCGACTCGAACGTCGACATCCAGGAGTTCATGATCGCCCCGATCGGCGCGGAGTCCTTCTCCGAGGCGCTGCGCTGGGGCACGGAGGTCTACCACACCCTCAAGTCCGTCCTGAAGTCGAAGGGCCTGTCCACCGGCCTCGGCGACGAGGGCGGCTTCGCCCCGAACCTCGGCTCGAACCGCGACGCCCTCGACCTCATCCTCGAGGCCGTCAAGCAGGCCGGTTACGTCCCCGGTGAGCAGATCGCCCTGGCACTCGACGTCGCCGCCTCCGAGTTCTACAAGGACGGCAAGTACACGTTCGAGGGCAAGGAGCGCTCCGCCGCCGAGATGACGGAGTACTACGAGGAGCTCGTCGCGGCGTACCCGCTCGTCTCCATCGAGGACCCGCTGTTCGAGGACGACTGGGCCGGCTGGAAGGTCATCACCGACAAGCTCGGCGAGAAGGTCCAGCTCGTGGGCGACGACCTGTTCGTCACCAACCCGGAGCGCCTGGCCCGCGGCATCGAGGAGGGCGCGGCCAACGCGCTGCTCGTCAAGGTCAACCAGATCGGTTCGCTGACCGAGACCCTCGACGCCGTCGAGCTCGCCCAGCGCAGCGGCTTCAAGTGCATGATGTCGCACCGCTCCGGCGAGACCGAGGACGTCACGATCGCCGACCTCGCCGTCGCCACCAACTGCGGCCAGATCAAGACCGGCGCCCCGGCCCGTTCCGAGCGCGTCGCCAAGTACAACCAGCTGCTGCGCATCGAGGAGATCCTCGACGACGCCGCGGTGTACGCGGGCCGTTCGGCCTTCCCGCGCTTCAAGGGCTGACCCGCCCGGAGCCGGCCCGGCGCGAGCCGGGCCCGCCCGGGGCTTGCCCGGCTCCGCCCGTCGTACGTACGTCCCCGTACTCGGTCCCGTACCGTGTGCGGGGACGTACGCACGTACAAGCACGGAAGCAAGCCAGGCAAGCCACGCGGGAGGCGGACTCATGGCCGTGAAGGACCGGGACCGGTTCTCCACCACGACCAGGATCAGGCTGCTCGGCGAGCAGACCGCGGCCCGGGTCTACCGTTCCCAGACCCGGCGGCAGGCCCGCCGTTCACGGCTCACCGGGCGGGCGGCGCTCCTCGCGCTCGTCCTGTGCTCGCTGATCGTGGCGCTCGCCTACCCGATGCGGCAGTTCGTCTCGCAGCGCGCGGAGATCTCCGACCTGGAACGCCAGCGCGCCGACGCCCGGCAGCGGGTCGAGCAGCTGCGCGACCTGAAGGCCCGCTGGCAGGACGACGCGTACGCGGAGCAGCAGATCCGGCTGCGCCTGCACTACGTGCTGCCGGGCGAGACCGGCTACATCATGACCGCGCCGGGCACGGCGAAGCAGTCGCGCGCCGAGCGGGGCGCCGCCGCCCGCCCCTGGTACGCGAACGTCTGGGACGGCGTCGACAAGTCCGACGCCTCCGCCCGCTGACCGGCCGCCGCCCGCACCGCACCCGCGGCCACCGGCGGCCGACCACCACCGAAGTGACGACGAGAGACAAGACGCACCGCATGCAAACGCCCCCGCCGCCCACCGAGCGCACCGAACCCACCGACGCGGACGTCGAGGCGTTCCGGCAGCAGCTCGGGCGCCCCCCGCGCGGGCTGCGCGCCATCGCGCACCGGTGCCCGTGCGGGCAGCCCGACGTGGTGGAGACGGCCCCCCGCCTGCCCGACGGCACGCCCTTCCCGACGCTGTACTACCTGACGTGCCCCAAGGCCGCATCGGCGATCGGCACGCTGGAGGCCAACGGCGTGATGAAGGAGATGACCGCCCGGCTCGCCGAGGACCCCGAGCTGGCCGCCGCCTACCGCGCCGCGCACGAGGACTACGTCCGGCGCCGCGACGAGATCGAGGTGCTGTCGGGCTTCCCGAGCGCCGGCGGCATGCCGGACCGCGTGAAGTGCCTGCACGTGCTCGTGGCGCACTCCCTGGCCGCGGGCCCCGGCGTGAACCCGCTCGGCGACGAGGCGCTCGCGATGCTGCCCGAGTGGTGGCGCAAGGGCGCGTGCGTGACACCGTCCGGCCGGGACGGTTCCCCCGAGGAGGACGCGAAGTGACCAGGGTCGCCGCCGTCGACTGCGGTACGAACTCCATCCGGCTCCTCGTCGCCGACGCGGACCCGGCGACCGGTGAACTCGTCGACTTGGACCGCCGGATGACCATCGTCCGGCTCGGCCAGGGCGTCGACCGCACGGGGCGGCTCGCGCCGGAGGCGCTGGAGCGGACCTTCGCCGCGTGCCGCGAGTACGCCGCCGTGATCAAGGAACTCGGGGCCGAGCGGCTGCGGTTCGTGGCGACGTCCGCCTCGCGGGACGCCGAGAACCGCGACGATTTCGTGCGGGGCGTGCTCGACATCCTCGGCGTGGAGCCCGAGGTGATCAGCGGCGACCAGGAGGCCGAGTTCTCCTTCACCGGCGCCACCCGGGAACTGACCGGCGCCGACGGCCTCGCCCGCCCCTTCCTCGTCGTGGACATCGGCGGCGGGTCGACCGAGTTCGTCGTCGGCGACGACCACGTGCGGGCCGCGCGCTCCGTCGACGTCGGCTGCGTACGGATGACCGAGCGGCACCTCGTGGTGGACGGCGCGGTCACCGATCCGCCGACCCACGAGCAGGTCGCCGCGATCCGCGCCGACATCGAGGCCGCCCTCGACGAGGCGGCGCGCACGGTGCCGCTGGCCGAGGCGCGCACCCTGGTCGGCCTCGCCGGTTCGGTGACGACCCTCTCGGCGATCGCGCAGGAACTGCCCGCGTACGACAGCGCCGCCATCCACCACTCGCGGGTCTCCCGGGCCCGGGTCCGGGAGATCACCGAGTGGCTGCTGCGCTCCACGCACGCCGAGCGCGCGGCCGTCCCGTCGATGCACCCGGGCCGCGTCGACGTGATCGGGGCCGGTGCGCTGGTCCTGCTCGCGATCATGGAGCGGACGGACGCGGAGGAGGTCGTCGTGAGCGAGCACGACATCCTGGACGGCATCGCCTGGTCGCTGGCCTGACGTCCCGACTCCCTCGGCTCCCCGACGACCTGACGGCCCGGCAGCCGGGCCGGCACGGGGTGCCGCGGACCGCTCCGCGGCACCCCGTGCCGGCCGCGCGCACGGTATGGATGCGCACTCCGGGACCTTCGGCCCTGTTCCACGCCTGAGCAGGTCGGATAACGTATGAGCGGTCCTGGAGGGGGTCGGAACACCCTCCGGCGACACTCCGTCGGAAAACTTCGTGAAGTTCTTCACAAGGAATTCGGCCCGGTCGGGGGACCGGTCGGCCGGCAGGGGGCCGTTCGGGGCGGATTCGGGGCTCAGGCGGCCACCGGGGACGCTCGGCCGAGCGTGACGGAGAGGTTTCGCGCGGGTGTCGCGCGAGCGCTACGGAGAGGGCCGAACGGGCAGGACGAGCAGCTCAGGCGCGGTTGACAACGGTCAACGGGCCCGCCGGGTTCCCTCCTCGCGACATGACCTGCGTCACGTGGGCGGCGGAGTGTAGCACAGGGCATGCAAAAGCTTGTGAAGGGGCGCACGAGGTACCCCCCTGGGGCGGGTGGATACTCGATGCCATGAGCACCACGGAGCGTCCCAGGATCCTCGTAGTAGGCGGTGGGTACGTAGGCCTGTACGCAGCTCGACGCATTCTCAAGAAGATGCGCTACGGGGAAGCGACCGTCACGGTCGTCGACCCCCGCTCGTACATGACCTACCAGCCCTTCCTCCCCGAAGCAGCTGCCGGCAGCATCTCCCCGCGGCACGTCGTCGTACCTCTGCGACGCGTGCTGCCGAAGGCGGAGGTCCTCACCGGCCGGGTCACGACCATCGACCAGGACCGCAAGGTCGCCACGGTCGCGCCGCTGGTCGGCGAGGCGTACGAGCTGCCCTTCGACTACCTCGTCATCGCGATGGGCGCGGTCTCCCGCACCTTCCCGATCCCCGGTCTCGCCGAGCAGGGCATCGGCATGAAGGGCATCGAGGAGGCCATCGGCCTGCGCAACCACGTCCTCGAACAGCTCGACAAGGCCGACTCCACGACGGACGAGGAGATCCGCCGCAAGGCGCTCACCTTCGTCTTCATCGGCGGCGGTTTCGCCGGCGCGGAGACCATCGGCGAGGTCGAGGACATGGCCCGCGACGCGGCCAAGTACTACACCAACGTCTCCCGCGAGGACATGCGGTTCGTCCTGGTCGACGCCGCCGACAAGATCCTCCCCGAGGTCGGCCCGAAGCTGGGCCAGTACGGCAAGGCGCACCTGGAGAGCCGCGGTGTCGAGGTCTACCTCTCGACGTCCATGGACTCCTGCGTCGACGGTCACGTGGTGCTGAAGAACGGCCTGGAGGTCGACTCCAACACCATCGTGTGGACGGCCGGCGTCAAGCCGAACCCGGTCCTCTCGCGCTTCGGTCTGCCGCTCGGCCCGCGCGGCCACGTGGACACGCAGACCACCCTCCAGGTGCAGGGCACGGACTACATCTGGGCCGCCGGCGACAACGCGCAGGTTCCGGACCTCGTGGGCCGCAAGGCCGGCAACGAGAACGCCTGGTGCCCGCCGAACGCCCAGCACGCGCTGCGCCAGGCGAAGGTCCTCGGCGACAACGTGGTCTCCGGCATGCGGGGCTTCCCGCAGAAGGACTACAGCCACGCGAACAAGGGCGCCGTCGCGGGTCTCGGCCTGCACAAGGGCGTCGCGATGATCGTCATGGGCAAGATGAAGATCAAGCTCAAGGGCCGTCTCGCCTGGTACATGCACCGCGCCTACCACGGTCTGGCGATGCCGACGTACAACCGCAAGGTGCGCGTCTTCGCCGACTGGACGCTCGCGATGTTCCTCAAGCGCGAGGTCGTCTCGCTCGGCGCCATGGAGAACCCCCGCGAGGAGTTCTACGAGGCCGCCAAGCCCGCGCCGGTCGCCGCCGCCCCGAAGTCCGCCGAGGCGCCGAAGACCGACGAGCGCCCCAAGGCCGAAGAGGCCAAGGCCTCCTGACCCCCGCTCCGGTGCCGCCGGGCCCCGGCCCGGCACACCGCCTCCCGGCCCGGCGCCACACCGCCCCGGCCGGGAACGCCGCCGGAGCGGCCGCACGGCCCGAGTGACCCAGCGCGACCCGAGGGGGCCGCCCGCCATCCGTGGTGCGGGCGGCCCCTTCGGCGTGCCCGGGGGCGCCCGCGGACACGCCGGGCGACGGGTGATCGCGATACGTGCTCCGTACAGGTATTTTGCCCAGTCGTAACGCGACGGCGGGACTGCGCGGGGGCCTCCTGGATGTTTACGTGGTGTTGGACTGTCCGCGAACGTCCATCACGCTCGTCACGGAGGTGTCACCATGACCGACGCCGCGCTGCGGCTCACAAGCCTTCTCGAACAGTTGCTGGGAGCACCACTCCCGGTGCGCATCCGCGCCTGGGACGGTTCGCAGGCGGGGCCCCCGGACGCGCCGGTCCTGGTCGTACGCAACAGGCGTGCGCTGCGCAGGCTGTTGTGGAAGCCCGGCGAGCTGGGTCTCGCGCGGGCCTGGGTCTCCGGCGACCTGGGGATCGAGGGCGACCTCTACGAGGCGCTCGACCTGCTCTCCGGCCTGATCTGGGAACGCGGCGAGGACGAGCGCGGTCTGTTCGAGGCGGTCCGCAGTCCCGAGGTCCGCTCGGCCTTCCGCGGCCTGGTCAAACTGGCCGGCTCCCCGCTCCCGCCGGCCCCGCCCCGCGAGGAGATGCGCAGACCCCGCGGCCACCTGCACACCCGGCGCACCGACAAGAAGGCCATCAGCCACCACTACGACGTCGGCAACGACTTCTACGAACTCGTCCTCGGCCCGTCCATGGTGTACTCCTGCGCCTACTGGCAGAGCCCCGGCGGCACCCTGGAGGACGCCCAGCGCGACAAGCTCGAACTGGTCTGCCGCAAGCTCGCCCTGACGCCCGGTCAGCGCCTCCTGGACGTCGGCTGCGGCTGGGGCTCGATGGCGATCCACGCGGCCCGTGAGCACGGCGTGAGCGTCGTCGGCATCACCCTCTCCCAGGAACAGGCGGCCTACGCCCGCAAGCGCGTCGCCGAGGAGGGTCTCACCGACCGGGTCGAGATCCGCGTCCAGGACTACCGCGACGTCGCCGACGGCCCCTACGACGCGATCTCCTCGATCGGCATGGCCGAACACGTGGGCGCCGAACGGTACTTGGAGTACGCGCAGGACCTCTTCACGCTGCTGCGCCCCGGCGGCCGGCTGCTCAACCACCAGATCGCCCGGCGCCCGCTGCGCGACGAGAAGGCCTACCACGTCGACCGGTTCATCGACGCGTACGTCTTCCCGGACGGCGAGCTCGCCCCGATCGGCACCACCGTCGCCCAGTTGGAGCGCGCCGGGTTCGAGGTGCGCGACGTCGAGGCGCTGCGCGAGCACTACGCCCTGACGCTGCGCTCGTGGGTCGCCAACCTGGAGTCCGACTGGCCGCGCGCGACGCGGCTCACGAGCCCCGGCCGGGCCCGCGTCTGGCGCCTGTACATGGCGGCCTCCGCCCTCGCCTTCGAGCGCAACCGCATCGGGGTCAACCAGGTGCTCGCGGTGCGCACCCCGGACTCCGGCGCGAGCGGCCTGCCGCTGCGGGCCCGCGACTGGAACTGACGCCGCCGCGCGGGTACCGCGCACACCAACGGGCCCCGCCCTCCCCGGTGTCGGGGAGGGCGGGGCCCGTTGGTGTGCGCGGCGTCGGGCAACGGCCCGGCCGCTACTCCGACTTGATGGCCGCCAGCATGTTCAGCCGGGCCGCGCGCCGGGCCGGCCACAGCGCGGCGACCACGCCCACCACACCGGCCAGCACCAGGAACACGACCATGCGGCCCCAGGGCAGCACCATCTCGTACGTCGGCATCGCGGTGCCCAGCAACTGGCCTGCCGCCCAGCCGAAGAAGATGCCGAGACCGATGCCGAGCACCCCGCCGAACAGCGAGATGACGAGGGACTCCAGGCGGACCATCCGCTTGATGCCGGTGCGGTCGAGGCCGATCGCGCGCAGCATGCCGATCTCCTGCTGACGCTCGAAGACCGACATCGCGAGGGTGTTGACGACACCGAGCACGGCGACGATCACCGCCATCGCGAGCAGCCCGTAGAGCATGTTCAGCAGCAGCGTGAAGACCTGCGCGATGCCGTTGGAGATGTCCTGCTTGTCCTGGATCTGGATCGCCGGGTTGTCGCCGAGGGCGGCCACCAGACGGTCCTTGTTCGCCTCGGACGCGCCGCCCGACATCGTCAGCATGACCTGGCCGTCCGCCGGGTGTGCCTGGTGCGGGGAGAGCGTCGTGACGTCCATGATGATGCCGCGCATCAGCGCGTCGCCCTCGTAGACGCCCGCGACGGTCAGCCGCTGCGCCTTGCCGTCCTCGTAGTGCACGGTGAGGGTCGAACCGGCGGTCCAGTGGTGGAGCTTGGCGAGGTCGTCGTCCACGACGATGTTCGTGCCGCCGACGTCGAAGCCACCGTCCTGCACGGTGAGGTGCGTCAGCTTGCCGATGGTCGCCGCGTCGACGCCCGTGAGGTACTCGGTGTCGCCGTCGATGCGGGAGGGCGCGTTGCGCAGCGGCGTGGTGGCGGTGACGCCCTCGGTGCCCTTCAGCTTCTTGTCGACGTCCGTGGAGAGCGGGTTGCCGTTGGCCAGGGAGACGATGTAGTCGGCGCTGATGGCGTCGGCGGCCATCTTGTCGATGGAGTGCTGGAGGCTGCCGGCGGCGACCGTCATGCCGGTGATGAGGGTGAGCCCGATCATCAGCGCGGACGCGGTGGCGGCGGTGCGGCGCGGGTTGCGCACCGAGTTCTGCCGGGCCAGCTTCCCGGCCACGCCGAAGCCGCGCAGCAGCGGTGCCGTCGCGGCGATCAGCGGACGGGACAGCAGCGGCGTCAGCACGAAGACACCGATCACGAGCAGCACCGCGCCGAGCCCCATCGGGCCCTTGCCGGACGTGCCGCTCATCGTGGTCGCGCCCAGCACGACGGCCACACCGGCGGCGCTGAACAGCGCGCCGATCGTGTTGCGCACCACGAGCGAACGTCCCGTCGCCTGCGCGTGAATGCTGCTCATCGCGGCGACCGGCGGGATCTTTGCGGCCCGGCGGCCGGGCAGCCAGGCGGCCAGCATGGTGATGACGATGCCGACGCCGAGCGCGGCGAGGACCGTGCCCGGGGAGACGACCAGCGGCCCGTCGGGCAGCGTGGCCCCCAGCGACCCGATCACGGCGCGCAGCCCGGCGCCGATGCCGATGCCGACGACCAGGCCGACCACGGCGGCGATCGTGCCGACGACGAACGCCTCGATCAGCACCGACCGGGTGACCTGGCGGCGCGAGGCGCCGACGGCGCGCAGCAGCGCGAGCTCCCGGGTGCGCTGGGCGACCAGCATCGTGAACGTGTTGGCGATGATGAACGTGCCGACGAACAGGGCGATGCCGGCGAAGACCAGCAGGCCGGACTTGAGGCCGCTCATCGACGAGGCGATCCGGTCGGCCTGGTCGTCGGCGAGCTTCCGCGCGGTGGTCGTCTTCGCGACACCCGCGGGCAGCGCCTTGTCGAGCTGCGTCTTGAGCGCGCCCTGCGAGGTGCCGGCCTTGGCCGTCACGTCGATCTCGTCGTACGTGCCCTTGTGGTCGAAGAGCTGCTGCGCGGTGGCGGTGTCGAACAGCGCGAGGCTGCCGCCCGCCGAGACGTTGCCGTCGTCCGTGGTGAAGATGCCGCTGATCCTCGGCGTCAGCACCGGCCCGTCGACGGACAGCCGGACGGTGTCGCCGACCTTGTAGCCGGCCTTCTTCGCGGTCTCGGAGTCGAGGGCGACCTCGCCGGTGCCGTGCGGGGCGGAGCCGGAGGCGAGCGGGTACCGGGCGTCCTTGGTGCCCCAGTAGTTGCCGCCCTGCGACTGGAAGCCGCCGCCTATCAGCTTGCCGTCCTTGTCGGCGACGGCGGTGAAGCCGTTGAGCACACCGATCGCGGAGGCGGCGCCCGGCACCGCGGCGGCCTTGTCGTAGTCGGCCTGGGTCAGCTCGGGGTCCTTGCCGACATCGTCGCCGGAGGCCTTGCGGTCGACCGGCTGGACGGCGACGTCGACGTGGTCGAAGCCCTTCGCCGAGCTGTTCTGGAAGGCGTTGGAGAGGGTGTTGGTGAACACCAGGGTCCCGGACACGAACGCCACGCCGAGCATCACGGCTAGGACGGTCATCAGGAGTCTGGCCTTGTGCGCGAGGACGTTGCGCAGGGCGGTGCGGAACATGGGGGTCTCAGTCCAGGAGGGGGTCGGCGGGAGAAGGCGCGGGAGCGGACGCGACGGCCGGGGCGGCGGCGTGCGCGGACCGGGCGGCGGCGGGCGCCGCCGGGCGGGAGGGCGGTGCCCCGGTCAGCTCACGCGTCCCTTGGCGTCGAACTGCTTCATGCGGTCCAGCACCACGTCGGCGGTGGGGTCGCGCAGTTCGTCGACGATGCGGCCGTCGGCGAGGAAGACCACGCGGTCCGCGTAGGCGGCGGCCACCGGGTCGTGGGTGACCATCACCACGGTCTGGCCCAGTTCCTGCACGGAGTTGCGCAGGAAGCCCAGCACCTCGGCGCCGGCCCGGGAGTCGAGGTTGCCGGTCGGCTCGTCACCGAAGATGATCTCCGGTCGGGACGCCAGGGCGCGGGCCACGGCGACGCGCTGCTGCTGACCGCCGGAGAGCTGCGAGGGCCGGTGGTCGAGGCGGTCGGAGAGGCCGATCATCGTGATGACGCGGTCCAGCCACTCCTTGTCGGGCTTGCGGCCCGCGATGTCCATGGGGAGCGTGATGTTCTCCAGGGCCGTGAGGGTCGGCAGCAGGTTGAACGCCTGGAAGATGAAGCCGATCTTGTCCCGGCGCAGCTTGGTGAGCTGCTTGTCCTTCAGCGACCCCAGCTCGGTGTCGCCGATGCGCACGGAACCGGAGGAGAACGTGTCGAGACCGGCCACGCAGTGCATCAGCGTGGACTTGCCCGATCCGGAGGGGCCCATGATCGCGGTGAACTCGGCGGCCCGGAAGTCGACGGAGACCCTGTCCAGAGCGACCACCTGGGTATCGCCCTGCCCGTAGATCTTCGACAGCTCCGCGGCGCGTGCGGCCACGGCGGTGGTCGGACCGGCGGTTGATGTGGTGGTCACGGGTGGTGCTCCTGTCGGGACGGGGGTGGGGCCGGGGACGTCATGTCCCATGGTCGCCGCAGTGCGGGGCGGTGTAGTCACCCGCCCTGTCGGTTGTGGGGACAGCCTTCGGTCGGACCGCGCGGTGCGATGTCCTACCTGGGGATGACACGGACCCCCGAGAGGGGCATCCGTGCGACGCCGGCGCGGGTCGAGGTGTTCGGACGGTGAAATTCCGTCAATTCCGGTGCGCGGGGACGTCGCGCGCGCCAGGCTGTTGGCAAGTGCTGACGGCGCGTTCTTGTGGCTGATGCACCCTCAGGAATCAATAAAATAAGACAACATCGGTCCGCCCGGCCGATGTTCGGGGGACGCACCCCGATAGGGTCAAAGCCTTGTCGCGGAGCCCACGGCGCCCGGATGGTGGAATGCAGACACGGCGAGCTTAAACCTCGCTGCCCCTCGCGGGCGTACCGGTTCAAGTCCGGTTCCGGGCACATCCGCCCCCGTATGACCTTGTTCGATCTTTTCCGACCGTTTCGCCCCCCTCCTGTCAGCCTGCCCGGCGCTCGGTCGCCGGCGGTGCGAAGTGCGGCTGCGGCGGGGCCGCCGGGGCGTGGCCCGGGCCGGTGCGCGTCCGCGGCGCCGGGTGGGCGGGCGGCAGGCCCTCGGAGGTGCGGTCGACGGACCGGACGCGTCGGGGCAACTGCGCTGTGCGCAACGGGTGTTGGGCCACCAGAGGGACTTCCGCCAGGTCCAGCGCGGCCAGCACCGCGACCACCGCGGGGCTCCGGTCCGGGTGTGCCGCGGCCCGGCGTTCGCATGCCTCCCACAGGGCGGGCCGGCCGGCCGTGTGCAGAGTGTGCGGGCGTCCCGGTTCGAACTGCTCCGTCAGCCGTCCGTCCACCCGGTGACCGACCACCGGCGTCGCACGGTCCCGCGGGTCGAGCACGTCGACGCTGAACGTCTCGGTGCCGCGCGACAGTTCGCCCAGGGCGTCCGGCGCGTGTCCGTGCGGGGCGTATCTCTCCACGCACAGGGTCCAGCCCGCCAGCGACGCCGCCCGCAGGACCGAACCGCCGTCGGGCGGCGGCACGACCCCGCCGCGAGACGCCCGCGCCGGGTCCGCGCCGAGACGCGCGAGGACCTCCTCGGCGTCCAGGCCGCGGGTGAGCGTCACGCAGAGCAAGCCGCCGTGGCGGGCCACGACGTGTTCGACCGTCGCGGCGAGTGTGTCGAGCCGTGAGCTCGGTGAGCCGTTCATCGGTACCCCCTCCTTGCGTCGCACTACCCGCCTCACGCCGCCTCTACCACCTCGGACCGCGACCGCTCCGCCCACAGCCACAACAACCGCCGGTACTCCTCCGCGCGCCGCTCCCCGGCGGGCTCGGACATGAGGTGCCGGATGCGGGTGTTCAGGTCGTCGAGGTTGTCGGGGTCGAGGGTCCGGCCGGGTGCCTGCGGCGAGTAGGACATGGCTCCCACCGTAGGGGGCACCACTGACATCGCCGGGACCGCCGAAGGTGCGGCCGGTGACGCGGAGGTGACGCGCCCCGGCGCGGCCGCCCGACGTGCGGGAGGGCCCGGCCGGGGGGTGCGGGGCGTCCCCGCCCGGTCGGCGGCGGATCCCGGCCGTGTACCGGGTTGGTCATGAAACGGCTGCTCCCGGGCCGGGAATCACGGTTCCGCGTAGCGTGTTGCCCACCACGGCGGGGAAAGATCCTCCCCAAGCAGTAGGATCCTTCTTTTGCCTTTCCATTACTCTTGAGCCAAGGCCGCGCAAGGTGGCCATGGAGGAGTGAAATGAGGAGCAGAAACCCGGTCTTCTCGCGACGGGGGTTCAGCCGCGACAACGGCTACGCGGGCTTCAACACCGCGCCGCAGGCCGGGGGCCCCGCAGTCGGCACCCAGGGCAACCCGTACGCGCAGGGCAACCCGTACGCGCAGAACCCCTACGCGCAGAACCCGTACGCCCAGCAGGGCGTGCAGCAGGGCGCGCCCCCGCAGGCGCCGGCCACCACCGGGCGCATGACGATGGACGACGTCGTCGCGCGCACTGGCATGACGCTCGGCCTGCTCGTCGTCACGGCCGCCCTCGCCTGGGCGCTGCTTCCCGTGGACGACGCCAACATCAACCGCTCGTACGGCATCGCGATCGGCGCCGGCCTCGTCGCGATGGTGCTGGGCTTCGTGCAGTCCTTCAAGCGCAGGCCCGCGCCCGCGCTGATCCTGTCGTACGCGGCACTGGAAGGCGTCTTCCTCGGCGTCGTCTCCAGCGTCGTCGACAACCGCATCGCCAGCGGTGCGGCCATGCAGGCCGTGATCGGCACGATGGCGGTCTTCGCCGGTGTGCTGATCGCCTACCGGGCCGGCTGGATCCGGGTCAACCGCCGCTTCTACGGCTTCGTGATGGCGGCGGCGCTCGGCTTCGTGCTGCTGATGGCGGTGAACCTGCTGTTCGCCGTGTTCGGCGGCGGTGACGGTCTCGGCTTCCGCAGCGGCCCGCTCGGCATCTTCTTCGGCGTCGTCGGCATCCTGCTCGGCGCGTGCTTCCTGGCCCTGGACTTCAAGCAGGTCGAGGACGGCATCGCCTACGGGGCGCCGCGCGAGGAGTCGTGGCTGGCGGCCTTCGGGCTCACGCTGACGCTGGTGTGGATCTACATGGAGTTCCTGCGAATCATCGCCATCCTCAACAGCAACGACTAGCGGCCGGTCGCACGACGGTCACAGGCAGGGGCCCCGGGATCTCCCGGGGCCCCTCGTCGTGCGGTGACTGTCGTTCGTGCTGTCCGTGCCGTCCGTGCTGTCGGGGGTCTGTTCCGTCGCGGCGGCCGCCCGCGGTCACAGGAGTTTGCGGGCCGCCCTCCTCAGGTCGTACTCGTGGACGATGGCCTTGGCGTGTCCGTAGGCGAGGTCGTACTCGCCGCGGAGCCAGCTCACCTTCTCCTCGAAGCGGAAGAGGGCGGGGCCTTCGTCGACGGTGCGCAGCCAGTCGGACACTTCACGACCGGTGCAGTGGGGGATGCGAGCCAGCAGGTTGCGGTGGGTCTCCGGAAAGAACACTTGGGACATCGGCGCCTCCGGACGCATGGGGTGTGAGCCGGTCCTTCAGGTCACCGTGCCCGACCGCCCGGACGTTGGCAACAGTCCCGGTACGGCGCGTAGTCTCGCGGCGTGGTTGATACAACGCCGCTGACGCGTGCCGTGGACCAGTTCGCCGACCGCCTGCGCGCGGCGCCGCAGAGCCGCCTGCAACGCGGGGGTGCCCCCGAGGCGCTGGGTCTGGCCAGGGAGTTCGCGCGGCGGGCGCAGCTCAGGGAGGACCCCCGGGCGGAGCCGCGCGAGATGCCCGACGCGGGCATGTTCGCCGCCGCCGACCAGATCACCGTCGCCGCGCACGACCTCGCGCTCGTCCTGACCGACGACGCCGAGGTCGCGGAGGCGGTCGAACTGGTGCAGGCGGCGCAGAAGCGCGCCGGGATCTGATCCCGCGGCCTCCGTAGCCGCCCCCGTCGCGCGTCCGACCGCGGTGCCGGCAACGGCCGTACGGCGGGCGGACGCCCGAGGGCGGACGGCGCGGACGGCCGACCGCCGTGCCGCGCGCCCGCGTCGGCGGCTCCGGCTCAGAGGGACGCTATGACGCGGTCCGCCAGGATGTACACGTGCTCGTCGCCGCAGGTGAAGGTCAGGCTGTACGCGCCCGAGACACCGGAACCGCCGAGCAGGAACGGGGTCTCGCCCTCCCGCAGGGCCGCCGCGAGCCGCTCCGCGGTCTCGTGGTGGCCGGGGGTCATGCACAGGGTCGTACCGTCGGCGAACAGGTAGACGTCGAGGGTGCCCAGCGGGCCCGGCCTGACGTCGGCCAGCTCGACGCGGGAGGAGGCCAGCTCCTCCAGGCAGGCGACCGTGCGCTCGTGGTCGTTGACGCCCGGGGCGCCCGTGGACTGGGCGGGGACGAAGTCCGGGTGGGAGGGGTGCCGGCGGCGGGCGGCGGCCAGCTCGGGCGAGTCCTCGGTCTCCGTGCCGGTCTCGGCCACCGGCTCCAGGCCCACGAGGTCGGCCTGGCGCGGCACGAACGGGTCGTACTCCGCGGACTCGGACAGGCCCAGCAGGGAGGGCGCGTCGGAGGCGTCCCGCACTTCCTGCGCGGCCCAGAAGGCCCGCGCCTCGGCGAGTTCGCGCTCGCGTTCCTCGGCCAGCGCCTCGGTGACGGCCGCGCGTATCCGGTCGGCGTCGGCGTTGCGGGCGGCCGGGACGAGCGCGCGCAGGGTGGCGGCGCGTCCTTCGGCGAGTTTGGTGTGCAGGGCGGTCACCTGGCGGCGCAGCACCATGAGGGTGCGCAGGACGGCGACGCCCACGGCGCCGGTGGCGGCCGTGGTGACCAGCAGGGCGATCGGCATGGCGCTCACTGACGTACTCCCGGTTCAAAGTCGACCCCCGACTTCCTATATCAGCGTGCTGGGAAGAGGGGGTGTCTGTCAGTGCGCAACGTCACGAAACGGACAGGTCTTTGTGCCCCGCACCCAGGGGGTGGGGGGTGGTGAAACCGCGCTGGCCTGGGTAATTCGGCCCCAGGGGGGAGATAGGTCACATCCTGGGGGAGATTGGATCACGAATCGGCCCGGGGTCCGGCGGACGGCCGGACCCCGGGCCTGCGCCTCACCCGCCGCACCCGCGCGGCTACCGAAAGCTTCCGGAGCGGCGGTCGGGGCCTGGGCGGCGGGCGGTGCGTTCGCTCAGCTCAGGCGCTCGACGACCATGGCCATGCCCTGGCCGCCGCCGACGCACATGGTCTCCAGGCCGAACTGCTTGTCGTGCCACTGGAGGGAGTTGATCAGCGTGCCGGTGATGCGCGCGCCCGTCATCCCGAAGGGGTGACCCACCGCGATGGCGCCGCCGTTGACGTTGAGGCGGTCCAGGTCGATGCCGAGTTCGCGGTAGGAGGGGATCACCTGGGCCGCGAAGGCCTCGTTGATCTCGACGAGGTCGATGTCGCCGATCGAGAGCCCGGCGCGGCGCAGCGCCTGCTTCGACGCCTCGACCGGGCCCAGGCCCATGATCTCGGGGGACAGGCCGGAGACGCCGGTGGACACGATGCGGGCGAGCGGCGTCAGGCCCAGTTCGCGGGCCTTCGTGTCGGACATGACGACCACGGCCGCGGCGCCGTCGTTGAGCGGGCAGCAGTTGCCGGCGGTCACCAGGCCGTCGGGGCGGAAGACCGGCTTGAGGCCGGAGACGCCCTCCAGGGTGACGCCCGGACGCGGGCCGTCGTCGGCGCTGACGACCGTGCCGTCGGGCAGCGTGACGGGGGTGATCTCGCGCTGCCAGAAGCCGTTCTTGATGGCCTCCTCGGCGAGGTTCTGCGAGCGGACGCCGAACTCGTCCATGTCCTGCCGGGTGACGCCCTTCCAGCGGGCCAGGTTCTCGGCGGTCTGCCCCATCGCGATGTACGGGTCGGGCACCAGGCCGTCCTCGCGCGGGTCGTGCCAGTTCGAGCCCTCGGTCCCGGCGACCGCGGCGGTGCGCGCCTCGGCGTCCGCGAACAGCGGGTTGCGGGTGTCCGGCAGGCTGTCGGAGTTCCCCTTGGTGAAGCGGGAGACGGTCTCGACGCCTGCCGAGATGAAGACGTCGCCCTCGCCCGCCTTGATGGCGTGCAGCGCCATCCGCGAGGTCTGGAGCGACGAGGAGCAGTAGCGCGTGACGGTACAGCCGGGCAGGTGGTCCATGCCCATCTGCACGGCCACGATCCGGCCGAGGTTGTTGCCCTGCTCGCCGCCGGGCAGGCCGCAGCCCAGCATCAGGTCGTCGATGTCCCTGGGGTCCAGCTCGGGGACCTTGGCGAGGGCGGCCTGGATGATCGTGGCGGCGAGGTCGTCCGGGCGCAGGTCCTTCAGGGAGCCCTTGAAGGCGCGGCCGATGGGCGAGCGGGCGGTCGAGACGATGACGGCTTCGGGCATCACGGCTCCATTGGCGTACGTACGGGGCGGGCGGGTGGACTGGGACTCCCTGCGAAATTACCCGCACGTACGGTCGGGGTCACCGGGGGAGCCGTGTGACCCCGACCGCATTTTTCTAAGCGCTTGCTTTGTTCGGCGCGGCGCCCCTAGGCGGTACCCGGCCGCCCGGCGGGCCCCCGGCCCCGGTCACCGGCGGGGCGCCGACGGCGCGTGGCTCGTCACCGGGTCCGTGGCCGCCACCCGCCGCCTGCGGCGCCGCTTGAGCAGGGCCCACGGGCCCCGCGGACCCGTCGGCATCGCCGCCGTGACCTCGGTGCCCGCCTCCGAGGCGGCCTGGGCGGCGGCCTTCGCCACCGGCAGGAAGCCCTCGTCGCGCGCCGCGTCCGGGCGCTCCTCGTCGGCGGGCCACAGCCCGAGGGCCGCGCACACCGTCGGCAGCACCGCCATCGCCGCCGTGGCGTAGCCCTCGGCCGAGGGGTGGTAGTGGTCCGGGCCGAACAGCTCGCGCGGGTTCGCCTCGAACTCCGGGCCCAGCAGGTCGCCGAGCGACACCGTGCGCCCGCCCTGCTCGACCGCCCCGATCGTCTGCGCCGCCGCGAGCTGCCGCGAGACCCGGCGGGCCAGGTACCGCAGCGGCTGCTGCACCGGCTCGATCGTGCCCAGGTCGGGACACGTGCCGACGACGACCTCCGCGCCCGCCGTGCGCAGCCGTCTGACCGCGGAGGACAGGTGCCTGACCGACCGGGTGGCCGGCATCCGGTGCGTCACGTCGTTCGCGCCGATCATGATCACGCAGACGTCCGGCACCCCGGCCGGATCCGCCAGGGCCAGCGGGACCTGCCGGTCCAGGTCGTCCGAGCGGGCGCCCGGCAGCGCCACGTTGCGGAACTCCACCGGCCGTTCCGCGACCGCCGCCAGCCCCGACGCCAGCAGCGCGCCCGGCGTCTGGCCCGCCCGGTGGACGCCCTGGCCGGCGGCCGTGGAGTCCCCGAGCATGGTCAGCCGCAGGGCCGGTTCACCGGGAACGTCGTACACCTGTCCGTACCGGCCGTCGGCGCTCGGCACGCGCCTGCCGCCGCCGCTGCCACCGCCGCCTCCACCGCCGTTGCCCACCGAGCGTTTCGCCATCTGCATCTCGGCCAGCAGCACACCCACGGCGGCCGCGCCCACCAGGCCGATCCCGCCACCGCCGTAGGCCGCGCCGGCCGCGATCCGGCGGGCCACCCTCGCCCTCGACATGCTCGTCATGCGTCGCCGCCACCTCCTCGTAGCCCGTACACCCACTCCTTGCCCCGTACAGACCGTCGGCCAATCTCAACGGGGAGTGAACGCAGGTGGCGGGCCGTAGGGTGGCGGGAACATCCCGATCACTTTTCCCGCAGCGACCGGAGACAACGGTGCGATTCCACGACTCCATGATCAGCCTCGTCGGCAACACCCCGCTGGTGAGGCTCAACAGCGTCACCGCCGGCATCCGGGCGACGGTGCTGGTCAAGGTGGAGTACTTCAACCCCGGCGGTTCCGTGAAGGACCGCATCGCCCTGCGCATGATCGAGGCCGCCGAGGAGAGCGGCGAGCTCCGCCCCGGCGGCACGATCATCGAGCCGACCAGCGGCAACACCGGCGTCGGCCTCGCCATCGTGGCGCAGCAGAAGGGCTACCACTGCATCTTCGTGTGCCCGGACAAGGTGTCCACGGACAAGATCAACGTCCTGCGCGCGTACGGTGCCGACGTCGTCGTGTGCCCCACGGCCGTCGCCCCCGAGCACCCGGACTCCTACTACAACGTCTCGGACCGGCTGGTCCGCGAGACGCCGGACGCCTGGAAGCCCGACCAGTACTCGAACCCGAACAACCCGCTCTCGCACTATCACTCCACCGGCCCCGAACTGTGGGACCAGACGGAGGGGCGGATCACCCACTTCGTGGCGGGCGTCGGCACCGGCGGCACCATCTCCGGCACCGGCCGCTACCTGAAGGACGTCAGCGACGGCCGCGTCCAGGTCGTCGGCGCCGACCCGGAGGGCTCCGTCTACTCCGGCGGCTCCGGGCGCCCGTACCTGGTCGAGGGCGTGGGCGAGGACTTCTGGCCCACCGCCTACGACCGCACGGTCGCCGACGAGATCGTCGCCGTGTCCGACAAGGACTCCTTCCAGATGACCCGGCGCCTCGCCAAGGAGGAGGGGCTGCTCGTCGGTGGCTCCTGCGGCATGGCGGTCGTGGCCGGCCTGCGCGTCGCGGAGCGGCTCGGCGAGGACGACGTCGTGGTGATCCTGCTGCCCGACAGCGGGCGCGGCTACCTGAGCAAGATCTTCAACGACGAGTGGATCGGCCAGCACGGCTTCAGCGAGGAGACCGCGACCGAGCCCACCGCCGGGGACGTGCTGAAGCAGAAGGAGGGCGGCACCATCCCGCACTTCGTGCACATGCACCCCACCGAGACGGTCGGCGCGGCGATCGAGGTGCTCCGGGAGTTCGGCGTCTCGCAGATGCCCGTGGTGTCCAAGGGCGCGGGCCACCCCGACGTGATGGCGCCCGAGGTGATCGGTGCCGTGGACGAACGCGTGCTGCTGCACGCCCTGTTCGCCGACCGGGCCGGGTCCGAGGACCCGATCGAGAAGCACATGTCGCCGCCGCTGCCCGTCGTCGGTTCGGGTGAACCGGTGGCGCGGATGATGTCCGTGCTCGAAGGCCGGGACGCGGCCGTGGTCCTGGTGGACGGCAAGCCCACCGGAGTGATCACCCGCCAGGACCTCCTGGCCTTCCTCTCGGACAACGCGGGCTGAGCCGGCCGCACGCAGGAGGGGCGCTCCCCGTCGGGGGCGCCCCTTCGCCGTGTCCGGCGGCGGTGCCCGGGAAACACCCGGTGAACCGGGGGTGGCGACGGGCGCACCCGCTGTGATCTGCGAGGTCGGCCCGGTGCGGGACTTCGCGGAAGTGGTACGAGGGCGTCACGTCCGCGCAGCACCGGCTTAACACGAGTGCGGCAGATTAGTGGGTGTCGGCAGGGCGGGAGCGGCTCCCCGCCCCGGCCGACGGCCAAACGGCGTCACGGACCTCCGGAGCGGCTCCCGGACCTCCATGGACGCCACGGACGCGCAAGCCCGGCCCTGACCCGGCCCGCGTCCCTCGCGGGGACCGCCGTCGTCCCGCCCCCCGAATACGGGGGTGCGGCGGTCCCCGCGCATACGTCCGACGGCGCGCCCGAGCTCACCGGGCGCGCCGTCGCGCTGTGCCGGGGTCCCGACGGCCGGACGGGTCACCGCCCGCCCGTCCGCCCGGCGGTCAGTCCTGCCAGTCGTCGTCGGTGCGGGCACTGCCCCGGTCGCGGCGCCGGCCACCGAAGAGCCCGGGGTTGCCGCGGGCGGCCTGGACGACGTTGACGCCGACGATGCCCGCCCAGCTCACCAGCAGCCCCGGCAGGTGTGCCGTGCCGGCGCCGATCGCGGAGAGCGGGATCGCGAGCACCAGCGAGACGATGCCGAAGCCGAACCGCTCGCCGAAGGAGTCGGTGGCCCGCGGCGACCTGGCGCCCCGGGCCGTCGCCATCTGCTGCTCGGCGAGCTGCCTGCGCACCCGTCGGTCGATCGTGCTGTCGATGCGCTGCTCCACCTTCTCCAGGAAGGAGTCGACCAGCGCGGACTCGTACTCCTCGCCCAGCTCCCCGCGCGCCCGCAACGTGGCGTCGAGGTCCTTCTTGAGGTCGGTGCCGTGCGCGTCCATTCCCGTCATGGGCACCACGGTAGAGAGCCGCGGGCCCCGGCGGCACTGGGGAAAACCCCCCTTTTCCCGCTCGGGGAGGACCCCTGTTCGTGTATGGCGGCATGCAGAGTCCGTGCGGGCTGAATAGATTGTCCCGGGACGAACGGCCGACGGGGAGCGGGAATGGGGAGCGGGACGTGGGGGAGCGGGACGACACGGGGGAGCCGGACATGAGCGGGGCCGACAGCCCGGCGACGCGGCTCCAGGCGCTCTTCGAGGGGCACCGCCTGACGCCGACGCAGCGCCGCATCGCGCACAGCATGGTGCGGCGCGCCGTCGACGTGCCGTTCCTGTCCAGCGTCGAGCTGGCCGAACTCGCCGGGGTCAGCCAGCCGTCGGTCACCCGGTTCGCGGTCGCCCTCGGCTTCGACGGCTACCCGGCGCTGCGCCGCCACCTGCGCGAGGTCGCGCCCGCCGGGCAGCCCGCGGGCGCCGGTTCCCCCAACGAGTACCAGCAGGCCGTCGAGGCGGAGATCGAGAACCTGCGGCACCTCGCGGAGCTGCTCGCCGACCCGCGTCCCGTGCGCCGGGCCGGGCGGGTCCTCGCCGCCAGCCGCCCGCTGCCCGTGCTGGGGCTGCGGGCCGCCGCCTCCCAGGCGTACGGCTTCGCGTACTTCGCCGCCAAGGTCCATCCCGACGTCCGGCTGCTGCACGAGGGCGGCACGATGGTCCAGGACCGGATCGACGGCGCCGTCCGGGCCGGCGCCACCGCGCTGCTGTGCTTCGCCCTGCCCCGGCACCCGCGCGAGGTGGTCGACACCCTCGCGTACGCCCGGGAGGCCGGGCTGTCCGTCGTCACCGTCGCCGACTCGGCGTTCGCCCCGGTCGCCCGCCACTCGGACGTGCTGCTGCCCGCCGCGGTCGGCACGGGCCTCGCCTTCGACACCGCGTGCGCGCCGATGCTGCTCGGCCGCGTCCTGCTGGAGGCGATGTGCGACGACCTGCCCGACGCGCAGGCCCGGCTGGAGGAGTTCGACGCGCGGGCCGCCGCGCGCGGACTGTTCGTGGAGTAGGACCGCGGCGGCGCGGTCCGTGCTCCCGCGGGCGGCCGTCCGCCGTCCCGCTCGTATTTTCAGACTCGTCTCAGCTTGTCCCGCTAGCGTGCGTGCCCGCCGGGGATTCGGACGTGGGACGGGAAGACGGGAGGGCGCCGTGGCGCGCGCAGGACACGGGGTACGCCGAGGACAGGGACTGGCCCGGGTTGCGGTCGTCGTGCGGGCGGGAGCCGCGCCGACGTGGTGGTTCGGGGTCTTCGCGGCGGGCGTCGGCGTCCTCGTGCCGGGGCTGACCGGGCGGCGGATCGGGGTCATGGCCGGGGCCGTGCTGTTCCTCGTCGCGACCGCCGTCACGGCGTACGCGCGCCGCAGGCGCTACACCGCGCGCATCCGTCCGGCCGTGCGGGCCGGCAAGCACGACGTGCTCCAGGACCGGGCCGTGAGCGTGCGCAACTGGCGCCGCGGACACCGCTGGTGGCTGCTGCTCGCCTTCGTCGTCGCGCTGGGCAGCTCGTTCGCGCTGCCGGCCGCGGGCGGCATGCTGCTCGCCGGGGCCGGCTGGGGACTGCGGCTGAAGGCCGCCTGGCTCGGCAGGCGCGAACGCGCCGACGAGGCCCTGCTGTGGGTGCGGGTCGACTGGCTCGACGCGCACGGCGGCCGGCCCGCCGGGAAGCCGGTCAAGGCGTACCGCACGACGGGCATCGCGGCGGGCGACGCGTCCCCCGGAGGGGCCCGGCGCCGCACCGCCGCGATGGTCTAGCGGGCCTCGCGGGCCCCGTGACTCCGGTTGCCCGGTGGCGTCGTCACACCTCCAGGTCCTCCTCGATCCGGCGCAGCTGGTGGCGGGCCATCGCCAGGTTGGAGCGCTTGGCGTCGAGCACCAGGTAGAGGAAGAGGCCGTTGCCGCCGCGCCCGCTGATCAGGCGGATCAGGTGGTACTGGTCGGACAGCGTGATGAGGATGTCCTCGATCTGGGCCTTCAGGCCGAGGTGCTCCATGGTGCGCATCTTCGCGCGGACCACGTCGGTGTTGCCCGCGGCGGCGACGTTCAGGTCGAAGCCCTTGGTACCGCCCAGGGTGCCCAGCGCCATGCCACTGGTGTAGTCGACGAGCGCGACACCCGTCGCGCCCTCGATGGCGGCGAGGCATTCCTTGAGGGTGGTTTCGGTGTTGGCCATGGGTGAGGTCCTCTCAACTTTCGGTGGTGGAGCGCGCGTTGGTGGGTGTCGTGCGAGGAGTGCGCGCGGTGCGTGTGCGTGCGGGGGCGGCCGGCGCGGGCGGTTCGCCCGGGGCCGCCGACGTGGGGGGCGGTCCGGCGGCCGGCCGGGACGGCGGCCCCGGCACCGGCGGCGGGCCGGGCACCGGGCCGGTGCCCGGCGGTGGCCCCGGCAGCGGTGGCTGGGGCGGCGCGGGCAGCGCGGCCGGCAGCGGACCCGGGGAGCGGGCCAGTTCGGCGTCGACGAGTTCGCCGATCCGGGCTCCGGCGCGCCGGCCCTCCAGGTGGAGACGGCCCACGTTGACCCGGTCCCGCGCGAACACCGTCAGCACCGCCGAGCTGCCCGCCGCGTACGTGGCGACGTAGCCGTACATGCCGCGCACGAGCAGTTCGCGGAAGTCGCCCTGCCCGGTCGCGTCGGCCATGCGGACGGCGACCCCGAGGGCGGTCGCGGTGAGCGCGGCCACGTTCTCCGGTTCGACGCCCGGGGTGTCCTGGGCGAGCACCAGACCGTCGACGCCTGCCGCGAGGGCGCCGGTCAGCTGCGGCACCCGGGCCCTCAGCCTGCGCAGTTCGTCCAGGACGAGCGGCTCGGCGGCCATCGGCTCCCTCCTTTCGGCGCGAGGTCGCTGCCACTCAAAGGGCCTCCAGCGCATCCCTGAGCCTCTTCAGCAGCGTGATGTCGGGGTCGTCGGCCCGGGAGCGGGCCGCGGCCGGCACGGTCTCGGCGAGGGACGGCCGGGGCAGCGGGGCGACGAAGCCCGCCGCCGCGAGCCGCCGTACGTCCACCAGCGTGTGGAAGGCCTGGCGGCCCAGCCGGCGGGCGATGTCCGTCGCCGTGCGCTCGCCGTCCACCTGGGCCAGCACGGCCCGGCGGCGCGCGTTGAGCGCCGGGGGCGCGACCGGTTCGGCGCGCAGCAGGGGCGCGGTGTCCGTCTCCTGGTCGGGCCAGATGCGGTGCAGCAGGTCCCGGCGGCGCACGGTCTCCCGCTCCAGCGCGGACACCGGCACGGGCCGGTCCGAGCCGAGCCAGTGCGCCGCCCCGTAGCGGAAGCGGCCCGGGGTGGAGCTGGGGGCGAGCGCGAAGTACGCGGCGTCGTAGAGGGCGCCGAGGTGGCACAGCTCCAGGGCGCCCCGGGCGACCTGCCCCCCGTCGACGAGCAGCGGGCCGACCCCGCGGTGGTCGTCGGCGCGGTCCACCGCCTGGCGCCAGACCGCGACGTCGACCGTGCCGTGCGCGGTGAGCAGGACGTCGAGCCCGGGGGCCGACGGGCTCTCCGCGTGGATCACCCGGCCCTCGGAGAGGTAGAGCGTGCCGCGCTCGCGGACCAGGACGCCGGTGGCGCGTTCGTCCGCGAGCCTGCTCAGCATCGGGGAGACGCCGCCCCAGTTGCGGTCCTCGGCGGTCGCCCGGTCCCGCACGGGCAGGCGGGGCGGTGGCGGTGGCGGTGTCCTCGTCACGGTCATCCCAGCACCAGCCGTCCGGCCATCTCGCCCAGCCGGATTCTCGCCAGCGCCAGATTGCCCTCCTCGCGGGCCAGCCACAGGTGCAAGAACACACTGCTGTGGAACGGCGTCTGCACGAACCGCAGCAGGTGGTGGCTGTCGCGGTTGCTGATGATCAGGTCCACGACCGGCGGTTCGCCGTCCGGTGCCTCGTCGTCCTCCTCCGGCACGAAGGCCTGGTTCTCGGTGGCCATCCTGGCCAGTTCGGCGGCCTCGACCGCGCTCGTCTCGTGGTCGCCGCCCGGTGCGTCGCCGACGGTGCCCAGTGCCAGGCCGCTCGTCCAGTCGACCAGGGCAGCGCCCCGTGCGCCGGGCAGCCGCATGGCTTCCAGCAGGGACTCGTCGATTCCGGGCACCGTGCTTCCCCTTCCGCCCATGGGGTTTCGGCTGAGTGACAGCGAAACTACGCATCGTGTGCGGTGGCGGTGAGGGATCTGGCATTTTCCTCCGGAAGATGCGACGACCGGCTAGGGTAGGTCAACTTGGCTGGATTTGACGCCAGTTGGACCCTCTTCGCGCACGCGCCCGTCAAGGGCGCGCGGTCGCGCGAGCGGTGGTGCGGGGCTCTCCCGCACGCCCCCGCGCACCCCCCCGCAGCCCTCCCCCTCCCGGTGTCCGTCGGCCGTTCCCCCGCCGCGGCGCGCCCTCGCGGCCGCCGCCCCCGCCCCGCCGGGCGGGAAGTGTCTGTTGACTAGATCTATTCATCCAGGAAGGATGTGAATAACCGTAGGAATGATCCACCGGGAGCGATCCGCCAGGAGGCAGACCATGTCAGGACCCCGCCCCGTCCGGGCACCGCGCGGCACGGAACTGAGCGCCCTCGGCTGGCAGCAGGAAGCCGCCCTGCGGATGCTGCAGAACAACCTCGACCCCGAGGTTGCCGAGCACCCCGACAAGCTCGTCGTCTACGGCGGCACCGGCAAGGCGGCCCGCGACTGGCGCTCCTTCGACGCCATGGTCCGCACCCTGCGCACCCTCAAGCAGGACGAGACGATGCTCGTCCAGTCGGGCCGTCCCGTCGGCGTGATGCAGACCCACGAGTGGGCGCCGCGCGTCCTCATCGCCAACTCCAACCTCGTCGGCGACTGGGCCAACTGGGAGGAGTTCCGCCGCCTGGAGTCCCTCGGACTCACCATGTACGGGCAGATGACGGCCGGTTCGTGGATCTACATCGGCACCCAGGGCATCCTCCAGGGCACCTACGAGACGTTCGCCGCCGTCGCCGCGAAGAAGTTCGGCGGCACCCTCGCCGGGACGATCACCCTGACCGCCGGCCTCGGCGGCATGGGCGGCGCGCAGCCGCTCGCCGTGACCATGAACGACGGCGTCGTCCTCTGCGTCGACTGCGACCCGCGCGCCATCGACCGCCGCATCGAGCACCGCTACCTCGACGTGCGCGCCGACTCGCTCGACCACGCCCTCCAGCTCGCCGTCGAGGCCCGCGACGCCCGCCGCCCGCTCTCCATCGGCGTGCTCGGCAACGCCGCCGAGGTGGTGCCGCAACTGCTCGCGATGGGCGCCCCGATCGACATCGTCACCGACCAGACCTCGGCCCACGACCCGCTGGCCTACCTGCCCGTGGGCGTCGACTTCGACGACATGGCCGACAGCGCCGCGAAGGACCCGGCCGGGTTCACCACCCGCGCCCGGGAGTCCATGGCCCGGCACGTGGAGGCCATGGTCGGCTTCATGGACGCGGGCGCCGAGGTCTTCGACTACGGCAACTCGATCCGCGGCGAGGCCCAACTCGCGGGCTACAGCCGGGCGTTCGCCTTCCCCGGGTTCGTCCCCGCGTACATCCGGCCGCTGTTCTGCGAGGGCAAGGGCCCCTTCCGCTGGGCGGCCCTGTCCGGCGACCCGCGCGACATCGCCGCCACCGACCGCGCCATCCTCGACCTCTTCCCGGAGAACGAGTCGCTGGCCCGCTGGATCAAGCTCGCCGGTGAGCGCGTGCACTTCCAGGGGCTGCCCGCCCGCATCTGCTGGCTCGGCTACGGCGAACGCGACCGGGCCGGCGAGCGCTTCAACGACATGGTGGCGAGCGGCGAACTCCAGGCACCGCTGGTCATCGGCCGCGACCACCTCGACTGCGGCTCCGTCGCCTCCCCCTACCGGGAGACCGAGGCGATGCTCGACGGCTCCGACGCCATCGCCGACTGGCCGCTGCTGAACGCCATGGTGAACGTGGCCTCCGGCGCCTCCTGGGTGTCGATCCACCACGGCGGCGGTGTCGGCATGGGCCGCTCGATCCACGCCGGCCAGGTCACCGTCGCCGACGGCACGCCGCTGGCCGGGGAGAAGATCCGCCGCGTGCTCACCAACGACCCCGGCATGGGCGTCATCCGGCACGTCGACGCCGGGTACGACAGCGCCGAGACGGTGGCCGAGGAGCGCGGGGTGCGGGTGCCGATGCGCGAGGGCGCCGAGACCGCCGAGGGCGCCGAGGGGGCGAACGCGTGACGACGCCGCCGTCCGCCGGGGGCGCCGGCACCGGCGCCCCCGGGGCGTCCCCCACCCCGGGCGCCCCGTTCCAGGCCATGTGGCGCGAGCTGCTGGCGATCGGGCGGCACGCCGGGTCCGGCGGCTACCGCCGGTTCGCCTGGACCGGCGCGGACGCCGACTGCCGCGCCTGGTTCGCCGCGCAGGCCGCCGCCCGGGGCCTGGCCCTGGAGGTCGACCGCAACGGCAACCAGTGGGCCTGGCTCGGGGACCCGGAGGCGGGCGGCGCGGTCGTCACCGGCTCGCACCTGGACTCGGTGCCCGACGGCGGCGCCTTCGACGGACCGCTCGGCGTCGTCTCGTCGTTCGCCGCCCTGGACGAACTGCTCGCCCGCGGCGTCACGTTCACCCGCCCGCTCGCGGTGGTGAACTTCGGCGACGAGGAGGGCGCGCGCTTCGGCCTCGCCTGCGTCGGCTCCCGGCTGACCGCGGGGAAGCTCACCGTCGAGGACGCGCACCGCCTGACCGACGCCGCGGGCACCACCCTGCCCCGCGCCATGGAGGCCGCCGGGTACGACCCGGACACCATCGGCCCCGACCCCGAACGCCTCGCCCGCGTCGACGCGTTCGTCGAACTCCACGTCGAGCAGGGCCGCGCCCTCGACCTGAGCGGCGACCCGGTCGGCGTTGCCGGCGCCATCTGGCCGCACGGACGCTGGCGGTTCGACTTCCGCGGCGAGGCCAACCACGCCGGCACCACCCGCCTCGTCGACCGGCACGACCCGATGCTGCCGTACGCCGAGACCGTGCTCGCCGCCCGCCGCGAGGCCCGGCTCGCGGGCGCGGTGGCCACGTTCGGCAAGATCTCCGTCGAGCCCAACGGCGTCAACGCCGTGCCCTCCCTGGTCCGCGGCTGGCTCGACTCGCGCGCCGAGGGCGGCGCCACCCTCGACGCCGTGGTCACCGCGATCGAGGACGAGGCCCGGACGTACGCCACCGCGCACGGCGTCGACCTGGAGGTCGTGCGGGAGTCCTTCACGCCCGTCGTCGAGTTCGACCACGCGCTGCGCGACGAACTGCGCCGGCTGCTCGGCACCGGGCGGGACGCCGAACTGCGGGTGCCCGTCCTCGGGACCGGCGCCGGACACGACGCCGGAATCCTCTCCGGGAGCGTGCCGACCGCCATGCTGTTCGTGCGCAATCCGACGGGCGTCTCGCACTCCCCGGCCGAACACGCGGCCGAGGACGACTGCCTGGCCGGGGTGACCGCGCTCGCCGACGCACTCGAAGGGCTGGCCTGCAAGTGAACCGGACGTTCTGGCTCGAACACGCCTGGCTCGGCACGCACGTCGAGCCGGGCGTCGCCCTCGACGTGCGCGACGGCCGGATCGCCGCCGTCCGCACCGAGGTGGACACCCCGCCGCCGGGCGCGGAGGCACTGCGCGGCCTGACCCTGCCCGGCCTCGCCAACGCCCACAGCCACGCCTTCCACCGCGCCCTGCGCGGCAAGGTCCAGGTCGGCTCCGGCACCTTCTGGACCTGGCGCGAGACCATGTACTCCGTCGCCGACCGGCTGACCCCCGACAGCTACCACGCGCTGGCCCGCGCGGTGTACGCGGAGATGGCGCTCGCCGGGATCACCGCCGTCGGCGAGTTCCACTACGTGCACCACGCGCCCGGCGGGGTCCCCTACGACGAGCCCAACGCGATGGGCGAGGCGCTGATCGCCGCCGCCGCGGAGGCCGGCATCCGGATCACCCTCCTCGACACCGCCTATCTCTCCTCCGGCTTCGGGCACCGGCCCGACAAGCACCAGCTCCGCTTCTGCGACACCACCGCCGAGGCCTGGGCGGAACGCGCCGCCCTCCTCAAGGAACGGGACCACGCGCGGATCGGCGCGGCCGTGCACTCCGTACGGGCGGTGCCCGCCGACCAGTTGGGGACCGTCGCCGCCTGGGCGCGGGAACGCCGGGCGCCGCTGCACGTGCACCTGTCGGAGCAGACCGCCGAGAACGAGGCCTGCCTCGCCGCCCACGGCCGCACCCCCGCCCGGCTCCTCGCCGACCACGGCGTCCTCGGTCCGCGCACCACCGGCGTGCACAACACGCACCTCACCGACGACGACATCGCGCTGCTCGGCTCCACCGGCACCGGCACCTGCATGTGCCCCACCACCGAGCGCGACCTCGCCGACGGCATCGGACCGGCCGTCGCCCTCCAGCGGGCCGGTTCCCCGCTCAGCCTCGGCTCGGACAGCCACGCCGTCGTCGACCTGCTGGAGGAGGCACGGGCGCTGGAACTGAACGAGCGCCTGCGTACCCGCACCCGCGGCCACTGGACGGCCGCCGCGCTGCTGCGCGCCGCCACCGCCGACGGCCACGCCGCGCTCGGCTGGGACGACGCGGGCACCCTGGAGGAGGGCGCCCTCGCCGACCTCACGACCGTCGCGCTGGACTCGGTCAGGACCGCGGGCCCGGTGCCCCGGCTCGGCGCCGAGACCGCCGTGTTCGCGGCGACGGCCGCCGACGTCCGGCACACGGTCGTGGGCGGGCGGCACATTGTGCGGGACGGGGCGCACACCCTGGTCCCGGACGTGCCCGCCGCCCTCGCGGACGCGGTGGCCGCCCTGCGCGGCTGACCGCGCCCGCGCCCGCCCGATCCGCCGCCATCCCTGCCCACGAGGACGCCATGAGCAGCACCGTCATCACGAACATCGCCACACTCGTCACCAACGACCCCTCCCTCGGCGACGGTTCACCCCTCGGACTGGTCCGGGACGCGGCCGTCGTCGTGGACGGCGAACGCGTCGTGTGGACCGGCGCGTCGGGCGAGGCGCCCGCCGCCGACCACCGGGTCGACGCGGGCGGCCGGACCGTGCTCCCCGGTTTCGTCGACTCGCACTCCCACCTGGTCTTCGCGGGCGACCGCACCGAGGAGTTCAACGCCCGGATGTCGGGCCGCGCCTACAGCGCCGGCGGCATCCGCACCACGGTCGCCGCCACCCGCGCCGCGACCGACGAGGAACTGTCCGCGAACGTGGCCCGGCACCTCGCGGAGGCGCTGCGCCAGGGCACCACCACCATGGAGACGAAGTCCGGCTACGGCCTGACCGTCGCGGACGAGACCCGCGCCCTGCGCGTCGCGGCGGCCCACACCGACGAGGTGACCTATCTCGGCGCGCACGTCGTCGCCCCGGAGTTCGCCGACGACCCGGCCGGCTACGTCGCCCTCGTCACCGGCGAGATGCTCGACTCCTGTGCCCCGTACGCCCGTTGGATCGACGTGTTCTGCGAGAAGGGCGCCTTCGACGGCGACCAGGCACGCGCCGTGCTCACCGCCGGCCGCGCCAGGGGGCTCCAACTGCGCGTGCACGCCAACCAGTTGACGTACGGCCCGGGTGTGCGGCTGGCCGTGGAACTGGACGCGGCGAGTGCCGACCACTGCACCCACCTCACGGACGAGGACGTCGACGCCCTCGCCAACAGCCGTACGGTGGCGACCCTGTTGCCCGGCGCGGAGTTCTCGACCCGGGCGCGGTGGCCCGACGCGCGGCGGCTGCTGGACGCGGGCGCGACGGTCGCCCTGTCCACCGACTGCAACCCGGGCTCGTCCTACACCTCGTCGATGCCGTTCTGCGTCGCCCTCGCGGTGCGGGACATGGGGATGACGCCCGACGAGGCGGTGTGGGCGGCCACCGCGGGCGGGGCGGCGGCGCTGCGGCGCGAGGACGTGGGACGGCTGGCTCCGGGCGCCCTCGCGGACCTGACGCTGCTGGACGCGCCGAGCCACGTCCACCTGGCCTACCGGCCGGGCGTGCCGCTGGTCGCGGGCGTGTGGCGGCGCGGCACGCGCGTGGTCTGACGCGCGGGGGCGCCCCGCGGCGGGCCCGGACACGGAAATGCCCCGGCAGCCGGGCGCCTTCGCGCGCCTCGTGCCGGGGCGTCCGTCCGGGCCGTCGGGACCGGGCGGCGTCCGTCACTCCACCACGGTCAGGCCCCTGCGCAGCCGCACCAGCGTCCGGGACAGCAGCCGCGACACGTGCATCTGCGAGATGCCGAGCTCCTCGCCTATCTCCGACTGTGTCATGTTGGCGACGAAGCGCAGCGACAGGATGGTGCGCTCGCGGGACGGGAGCCCCGCGATCAGCGGCTTCAGCGACTCGACGTACTCGATGCCTTCGAGCCCGTGGTCCTCGTAGCCGATGCGGTCGGCGAGCGCGCCCTCGGAGTCGTCCTCCTCGGGCTGGGCGTCCAGCGACGACGCGGTGTACGCGTTCGAGGCCGCCATGCCCTCGACGACCTCCTCGTTCGTGATGCCGAGGCGTGCGGCCAGCTCGGCCACCGTGGGGGCGCGGTCGAGCTGCTGGGCCAGCTCGTCGCCGGCCTTGGCCAGTTCGAGCCGGAGTTCCTGGAGGCGGCGCGGCACGCGCACGGACCAGGAGGTGTCGCGGAAGAAGCGCTTGATCTCACCGATGATGGTGGGCATCGCGAAAGTGGGGAACTCGACGCCGCGGCTGAGCTCGAAGCGGTCGATCGCCTTGATCAGGCCGATGGTGCCGACCTGGATGATGTCCTCCATCGGCTCGCTGCGGGAGCGGAACCGGGAGGCGGCGAACTTGACCAGCGCCAGGTTCAGTTCGACGAGCGTGTTGCGCACGTACGAGTACTCGTAGGTGCCTTCGGCCAGCGACTCGAGACGCTCGAAGAGGGTCTTGGAGAGGGCACGCGCGTCGACCGCGCCCACCTCGTCGTACGGCGGAATGTCCGGAAGTCCGGCGAGGACGTCGTCCTGTTCGGGACGTACGTCGTGCTGTGCGATGGGATCCAGATGTTCCGGAGGGGGTGTCGACGTCGCCCTCTGGGTATGCGATGCGTCGAGCCGGGGTGACATGATGTCCTCCATCGTTCTCGGCATATGGCTGCCGAAGCCAATTCGTGCACTGCGGTGTGCGGCGCCTCCAAAGCCGGCCGTGTCGAGTACGTGTCCTTACTAGCCCTACCTGCTTTCCTGAGCCCACCGCAAGTTCCTTCTGTGCCCAAATGTCCGTTTCTGTACGGTTGTTCGGGTGTTGAAGCGTGGAGGGAAGGCGTAGGGTTCGAGGGCGTCAGTCAGCAGCCACGACGTCGGGAGAGAGAGTCGGCATGGACCGCGGGACAGTCGGCAGCGCACAGTCGGGCCGGCTTCTGGTGGAGGTACGGCAAGAGGGTTCCACCGCCGTCGTCACACCGGCGGGTGAGCTGGATCACCACACCGCCGACCTGTTGCGAGAGCCGCTCGACGAATGCCTCGCCAAGGGGCGCAAGCGCCTTGTCGTGGACTGCTCCCGGCTGGAGTTCTGCGACTCCACGGGGCTCAACGTCCTTCTCGGCGCGCGCCTGAAGGCGGAGGCCGCCGGAGGCGCGGTCCACCTGGCGGGCATGCTGCCCGTGGTGGCCCGGGTCTTCGAGATCACCGGGGCCGAGGCGGTCTTCACCGTCCACGAGACCCTTGAGGACGCCCTTGCCGACGAGAACGGCTGACCCCTCGCCCGCGCGGGCGGTGCGTGCACCCCGCGCGACGGTCCCCGACCGGCGTTTTCCGGGAGTCCCGCCATTCGTGCCGAACCAGAGGGTGTTCCCCCGGTTCGCTCGGGCAGGAGACAAGCTGTGCGAGTCGTCCGCCGCGGCGGCCCCGACGACCCGGGCGGCCCGCCGCCCCAGTACCCCTGTAGTGACTTTTGACTGTGAAACGGCGAATCGGTGAGGTGAAGCGCTGATGAGCACCACCCGGCCTTACTCGCCGGGCGACCGTGGCCCGGAGCCGAGCGGCGCAGGTGCGTCCGAGGCATCCGAGCCCGCGGCCGGCCCGTCCGAGGCGGGTACGGCCGCTTCCTCCACCGGCCGTCAGGTACGCAGACTGAGCTTCGAGGGCGAGAGCGGCGTCGTGCCGCTGGCGCGCGACTTCAGCCGGCAGGCCCTGTACGCCTGGGGCTGGCTGCCCGCCGAGACCGCCGACCGCCGCGCCGCCGCCGAGGACGTCCTGCTCGTCGTCTCCGAACTCGTCACCAACGCGTGCCTGCACGCCGAGGGCCCCGACGAGCTGCTGATCTCCTGCGACAACAAGGTGATCCGCGTCGAGGTCGCCGACCGGGGCGCCGGCCAGCCCGCCCCGCGCACCCCGCACCGCGCCGGGCGCCCCGGCGGCCACGGCATGTTCATCGTGCAGCGGCTGTGCCTCGACTGGGGGGTCGTCCGCACCCCCGGCGTCGCGGGCAAGACCGTCTGGGCGGAACTGGGCGCACCGGCGTAGCCGACGGCACCCCGCCTCCCGTACGACGCCTGAAGGTCCGGGCCGTTCCACGCCCGGACCTTTCGCGTGCCCGGGGGCGGCCCCGTGGCCGCGTCTCCCGTCCTTCCGGAGCCTTCGCGCACGTCACCCGGTCTCGGCCTCCCGCGCTCCCTCACGCGCCCGTACAGGCGCGTCCGCACCGGTCGCCGGCCGTCCCGCCGCGTGGCCGTCGGCCACGGGGAACGGCCGGAGGGCCACCGCCCGTCGTACGGGTGGTGGCCCTCCGGCCGTTGCTGTCGCCGGGTGCCGGCGCGGTGCGTCAGCGCACGTCGCCCATGAGGACCTTGACCTTCTTGCGGTACATCCACACCGCGACGCCGGCGATGACGGCGAGGACCGCCTCCAGCGTGACGATGCCCCTGGTGTTCAGGTCGACGCCCGCCAGCGACAGCAAACCGGTGGTCGCGTCGCCCGCGGTGACGGCCAGGAACCAGATGCCCATCATCTGCGAGGCGTACTTCGCGGGCGCCATCTTGGTGGTGACCGACAGGCCGACCGGCGAGAGCGTCAGCTCACCCACGGTCTGCACGAAGTAGATCGCGACCAGCCACATCGCCGCCGCCTTGTGACCGCCGCCGGCGATCGCCAGGGGGGCGAGGAACAGGAAGAACGAGGCGCCCACGAGCACCAGGCCCATCGCGAACTTCACGGCCGTGCTCGGCTCCTTGCCGCGCCGGGCGAGCGCCAGCCACAGCCAGGCGAACACCGGGGCGAGCGCCATGATCATGACGGGGTTGACCGACTGGTACCAGGAGACCGGGAAGTCCCAGCCGAAGACGGTGTTCTTCGCCGACTCCTCGGCGAAGATCGACATGGTCGAGCCGCCCTGGTCGTAGATCATCCAGAAGACGGCCGCGGCCACGAAGAACCAGATGTAGGCGCTCATCTTCGACTGGTCCTCGCGGTCCAGCTCCCTGTCGCGCTTTATGCGCACGATGACCATGACCGGGATGATCAGGCCGAGCAGGGTGATCGGGACCAGCAACCAGTTGAGCGTGTAGGTGCCCGAGAAGCCGACGATCGCGTAGAAGACCAGCGCGACCAGGGCCCACATCGCGGACTTGCGCAGCGTGGCCGACTTCTCCCGCGAGGACAGCGGCATGGGCACGTCGTTCGAGCGCGGGCTCAGGTGCCGCGTGCCGAACAGGAACTGGACCAGGCCGATCGCCATGCCGGCGGCGGCGAGCATGAAGCCCAGGTGCCAGTTGACGTTCTCGCCGACCGTGCCGATCACCAGGGGCGCTATGAACGCGCCCAGGTTGATGCCGACGTAGAACAGCGTGAAGCCGCCGTCGCGGCGCGGGTCGTCCGGGCCGTCGTAGAGGTGGCCGACCATCGTCGAGATGTTGGCCTTCAGCAGGCCGGAACCTATCGCGACCAGGCCGAGGCCCGCGTAGAACGTGCCGGAGCTCGGCAGTGCCAGCGTCAGGTGGCCGAGCATGATGATGCCGGAGGCCACGGCCACCGTCTTGCGGGGGCCGAGCACGCGGTCGGCGAACCAGCCGCCCGGCATGGCGAGCAGGTACACGAGCGACAGGTAGACCGAGTAGATCGCCGTCGCGGTGGCCGCGTTGAGGTGCAGGCCCTCCGGCGCCACCAGGTACAGGGGAAGCAGCGCCCTCATGCCGTAGTAGGAGAAGCGCTCCCACATCTCGGTCATGAAGAGGGTGGCCAGGCCGCGGGGGTGGCCGAAGAAGGTCTTGCCGGTGCCCGGGGAGCCCGGGGTGACCGCTTCCTTCGTCAGGCTGGTCGCCATGGTCGTTCCTTGCTGGTCGGGACGCGCCGCGCAGACGGGTGCGCGCCCGGTGGGGGGAGCCGGCACCGGCGGGGCAGTCCACCCCACGCCAGGGGAGTGCGCCCCGGGGGGACGGGGCGAGGACGGCGACCGCCGGGATCCACGCCCCGCGGCGCTTCGATGCGCGCGGGGCCCGGCCACAGGTCGTTGCATTGCGGAGCCGGTTATGGGGACCGGCTCCCGCACACGAAGAGGCCCTCGGCGTCGACTGCCGCCAAGGGTCCTTGGGTGCTACAGGCGTTCCCACACCTTACGACACGAGACGCCCCGATATGGAAGGACTTGAGACATGGTTCACAGGTGCGGAGGGAACCGCCGGGGGCCCGTCGAAGGTGCTCACCAGGATGACATCCCGCACCCCCTGGTCCGTACCAAAGTGGTCGCGATCGCGAATTCCCGGCCGCGGCGGGGGCCCCGGGCCGGGCGCGGGGCGGCCGGTGCGCGCGCACTCCGCCCGCGGGGCGGACACGCGCCGCAAGGTAAGAACTGCCGACGGTGATCACACCTCGGGGCCCGTCCGGGGCGGACTACCATCACCCCATGACCCGTGTACTGCTCGCCGAGGACGACGCGTCCATCTCGGAGCCGCTGGCCCGCGCACTGCGCCGGGAAGGCTACGAGGTCGAGGTGCGTGAGGACGGACCCACCGCGCTCGACGCCGGAATGCAGGGCGGTGTCGACCTGGTCGTACTGGACCTGGGTCTGCCCGGCATGGACGGCCTGGAGGTCGCCCGGCGGCTGCGTGCCGACGGGCACACCATCCCCATCCTCATCCTGACCGCGCGGGCCGACGAGGTGGACACCGTGGTCGGCCTCGACGCGGGCGCCGACGACTACGTCACCAAGCCCTTCCGTCTCGCCGAACTCCTCGCGCGCGTACGGGCCCTGCTGCGGCGCGGCGCCACCGAGCCCCAGCAGCAGCCGGCCACGCACGGCGTCCGCATCGACGTCGAGTCGCACCGCGCCTGGATGGGCGACGAGGAACTCCAGCTCACCGCCAAGGAGTTCGACCTGCTGCGGGTCCTCGTGCGCGACGCCGGCCGGGTCGTCACCCGCGACCAGCTCATGCGCGAGGTCTGGGACACCACGTGGTGGTCGTCGACCAAGACCCTGGACATGCACATCTCCTGGCTGCGCAAGAAGCTCGGCGACGACGCGGCCAACCCCCGCTACATCGCGACCGTGCGCGGCGTGGGCTTCCGCTTCGAGAAGAGCTGAGCCCGGCGGGGAGGGGCGGGTCCGCACGGGTCCGCCCCCTCCCGTACGGGAGAGCTGAGCCCCGCGGGGTTCCTGGCCGAGTGCCCGTGCGAGCCGCGGGCGCTCCTGTGGGTAAGAGGACATGCGCCGCCGACTGATCCAGTCCACGCTCGCCGTGGTGCTCGTCGTGATCGCCGTCTTCGGCGTCTCCCTGGTCATCGTCGAGACCCGGACCATCAGCAACAGCGCCCAGGAACGCGTCGACTCCGAGGCGCTGCGGCTCGCCAGCATCGTCGACAGCAGACTGCTCGGCGACGAGACCGTCGACGCCGAGGCGCTGCGGGCCCAGGTCACCGACGAGCGGTACGCCGTGATCCGCGTCCCGGGCCGGCCCGCCGTGGGCGTCGGCACACCGCCCGACGGCGAGGTCATCCGCTCCACCGCCACCGGTGAGCGGGGCGAGACGGTCACCGTCGAGGAACCCCGCTCCTCCGTCACCCGCGAGGTCGGCCGCACCCTGCTGATCATCGGGGCGGTCGCGCTGCTCGCCGTGATCGCCGCCGTCGCCCTCGCGATCCGCCAGGCCAACCGGCTGTCCTCCCCGCTGACCGACCTCGCGGAGACCGCCGAGCGCCTCGGCTCGGGCGACCCGCGGCCCCGGCACAAGCGCTACGGGGTGCCCGAGCTGGACCGGGTCGCCGACGTGCTGGACGCCTCCGCCGAACGCATCGCCCGCATGCTCACCGCCGAGCGCCGGCTCGCCGCCGACGCCTCGCACCAGCTGCGCACCCCGCTCACCGCGCTGTCCATGCGACTCGAGGAGATCACCCTCACCGACGATCCGGACACGGTGAAGGACGAGGCGACGATCGCCCTGACGCAGGTGGAACGGCTCACCGACGTCGTCGAGCGGCTGCTGACCAACTCCCGCGACCCGCGCACCGGTTCGGCCGTCACCTTCGACCTCGACGAGGTCATCCAGCAGCAGCTCGCCGAGTGGCGCCCCGCGTACCGCAGTTCGGGCCGCGCGATCGTCAGCTCCGGCAAGCGGCACCTCCAGGCGGTCGGCACGCCGGGCGCCGTCGCGCAGGTGCTGGCCGCGCTGATCGAGAACTCCCTGATGCACGGCGGCGGCACGGTCGCGCTGCGCACCCGCACCACCGGCAACCAGTCCGTCGTCGAGGTCACGGACGAGGGGCCCGGGGTGCCCGCCGAGCTGGGGGCGCGGATCTTCGAGCGGGCGATCAGCGGCCGCAACTCCACCGGCATCGGCCTCGCCGTCGCCCGCGACCTCGCGGAGGCCGACGGGGGACGCCTGGAGATGCTCCAGGTCCATCCGCCGGTCTTCGGCCTGTTCCTGTCCCGCACGCCGCCCGTGAAGCGGCCGCCCGTGGACGACGAGGACGAGGGCCGCACGGTCCGCTGAACGGCCGGACGGGCCCGGGGGGTCAGCCCACCCGGGACGCGGGGCGCGGGTGCGCCGGCTCCGCCTCCAGGAACGGCGCGGCGCCGGTCACCGCCTCCCGCGCGGGAAGCGCCCGGAACACCCAGGTGCGGTACGACCAGAAGCGGAACAGGGTCGCGATGCCGATCCCGAGGAACTTGAACACGTTGCTCTGCAGCGGGCTGTCCCAGCCGAACCAGTACGTGGCCGCGTACAGGAAGCCGTTCTCGATCACCAGGCCGACGAGGCTGAACAGCAGGAACAGGGTCAGTTCGCGGGTGCGACCGCCCTTGTCGGCGTCGCGGTAGGCGAAGTAGCGGAAGCCGACGTAGTTGAAGACGATCGCCACGACCGTCGCCACGACGCTCGCGCGGACCACCTGGAGGCCCGTCGCGTGCCGTACCAGGTTGAACACGACGAGGTTGACCAGCAGCCCCGCCCCGCCCACCGCGCCGAACTTGACGACCTCGCGGACCAGCCGGTCCAGGCGCCGCCGTACCGGGCCGCCCGCGGGCGGCGGGGACGGACGGAGCCCTGCGGAACCATCTCCCATGGTGGTGCGGGCCCCCGTCTGTCGGATGCGGTCCTCGCCGACGCCGTGCGCGGTCGACCCAGCCATGCTAACCACCCCTCTTCCGCTCCTGCCCCCGGTCGGCGCGACCAGTGCGCGGCGCATCGGTAAGAGGCGGGGAAAAGAACGGCAAGAGGCATCGAAACGGTCGCCGGAGCGGGTGCCGCGACCGGTTCCGGTACCGCCGCGGCGGTCCGCCGAGGCACCGGATCGGGCCACCGTGGCGCGCCGGATACCCTGGTGGCGTGACGTTCCCGGTAGTCGGCATGGTCGGCGGTGGCCAGCTCGCTCGTATGACCCACGAGGCAGGCATCCCGCTCGGCATCAGGTTCAAGCTCCTCAGTGACACTCCGCAGGACTCCGCGGCGCAGGTGGTGGGCGACGTCGTCGTCGGCGACTACCGCGACCTCGACACCCTGCGCGCCTTCGCGAAGGGCTGCGACGTGATCACCTTCGATCACGAGCAGGTCCCCACCGAGCACCTGCGGGTCCTGGAGGCGGACGGCATCCCCGTGCGCCCCGGACCCGACGCGCTCGTGCACGCCCAGGACAAGGGCGTCATGCGGGCCAGGCTCACCGCGATCGGCGTCCCCTGCCCGCGGCACCGGCTGGTGGCGGACCCGGCGGACGTCGCCGCGTTCGCGGCCGAGGGCGCGGTGGACGGCGGTGACGGCTTCCCCGTCGTCCTCAAGACGGTGCGCGGCGGCTACGACGGCAAGGGCGTGTGGGTCGTGCGCTCCGAGGCCGAGGCGGCCGAGCCGTTCCGCGCGGGCGTGCCCGTCCTCGCGGAGGAGAAGGTCGACTTCGTGCGCGAGCTGGCGGCGAACGTCGTGCGCTCCCCGCACGGGCAGGCCGTCGCCTACCCGGTGGTGGAGTCCCAGCAGGTCGACGGCGTCTGCGACACCGTGATCGCCCCCGCGCCCGGCCTCGACGAGGACCTCGCGCTGGCCGCCGAGCGGCTGGCCCTGAGCATCGCCGGTGAGCTCGGCGTCGTCGGACACCTCGCGGTCGAGCTGTTCGAGACCCGCGACGGCCGCATCCTCGTCAACGAACTGGCGATGCGTCCGCACAACTCCGGCCACTGGACCCAGGACGGCGCGATCACCTCGCAGTTCGCCAACCACGTGCGGGCCGTCCTGGACCTGCCGCTCGGCGACCCGCGCCCCCGCGCCCGCTGGACGGTCATGGCCAACGTCCTCGGCGGCGACTTCCCGGACATGTACTCCGCGTACCTGCACTGCATGGCGCGCGACCCGAAGCTGAAGATCCACATGTACGGCAAGGACGTGAAGCCCGGCCGCAAGGTCGGCCACGTCAACACCTACGGCGACGACCTCGACGACGTGCTGGAGCGCGCCCGTCACGCCGCCGGCTACCTCCGAGGGACGATCACGGAATGACCGCACCCGCAGTTGGCATCGTGATGGGCTCCGACTCCGACTGGCCCGTCATGGAGGGCGCCGCGAAGGCCCTCGACGAGTTCGGTGTCGCCTTCGAGGTCGACGTCGTCTCCGCGCACCGCATGCCCCACGAGATGATCGCGTACGGCGAGGAGGCCGCCGGGCGCGGTCTGAAGGCGATCGTCGCCGGGGCCGGGGGCGCCGCCCACCTGCCCGGCATGCTCGCCTCTGTCACGCCGCTGCCGGTGATCGGCGTGCCCGTGCCGCTGAAGTACCTGGACGGCATGGACTCCCTGCTGTCGATCGTGCAGATGCCGGCCGGTGTGCCCGTCGCCACGGTCTCCGTCGCCGGCGCCCGCAACGCCGGGCTGCTCGCGGTCCGCATCCTCGCCGCGCACGACGCGGAACTCCAGGAGAGGATGACCGCGTTCCAGCAGGAGCTGAACGACCAGGCCACCGAGAAGGGCCGCCGGCTGCGGTCCAAGGTGGCGTCGGGCTCCGGCTCCGGCTTCGGCTTCGGGAAGTGACCGCCATGACATCGCCCGCATCGCTCGACCGGGCCCGTGAACTGCTGCGCGAGTTCCCCGTCGTCGACGGCCACAACGACCTGCCGTGGGCACTGCGCGAACAGGTCCGCTACGACCTCGACGCCCGCGACATCGCCGCCGACCAGCACGCGCACCTGCACACCGACCTGCCGCGGCTGCGCGAGGGCGGCGTCGGCGCGCAGTACTGGTCGGTGTACGTGCGCTCGGACCTGCCCGACGCGGTCCCGGCCACCCTCGAACAGATCGACTGCGTACGGCAGTTGCTCGCCCGCTACCCCAAGGACCTGCGGGCCGCGCTGACCGCCGCCGACATGGAGGCCGCCCGCGCCGAGGGCCGCATCGCCTCCCTGATGGGCGCCGAGGGCGGCCACTCCATCGCCGACTCGCTGGCCACCCTGCGCGCGCTGTACGCGCTGGGCGTGCGCTACATGACGCTCACCCACAACGACAACGTCGCGTGGGCCGACTCCGCCACGGACGAGCCGTCCGTCGGCGGTCTCTCCGCGTTCGGCCGCGAGGTCGTGCGCGAGATGAACCGCGAGGGCATGCTCGTCGACCTCTCGCACGTGGCGGCGACGACCATGCGGGACGCGCTCGACACCTCCGTCGCGCCGGTGATCTTCTCGCACTCGTCCGCGCGCGCGGTCTGCGACCACCCCCGCAACATCCCGGACGACGTCCTGGAGCGGCTGCCCGTCAACGGCGGCATGGCGATGGTGACGTTCGTGCCGAAGTTCGTCCTCCAGGCAGCCGTGGACTGGACGGCCGCCGCCGACGACAACATGCGCACGCGGGGCTTCCACCACCTCGACACCACCGCCGAGGCGATGCAGGTGCACCGCGCCTTCGAGGAGAACAACCCGCGCCCCGTCGCCACCGTCTCCACGGTCGCCGACCACCTCGACCACATGCGCGAGGTCGCGGGCGTCGACCACCTCGGCATCGGCGGCGACTACGACGGCACGGCCTTCACCCCCGAGGGCCTGCGCGACGTCTCCGGCTACCCGAACCTGATCGCGGAACTGCTCGACCGCGGCTGGTCCCGCACCGACCTCGCCAAGCTGACCTGGCAGAACGCGGTACGCGTGCTGGGCGCGGCGGAGGACGTGGCCCGCGACGTGAAGGCGAGCCGGGGCCCGTCGAACGCGACGCTCGCGTCGCTGGACGGCTGAGGACCGCCGAGGACGGCGAGGACGGCCGGCGGCCCGGAGCCGCCGGTCCGGTCCCGGGCGGGGGCCCGGCGCCCGGTACGCGCGTACCCGGGCGCTCCCCCGCGGCGCCCCCGCACGCGCGTGCCCCCGGGTCGTTCACGCCGCGGCCGTGCCGTCCAGGGCCGGATAGTCGGTGTAGCCGTCGGCCCCGCCCACGTACATGAAGTAGCGCTCCCGCATCGGGTTCAGCGGTGCCCCCGCGCGCAGCCGGGGGACCAGGTCGGGGTTGGCGAGGAACGGCCGCCCGAGGGCCACCAGGTCGGCGCCCGCCGCCAGGACGCGCGCGGTGGCGTCGCCGACGGCCGCCGTGGTGATCTCCCCGAGCAGCGGATTGGCGACCAGCGTGCCCGGCCAGGCCGCCCGCAGCCGCCGGAACAGTTCCGTCTCCGGCTCCGCGCGCACGATGTGCAGGTAGGCGAGCCCCAGTCCCGCCAGGCGCGCGGTGAGCGCCTCGTAGATCTCCCGCGTCTGCCCCTGCTCGTCGGCCCCGTTGACGGTCGAACCGGGGGAGATCCGCAGCCCCGTGCGCTCCGGGCCGATCGCCGCGGCCACCGCCTCGGTGACCTCCGCCGCGAACCGCACGCGCGCGGCGGGCGGACCGCCCCAGCCGTCGGTACGGAGGTTGGTGTTGGCGGCCAGGAACTGGTGCAGCAGGTGCCCGTTCGCCGCGTGCACCTCCACTCCCTCGAACCCGGCGGCGCGCGCGTTGCGGGCCGCCTGCGCGAAGTCCTCGACGGTGGTGCGGATGTCGGCGGCCGTCATCTCCCGCGGGACGACGGACGGCCGGTGCCCGCCGGGCGTGAAGATCGTCTCGGGCAGGGCGACCGGGGACGGCGCCACCGGCGTCAGACCGCTGGTCGCCGGATGCCCCACCCGGCCGCCGTGCTGGAGCTGGAGGAACATCCGCCCGCCCGCCGCGCGCACCGCCCCGGTGACGCCCCGCCAGCCGGCGACGTGCTCCGGCCGGTGGATCGCGGCGATGTCCGGGTAGGTCTGCCCGACGGCGCTGGGTGTCGCCGCCTCGCCGATGATCAGGCCGGCGCCCGCGCGCTGGGCGTAGTACTCCGCCATCAGCGCGCCGGGGGTGCCGTCGGCGGCGGCGCGGTTGCGGGTCAGCGGCGCCATCAGGAACCGGTTGGGGAGGTCCACGGGGCCGAGCCGGGCGGGCGCGAAGGCGTCGGCGGGGACGGGGTGCGTCCGCACTCGCGCGGAACCTGTTGTCTGCGTCATGGACGCACGGTAGAAGTTGACACTGATGTCAGGTTCAAGTCCCCGTTGCGGCAACGGGGTTGAGGAACGGGAGGCGGACAACCCATGCGTATCGGCGAACTGGCCCGGCGCACCGGCGTGAGCGAACGGTCGCTGCGCTACTACGAGACCCAGGGCCTGCTGGCCGCCGACCGCACCCCGGGCGGCCACCGCGACTACCCGGACGCCGCCGTCGAACGGGTCGTCCGCATCCAGGAGTTGTACGCGGCGGGCCTGTGCAGCAGCAAGATCGCGCAGTTGCTGCCCTGCATGCGGGACGAGGACGGCGGCCCGTCCGGGCGCGCCACCCCGAAGCTGGTCTCGGACCTCACCGCCGAGCGCGAGCGCATCGACCGGACGATCGCCGACCTGCTCCGCTCGCGGGACACGCTGGACGAGGTGATCGAGGCGGCGCGGGGCGAGGGGTAGCCCCGTCGCCGCGCGCCGCCGCGCCGGGTGTCAGCCCTCGTCGATGCGGCACAGGCAGAACGGGTGGCCCGCCGGGTCGGCGTACACCCGGAAGTCCTGCTTCGCCGGGTCGCCGGCGTCGAGGACGACGGCGCCCAGCGCGAGCACCCGCTCGTGCGCCGCGTCCATGTCCGCCCACGTGCTCCCCGCGTCGAAGTCCAGGTGGAGCTGCTGCGAGTCGTGGTCGGCATTCGGCCACTGCGGCGGCTGGTACCCGGCCGCCCGCTGGAACGCCAGCCGGGTGCCCCCGGCCAGCCGCAGCGCCACCCAGTCGTCGTCCTCGGGCTCGGGGGTACCGCCGCCGACCTGGGCGTAGAAGTCCGCGAGGGCGCGCGGATCGGGACAGTCGAGGACGACGGAACGCAGACGTGCGACGGGTGCCATGGAGAACCTCTCGGGCGTGGGTACCGGGCGGCCGCCCCGGGCCGGGACGGAGATCCGCAGCGGCAGGGTACGACGACACGACTCATGCCCGGCGACACCGGGGCGAACACGTCGACCCCGCGGTTGCCGCACCGGGTCACACCCACGCCCGGCGTCCGCCACAGCCCCGGGCCCGCCGCTACGACCGGGGCCGCGCCGGACCGCCAGGCGGGGTCGCGCGTCGGGGCTGGTCGGGCGGTGGGCCCTGTCTTGGAGTCGCCCGGCAGTTGCGCTGGCCGTCCGGCCCGGCGGCGGAGGCGCCTTGAGCGGTCGCGGCTCGGCCCGCAGGGCCTGCGGCGCGGGCGGGGCGCGGTCTCCCGCGTACGGACGAGTCGGCGCGGTCCCGCGTGCGGCCCCGCCGGCACGGCGGCCCGTGCCGCCCGGGACGGGCGGTGGACGCGTCGGCCGGGCCCCCTGCGCCGTCTCGGTCGCCGTGACCGGGGCGGAGACGCCCCGGGCCCCGCCGCTGCGGTCGCCCTGCCGGGCGGGGTCCGCCACCGTCTCCGTGCCCCCGGCGGCCCGAGCCGGGGGTGTGTCTCAGGCCGCAGGGCCTGCGGCGCAGGCGGGGCGCGGTCACACGCGTACGGACGAGTCGGCGTGGTCCCGCGTGCGGCCCCGCCGGCACGGCGGCCCGTGCCGCACCCGTGCCGCCCGGGACGGGCGGTGGACGCGTCGGCCGGGCCCCTGCGTCGTCTCGGTCGCCGTGACCGGGGCGGGAGGCGCCCCGGGCCGTCCCCGGGCCGGGGGTGTGTCTCAGGCCGGGCCGTCCCCGAGCCGGGGGTGTTTCTCAGGCCGTCGGGCGGCCCATCGCCCGGTACGTCCAACCCGCCTTGCGCCAGATCGCCGGGTCGAGCGCGTTGCGTCCGTCGAGGACCAGCCGGGTCGTCGCGACCTCGCCGAGCACCGCCGGGTCCAGCTCGCGGAACTCGCGCCACTCGGTCAGGTGCAGCACGACGTCGGCGCCGCGCACGGCGTCCAGGGCGGTCGGGGCGTAGCCCAGCGTCGGGAAGACCCTGCGGGCGTTCTCCATGCCCTTGGGGTCGTACACGGTGACCTGGCCGCCCTGGAGGTGTATCTGGCCGGCCACGTTGAGGGCGGGGGAGTCGCGCACGTCGTCCGAGTCGGGCTTGAAGGTGGCGCCGAGCACGGCGACCCGCTTGCCCAGGAACGAGCCGCCGCCGAGCGCCTCGCGCGTCAGCGCCACCATCTGGCCGCGCTGGCGCATGTTGATCGAGTCGATCTCGCGCAGGAACGTCAGCGCCTGGTCCGCGCCCAGCTCGCCCGCGCGGGCCATGAACGCGCGGATGTCCTTGGGCAGGCAGCCACCGCCGAAGCCGATGCCGGCCCGCAGGAACTTGGCGCCGATGCGGTCGTCGTAGCCGATGGCCTCGGCCAGCTTCGCCACGTCGCCGTCGGCCGCCTCGCAGACCTCCGCCATCGCGTTGATGAACGAGATCTTGGTGGCGAGGAAGGAGTTCGCGGCGGTCTTCACCAGCTCGGCGGTCGGGAAGTCGGTGGCCACGAAGGGCGTGCCCTCGGCGATCGGCGTCGCGTACACCTCGCGCAGCAGGTGCTCCGCCCGCTCGCTGCGCACGCCGACCACGATCCGGTCGGGGTGCAGCGTGTCGTCGACGGCGAAGCCCTCCCGCAGGAACTCGGGGTTCCAGGCCAGCTCGACGGCGTCGCCCGCGGGCGAGAGCTCGGCGACGAGCCGGGCCAGGCGGTCCGCGGAGCCGACCGGCACGGTCGACTTGCCGACGACGAGCGCGGGCCCGGTCAGGTGCGGGGCAAGGGAGCTGATCGCGGAGTCGACGTACGACATGTCGCACGCGTACTCGCCGTGCTTCTGCGGGGTGTTCACGCAGACGAAGTGGACGTCGCCGTGTGCCGCCGCCTCGGCCCAGTCCATGGTGAAGCGCAGCCGCCCGGTGGAGCCCTCGATGCCCTCGGCGTGCCGGCGCAGCAGGTCCTCCAGGCCCGGCTCGTACATCGGGGCCTCGCCGCGCCGGCTCATCTCGATCTTCTCGGGCACGACGTCCAGGGCCAGCACCTCGAAGCCGAGCTCGGCCATGGCCGCCGCGTGCGTGGCGCCGAGATAGCCGATGCCGATCACGGTGATCTTGAGGGCCATGGATGCTCCTGACGTGCCGGGGGTGTACATCGTGCGGTGCGCGGGCCGAGCATATCGGGGGCGTGGACACGGCAATCGGCGGGCATTTCCCCGCTGTCGCCAAGCTCACGTATCCGCCGTGCGCGCGGGACCCCTAAAATTCAGGTTACTTAACGGTAGTTAGCAGCAGCAGCCAGCAGCACAGTGTCATTGGAGCGTGAGAGACCTTGGCCGGATCGGCTGATTTCGACCTGTACCGCCCGTCGGAGGAGCACGACATGCTCCGTGACGCGGTCCGCGCGCTGGCCGAGGCGAAGATCGCGCCGCACGCCGCCGCCGTGGACGAGGAGGCGCGCTTCCCGCAGGAGGCGCTCGACGCGCTGGTCGCGAACGACCTGGCGGCCGTGCACGTCCCCGAGGCGTACGGCGGCAGCGGTGCCGACGCGCTCGCCACGGTCATCGTGATCGAGGAGGTGGCGCGGGTCTGCGCGTCGTCGTCCCTGATCCCGGCGGTGAACAAGCTGGGCTCGCTGCCCGTCATCCTCTCCGGCTCCGAGGAGCTGAAGAAGAAGTACCTGGGCCCGCTGGCCAAGGGCGACGCGATGTTCTCGTACTGCCTCTCCGAGCCGGACGCGGGCTCCGACGCGGCCGGCATGAAGACGAAGGCGGTCCGCGACGGCGACTTCTGGGTCCTCAACGGCGTGAAGCGCTGGATCACCAACGCGGGCGTCTCCGAGTACTACACGGTGATGGCCGTCACCGACCCCACCAAGCGCTCCAAGGGCATCTCGGCGTTCGTCGTCGAGAAGTCGGACGAGGGCGTCTCCTTCGGCGCCCCCGAGAAGAAGCTCGGCATCAAGGGCTCGCCGACCCGCGAGGTCTACTTCGACAACGTCCGCATCCCGGCCGACCGGATGATCGGCGCCGAGGGCACCGGCTTCGCCACCGCGATGAAGACCCTGGACCACACCCGCATCACCATCGCGGCCCAGGCCCTCGGCATCGCGCAGGGCGCCCTGGACTACGCGAAGGGCTACGTGCAGGAGCGCAAGCAGTTCGGTAAGCCGATCGGCGACTTCCAGGGCGTGCAGTTCATGCTGGCCGACATGGCGATGAAGATCGAGGCCGCCCGCCAGCTCACCTACGCGGCGGCGGCCAAGTCCGAGCGCGTCGCCGCCGGGGGCGGAGAGGGAGACCTCACCTTCCAGGGCGCCGCCGCCAAGTGCTTCGCCTCCGACGTCGCCATGGAGGTCACCGTCGACGCCGTCCAGCTCCTCGGCGGCTACGGCTACACGCGCGACTACCCGGTGGAGCGCATGATGCGCGACGCGAAGATCACGCAGATCTACGAGGGCACCAACCAGGTCCAGCGGATCGTCATGGCCCGCAACCTCCCGTAGCCCCCGCAGGACCGGGCGGGAGTACTGGCACTCTCCCGCTTACGAGGACGGCCCCCGGCGACGTGTCGCCGGGGGCCGTCCTCGTTGCGGTGCTGCGGTGCTGCCGTGCCGTGAGGTGGTGCGGGGCGCCGGGGTCAGCTTCCCGAGACCGTGATCTTCTGGTCGTGGTTCAGCTCGTTCACCAGGGTCTTCACCTTCGCGGTGTCCCACTGGAGGTTGCCGTCGGCGGCGTTGCCCGAGATCGGCATGTTCATCGAGACGCCGTCGCCGCTGTTGACGCCCTTCATCGCCCAGAACATCCTGGCCAGGTCGTACAGGCCCATGTCCTTGTCGACGATCAGGCTGTCCAGGCCCGCGCCCAGCGTCGGGTAGAGCTTGAACGGGTTCAGGACGGTCGACGGGGTGGCCACCTGGTGGGCCAGCGCGGCGAGGAACTTCTGCTGGTTCTTCGTGCGCTCCAGGTCGCTCGCGGCGAACGCGTGCCGGGTACGGACGAAGGCGAGGGCCTCCTCGCCGTTCAGCGTCTGCTTGCCCGCCTTGAAGTTCGCGCCCGAGTACGAGTCCTTGAACCCCTTGTCGATGTCGATGGTGACGCCGCCGACCGCGTCCACGATGCTCGCGAAGCCGTTGAAGCCGATCTCCACGTAGTGGTCGATGTGCAGACCGGTGTTGTACTCGACGGTCCGCACCAGCAGCGTCGGGCCGTCCTCCGCGTACGCGGCGTTCAGCTTGGTGTGCCGGCCGGTGTCCGGGTAGGTCTTGCCGGACGTGGAGCCCTTGTACGAGGGGATCTCCACGTCGGAGTCGCGCGGCAGCGAGATGAGCGAGTCGCCGTTGCCGCCGACGTGCAGGATCATCATCGAGTCGGTGCGCTTGCCCTCGGCGGAACCGGTGTGCAGCGCCTTCTTCTGCGCGGCGGTCAGCCCGGCCCGGCTGTCGGAGCCGACGATCAGGTAGTTGGTGCCGTCGCCCGCGTCGGGGCGGTCGATCACCTTCGACAGGTCGACCTCGCGGTTCAGCTTGGAGTCGGCCCAGAAGTACGTGGCCACGGACGTGACGACCAGCACGGTCACCAGCGTGATCACGGTCCACTTGACGCGCCGCCGCCAGTTCGGCCGCGGCCGGGCCGCGGTGCCGTCGCCGTACCCGGGCGGGCCGCCGCCCTGGTGGCCGCCGCCGTAGACCTGGCCCGTGTTGTAGCCGCTGTCGTACCCGGCGCCGTCCCCGTACGGGTCCTGGCCGCCGTGGCCCTGGCCGTCCACGTACGAGGGCTGCTGCGGGACACCGCCGCCGTACTGCGGCGGCGGCGCCTGGCCCGGACGCGCGCCGGGGCCGCGGCCCACCTGCGGCATGACGCGGGCACCCTCGGGGTCGGCACTGGAGCTGCCGCGCCCGTACCGGCCGCCGCGGCCGTCGTCGGACCATCCATCGGGCCAATCGTTCATGTGGCCCAGTGTGCAGTGCCCGGCTGTGCCCGGTACAAGGGTCGCCGTGAAATAGGGGCTGTGCTGTTGCGAAGCTGACACAAAAAGAGGCGGCGTGTCAGCGGCGCATAAGGTGGACGTCATGACAGATCAGGCCGATCAGGCCCATGCCGAGCCCGAGGGCAAGCCGGTCTCGGCCTCCCGGACCACCCTCAGCCACATCATGACCAACGCGGACACCAATCTCCTCGGCTCCGTGCACGGCGGCGTGATCATGAAGCTCGTCGACGACGCGGCCGGCGCCGTCGCCGGCCGGCACTCCGGCGGCCCCGCCGTCACCGCGTCCATGGACGAGATGGCCTTCCTCGAACCGGTCCGCGTCGGCGACCTCGTCCATGTGAAGGCACAGGTCAACTGGACCGGCCGGACCTCGATGGAGGTCGGCGTGCGGGTGCTGGCCGAACGCTGGAACGAGTCGGCCCCGCCCACCCAGGTCGGCTCCGCGTACCTGGTGTTCGCCGCCGTCGACGCCGACGGCAAGCCCCGTGTCGTACCGCCGGTGCTGCCCGAGACGGAGCAGGACAAGCGCCGCAACCAGGAGGCGCAGATCCGCCGCACGCACCGCCTCGCCCGGCGCCGCGCGATCATGGAACTTCGCGAGCGCCGCGCGGCCGAGGGGCACCTGGACTGACGGGGGCGACGACCCGCGGGCCGTCCGGCTCAGGTACGGGCGCAGACGGCCTCGTCGCCCGTCATCACCCCGGTCTCGGACTCCTCCGCCCGCACCTTGCGGACCTTCTTGAAGTCCGTCCCGGCGATCACCTTCAGGACCGGCCCCTGTCCGGGCACCGCGCGCAGTTCGCTGCCCGGCAGGGCCGCCGCGAGCGACCGCGCGGAACGGTCCCAGCGCGGGTCGTACGCGACGACCGTGCGCCGCACCGCCCGGTCGCTCGCGGCGAGCGGCCGGGCCGACGTGAGGAACCCGGTGGCCGCGAGCTGGGCGTCCACCCGGGTGCCGAGGCCGGAGAGGGGCGTGCCGTTCTCCACCTGGACCCGGATCTGCTCCGGCGGCACCGCGACGGTCACGGCGGTGGAGCGCGCGTGGCGCACGGCGAGCGGTCTGTCGTCGCGCAGCTTCTGGAACAGCTTCGCCGACTTGGCCGCGTCCCACTTCAGGGTCGATCCGATGCCCTTGACGGCGAAGCCCATCTGCCCGATCGGCACGGTGGTGAACTCCGAGGAGGACGGCGAGAAGTTCCGCATCGCCCGCCCCAGTTCGAGCAGTTCGTCGGTGCCGAACCCCTTGTCCGCGCGCACCGAGCCGAGCACGGCCCGCGTCACGTCGCGAAAGCGCAGGGGGTTCAGCAGCACGCCGGAGGAGGTGGCCCGCTCGATCAGCGCCGCCAGGAACCGCTGCTGGCGCTTCATCCGCCCGAGGTCGGACGCCCCGTCGACGTGCCGCGACCGTACGTACTGGAGCGCCTGCCCGCCGGAGAGCCGGTGGGAGCCGGCCGGCAGGTCGAGCCCGGTGTACGAGTCCTTCATCGGCGCGGCCGTGCAGATGCGCACCCCGCCCAGCACGTCCACGGTGCGCATGAAGCTGGTGAAGTCGACCTCCATGTAGTGGTCGATCTTCACGTGGGTCATGTTCTCGACGGTACGCACCGTGAGCTGCGGGCCGCCCTCCGCGTACGCCGCGTTGATCTTCACCGGGTGCGGCTCGTGCCGGCGGCCGGTGTTCTCGTCGACGTGGGCGGGCAGCTCCGCGTACGAGTCGCGCGGGAGGCTGACCACGCTCGCCCGGCCGCGGTCCTGCGAGATGTGCACGATCATGATCGTGTCCGTGCAGTGGCAGGGGGCGCCGCCCAGCCGGTACCGCTGCCGCTCGGCCGGGGTGATCTTGTCGCGGCCGTCGGTCCCGACGAGCAGGACGTTCATGCCGTGGCCCGCGCGGGGCCGGTTCTTCATGTCCTTGAACGGGTCGACCCGGGCGATCTTCGCGTCGAGGCTGGTCATGACCGAGTGCCCGATCCCGGCCGAGGCGAGCACCGCCACGGACAGGGTCGTCGCCGCCCGCATCACCCAGCGCGGTCTCCTCGGCCGTGCCGCCGGACGGGGCGCGCGGGCCGCGGCCGGGCGTGCGCCGGCCGGCCGGGGGCGGCGCGGGGGCCGCGAGGGGGAGGACCGGGGCGGTGGGGTGGGCATGGGCAGGACACCTCCGCGAGGGCCGTACGTGGGGACCGTGAGCACGGTAGGCCCATACGATCTGCTGCCCGGTACGCCGACCCCGCGCCGCGCACCGGTGTCCCCCGTTCGCGGTAACGTGAGCACCGATGAACGCCAATCCCGACGTGCAGCTCCCCGCCGTTTCTGTGATCATGCCCGTCCTCAACGAGGAACGGCATCTGCGCGGAGCCGTCCAAGCGATCCTCGCGCAGGAGTACGCCGGCGAGACGGAGGTCGTGATCGCCCTGGGTCCGTCCACGGACCGTACGGACGAGATCGCCGCCGAGCTCGTCCGGGAGGACCCGCGCGTCCACACCGTGCCGAATCCCACCGGCCGCACACCCGCCGCGCTGAACGCGGCGATCGGGGCCTCGCGCCATCCGGTCGTCGTCCGCGTCGACGGGCACGGCATCCTCTCGCCGAACTACATCGCGACCGCCGTGCGGCTCCTCGCGGAGACCGGCGCGCAGAACGTCGGCGGCATCATGCACGCCGAGGGCGAGAACGACTGGGAGCGCGCGGTCGCCGCCGCGATGACGTCGAAGATCGGCGTGGGCAACGCCTCGTTCCACACCGGCGGCGAGGCCGGCCCGGCGGACACCGTGTACCTCGGGGTGTTCCGGCGCGAGGCGCTGGAGCAACAGGGCGGCTACAACGTCGAGTTCATCCGCGCCCAGGACTGGGAGCTGAACTTCCGCATCCGCGAGGCGGGCGGCCTGATCTGGTTCTCGCCCGATCTGCGGGTGTCCTACCGGCCGCGCCCGAGCGTGCGCGCGCTGGCCAAGCAGTACAAGGACTACGGGCGTTGGCGTCACGTGGTGGCCCGCTACCACGCCGGCTCGATCAACCTGCGCTACCTGGCCCCGCCGGCCGCGGTCGTCGCGATCGCCGCGGGAATCGTGGTGGGCGCCGCGCTGACGCCGTGGGCGTTCGTCGTCCCCGCCGGCTACCTCGCCGCGATCGTGCTCGGCTCGCTGCCGGCCGGCAAGGGCCTGGGCCCGAAGGCCCGGCTGCGCGTCCCGGTCGCCCTCGCCACCATGCACATGTGCTGGGGATGGGGCTTCCTGACCAGCCCCAAGTCCCTGGCCCGCCGCGTCATCGCGTCCCGCCGGCCGGCGGTGCTGTCGAGCGACCCGGGCACGGACGCGAACACGGGCGCCGCGGCGCTCTGAAGAACTGACGGGCCGTCAGTCCGTCCCGGAATGTCCAAACACCCCGTGCGGGCCGCCCTGTTGAGGGCGGCCCGCATCGCGTCGGCGTCGTCGCGGGCTACCAGGTGTAGGCCGGGTCGACCTGCATGCAGGCCTTCTTCGCGCCGTTGAGCAGGTCCGCCGAGTCCGGTGTCGTGTCGTCCTCGTCCGCGGCGGTGTACTTCGTGCCGTCGCGCCAGTCGGCGCCCACGACCAGGGTGACCCCGGAGACGTCCGCCGACTTCTTCACCGCGTCCGTCCCGATGCCCAGCGCCTTCGCGACCGCGCGGGCGTCGCCCTCCAGGTCCGCGCTCGGGTAGCGGACCACCGTGGTGTCCTCGCTGACGGCGGGGGAGGTGTCCGCGACGGCCTTGGTGAAGCCCTTGCCGGTGAGCAGGCCGGCGACCGCCGCCGCCCGGCCCTGGACGGCGCCCTTCGCCTCCGTAAGGGTGCCGTTGACGACCCGCACCGCGATCTCGTCGTCCGCGGCGGCCGGGTCGGCCGGCTTGTCCGAGGCGGCCTTCTTCTTGTCCTTGCCGTCCAGCGCGATGTCCTGGCGCACCAGCCGGAACAGCTTCGCGGCGTCCTCCGGCTTCGGCACCACGCGGTTGCCGTCGGGCGCGTACTCCCACGGCATCGTCGTCATCGAGATGCGCGAGGTGGGGACCTTCTTCAGGTCGAGGCTGAGGTCGTAGAGCTTCTTCGGCGAGCCGAGGCCCTTGTCGACGGTCAGTGCCTTCACGGCCGTCTCGGCGAGCTGGCGCAGCCTGTTGGGGTTGCTGAGCGTCGCGTTGGCGCGCAGCTGGCGCACCATCGAGTTCATGTACTGGTGCTGCGCCTTGGTGCGGGCGATGTCGGTGTCGTCCTCGAAGCCGTAGCGGGTGCGCAGCCACTGGAGGGCCTGCTTGCCCTTGACCGAGGTGGTGCCCGCCTTCAGCTTCAGGCCGGAGCCGTGGCCCTGGGAGGTGTGGGAGTAGATGTTCTTGTCCACGCACACCGGGACGCCGCCGATGGCGTCCGCCATCGACACCACACCGGCGAAGTCGACCATGATGAAGTGGTCGATGTGGATGTCGGTGAGCTTCTCCCACGTGGCCACCGTGCAGCCCGGACCGCCGCGGCCCAGTGAGTCGTTGGCGATCGTGTAGGTCTTCGCCGCGTACTCCGTGCCGGTGTCCGGGTCGGTGCACTTCGGGATGTCGAGGAGGGTGTCGCGCGGCATGCTCACCACCGACATGTTGGTGCGGTCCGCCGACACGTGCAGCAGCATCTGCACGTCCGCGCGCGGAGCGGTGTTGTACGTGTCCTTCGCGCCGCCGAGGTCCTGGTTCTCCTTGGAGTCCCGGGCGTCGGAGCCGATCAGCAGGATGTTCAGCGGGGTCTGTCCCGCCGCGTTGGCCTTGGGCTTGGCGGCCCGGTCCTTCGAGTCGCCGATGTTGAGGTCGTCCTTGCGGAGATCGCCGTTCAGCCGCTGGTAGTAGAGGTAGCCCGCGCCGGCGGTCCCAAGTATCAGCACCGCCAGGACGGTCGCCGACCAGCGCAGCACACGGCGTCTGCGCCGTCGCGGGTCCGTGGGCATGCGCCTGCGCGGACCCCTTCCGTCGTCCTTGCCGCCGCGTCCGCCGCGTCCGCCCGCCCGCCGCCCGCCGTCCGACGTCCCGCCGCGGCTGTCACCGGACGCTCCGCTCCGGCCCTGCCGCGCCAGGGGCATCGTGCCCTCGACGGCGGGTACCTCCCCCTGAACACCGCTGTGTGTCACTACCGGTCCCTCCCACCCCTGCGCCCCCTGTTGCCCGCAACGGGCCCGTCAATACGTCTGTTTGACGCACGACGGGCCCGAAGGGATGCTCACTTGGCGCACTCGACCTTGTCGGCCGTGGACTTCTGCACCCCTTCCGGCGCCTTTGTCGGGGTGGTGAGCGAGACGCCGGCGCCCTTGAAGTCCTTGCCGAGGGTCAGCGTCATCGCGGGAAGCCCCTGGGAGTTGATCACACTCTTGCCGGGCTTCAGCGCCGATCCGGACAGGCCCATGAGGGAGGCCAGTTCGCGGGCCTGGTCGGCCTGGTCGGGCGCGTACTCCAGGGTGGTCTTGCTCAGCGGCGCGTCCGCGTTGCCGGCGTTCTCCGACTTGAGCACGCCCTTGTCGTTCTGGAGCCAGGTGAGGGTCTCCGAGGCGGAACCGCCGGGGGCGCCGCCGTTGAGGAGCCGCACCCGCACGTCGGACGCCGCCGACTTGGTGCCCTTGAGCCGGTCCGCCGCGGCGTCCTTCGCCGCCGCCTTCTTCTTCGCGACCTCCGAGAACGAGACGTCGTCCTGGATCATCTGGAAGACCTGGGGAGCGGTCGTCTGGTTGAGCACGACCGTCACCGGGGTCTTCTCGGCCGGGTTGTCCACCACCGGGACCGTGGTGAACGTCAGGTTCTTGACGTTGAGCTTGCCCAGCTCCATGCCGAGGTCCTTCAGCTTCCCGATGCTGTCGATCTTGTCGTCGACGGTCAGGGCCTTGGTCCCCGCCTCGGCCAGCTTGACCATCTTGGTTGGGCTGGTGAGCGTGGAGTTGGACTTCAGCTTGCGCATCAGGGCGCTGAGGAACTGCTGTTGGAGCTGGATGCGGCTCAAGTCGCCGCCGAAGCCCACCGAGTGGCGGGTGCGCACGAACGCGAGGGCCGTCTCGCCCTGGATGTGCTGCATGCCCTTCTTCAGCTTCAGGTGCGAGTCCGCGTCGTCGATGTCCTTGCCGAGGCACACATCGACACCGCCGACCGCCGTGGTCAGGGTCTTGACCGCGTTGAAGTCGGCCACCATGAAGTCGTCCGGGGTCACCCCGGTCAGCTCGGTCACGGTGCGCATGGTGCAGCTCGGCGTGCGGCCGTCCTGCCCGAGGCTGGTGTTGAACCGGACGCCGTCCGCGCCCGGGATCACCTTCGACGAGCCGTCGGCCTGCTCGGTCGGGCAGTCCGGCACGTCCGTGATCAGGTCGCGCGGGATGCTCAACGCGGTCGCGTTGGAACGGTCCTTGGAGACGTGCAGCAGGATCGTGGTGTCCGCGTGGCCGACGCTGCCGGAGTCGCCGTAGCCCTCGTTGCCGGAGCCGGTGCGCTTGTCCGTGCCGATCACCAGGATGTTGATGGCCTTGTCCTTGCTGAAGCCACCGGTGCTCGCGCCGTCGTCGGAGACGGACGTGATGTTGTCGTTGAGGTGCTTCAGGTAGAGGTAGCCGCCGCCCGCCGTCACCAGCACGACGAACGCCATCGAACCGCCGGTCCACAGCACGATCTTCTTGGCGCGCGACTTCTTCTTGACGGGTCTGCGGCCCCGCCTTCCCGGCGGCGGCTCCTCGGGCGCGCCGCGGCGTCTGCGGGGACCCGGCACGTCGCCGCCCGGGGTGGTGGTGTCACGGCGCTCGCGTCCCGGCACCTGCGTACGGCCTCGCCCCGGGGCGCGGTCGTCGACCGCGTCGCCGTGTGCGCCGGGCGCCGCTCTGCGCGGCCCGGGGACCGGCGACCGCGGAGCGGAAGGAGCCAGTCGCAGTTCGTATTCGCCGGTGCTCGGGTTGAGCACCCACTGGTCCGCCGGGTCGATGTTGTCCGCCCGGCCACGGCCTTGCGCGTCCACGGTTGTCTGAGTCCTCCGTCGGGGCCACGCGGCGCCTTCCCCCTCAAGAGGCGCTCGGGTCTCGGTCACACAGTGCACGGCCGCGGGACTGACCTTGCGGCCTGATGCACCGGATCGCTCACACTATCCGCCCAGTTCGGCAGCGGGCGACGCCCGGTGACAAATTCCACGTCCGCACACCGGGGCAATCCGCCGCATTACCGTGGACGAAGGTTCGGTGCCTTGGGGATTGCTTTACTTACAGGCGTCCTGGGCGGCCGTATTGCCGCGGAACGTGGGCGCCGGAGAGGCATCCGCGTCGAACGGCTGCCCGTACGCGGAGCCCGCGCCGCCCCCGTACGGGTGCTCGTTCCCCGGGCCGCCCCGCCCGTCGTGCTCCGACGCGTCGACGACCACGACCGGCCGGTCCGCGCGCAGTCGCCCGAACAGCTTCCGCGCCTCGGGCTGCACGAGCTGGTCGCGGTTGGCGTCGTAGACGTACGCCTCGCGGGGCACGGTCAGGAACCGCACCCCGTTCGTGGGGATGTGCCGCAGCCCGCGTACCAGGTCGTACAGGCCGCGCAGACTCGCCAGACCCGGGTCGGTCGTCAGCGACGAGGTGGCCGCGTCCAGCACCGGGTAGAGCTTCGCCGGGTTGAGCAGCACGTCGTTGCCGCGCACCTTGTTGACGAGCGCGCCGAGGAACTGCTGCTGGCGGTCCATCCGTTCGGTGTCGCTGCCGTCGCCGAGCGTCTTGCGGGCCCGCACGTACCCGAGCGCCTGCTCCCCGTCGAGGGTGACCCGGCCGGCGGGCAGCCGCAGCTTGGCGGCCTTGTCGTGGATCGGCTCGCGCAGGCAGATCCGCACGCCGTCCACGGCGTCGACCATCTGCTTGAACCCGCGGAAGTCGACCACCACGTGGTGGTCGATCCGCACGTCCGTCAGCTTCTCGACCGTACGGATCGTGCAGGCCGAACCGCCCACCTCGAACGCGGAGTTGAACATCGCGAACGTCGGCCCGGTGCGCGTGCCGTCGGGCCGCAGGCAGCGGGGCACGTTCACCATCAGGTCGCGGGGCAGCGAGACGGCGGTCGCGGTGCGCCGGTCCGCCGACAGGTGCAGCAGGATCGTGGTGTCCGAGCGCTCGGTGCCCGAGTCCCGCCCGTACTTCCGGTTCCCGGCGCCGGAGCGGGAGTCCGAACCGATCAGCAGGATGTTCTGCGCGCCCTTGACCAGAGTGGTGGGCCGTTCCTTCTCGTAGCGCGCGAGTTCCCTCGCGGCGGCCTCGTCCGGGGTGATGTTCCCGCTCAGGTGCTCGTAGACCGCCCAGCCCGCCCCGGCCGCGCCGAGCACCACCACGGCGACCCCCAGGGACGTCCACCGCACCCAGCGCCGCCTGCGCCGCCGCGCGAGGCCGCGCCCGGAGGCCGACGCGCCCAGCCCGGGACCCACGGCCGCGGGACCGTCGCCGTCCCCGTCCGCCGCTCCGGAGGGCGTGCCTGCGGTGTCGGTCACGTCTGGTTCCACCCCTCCTGGCGACGAACGTCCTCGTGCTGTCCTACGACCATGGCCCGAACACACGGGGCGGGGTGCCCTGAGCTGGGCCGAACGGGTGAGGGCGACGGGAAGGGGCGAGGGGCGCCCTCGCCGCCGCCGGTGCGCGCGACGGGCTCCGGGGCGCCGGCGGTCGGCCTCTGCTCGGCGGGCGCGGGGCACCGGGGTGCCGGGACTCCGAACTCCGGTGGACCGCGCCGGAGTTCGGCTGCGACGGGGAGGTGCGGTGCCGGGGCCGGGTACGGCCGGGTCGCGATCGGCCGAACGGGCTTCGGGGGTACGGGGGTTGGGTGTCGTTCCGCCGTGGTGCCGGGTGGGCTGCGGGCCGGACGTCACGGCAATGAACGGCCGCCGGTGGCCCGGTGGTTGGGTGCCCGGCTGTCGCGGCGCCGGGTGGGGGCGTCGGCCTCACCGGTCGGGGCGGACCGTGGGCGGGACTCGATCGGCTGAACTGAGGCCGGCGCCACGGGGGTTGGACGGATGACGAGGACCCCGCCGACCGGGGCGGGCGGTCCCCGGGAGGCGCCTCGGCCCTGAGCGCCGGGGCGGCCCTCGGCGCGGTGGCGTCGGCCGGGGGCCGCGGTGGGACCGGCGGGCGGGCCGGCGTGGGCCGGGGGTGCCCGAACTCGCCTGTGCGCGGGCGGGGTCGGGCCTGCCGCGGGCATGCGCGCGGCGGCAGGCCCCGTCAGGTCAGCGGGCCGTCGCCGTGACCCGTTCCGTCTCGATGCGCTTCGCCAGTGCCTCGGCCGGCAGTTGCTCGGGGTGGCGGCACAGCACCACGGAGCCGCCGGTCGCCAGCGGCGCGTACAACCCGGCGCTCAGCCCCTCCCACGTGTCGTACGGGAGACCGGACAGCAGCCGGGAGCCGGGGCCCGTCAGGTCCAGGCCGGGCGCGTCGGCGAGCGCGCGTTCGACCACCTCGGCGCCCGTGTACCGGGCGCCGGCCACCACCAGCGCGGGTTCCGTCGGATCGACGGGCGCGAACGGCGCGAAGCGGTCGCCCTGGCCGGGCACCTCCACCGCGTAGTCGGCGAAGCCGTCCGGCGCGGTGGGGAACCGGCCGCCGAGCGGCCGCAGCGCGAGCGCGACACGTTCGCCGGTACAGGCGCGGGCGGCGTCCAGGGTGTCCGGACCGCTCACCACCAGGTCCGCCGCGCCGGGGTCGCCGCCGACGTCCGCGATCACCCCCACCGAGGAACAGGCGAGCAGCCACACCGCCGTCTGCCAGTGCGCGGGCAGCAGCAGCGCGACACGGTCGCCGGGCTCGGCGGACAGCTCGCCCTGGAGCAGGTTGGCGGTCTTGGCCACCCAATTGGCGAAGGTGGCGACGGACAGTTCGACACGTTCGCCCGTGGCGTCGTCGTAGAAGGTCACCAGGGGGCGGCCGGGGTCCGCGGCGAGCGCGGAACCCAGCAGGTCGGCAGGGGTGCGGTCGGTGGCGTTCACCCGCGCAAGCGTACGCGGGGGCCGGGGCGCGCCCGGCGCGGCGGGGCCACCGGTTCGGGGGAACGGGGGCCGACGGCCCGTCAGTTCCCCGATGGACATATTTATGTGACTATGTCCAAGATCGTTGACATGCGTGGATTTCTTGCTACCTCGATCGTTGTCGCGAGCGCGGCCGCACTCGCCCTTCCGACGACCCTGCCCGCCGCCGCGGCGACCGCCTCCGGGCGGGGCCCCGTCGCGGGAGCGGCCACGACCGCCGAGCAGGCCGCGGAGCCGGGCACCCGGTCGGTTCCCCTCGTCCCGCTCACCCGTGACAGGGTCCTCGGCACCGCCCCCGAACAGGGCCTGCCCGCACGGGACGTACGCCACTTCTCCCTCCTCGGTGTCGTCTGGGACAGCCCCCGCACGGAACTCCTCGGCCGGGTCCAGGTCCGCACCCGTACCGCCGCGAGCGGTGCCTGGTCCGGCTGGCAGGACCTGGAGACGCACAACTCCGAGCACGGCGCCGACCCCGGCACCGCCGAGGGCGGGTCGGCCCGTGTCCGGGGCGCCACCGCCCCGCTGTGGGTGGGCGACTCGGACGGCGTCGAGGTGCGTGTCCGCGCGGCCGGCGCCGACGAGGCGGCCGCGGACGGCGAGCACGGCGACGGCGCCCGGCCCCGTACGGCGGCCGACGGGACCGTCACCCTCCCGACCGGCCTGCGCCTCGCACTCGTCGACCCCGGCCGCGACCCGTCCGTCCCGCGGACCGCCCCGGGCGACCGGGCCGACGGGACGCCCGTGGAGGCGCCGCCCGCCGGTGCCCCGGACACCGGTGCGCTGCCCGCCGGAGCCCTGGACGCCGCGACGAGCGCCGCCTCGGCCGCCAACTCCGACGTCGCCGCGCTGGGCGCCACCGAGATCGGCGCCCTCGACCGGGCGGCCACCGAAGCGGAACTGCTGACCGTGCGGGCCGGCCAACTGACCGACGAGCAGCGGGTGAAGCCGCACATCGGGCCGCGCCCGCGCATCGTCACACGGCGCGGCTGGGGGGCGAACGAGAAGCTGCGGGAGAAGAAGTTCGGTTACACGAAGACGGTCAAGGCGGCCTTCGTGCACCACACCGCCACGGGCAACACGTACCGCTGCTCCCAGGCCCCGTCAGTCATCCGCAGTATTTACAGCTACCACGTGAAGAGCATGGGCTGGCGGGACATCGGCTACAACTTCGTCGTCGACAAGTGCGGCACGATCTACGAGGGCCGGGCCGGCGGTGTGACCAAGCCCGTCATGGGTGCCCACACCCTCGGCTTCAACTCCAACAGCACCGGGATCGCCGTGCTCGGCACCTTCGGCAACAGCAAGCCGCCCGCCGCGGCGGTCCGCGCGATCGCCCGTTTGGTCGCCTGGAAGATCGGCCTGTACGGGGGCAATCCGAAGGGCAAAACATATCTGCGGTCGGGCGGTGGCAATCTCTACCGAAAAGGCAAGAATGTGCGACTGAACGTGATCTCCGGCCACCGGGACGGCTTCCTCACGGAGTGCCCCGGGCGGCAGCTCTACGGCAAGCTCGGAACCGCCCGTTCCACCGCCGCGTACTACCAGGGGCGCTGAACGGGGCCGCCGGCCCGGGATCACGGTCACCGTCGGGGGCATGGGCGGGACACGGCAGGGACACCGCACGGTCGTCGAGGGCGCTGGAGAACGGTCTGCATACACTGGCCGGCCGAATAGCAGTTCGGCCGGTCCCGGCAGGAAGCAGAGACGACAGGTGACAGAAGCGATCCTCCTGGTCGGCGGCAAAGGCACCCGGCTGCGACCGCTCACGGTGCACACCCCCAAGCCCATGGTCCGGGCGGCCGGCGTGCCGTTCCTCACGCACCAGCTCGCACGGGCGCGCGCGGCGGGCGTCGAGCACATCGTGCTCGCCACCTCGTACCTCGCCGAGGTCTTCGAGCCGTACTTCGGCGACGGCTCCGCGCTCGGCCTCCACCTGGAGTACGTCACCGAGGAGGAACCCCTCGGCACCGGCGGCGCCATCCGCAACGCGGCGGCCCACCTGCACTCGGGCCCGGAGGAGCCGGTCCTCGTCTTCAACGGGGACATCCTGACCGGCCTGGACATCGGCGCCCTGGTGCGCACGCACGACACCTCCGGCGCGGACATCTCCCTGCACCTGACGCGGGTCACCGACCCGCGCGCGTACGGACTGGTCCCCACCGACCCCACCGGACGCGTCACCGCGTTCCTGGAGAAGCCGCAGTCGCCCGAGGAGATCGTCACCGACCAGATCAACGCGGGCGCGTACGTCTTCCGCAGATCCGTGATCGACACCATCCCGGCGGGGCGCCCGGTCTCCGTCGAGCGCGAGACCTTCCCCGAACTGCTGGCGGCCGGCGCCCACCTCCAGGGCCTGGTGGACTCCACGTACTGGCTCGACCTCGGCACCCCCGCCGCGTTCGTGCGCGGCAGCGCCGACCTGGTGCTGGGCCGGGCACCCTCGCCCGCGGTCCCGGGGCGGTGCGGCGACCGGCTGGTGCTGCCCACGGCGACGGTGGCGGCCGACGCGAAGCTGACCGGCGGCACGGTGGTGGGCGAGGGGGCGTTCGTCGCGGAGGGCGCGCGGGTCTTCGGCAGCACGATCCTGCCCGGCGCGGTCATCGAACCGGGCGCCGTCATCACCGACTCCCTGATCGGCGCCCGCGCCCGCGTCGGCGAACGCTCCGTGCTGACCGGAACGGTGATCGGCGACGGTGCGGTGGTCGGCGCCGACAACGAACTCCGCGAGGGCGTACGGGTGTGGTGCGACGCGCGCATCCCGGCGGGGGCGGTGCGGTTCTCGTCGGACGAGTGACGGCTGACGGCTGACGGCTCCGCCCGAACGCGCGGTGTCCGGCGGGCGGTGGTGCGGAGTGTGTGCCCAATGGCCCTGCTGTGCGCCGGAGTTGGCTGAGCGGCTCGGCGGTGGCGGGCCGCACCCGGCGCCGGCGGGCGGCCGGGTGGCCCGCGTCAACGTACCTGCGGTGCGCGGTGGTTGAGGAGAAGCGGTCCGCCCGTCCCCTCCGCCCCGTCCGGTGCGTGCGACCGCCGTGGGCGTCGGACACCGGCCGGGCCGTCCCAACCGGCGTGCGGAGTGGGGGCGTTGGGGGGCGCGGTTCCGCCACCGGCCCGTGCCGCCGCCTCGCGCGGCTCCGGCGGGTGCGACCGGGCCGTCAACCGGTCGGCGACGCCGGGTAGTTGGCGGACCGGGCACGACCGGCGGATCCGCGACCCCCGTGTGCCGTCCCGCGTGCGCCGTTCCGCGTGATCGCGAGGGACGTGGAACCTGCCCCCGCGACCCGCCCCTCACCACCGGCCGATGTCGCTCTTCGGCATCTTCGGTGCCCGGCGGGGCGGTGCGCCGCCGCCGAGGAGGATCAGTCGGACCGCGCGGTGGCGCTGGCCCGCGTAGGGCTCCAGCAGTTCCAGCATGGCGGCGTCGTCGGCGTCCCGGTCGCCCGCCAGGGACCAGCCGACGATGCCCGGCAGGTGCAGGTCCCCGACAGTCACCGCGTCCGGGGCGCCGTGACTGCGCTGCACGGTCTCCGCCGACGTCCACGGTCCGACGCCGGGCACCACTTCGAGCCGGGCCCGCGCCCGCTCGGGGTCCATCGCCGTCGCCTCCTCCAGCCGCGCGGCGACCCGCACCGCACGCAGGATCGTCGAGGCCCGCTTGTCGTCCACGCCCGCCCGGTGCCACTCCCACGACGGGATCAGCGCCCAGGTCCGCGGGGCGGGCAGCACGGCCATCCGCTCGGGGGCCGGTCCCGGGGCGGGCTCGCCGAACCTCGTCACCAGCCGCCGCCACGCCCGGTACGCCTCGTCCGCCGTGACCTTCTGCTCCAGCACCGACGGGATCAGCGACTCCAGCACCAGGCCCGTGTTCACCAGGCGCAGCCCCGGGCGCCGGTGCCGGGCGAGCGCCACCAGGCGGTGCCGGGGCACGAACAGGGACGGGTCGTCGTCGGCGCCGAGCAGCCGCGGCAGCCGGTCGAGCAGCCACTCCGCGCCCGGCCCCCACGCCTGCCCGCGCACCGCGCCGCCGTGCGCCGCGACCCGCAGCGTGCCCGGCCCGGCGGGCGTGCGGGCGGTGCGCCACACCGACCCGTCGGGCAGCGCGCGGAACGTCGGGTCGCCGGGCCCGCGCCGCAGCGGCCCCAGGACCAGGCCCAGGTCGAGGGGGCCGTCCGGCGCGTAGGTCCGTACCCGCGCGGGTCCCGTGGACTGCGCCGGGACGGCCGGGACACCGTGCGCGGGCACCGCGCCGGGCCGCCCGTCGCGCGGGTTCGCGCGCGGGGGCCGGGGAGCGAAGCGTCCTGCCACGGGAGAGTCCTGGGGTGCGGGGGAGCGGAAGCGGAGGTACGGGAGAAGACGGACGGAAGGGACGGGCGTGCCTACGAGGGTAGGCGCTCGGATCCCGTCCCGGGGCCCGCCCCGTCAGCGCACCTCGACGAACGCCTCCGCGTCCCGCTCCGGCCGGGGCCGCGCGGGGCCCGCCGGGTGGCCGACCGCGACCGCCCCCATCGGGTCCCAGTGCTCCGGCAGGTCCAGCGTCGCGCGCACCACGTCCCGGCAGAACATCGTGGACGACACCCACGCCGAGCCGAGCCGCTCGCCGGCCAGCGCGACCAGCAGGTTCTGCACGCCCGCGCCCGCCGCGACCACGAACATCTCCCGCTCGGCGGCGTCGCGCCGGGCGTCGCCGTAGGTGTGCGAGCCGTCCATGACCAGGCACGGCACCACCAGGTAGGGCGCGTTGCGCAGCACGTCCCCGCGGCGCACCCGCTTGGCCACCGACTCCTCGCTCTTGCCGTCGCGCCGCAGGTCCGCGATCCAGGCGTCCCGCATCGCGTCGAGCAGCCGGGTGCGCGCCGCCGCGGACTCCAGGAGCACGAACCGCCACGGTGTGGTGTGGTGCGGGGCGGGCGCGGTCACCGCCGCGGCCACCGCGCGCCGTACCGAACCCGGGTCGACCGGCTCGTCGGTGAACTCCCGCACGGTGCGCCGCAGGGACAGCGCCTCCCGCACGGCCTCCGAGGTGCCGAGCCGGAACATGTCGTCGCGCGCCTCGCGCACCAGGGCGCGGGCGCCGCCGGGGTGCTCCGGGTCCACCACGTGTGGCAGCCCGCGCACGACGGCGACCGGCCGCCCGGCCGCCTTGCCCTTCACCAGGTCGCCCGCGGCGGCCAGTTCGTCGGCGGTGGCCACGACGGTCGCGGCGAGCGGGTTGCCGTATGCGTCGGTGCCGCCGCGCAGGTCGTCCAGGACGCGGACCCCGGCGGCGCCGATCGCGACGTCCGTGAGACCCGCGCGCCAGGGCCGCCCGAACGTGTCGGTGACGACGACGCCGACGTCCACGCCGAGCAGGTCCCGCAGCCCGTCCCGCACCGCCCGCGCGGACGCGTCCGGATCCTCGGGCAGCAGCAGCACCGTCCCGGCGGGGGTGTTGGAGGCGTCGACCCCGGCGGCGGCCATGACCAGGCCCTGCCGGTTCTCGACGATCCTGAGCGCGCCGCGCCGCGCCACCACCCGCACCGTCTCGGCGTCGATGGCGGCCTCCCGGTCGACGGCCTCGACGATCCGGCCCTCCGCCTTGGACACGATCTTCGAGGTGACGAGGAGGACGTCACCGTCGGCGAGCGCCGGTTCGGCGGCGGCGATCAGCTTGGCGAGGTCGTCGCCGCTCCGCACCTCGGGCAGCCCGCCGGGCGCCCACGCCCGGTAGGCGGGCGTGCCGTCCGCCGGGCCCGCGCCCTGTCCCCGGTCCCCGTTCAAGCCGCCCGCACCTCCTCGGCCAGCGCCAGCGCCTCGCGCGCCATCCGCGCGGTGGCTTCGAGGTCGGTCATCATCAGCGGCACGGCCCGGCAGCGGACGCCCGCCGCCTCGACCCGCGCCACGGAACCCGCGTCGACGGTGTCGACGAGCCAGCCGTCCAGCAGCCCCGGGCCGTAGTGCTCGGCGACCGCGGCGGCCGTGGACTCGACGCCGACCGCGGCCAGCACCTTGTCGGCCATCCCGCGCACGGGCGCGTCCCCGACGATCGGGGAGAGGCCCACCACGGGGACGCCCGCGGCGGCGATCGCCTCGCGGATGCCGGGCACCGCCAGGATCGTGCCGACCGACACCACCGGGTTCGACGGCGGGAACAGGATGACGTCCGCCGCGCCGATCGCCTCCAGGACGCCGGGCGCCGGCTTCGACTGCTCCGCGCCGACCGGCACGACGGCCTCGGCCGGCACGGACGCGCGCAGCCGTACCCAGTACTCCTGGAAGTGGATCGCCTTGCGCTCGCCGTCGATGTCGACGGCCACGTGCGTCTCGACGCGGTCGTCGGTCATGGGCAGCAGCCGCACTCCCGGCCGCCAGCGGTCGCACAGCGCCTCGGTCACCGCGCTGAGCGGGTAACCGGCGCCCATCATCTGCGTCCGCACGATGTGGGTCGCGAAGTCCCGGTCTCCGAGCCCGAACCAGTCGGGGCCCACGCCGTACGCGCCGAGCTCCTCCTTGAGGTGGAAGGTCTCGTCCGCCCGCCCCCAGCCCTGCTCCTCGTTGATGCCGCCGCCGAGCGTGTACATCACGGTGTCCAGGTCCGGACAGACCTTCAGCCCGAACAGATGGATGTCGTCCCCGGTGTTGCCGACGACCGTGATGTCCGCGTCCGGCGCGGCCTCCTTCAGCCCGCGCAGGAACCGCGCCCCACCGATGCCGCCAGCCAGAACCACAATGCGCATGGGCCCAGTCTGGCAGGCCCGCACGACGGTCCGGCAGGCGGTGCCGGGGCCCGCCGCGCTCGCGCGGACGTGCGGCGGGACCTCTCCGGGAGGGCGGTCAGGCGGGCACGGCGCCCGGTGCGTCCGCCGTCGTGCCGGGCGCGGCCGCGGCGCACCGGGCGGAGTGCATCGGCATCTCGGTGAGTCCCGGGAAGTAGACGTGCAGGCTGACGGCGGGCTCCAGGGTGTCGTTCTCCACGGCGTGCGCGTAGCCGGGGGCGAACACCCGCTGGGCGCCCGGCGCCAGCGCGCGCGTACCGCGCGACGTGCGCTCGGTCAGGGTGCCGTCGAGGACGGTCAGCACACCGGAGGACGGGCCGTGGTCGTGGCGCCCGCTGCCCTGCCCGGGGACCCAGGACAGCAGCCACACCTCGTAGCCGGGGCCGGTGCTCAGCCGGTGGTACCAGCGGCTGGTGGCGTCGTAGCGCACGAGGTGCTCCCACTGGGAGCGGTCGGCGGCGATGGAGCGTGCGAGGCCGGCGAACTCGGCCACGGTGGCCGGGTGTTCGCGCGGGGGCTGGAGGAGGTGGGGGACTTCGAGGATGTCGCCGGCGATCTGGAGATCGCTGTCGCTGTTCATCGGAGTGCGGGGGTTCCTTGCCGGATGGGGGCTGGCTGGGGGTCGCGTCGATCGGCCCGGGTCGCGAGCGCGGAAGGTGCCCTGGGTGGGGCGGAGGGAACAGCCCGGGTCGCGGTGGACCCGGAGTCGGCCGGAGCGCGGTGGCTCAACAGCCGCAACAGCAACAGCTACAGCGAGCACGGGCAGCACCGAGGGACCCGGCGGTGCGGGTCGAGGTGATGGCCAAGTTCGCGAGCATGCCCACAAGGACACCGGCTCACACCTCGACTGTCAACTCGACGCCCGAAATGTGGGACCCGGTTCACCTCATCCGGTTCATCTCCTCGGCGAAAGGTTTGCTCATGTGTTGACCGGGACACATGGCGCACACCGGGGGCGCGCGCCACCCGGCGATTCCGTGATCCGACTGTGATCCGTTTCGCTTTCGGCGCGCGTTCCGGAACGAGACCGAGTTCCGGGACGTCCTTCCTCGCGTGAACCCGCACAGGTTCCGCACGGGGCGGAGGCCCGCGGAGCCACACTCGGCTGTCAAGGTTTATGCCGATTTGAACACTTTCCGCAGGCCCTTGGTTCCGCAGAGTGAATAAGGGGCCCAATAGCAGATCTCGGCTTGACTCGCCCGGATCAGCACACTTGTAATTTCACTCGTGTCGTTCAGCCGACATTCGGTAACGGCTACATCACGGGGACGCGAAAAGACAGACGAGGGGCGCACATGACCGAGCTGGTGCAGCAACTGCTGGTCGACGACGCGGACGAGGAACTCGGCTGGCAGGAGCGCGCGCTGTGCGCCCAGACCGACCCCGAGTCCTTCTTTCCCGAGAAGGGCGGTTCCACCCGCGAGGCCAAGAAGGTCTGCCTCGCCTGCGAAGTCCGTTCCGAATGCCTGGAGTACGCCCTCGCCAACGACGAACGCTTCGGAATCTGGGGCGGTCTGTCCGAGCGTGAGCGCCGCCGCCTGAAGAAGGCCGCCATCTGAGGCGGACCGCAGCGGGCCCGGCCCGCCGCACCGCGCGGCACCTCCGGAACGACCGCCGGACGGGCCGCGGGGGTGCCGCACCCGGGGCAATACGGCACGAACGGCCCGTCGCGCGTGGGTTGTCCACAGGCGGCGGGCCGCCGTGCTGCCCAGCCGATAGTGTGGCTGCTCGTCCGAGACGCACCGCCCCCTCGGGGCACGCGCGTCCACCGCAGTCCACCGAACCGGGGCCCGTACCTCGATGTCCGTGCACAGCCACACGACAGCCCATCAAGACGTCGCTGCCACGGCGGAGTTCGATCCGAGCCGTCCGCCGGAGTCGCCGCGCCACGTGGTGACGGCGGTGCTCGTCACCCACGACGGCGCCCGCTGGTTGCCCGACGCCCTCGCCGGGCTGCTCGGCCAGGAGCGTCCCGCGCAGTACGTCATGGCCGCCGACACCGGCAGCGCGGACGCCTCCGCACAGTTGGTCACCGACGCGCTCGGCGCCGAGCGCGTCCTGCACCTGGCCCGCCGTACCGGGTTCGGGCAGGCCGTCGAGGAGGCCGAGCGCACCGCGCCCGTCCTGACCCCCGACGAACTGCCGTACCTGAAGCGGCCCAGCGGCTGGGACCCGGTCACCCGGACCTGGCGCGACGACGCGTACGACATGCCTGAACTGCCGTACGGGGAGCCCGTGCAGTGGCTGTGGCTGCTGCACGACGACTGCGCCCCCGAGCCCGACGCCCTGGCCCAACTGCTGCGCGTCGTCGACAACGAGGCGGAGCTGGGCCGTGAGGTCGCCGTCGTCGGACCGAAGCTGCGCGGCTGGTACGACCGCCGTCAGCTCCTGGAGGTCGGCGTCACCATCGCCCACTCCGGGCGCCGCTGGACGGGCCTCGACCGCCGCGAACAGGACCAGGGCCAGCACGACCAGGTGCGCCCCGTCCTGTCCGTGTCCACCGCGGGCATGCTCGTACGGCGCGACGTCTTCGAGGAGTTGGGCGGCTTCGACCGCCGGCTGCCGCTGATGCGCGACGACGTCGACCTGTGCTGGCGCGCGCACGGCGCCGGACACCGCGTCCTCGTCGCGCCCGACGCCGTCGTCCGGCACGCCGAGGCGTCCTCCCGCGAACGCCGCGACGTCGACTGCGTGGGCCGCACCACCGCCTCCCCGCACAAGGTCGACAAGGCCGGCGCGGTCTACACCCTCCTCGTCAACTCCCGTACCGCCGTGCTGCCCTGGGTGCTGCTGCGCCTGGTGGTCGGCACCCTGCTGCGCACCGTCGCGTACCTCGTCGGCAAGGTGCCCGGACAGGCCGTGGACGAGATCCGCGGACTCGTCGGCACCCTGCTGCGGCCCGGCCGCATCCTCGCCGGACGGCGCCGGAGAGGCCGGTCCCAGCTCGACAAGACCGAAATGCGCCCGCTGTTCCCGCCGCCCGGCGCGACCGTGCGGGCCACCCTGGAGCAGGCCGCGGGCAACCTGTTCGGCGGCTCCGACCCCGAGGCCGCCGCGGCCGGACGGCACGGCAGCGCCCTGGAGTCCGGACCCGGCGGCGACGACGCCGACTTCCTGGAGATCGAGCAGTTCGCCCGCCTCAAGCGCGTCGCGCGCAAGCCCGGCCCGGTGCTGTTCCTGGTCCTGCTGTTCGTCTCGCTGATCGCGTGCCGCGACCTGCTCGGCAGCGGCGCCCTCTCCGGCGGCGCGCTGCTGCCCGCCCCCGGCACCTCCGGCGCCCTGTGGTCGCGCTACCTCGACTCCTGGCACGCGGTCGGCGCGGGCGGCACCGCCTCCGCGCCCCCGTACCTCGCGATCGTCGCGATGCTGTCGTCCGCGCTGTTCGGCTCGACCGGCCTCGCCGTCATGGTGCTGCTGGTCTGCTCGGTGCCGCTGGCCGGCTTCACCGCCTACTTCGCGTCCCGGCCGCTCGTCGAGTCGCGGCTGCTGCGCGCCTGGGCCGCCGTCGCCTACGCCTTCCTGCCGGCCGCCACGGGCGCGCTGGCGGGCGGGCGGATCGGCACCGCCGTCCTCGCCGCCCTGCTCCCGCTCATCGCCCGCGCCGCGATCGCCTCCTCGGGCCTCGCCAACTCCAGCGGCGCACGCGGCAGTTGGCGTGCCACATGGGCGTACGCCCTGCTTCTGACGGTCACCACCGCGTTCACGCCCATCGTGTGGCCGATCGCCCTCGTCCTCGGCCTCGCGCTCCTCGTCGTGCGCCGTCGCGCGGGGCTGCGGGCGCAGGGGCTGCGGCTGCTCGCCCAGCTCGGCACCCCGCTCCTGGTGCTCGCCCCCTGGTCGCTGACGCTGCTGCCGTTCGGCTTCTTCGAGGAGGCCGGCCTGAAGTACGGCTCCGGCTCGGCGTCCGCCGTCGACCTGCTCGGCATGAGCCCCGGCGGCACCGGGACGCTCAGCGGCGTGCTGCTGTTCGGCGTCGTGCTGGCCGCCCTCGCGGCCCTGCTGCGCTCCGAGCGCCGCGCCGCCGTCGGCACGGCCTGGGCGGTCGCCCTGGTCGGTCTCGTCTTCGCGGTGCTGTCCAACCGCTCCACGTGGGCCGGTCCCGCCACCCTCGTGTACGGACTCGCCCTGCTGTCGGCCGCCCTGCTCGGCGCCGACGGGGCCCGCTTCCGGGTGGCCGAGCAGAGCTTCGGCTGGCGCCAGCCGGTCGCCGCGCTGATCGCCCTCGCCTCGTTCGCGGGGCCGCTGGTCGCCGCCCTGGGCTGGATGGCCGCCGGTGCCGACGGACCGCTGGAACGGCGCGACCCGGTGCAGGTGCCCGCGTTCGTCGCCGAGGAGAGCGGCACCCGCGACCAGGCTCGCACCCTCGTCCTCGACACCGACACCACCGCCCGCGTCGGCTACACCCTGGTGCGCGGCTCCGGCGCCCGCCTCGGCGACGCGGAGGCCGCCGCCTCCGACGGGGAGAACGCGAAGCTCGACAAGGTCGTCGCCAACCTCGTCGCCGGCTCCGGTGCCGACCAGGCCGACCAGCTCGGCGGGTTCGCCGTGCGCTACGTCCTCGTACACAAGGGCGCTCCGCACGACGTCAGCCGCGTCCTGGACGCCACCCCCGGCCTGAGCCGGCTCAGCGAGCAGAACGGCAACGCCCTCTGGCGCGTCGACCAGCAGGTCTCGCGCGCCACCGTGGTGCCGCCCAAGGGCGACCCGCAGGCCGTCGCGGCCGGACCGGTCGACATCCACACCACCGTCCCGGCCGGCGCGGAGGGCCGCGTCCTGCGCCTCGCGGACTCGGCGGACCCGGGCTGGACGGCCACCCTGGACGGAAAGCCGCTGACCCGCACCACGGTCGACGGCTGGGCGCAGGGCTTCGAACTCCCCGCCTCCGGCGGCCGGCTGGACGTCGCCTTCGACGACCCGATCGGCCACACCGCCTGGCTGTGGGCGCAGGGCGCCCTCGCGCTGGTCCTCGTCGTCATGGCGCTGCCCGGCCGCCGCCGGGTCGTCGACGACGACCTGCCGGAGGAGGAGACCGTGTCCGCCGAGCCCGTCGAGGGCGAGGGCCGGCGCGCGCGCCGGCTGCGCGCCCAGGCGGAGGCGGACGCGGAGTCCGACGGCACCGACGACCCGGACGGCCCCGGCCGCCACGACGGGTACGACGGGTACGAGGACCAGGACGGCTACGGGCCGCGGGACGCCCCGGACGCGGACGGGCACGCCCCGGACGCCGCGCCCGCCGTCCCGCACCAGCAGTCCTACGCCGACTGGGAGGCCCCCGAGTACGCGAACGCCGAGTACGGCTACGGCGACCAGTACCAGGACACCGCCGGGCACGACTACCAGCAGGCGCAGCAGGCCCAGCAGTACACAGCCGACCAGCAGCAGTACCCGCCGGGCGGCTACGACCCGGGCTACGGGGCGGACCCGTACCAGGGCGGCCAGTACGACCCCTACGGCTACGGCGACCCGAACCGGCCCGGCTACGAGGCGCCGTACGACCCCGACCAGCAGCACCAGCAGGGCGCCTACGACCCGAACCACCAGCAGGGGCAGCCCGGTTACGACGCGCCCTACGACCCGGCGCGGCAGCCCCACCACGGCACCGGCAGTGAGCGCCCCGACGGGAGCCAGCAGTGAAGCGCACGACCCTGTCCCTGTTCGCCGGCACGGCCGCGCTCGCCGCGGTCACCGGGTTCGCCACGCTCACCACGCCCGCCGCCTCCGGCGCGGACACCGCGGCGACGGCGGCCCGGCTCCCGGTGGAGCGCTCCAGCCTGCTGTGCCCCTCGCCGAGCATCTCCGACCTCGCGGAGACGTCGTACACGTCGTACACGCCGGTCACGGACGGCACCGCGGGCAGCGGCACGGCGACGCTCGCGTCGGCGACCACCGAGACCGACGACGCGACCACGGGCAAGAAGGACGCGAAGAAGGGGTCCAAGCCCGTCGTCACGCCGAAGGCACCCGGCACGCCCGCGGTCGGCGACGCCTCCGGTGCGGACACCCCGGCCCTGGTCGGCACCGCCGACGGCAAGTTCGCGCCCGGCTGGACCGTGCAGGAGACCACCGAGATCGCGGCCGGTGACGGCCGCGGGCTCCAGGGCGTCGCGTGCACCGCGCCGGACACCGAGTTCTGGTTCCCCGGCGCGAGCACCTCCGCCGACCGCACGGACTACGTCCACCTGACCAACCCGGACGACTCGGCGGCCGTCGTCGACATCGACCTCTACGGCAAGGACGGCACCGTCAAGTCGGCGGTGGGGGAGGGCATCACGGTCCCCGGGCACTCCAGCGAGCCGATCCTGCTGTCGACGCTCACCGACGAGAAGCAGACCGACCTCACGGTGCACGTCACCGTCCGCAGCGGCCGCGTCGGCGCCGCCGTGCAGGACGTCGACGACAACCTGGGCGGCGACTGGCTCCAGGCCGCCGCCGACCCCGCGGGCAGCCTGGTCATGCCGGGCATCCCGAAGGACGCCACCTCGGTGCGGCTGGTCGCGTTCACGAACGGTGACGCCGACGCCGACCTGAAGGTGCGCCTGGCCTCCGCGTCGGGTGCCATCACGCCAGCCGGACACGAGACGCTGCACGTCAAGGCGGGCATGACCACCGCCGTCGACCTCGGCGACGTCACCCGCGGCGAGGCCGGCTCGCTGCTGCTGACGCCCACCGGACAGTCGGCGCCGGTGGTGGCCGCCCTGCGCGTGACGCGCGGCAAGGGCGACCAGAAGGAGACGGCGTTCATCCCGGCGACGGCGGAGGTCGGCGCCCGCGCCACCGCCGCCGACAACAGCTCCAAGGGCTCCACCCTGTCGCTCACCGCGCCCGACGCCGCCGCCCGGGTCCGGGTCACCGCGTCGGCCGGCAGCGGCGGCGGCACGGCCGTGTCGAAGACGTACAGCGTCAGGGCCGGCACCACGCAGGACGTCGCGCCGCCGGTCCCGAGCGGCCTGAAGGGCACCTACGCGCTCACGGTCGAGACGGTCTCCGGCGGCAAGGTGTACGCGGCGCGCACACTGGCGGCGACGGAGGGCGGCGTGCCGGGCTTCACGATCCAGACGCTCCCCGACGACCGGGGGACCGTCGCGGTGCCCGAGGCGGACGAGGACCTGTCGGTGCTCCAGAAGTAGGCGTCCCGCGCGGCCGCCGCGACCCGTCCCGCACCGGCGCGGGAGGGGCCACGGCGGCCGCGTCAGTCCTCGCCGTAGCGCGGGTCGACGGTCTCCGGGGTCAGTCCCAGCAGCTCGGCGACCTGCTCGACGACCACCTCGTGCACGAGCACCGCCCGCTCGTCGCGCGCCTTGGTGCGGATCTCCACCGGGCGCCGGTACACGATCACCTGGGCCGCCTTCCCGTCCGCGGCCGGCACGGCACCGCCCAGCGGCACCGCCTCGTCGTTCCAGGCCTGGCCGGGCACGTCCGTACGGGGCACTTCGAGGACGAGGAAGTCGACGTCGGCGAGCTGCGGCCAGCGCCGCTCCAGCCGCTCCACGGAGTCCTGCACCAGATCGGCGAACGCCTCGGACCGGCTTGCCGCGAGCGGCACCTGGGGCGGGGCGATCGGCCCGCGCATGCCCCGGCCGTGCCGGTCGCGGCGGCGGGGCCCCGGGTCTGCTGCGGGGGGCGGTACGGGGTTCTCCATCACCGCTGCAGAGTAGTCCCCGTACGCCCCGTGCCGCCCTTTTCGCGCGACGCCGGCGGTCCGGCCCCGGACGGGCGCCCGGACCGCCGCCCCGGCGTGTCGCGCGACTGCGTTTCCCGGTGGAAACGCGGCCGGCCCGGTCCGACGGGCTCCGGTCGGCCGGCACTGCCGTAAGCGTGCTTTTGCTGCGGTTTGTGACGACCGGTCACCCGGCGCAACGCCGTCCGCGCGCCCGGAATATGACGTTCGTGCAGGTCGGTGGTGTGTGCCCGCGGGGAGCCGAGGGGCCCTTCGGAGGACGACACGGGCAGGTGGGCCGGGGGAGAGTCGTCGCGGCCCGTTCAAGAGTGCGGTACCGTCCAACGTCGTGAGCCCTGTACGTCGCTGTTCGCGCACCGCTTGCGGCCGTCCCGCCGTAGCGACGCTGACGTACGTCTACGCCGACTCGACCGCGGTCCTCGGCCCGCTCGCCACCTACGCCGAACCCCACTGCTACGACCTGTGCGCCGAGCACTCCGAGCGCCTCACCGCCCCGCGAGGCTGGGAGGTCGTCCGGCTGCTCGACGGTTCGGCGCCCGCCCGCCCCAGCGGCGACGATCTCGAAGCGCTCGCCAACGCCGTGCGCGAGGCGGCCCGCCCGCCGGAGCGGCCCGCGGGCGGCGCCCGCGGTGCCGACCCCATGGAGGTCGCCCGCCGCGGCCACCTCCGGGTGCTCCGCTCGCCCGACAACTGACGCTCCGCGCCCGCCTGTTGACGATGCGGCAGGCGCGTTCACCGAACCACTCCCCGCCACCCCGGCCGCCGGTCGCCCCGCGCCCGTGCCCCGCCGGGCGGTTCCCCCGCGTCCGCCGGGGCACACGGACCACGGCACGCCAGGTCCCCACGGACCGCCCGCACGGCGCGCGACCGGCGGGTGCGGGTAGTTTTGACGTGACCGACAGGACGCTCAGGAAGGTTGGCCGTGGCCGCTGATCTGTCACAGCTCGTGAAGGCGTACGACGTGCGCGGGGTGGTTCCGGACCAGTGGGACGAGACGCTCGCCGAACTTTTCGGCGCCGCCTTCGTCCGGGTGACCGGCGCTCCCGCGATCGTGACCGGGCACGACATGCGCCCCTCGTCGCCGGGCCTGTCGCGGGCCTTCGCGCGCGGCGCGGCGGCACAGGGCGCCGACGTGACGGAGATCGGGCTCTGCTCGACCGACCAGCTCTACTACGCCTCCGGTGCGCTGAACCTCGCGGGCGCGATGTTCACCGCCTCGCACAACCCGGCGAAGTACAACGGCATCAAGATGTGCCGGCCCGGCGCCGCCCCGGTCGGCCAGGACACCGGCCTCGCGGAGATCCGCGAGCTCGTCGAGCGGTGGAGCGACTCCGGCGCCCCGGAGCCCGCCGCCACGACGGGCACGATCACCCAGCGCGACACGCTGGAGGACTACGCGGCCCACCTGCGCTCCCTCGTCGACCTGACGTCGATCCGGCACCTGAAGGTCGTCGTCGACGCGGGCAACGGCATGGGCGGTCACACCGTCCCCACCGTCCTCGCGGGCCTGCCCCTCGACGTCGTCCCGATGTACTTCGAGCTGGACGGCACCTTCCCCAACCACGAGGCCAACCCCCTCGACCCCGCCAACATCGTGGACCTCCAGCAGCGCGTGCGCGACGAGGGCGCCGACATCGGCATCGCCTTCGACGGCGACGCCGACCGCTGCTTCGTCGTCGACGAGAACGGCGACCCGGTCTCCCCGTCGGCGGTCGCCGCCCTGGTGGCCTCGCGCGAACTGGCGAAGAACGACGGGCACGGCACCGTCATCCACAACCTGATCACGTCGTGGTCCGTCCCGGAGGTCGTGCGGGAGAACGGCGGCACCCCGGTGCGCACCCGCGTCGGCCACTCGTTCATCAAGGGCGAGATGGCGCGGACCGGCGCGATCTTCGGCGGCGAGCACTCGGCGCACTACTACTTCAAGGACTTCTGGAACGCCGACACGGGCATGCTCGCCGCCCTGCACGTCCTCGCCGCCCTCGGCGGTCAGGACGGCACGCTGTCCGAGCTGGTCGCGCAGTACGACCGGTATCCCAGCTCCGGCGAGATCAACTCCACGGTCGACGACCAGGCCGGCCGCCTCGCCGCCCTCAAGAGCGCCTACGAGGGCCGCGAGGGCGTGGAGCTCGACGAGCTCGACGGCCTCACCGTCACCGCCGCCGACTGGTGGTTCAACGTCCGCCCCTCCAACACCGAGCCGCTGCTGCGCCTGAACGCCGAGGCACGGGACGAGGCGACCGTGGCGAAGGTGCGCGACGAGGTCCTGGCGATCATCAAGGGCTGACGGCGCGCCGACGCGGCGCACGCGGGGCGGCCGGTCCTCGGACCGGCCGCCCCGCGGCACGTCCGGCCGCGGCCCCGGGAAGCCGCCGCCGCCCCGGGGCCACCCGACCCCGTCACCCCGTTCCCGTACGGCGGTACGCTGACCGGGCCGATCTCCGTCCCCCGTGGACGGCGGACCGGCCGCCCCACCGACACCCAGGCTCGGCACGAGCCGCGCACCGCCCCGAAGGGACACCCCATGCCGCTCGACGCCGGCCTCCTGGAGATCCTCGCCTGCCCGGCCTGCCACGCCCCCCTCGAGGAGGACGTCAAGGACGACGCGACCGAGCTGGTCTGCACCGGCCAGGACTGCGGTCTGGCCTACCCGGTCCGCGACGGCATCCCCGTCCTGCTCATCGACGAGGCCCGCCGCCCCGCCTGACCCGACCGGCCGGCGCGACCCCGGAGGCTGCCGCCCCATGCTCGACGAATCGCTGCTCGACACCCCCGAGGCGCTGACCGCGGCCGACCGCCGGGGACTGCTCCGCGGCGCCGCCGAGGCGGGCGCCCGCGTCCGCACGGCCGCCCGGTACGCCGCCGAGGCGGGCCTGGGCGACCTCAAGCCGGACGGCCGCCCGCGCGCCGTGCTCATCGCGGGGCCCGGCGCCGCCGCCGCGCACACCGCCGACCTGCTCGGCACGCTCGCGGGCGCCACCAGCCCCGTCGTCCGCCTCGCACCCGCCGGCGTCGCCCCGGCACCCGGCGCCCTGCGCTGGGAACTGCCGGGCTGGGCCGGTTCCGTGGACCTGCTCCTCATCGCCACCCCCGACGGCACCGAGCCGGGCCTGTCGCTGCTCGCCGAGCAGGCGTACCGGCGCGGCTGCACCGTCGTCGCCGTGGCGCCCGCCCGCACCCCGCTCGCGGACGCCCTCGACGGCTCCCGCGGCCTGTGCGTACCGATGGCGACCGCCGCGTACGAACAGGACCTGCCGCCGACCGCTTCCGCGCCGGGCGCGCTGTGGGCGCTGCTCACCCCGCTGCTGGTGCTGCTCGACCGGATCGGGCTGGTGGCCGCGCCGCCGGAGGCCGTCGAGAAGGTCGCCGACCGCCTCGACCACGTCGCCGGACGCTGCGGCCCCGCCGTCGTCACGTACGGCAACCCGGCCAAGACCCTCGCCGTGGAGCTGGCCGACGCGCTGCCGGTGATCTGGACCGAGGGCGTCTCCGCCGGGCCGGCCGGCCGCCGGTTCGCCGCGGCCCTGGCCGACCTCGCCGGACGTCCCGCGCTGGTCGCCGAACTGCCGGAGGCGCTCACCGCGCACGAGGCCCTGCTCGCCGGCTCGCTCGCGGCGGCCTCCGACCCCGAGGACTTCTTCCGCGACCGCGTCGACGAACCGGCCGCCCTGCACGCCCGCGTGGTGCTGCTGCGCGACCGCCCGCTCGGCGGCCTCACCGCGGCCCCGGCCGCCCGCGACCTGGCCCTCGGCCACGAGACCCCCGTCAGCGAGCTGGAACCCGAGGCCGGCGGCGACCTGGAGACCCTCGCGGACCTGATCGCCGTCACGGACTTCGCCGCCGTCTACCTGGCGGTCGCCTCGACGGCCTGACCATGCCGGACACCCGTCCGGCCGCGCCCGGTCCGGCCCGTCCGGGCCCGACGGCCGGGCGCACGGCACCCGCCGCCCGTCCGCACCCGGCGGACCATCCGAAGGAGCAGCACGACAGCATGGACGTCCTCGACAACACGGTGCGCCCCTACGCGTGGGGATCGGTCACCGCGATCCCCACGCTGACCGGCGCCGAACCGACCGGCGAACCGCAGGCCGAGATGTGGATGGGAGCCCACCCCGGCGCCCCGTCCCGCACCGGCCGCGGCACCCTCGTCGAGGTGATCGACGCCGACCCGAAGGGCGAACTCGGCGAGGCGACCGTCGAGAAGTTCGGCCCCCGGCTGCCCTTCCTGCTCAAGCTCCTCGCCGCCGCCGCGCCCCTCTCCCTCCAGGTCCACCCCGACCTGGACCAGGCCCGCGAGGGCTACGCCGACGAGGAGCGCCGCGGGGTGCCGCTGGACGCCCCGGACCGCAACTACCGGGACGCCAACCACAAGCCCGAGATGATCTGCGCGCTCACCGAGTTCGACGGCCTGTGCGGCTTCCGCGACCCGCTGCGCACCGCCGGACTCCTCGACGGGCTCGGCGTGGCCGCCCTCGCGCCCTACGCCGACGTGCTGCGCGCGCACCCGGCGGACGCCGCCCTGCGCGAGGTCCTGACCGCCGTACTGAGCGCCGACCGCGCGGAGATGGCCGCGACGGTCGCCGAGACCGCCGCCGCCTGCGAGCGCCTCGGCGGTGAGTACACCCCGTACGCCGACATCGCCCGCCACTACCCCGGCGACCCGGGTGTCATCGCCGCGATGCTCCTCAACCACGTCCGGCTCCAGCCCGGGGAGGCGCTGTTCCTCGGCGCCGGCGTCCCGCACGCCTACCTCGACGGACTCGGCGTCGAGATCATGGCCACCTCCGACAACGTCCTGCGCTGCGGCCTGACCCCTAAGCACGTGGACGTGCCCGAACTCCTGCGCGTCGTGCGCTTCGAGCCGAGCGAGCCCGGCGTGCTGCGCCCGGAGGCATCCGCCGACGGCGAGGAGCTGTACGAGGCACCCATCGACGAGTTCCGCCTCTCCCGCTACGTGGTGTCCGGCGGCGGCGCCGCCCACGACCTGACCCGCCCCGCGCCGCAGATCCTGCTGTGCACGGCTGGAACGGTTCTCGTGGGGCAGGAGGAGCTGACGCCGGGCCGTTCCGTCTTCGTGCCGGCGGGCGAGACGGCCCGGGTGTCCGGCGCGGGAACGGTCTTCCGCGCCACGGTCGTCGCCTGAGCGCGAGGACCGCAACGGAGACCTGACGCACCGTCGTCCGGGCGTGCTGCAACAATGGCCCACCGGCAAAGGGCGGGCAAAGACCGCCGTCGCGGTGCCTGCGTGCCAACCGGCACGGCGCCCGGCGGCGCACGGAGGGCCCTCGATGGGCGTACGAAGGGACAACGCGACCAGATGAGCGCGTCAGGCGGCACCAAGGCGATCGTGGCGGCACTCGGCGCCAACCTCGCTATCGCGGTATCGAAGTTCGTGGCGTTCGCGTTCAGCGGCTCCTCGTCGATGCTCGCGGAGGGCGTGCACTCGCTCGCGGACTCGGGCAACCAGTTCCTGCTGCTGATCGGCGGCAAGCGGGCCCAGCGCGACGCGACCCCCGAGCACCCGTTCGGCTACGGCCGCGAGCGCTACATCTACGCCTTCCTCGTCTCCATCGTGCTGTTCTCCGTCGGCGGCATGTTCGCCATCTACGAGGGCTACGAGAAGATCCAGCACCCCCACGCCGTGGAGCACTGGTACTGGCCGGTCGGCGTCCTGGTCTTCGCGATCCTCGCCGAGGGCTTCTCCTTCCGCACGGCCATCAAGGAGGCCGGCGGCCAGCGCGGCGGGCTGTCCTGGGCGCAGTTCATCCGCCGCGCGAAGGCGCCCGAACTGCCCGTCGTGCTCCTCGAGGACTTCGGCGCCCTGATCGGTCTCGTCCTCGCCCTCGCGGGCGTCGGCATCGCCCTGATCACCGGCGACGGCGTCTGGGACGGCATCGGCACCGTCTGCATCGGTGTCCTGCTCGTCGCCATCGCCCTCGTCCTCGCCGCGGAGACGAAGTCGCTCCTGCTCGGCGAGTCCGCCGGTCCCGACCAGCTCGACCGGATCACGGCCGCGCTGGTCGACGACGAGGCCGTCACCCGCGTCATCCACATGCGCACCCTGCACCTGGGCCCCGAGGAACTGCTGGTCGCCGCCAAGATCGGCGTGCGGCACGACGACAGCGCCGCCAAGGTCGCCGACGCCATCAACGCCGCCGAGGCCCGCATCCGCGCCGCCGTGCCGATCGCCCGCGTGATCTACCTCGAACCCGACATCTACAGCGACACCGAGGCCGCCCGCGGCGCCGACCGCGACGCCACCCCGGGCGGCCCGCCGCTGGAGACCCCCGGGCACTGAGCCGCCGCGGCGGGCCGCCGGCCGCACGCCGGGACCCCGGCGCACGGGCGCCCGGTCCGCGCCCAGGACGGACGCGGACTGGGGGCCGCCGGGTCCTCCGGTGTAGCTTGGTTCGGAGCCAGACGTCGCTGCTGATGGCGGTCGGGCGGTCCCCAGCGGACCGGCCGAGGGAGAGAGGGCCTCCGACGGACTGCGCTGCGTGCGCCCCGGGCATCCGTGTGCCCTCTTCGTGCCCCACCGGGCACCGACCTGCCCGCCGCCGCGCAGACCAGCCCGAACGACCTCGATCCGCAACCCGAGGAGCAGCCCGTAATGACGACTGTCGACAACCGACAGGACTTCAAGGTCGCCGATCTCTCCCTGGCCGACTTCGGCCGCAAGGAGATCACGCTGGCCGAGCACGAGATGCCCGGCCTGATGTCGATCCGCAAGGAGTACGCCGCCGCGCAGCCGCTGGCCGGCGCCCGCGTCACCGGCTCCCTGCACATGACCGTGCAGACCGCCGTGCTCATCGAGACCCTGGTCGCCCTCGGCGCCGAGGTCCGCTGGGCGTCCTGCAACATCTTCTCCACGCAGGACCACGCCGCCGCCGCGATCGCCGTCGGCCCGAACGGCACCCCCGACAACCCGCAGGGCGTCCCCGTCTTCGCCTGGAAGGGCGAGACGCTGGAGGAGTACTGGTGGTGCACGGAGCAGGCGCTGACCTGGCCGAACACCCCCACCGGCGGCCCGAACATGATCCTCGACGACGGTGGTGACGCCACCCTCCTCGTCCACAAGGGCGTCGAGTACGAGAAGGACGGCAAGGTCCCCTCGGTCGACACCGCCGAGTCGGACGAGCACCGCGTCATCCTCGAACTGCTGAACCGCACCATCACCGACGGCTCGCAGAAGTGGACCCAGCTCGCCTCGGAGATCCGCGGCGTGACCGAGGAGACCACGACCGGCGTCCACCGCCTTTACGAGATGCAGCGCGACGGCGACCTGCTGTTCCCCGCGATCAACGTGAACGACGCGGTGACCAAGTCGAAGTTCGACAACAAGTACGGCTGCCGCCACTCCCTGGTCGACGGCATCAACCGCGCCACGGACACCCTCATCGGCGGCAAGACCGCCGTCGTCTGCGGCTACGGCGACGTCGGCAAGGGCTGCGCGGAGTCGCTGCGCGGCCAGGGCGCCCGCGTGATCATCACCGAGATCGACCCGATCTGCGCGCTCCAGGCGGCCATGGACGGCTACCAGGTCACCACGCTCGACGAGGTCGTCGACAAGGCCGACATCTTCGTCACCACGACCGGCAACAAGGACATCATCATGGCCGCCGACATGGCCAAGATGAAGCACCAGGCCATCGTGGGCAACATCGGCCACTTCGACAACGAGATCGACATGGCCGGCCTCGCGAAGATCCCCGGCATCGTCAAGGACGAGGTCAAGCCCCAGGTCCACACCTGGAAGTTCCCCGACGGCAAGGTCATCATCGTGCTGTCCGAGGGCCGCCTGCTGAACCTGGGCAACGCCACCGGCCACCCCTCGTTCGTCATGTCCAACTCGTTCGCGGACCAGACCCTGGCCCAGATCGAGCTGTTCACCAAGCCCGACGAGTACCCGATCGGCGTCTACGTGCTGCCCAAGCACCTCGACGAGAAGGTCGCCCGCCTCCACCTCGACGCCCTCGGCGTCAAGCTGACGACGCTGCGCCCGGAGCAGGCGTCGTACATCGGCGTCGAGGTCGAGGGCCCGTACAAGTCCGACCACTACCGCTACTGAGTCACCGCCGGCGTGCCGCACCCGTGCGGTACGCCGGCGAACGAGCGGTGAGCGCGCGCCCGTACCGGCGCGCTCACCGCGACCGGTCGCAGACGGCAGGCCCCCGCACCCCCGTGCCGGGGGCCTGCCGCTTTCCGCACGCGCCCCCGTCGGACGAGGACCGCCCGGCGAACCGCCCGGCGATCACCCCGTCAAGCCCCAGGACCCTCATGCCCCGCGGCCGCTATTCGCTCCACGACCCGCACGACCACACCCCCCTCGCCGACGAACACTTCCAGTGCGCCCCCGGCCCGTCCGGCTGGCGCTATGTCTCCCGCCTGACCACTCCCGCGGGCGACGACAGCGGCTCGGTCGACCTGACCCTCGACGAACTGGGCCGCCCGCTCCGCCTCGAACTCCTCGCCGGGGGCTGGCAGGTGCGCGGTGCCGCCCTCGACGGCGTCACCTGGGTCCGCACCGACCCCTCCGGCACCGAGGCGGCCGAGGGCAACACTCCGGCCCACGCCTTCACCGGTACGTCCCCCGCGTTCCTCGTCGCCACCGCACGGCTGCTGCGCCTCACCCCCTCCGGGTCCGCGACCCGCGTCCGCCTCGTCGCCCTGACCGGTCCGGTGCTCGCGCCGATCACCGTGGACCAGTCCTGGGCCCTGGTGAAGACAGAAGCACACGCCACCGACAGCGGCCCCCTGCCCGTGGACGAATACCGGGTCACGGCCCTGGACACCGGTGAGGTGCACACCGTGCACCTGGCCGGGGACGTGGTCCTCGCGGCCCCGGGGATCGAGCTGGAGGACCTGGAGTCACCGCCGTCCGTCTTCGCGTGAGCGCCCACGGCGCGCGGCACGGAAGCGGCCCGGCCCTCGTCAGGCGGGCGGCGCGAACCCGGTGCGCGGCCGGTTCTCCCCGTCCGCGGCCGGGGTCGGCGCGTCCCACGCCTCGACGGGAGCGGCGGGCGGCACGGCAGGAGCGGGCCCCGCGACCTTGGGCCGCGCGGACCCGGCCGAGGGCGGCGGCGCACCGAACCCGGCCCCCGGCACCCCGTACGGGACCGCCCCACCGGGGGCGAATCCCGCAACCGCACCCCGGGCCCGCCGCACCTCTCGCGCCTGCCGTTCCTGGAGCACGGCCGCCAGGTAGGCCGCGGGCGGAATCCCGTGGGGGGCGGGTGCCCCGGTACGCGCCGCGACATCGGCCGCGAGCCGCTGCGCCATGCCCTGGCCGACCTGCGGGTCGAGCTGCCCCATGCGCGTCAGGTACTGACGTACCGCGAGCCACAGCCCGTCCGGCACGGCCGACAGGTCGAGCTCCGCGAACCGCCCCGCGAGCCACGGCGGCGGAGGCGGCACGAAGGCGTTGTGCGGCACGGGAATCCGCTCCCGCACGACCAGCGTGCCGGCGAACACGTCACCGAGCCGCCGCCCGCGGGCCGACACGAGCGACGCGATGCAGGCGACGACCCCGAACGTCATCACGATCTCGACCACCCCGATCGCCCCGCGCACCAGCGCGTGCCGGAACCGGATCGGCCCCCCGTCGTCCCGCACCACTCGCAGTCCGCAGGCCAGCTTCCCGAGCGAACGCCCGTGGCTGAGCGTCTCCACCGCGATCGGCCCGCCGACGAGCACCAAGAGGAACGCGGCGACCGCCAGTGCCGCCTGCGCAGCCTCGTCGAGCGAACTCGTCGACAGCACCAGCAGCAGCGTCACCAACAGGTACGCGAACACCGTCACGACCAGGTCCAGCAGCACCGCCAACGCCCTGCTGGGCAACCGCGCCGGAAGCAACTCCAGCGCCACCGCCTCACCCGTAACCAGCCCGCTCACGCCCGCCGCCCTTCCCCTGCGCCCGCCCCGTGGACGGCCAGTCTGCCAAGCTGAGCACGCATCGCGCCGCAGTACGACAAGCTGACCTCAACGATCAGCGGGCGAAGTGCCGCCGACGAGCAGCCGAGGGAGCAGGCAGACCCGATGGACCTGGACGTCTTCGTCTCCGCCCACCGCGCCGAATGGGACCGTCTGGACGCCCTGCTCCGCCGCAGGCGCCGTCTCACGGGCGTGGAGGCCGACGAGCTGGTGGCGCTCTACCAGCGCACCGCCACGCACCTCTCGGTGATCCGGTCCAGCGCCCCGGACCCCCAGCTCACCGGCCGCCTCAGCCAACTCGTGGCACGCGCCCGCAGCACCGTCGCCGGCACCCGCCGGGCCTCGTGGCGCGACGTGGTCCGCTTCCTCACCCAGGGCTTTCCCGCCGCCGTCTACCGCGCCCGCCGCTGGTGGGTGCCCACGGCACTCGTCTCCACGGCCGTCTCGGTGCTCCTCGGCTGGTGGATAGGCACCCACCCCGAGGTCCAGGCAGCCATCGGCGCCCAGAGCGAACTGCGTCAACTCACGCGCCCCGGCGGCGAGTACGAGACCTACTACTCCAGCCACCAGGCGGCCGCCTTCGCCGCGCAGGTGTGGACGAACAACGCGGAGGCCGCGGCGATGTGCCTGGTTCTCGGCGTCTTCCTGGGGCTCCCGGTCCTGTGGATCCTCTTCGAGAACATGCTGAACCTCGGCGTCGGCGCCGGCCTCATGTCGTCGGCGGGGCGTCTGGACACCTTCCTGGGGCTGGTCCTCCCGCACGGCCTGCTCGAACTGACCGCGGTCTTCGTGGCCGCGGGCACGGGGCTCCGCCTCGGCTGGACGGTGATCGACCCGGGCCCCCGCACCAGGCGCGCGGCACTCGCCGAGGAGGGACGGGCCGCGGTCGGCATGGCCATCGGCCTCGCCCTGGTCCTCTTCGTCTCCGGCTGCATCGAGGGCTTCGTGACCCCCTCGGGCCTGCCCACCTGGGCGCGCATCGGCATCGGTGTCCTGGCCGAACTCGGCTTCCTCACCTACGTGTTCGCCCTCGGCGGCAGGGCGGTCCGGGCGGGCGACACCGGCGACGTCGAGGAGTTCGAGCGCAGCGCCGCGGTGCCCACGGCGGCCTGATGTGCGTGGCACCCCGCGAAGCTGCTAATCTCCTCATCGCCCCCGCAGGAACCGTTGACACGGGCCATGCGGGGAGGTAGGTTAGAACAGTTGCCTGGAAGCGGGACGACATCCCGTACCGGCGAAGGTGAAAATCTATCGGCTCCCGGATCATCGAATCCGGAGAGCGCATCCCGATCAATCAGAAATACGGATGGCCGGTAAGGCCGCCCCAAAACCTCTGATAAAGTCGGAACCGCCGGAAAGGGAAACGCGAAAGCGAGAACCTGGAAAGCACCGAGGAAATCGGATCGAAAAGATCTGATAGAGTCGGAAACACCGAAGGGAAG
>NZ_JBIBHJ010000003.1:423641-548619 GCF_042956945.1 Streptomyces sp. NPDC008150 | reverse complement strand
ACGCTGTTGAGTTCTCAAGGAACGGACGCTTCCTTTGTACTCACCCTCTCGGGCTTTCCTCCGGGCTTCCCTTCGGTGTTTCCGACTCTATCAGATCTTTTCGATCCGATTTCCTCGGTGCTTTCCAGGTTCTCGCTTTCGCGTTTCCCTTTCCGGCGGTGTTGACTTTATCAGATCCTTTCGGGCCCGACTCCCAGTCAACTGGGTTTGTCTTCCCGGCTGTTGGGCCGTTCCGACATCTCAAACACTAGCGGATTCCCCCCGGCGGCGCCTAATCGGGCTGCCGGGCTCCCAGGGAAATGAATTCGGACATGCCGAAAGCAATTCCGTGGGGAGGTGGTGCTGGGGTTTGAGTGCCGCTCGAAGCGGCGAGAGTGCCGCCGCGAAACCGTCATGGCTCCGTGGCAACTCGAAGAACCTTACGGACCGGGGTAGACCATGTCAACCGCCTCCGGCAAGATCTTTTCGGTCCGCGGGAGACGCGCAGGTCAGTCGAGGTCGCTGAGCCGGCCGCCCGCGTCCGGCTGGGCGTCCTCCACCCTGCGGAGCAGGCGCGTGAGGACCTCGCCGAGGACGGCGCGTTCGTCGGAGGAGAGGTCCTGGAGCAGGTCGCCCTCGAAGACCGAGGCCATGCGCATGGCCTCCATCCACTTGTCGCGCCCCTCCTCCGTCAGCTCCACGATGACGCGGACCCGGTTGGACTCGTCCCGGGCCCGGGTCACCAGCCCCTCGGTGACCATCCGGTCGATGCGGTGGGTCATGGCGGCCGGCGTCAGGCCGAGCCGCTTCGCCAGCTCACCGGGGCCGAGGCGGTACGGGGCGCCGGACAGGACGAGCGCCTTGAGCACCTCCCACTCCGCGTTGCTGATGCCGAGGGCTGAGGTCTGGCGGCCGTAGGCGACGTTCATACGGCGGTTGAGGCGCTGGAGGGCCGAGACGATCTGCTCGACCTGCGGGTCAAGATCGCGAAATTCGCGCTGGTACGCGGCGATCTGTTCGTCGAGGGTCGGCTCGCCGACGTCCGGGATGTCACCCATGGCCGCAGTATGGCACGGGCTCGCTTGGCGTTGAAGTCCTTCGAGGTGTACCGTTTAGCTTCTAAGTTTAGTTCTGAAGTCTTCACTCCTAACTCATCCTCCTTCGGCGGACCCGCCAAGCACCACGGGTCCGCCGTCCTTGGTGCTGCGGAAGTGGGCTTCCTGTTCGAGGCAGGTGAAAGTGACCAGGGCGACGGGCGCAGCGATGCGCCGGATCCACGTGGGCAACGCGCTCAGCGCGTTCGGGCTCGGCTTCACGGTCCCGTATCTGTACGTCTACGTGTCGGAGGTACGAGGTCTCGGGGCCATGACGGCGGGCACGGTGCTCGCCGTGTTCGCGGTGGCCGCGCTGATCGTGCTGCCCTTCGCCGGACGGGCCATCGTCCGGCGCGGTCCGTTGCCGGTCCTGGTCGTCGCGCTGGTCCTCGCCGCCGCCGGGTCGATGAGTCTCGGGCTCGCCGGGCAGTCGGCGACCGTGCTGCTGTCGGCCGCCGCGCTCGGGGCCGGGCAGGCCGTGATGCAGCCGGCGCTCGCGACGATGATCGTGGACTGCTCGACCACGGAGACCCGCTCGCGGGCCTTCGCGACGCAGTTCTTCCTGCAGAACCTGGGGCTCGGCGTCGGCGGTCTGATCGGCGGCCACCTGGTCGACACCTCCGACCCGGCGTCGTTCACGCTGCTGTTCGCGATCGAGGCGGCGATGTTCCTCGTGCTCGTCGCGGTCCTCGCCACGGTGCGGATGCCGCGGGCGCCGTGGATCGAGGGCGCGCCCTCGGGTGCGGACGGCACCGGCTGGCGGCAGCTGCTCGGCAACCGGGCCATGGTGCAGCTGTGCGTGCTCGGGTTCGTCCTGTTCTTCGCCTGCTACGGGCAGTTCGACTCGGGGCTGACCGCGTACGGCGTCCAGGCGGCCGGGATCTCGACGTCCACGCTCGGCACGGCGCTCGCCGCCAACACCGCGATGATCGTGGTCGCGCAGTTCGCCGTGCTGAAGCTCGTCGAGCGGCGCCGCCGGTCGCGGGTGATCGCGGCCGTGGGCCTGATCTGGACCTTCGCGTGGGCGGTGGCCGGGTACGCCGGGCTCGGGCACGGCAGCCAGGCGATGGCGACGGCGGCGTTCGTCTCCACGTACGCGCTGTTCGGGCTCGGTGAGGCGCTGCTGTCGCCGACGGTGGCGCCGCTGGTCGCGGACCTCGCGCCGAGCGGGATGGCCGGGCAGTACAACTCGGCCTTCGCCCTCGTGAAGCAGCTCGCGCTGGCTGTGGGGCCGGCGGTGGGCGGGCCGATGGGGGCGTCGTTGAAGGCGCCGTACATCGTGACGTTCCTGCTGTTCTCGCTGGGCATCTCGGTGCTCGCGGTGCGGCTCGGGCGGCATCTCACCGTCGTGCAGGACCAGCCGTTGGCCGGTCGCAGCCGGGTGGTCGCCCGGGGCGGGAAGCCGGCCGAGCCGGTGCCCGCGGACGTCTGACCGGACGGGCCGCAGGCCGGCCCGATGCGTGGACGAGGGGCCGTCGGGCGGGTGCGTTGTCGCACCCGCCCGACGGCCCCTTCGCACGTCAGGTCGCGCCGGCCGAACTCACTGCGGTTTGCGGGGCAGGACGAACTCGCACCACACCGCCTTGCCGCCCGCCGTGCGGCGGGAGCCCCAGCTGGACGCGATCGTCGCGACGATCGCGATGCCGCGCCCCGACTCGTCGGCGGGTTCGGCGCGGCGTTGGCGCGGCAGGTGGTCGTCGCCGTCCGTCACCTCGACGATCAGGCGGCGGTCGGTGCGGCGCAGCCGCAGCCGGGTGGGCGGGGTGCCGTGCTGGAGGGAGTTGGCGACCAGCTCGCTGGCGGCGAGGACACCGAGGTCGTGCAGTTCGGTCGGGAAGCGCCAGCTCGACAGGACGCCCGAGGTGAACGCGCGGGCGCGCGGGGCGGCTTCGACTCCGCCGAGGAGTTCGAGGGCCGCGTTGCGGAACAGTTCGCCGTCCGGGCCGGTGCGCAGGGGGTGCTGGAGGACCAGGACCGCCACGTCGTCGTCGTGGTCGGCGGCGACGCCCATCGCGCGGACCAGGCGGTCGCAGACGACCTGCGGGGTGCCGGTGGCGCCGGAGAGGGCGCGTTCGAGGGCGGCGATGCCCTCGTCGAGGTCCTCGTCGCGGCGCTCCACCAGGCCGTCGGTGTAGAGCACGGCGGTCGAGCCGAGGCCGAGCGGGATCGAGCCGGAGGAGTGCATCCAGCCGCCAGTGCCGAGCGGCGGGCCGGTCGGTTCGTCGGCGCGCAGGACTGCGCCGGTCTCGTCGCGGACCAGGATCGGCAGGTGCCCGGCCGACGCGTAGACCAGGCGGCCCTCGTTGGGGTCGTGGATGGCGTAGACGCAGGTGGCGATCTGGTGCGGGTCGATCTCGGCGGCGAGGCCGTCGAGGAGCTGGAGGATCTCGTGCGGCGGCAGGTCGAGGCGTGCGTACGCGCGGACCGCGGTGCGGAGTTGGCCCATGACGGCCGCCGCGCGTACCCCGCGGCCCATGACGTCGCCGATGACGAGGGCGGTGCGGCCGCCGCCCAGGGTGATCACGTCGTACCAGTCGCCGCCGACCGCGGCCTCGGTGCCGCCGGGCTGGTAGGTGGCGGCGATGCGCAGGTCGTCCGGTTCCTCCAACTCCTGCGGGAGCAAAGAGCGTTGGAGGGTGACGGCGGTCTCGCGCTGGCGGCGTTCGGCGGCGCGCAGGCGTTCGGCCGCCTCGGCGTGGTCGGTGACGTCGGTGGCGAAGACCAGGACGCCGCCCTCGCCCTCGGCGCTGTCGGTGACCGGCGTGCAGGTGAAGGTGTAGCTGCGGCCGTCGGGTGCCTTGCGGGCCTTGACCGTGCGGGGTCTGGAACTGCGCAGGACCTGGTCGAGGAGGGTCGGCAGGCCGATCGCCTCGAGCTCGGGCAGCGCCTCGCGGGCGGGTTCGCCGAGCGGGCGCGCGCCGAAGGCCTGTACGTAGGCGTCGTTGACGTAGGTGAGGCGGTGGTCGGGGCCGTGCAGCAGGGCGACCAGGGCGGGGACGCGGTCGAGGACCTCGCGGGCGGGCAGGTCCTCGACGGCGGGCACCGGCGGTGCGATGCCGGTTGACCGCCCGGCGCGGGCGGCGGGAACGGAGCCGTCGGTGCGACGGTCCGGGGCCGCCGGGTGGTCGGTCCGCGCTGCGGCGCGGCGCTGCGTTCCGGGGAGCCGGGCGCTCCAGCGCGTGAAGTTCACGAATCCTTGCCTCGTGTCGTCGTCTTCGGCCGGCTCCGGACCCGGCCGGCGGTCGGTGGCGGCACCGCCGCCCATTCCGGGGCGGCGCCTACCGGACGGTGCGGCACAGGGGGACAAGCCTCATGGGATTCCGGGTCGGGCGGGCTGCCCGCCCCGGGACCGTGGTCCAGTCTGGCAGTGTGACGCACCGCGCGGGCATCCGTCGGGCGTCGGGGAGTCGGAGAACCGGGGCGGGTCGTCCGGTTTCCGGACGGTCAGAACGGGTTCTCCGGTTGCCGCGGGGGGTGCGGAGGCTCCCCACCGGCCGCGAGTTCGAACTCGGCCCGCGGGTGTTCGAGTGAGCCGAGGGAGACGATCTCCCGTTTGAAGAGGCCGGAGAGAATCCATTCGGCGAGTACGCGCGCCTTGCGGTTGACGGTCGGCACCCGGCTCAGGTGGTAGGCGCGGTGCATGAACCACGCGGGGTAGCCCTTCACCTTGCGCCCGTAGATCTGCGCGACGCCCTTGTGCAGTCCGAGGGAGGCGACCGAGCCGACGTAGCGGTGCTCGTACGTCTCCAGCGGTTCGCCGCGCAGGGCGTGCGCGAGGTTGTCGCCGAGGACGGCGGCCTGGCGCACGGCGTGCTGCGCGTTCGGCGCGGTGGTCGTGCCGGGCTTCTCGGCGGTGACGTCGGGGACGGCGGCCGCGTCGCCGGCGGCCCAGGCGTGGTCGGCGCCGTCGACGGCGAGCTGCGGGGTGCAGCGCAGCCGGCCGCGCTCGTCCAGCGGCAGGTCGGTGGCGGCGAGCAGTGGGTGCGGCTTGACGCCGGCCGTCCACACGACGGTGCGGGTCGGGAAGCGCTGGCCGTCGCTGAGGGCGGCGACGCGGTCGGTGCACGATTCGAGGCGGGTCTCCAGCAGTACCTGGATGTTGCGGCGGCGCAGTTCGGTGACCGTGTAGCGGCCCATCTCCTCGCCCACCTCGGGCAGTACGCGCGTGGAGGCCTCGACGAGGATCCACTTCATGTCCTCGGGGGCGAGGTTGTGGTAGTAGCGCGTGGTGTACCGGGCCATGTCCTCCAGTTCGCCGAGCGCCTCCACGCCCGCGTACCCGCCGCCGACGAAGACGAAGGTGAGCGCGGCGTCGCGGACGGCGGGGTCGCGGGTGGAGGAGGCGATGTCCATCTGCTCGATGACGTGGTTGCGCAGCCCGATGGCCTCCTCGACGGTCTTGAAGCCGATGGCGTACTCGGCGAGGCCCGGCACGGGCAGGGTGCGCGAGACGGAACCGGGCGCGAGGACGAGTTCGTCGTACGTGATCCGCTCGGGCGCCGTCCCCTCCTCCTCGGTGGCCAGGGTGTCCAGGGTCGCGGTGCGCGCGGCGTGGTCGACGGAGCGCACCTGCCCGACGACGACCCGGCACCGGCCGAGCACGCGGCGCAGCGGCACGACGACGTGGCGGGGGGAGATGGAACCGGCGGCCGCTTCGGGCAGGAAGGGCTGGTACGTCATGTACGGATCGGGCGTCACGATCGTGATCTCGGCCTCGCCCCGCCTGAGCTCCTGTTTCAACTTCCGCTGAAGGCGCAGGGCGGTGTACATACCGACGTAGCCGCCGCCGACGACGAGAATGCGCGCAGGTTCCTTCACCACCCCATGACGCACCCGGCACCGGATTTTGTCCACAGGGCCCGCAATTTGTGTGACTGACGGACGGCGGCGCGGCGTCCCTCCCCGGACCGTCGCCGAAGGGGCAGGTTCGCAGGTCGGGACGGGTGGTCCGGGGGGTCGCGGGGCGGGCGTCCCAGGGGGACGCGCCCCCTGGTCCGGCCGGGGGGCGCTCCGTGCGGAACGCGCCCCTTCTGAATTGACTGTCTCTCAACTATGTTCGTGTGTCGACGGGGTGCGGGGGACGAGACGGCAGATCCGCCAGGGGCGGACCGGACCGGGATCGATGCCCTTTCCACACACTCCGGCTTCAGTGGCGAGGAGTCTCCGGGGGGAGACGTCATTACCGGGGGATCGCTTATGCACATTCAGGACTCTCATTGGACATCCGCTTCCGCCGTCGTACCCGGCGGCGGGACGGTGGGCGCGTCAACGGCGCAGGGACGCGGCGAAGGCCCGCGGACGACGCCGTTGCGCGTGGACGCACAGCGCAATCTGGAGCACGTACTGCGGGCGGCCCGCGAGGTCTTCGGCGAGCTGGGGTACGGCGCGCCGATGGAGGACGTGGCACGGCGCGCGCGGGTCGGCGTCGGCACGGTGTACCGGCGCTTCCCGAGCAAGGACGTCCTGGTGCGCCGGATAGCCGAGGAGGAGACCGCCCGGCTGACCGACCAGGCCCGTACCGCGCTCGGCCAGGAGGACGAGCCGTGGTCGGCGCTGTCCCGCTTCCTGCGCACCTCGGTCGCCTCGGGCGCCGGGCGGCTGCTGCCGCCGCAGGTGCTGCGGGTCGGCGTCGGCGAGGACGACACGGTGCCGGCCGGGGCGCGGGTGCCGCAGCAGCGGGTCCAGCCGGGCTCGGGCGAACTGCGGCTGGTGCAGGACGGAAGCGTGCCGGGGGTGCCCGGGGACGAGGATCCGGGGGTCGCCGCGCTGCTCGACGTCGTGGGCCGGCTCGTGGAGCGCGCGCGCACGGCGGGCGAACTGCGGCCCGACGTCTCGGTGTCGGACGTGCTGCTGGTCATCGCGACGGCGGCGCCCTCGCTGCCCGACCAGGTGCAACAGGCCGCCGCCTCGGCGCGGTTGCTCGACATCCTGCTGGAGGGACTGCGGTCCCGCTGAGACCGGTGGAAGAGGTGCTGCCCGTCCGGGATCCGGGCGGGCAGCACCTCTTCCCGCCCGGCGCGTCCGGACCGACGGCAGTCAATTCACCGTCAAACACGAGCAGTTGATCCTTCCCCGGAAGAGTAACCGCTAGTACAGCCATGCGGAAGATCCCCACGGACGGGTGGAAGCCCCGCTCGCGGCGGGCCCGCCCCTGGGCGCGTGTGGCACGCTGACCCGGTGTTCAGGACGGGTTCGGCAGGCGGCGGGGGCTTTCCGCGATGAGCGTGGACGGGCGGAACGAGGCGCGGGGCGACGGCGGCACGGAAGCCGCGGACCCGAACCCGCCACAGGTACCGAGCCAGGGCGGACGCGGGCACGGCAACGCGGCGGCCACCGGCCCCTCGGCGACCACCGGCCCCGCGGCCGGGACGCCCAACACGGCGGCGGACAGCGGTCCTTGCCCCGCGGAGAGCGTCCCGGAGCAGCGCGCCCGGCTCCGCGAGGACGACGAATCCGCCCCGACGGTACGGCTCCCGGTCATCGGCACGCCCCCGCGCGGCACGCCCCAGGACGTTCAACTGCCTTTCGCCGAAGACCCGTTGGGCACCGACCCGGGGCTCCCGCCCTCCGACGCCGACCTGATCGGGCGGATGCGCGGGGGCGACGACACGGCGTACGAGGAGCTGTACCGGCGCCACGCGGACGCCGTGCGCCGGTACGCACGCACGTGCTGCCGGGACGTCCACACCGCCGACGACCTCACCGCCGAGGTGTTCGCGCGGATGCTCCAGGCGGTGCGCGGCGGTTCCGGCCCCGAGTACGCCGTGCGCGCCTACCTGCTCACCGCCGTACGGCGCGTGGCCGCGGGGTGGACGCAGTCCGCGCGCCGCGAGCAACTGGTCGACGACTTCGCGGTGTTCGCGGCACAGGCGTCCCGTGCCTCCGAGGCGTCCGAGGACGGCGCGGCCACCGGCTCGTTCGGCGCCGGCGTCGACCTGGGCGCCGACGTGCGGGCCATGCACGAGGCCGAGCAGTCGATGGCGATGCGGGCCTTCCGTTCGCTGCCCGAGCGCTGGCAGGCCGTGCTGTGGCACACCGAGGTCGAGGACGAGTCGCCGAGCGCGGTCGCCACGCTCTTCGGGCTCGACGCGAACGGCACCCGGGTGCTCGCCAGCCGGGCCAGGGAGGGCCTCAAGCAGGCGTACCTCCAGGCCCACGTCTCGGCCTCCCTCACCGCCGACGAGGAGTGCGCCCAGTACGCCGACCAGCTCGGCACGTACGCCCGGCGCAGGCTGCGCACCCGTGCCGAGCGGGGGCTGCGCAAGCACCTGGAGGAGTGCGCGAAGTGCCGCCTCGCGGCCACGCAGATCGAGGAGGTGGCGGGCGGCATCCCGGGTGTCGTGCCGCTGGCGGTGATCGGCTGGTTCGGTGCGGCCGGGTACGCCAAGGTGCTCGGCCTGCTCGCGGGCGGTGCGTCGGCGGGCGCGGCCGGTGCCGCGGCGGCCGGCGCGGCCTCGTCGGGCGGCACGGGCGCGGGCGCCGGGGGCGCGGCGGCCTCGGAGGGGCTGGGCGCGCCGGTGAAGGCGGGCATCGCGGCCGGTGTGGTCGCGGTGGCGGCGGCGGCGGTGGCGCTCGCGCTGGTGGGCAACGAGAACCCGCAGCGGCCCCCCAGGGCGGAGCCGCCGGTGTCCGCGCCGGTCGTCCGCCCGGAGCCCCCCTCGCCGACACCGACGAAGCCGGCGCCCCAACCCCCGGCCACGGTACGGAAGTCGACGCCCGCACCGACGCCCACGCCGACCCCGGCACCGTCCGCCCCGGCGCGGCGGACACCGGCGCCGCCACCCACCCCGTCGCGCACGCCCGCCCCCTCCCCGACGCCCACCCCGGCCCCGCGGCCCACGCCGACGCCGACGCCCGCCCCGACGCCCCCGCCGAGCGTCGCGCCCGCCGCGTACCGGCTGAGCGAGCTGTCGTACGACGTCGCCGGGGACGGCACCTCGCCGGAACTGGTCCTCGGCGCGAGCACCCCGGTGTGGCAGCGGTCGCGGGTGTCCATCGCGAAGGTGTCGTACGCGAACGGCGTGACCGTCCACGCGCGCTCCTCGGTCACCGTCACCCTCAATCGGACGTGCACGTCGTACGACGCGGTGGCCGGCGTCGACGACCTCGCGCTCGGCGCGGGCGGCGTGGCGTTCTCGGTGTACGCGGACGGGGTGCCGTTGTGGAGCTCCGGAACGGTGCGCGGCGGTGACCCCGCGGTCCCGGTGCACGTGGACCTGACCGGTTACCGCACGGTCCGCCTGGTCGTGGAACCGCGCGGCCCGCTGGGCGGCACGGCGCTGGCGGACTGGGCGAGTTCGGCGTTCACCTGCGCGGCGGCGGAGTAGCTCGCCAACTCCCGTCAGGGGACGCCGGGTTACCCCTGCCGGGCTCCCGACCCCGCGCCCAGGGCCCCCCGTTGCGGCACGATGCCCGCCGGGACCGCGCGGGCGCGGGCGGGGGTGCCGGTCCAGCAGGTGCCGCGGCGGGCGATGAGGCGGCGCAGCCACAGTTCCAGCGAGACCAGGTGGGCGATGCCGTCCAGCGGGAGGGGTTCGCCCTGGGCCGCCGCGCGCAGAGCCTTGCGGACCACACGGGCCTCGACCAGGCCGGCGTCCGCGAGCAGCGGGGTGTCGAAGAGGTCGATCACCGGGTCCGTCGCCACCCGCAGTCCGACCCGGGCGGCCGTCGCGGACGACGCGTTGGACGAGGCGCCCCAGCCGGGCGGCAGGTCGGTGACCCCGGCGCCCTCCAGGACCGTGCGCAGGATCGCCGCGCGGGCCCCGGGCTGGACGCGCAGCGACGCGGGCAGCGCCTGGCAGGCGCGGACGACCTGGTTGTCGAGGAACGGGGCGTGCAGGCGCTGCGAGCGCACCTCCGCCGCCTGTTCGAGCACCCGCAGGTCCGCCGCGTGCCGGGCCAGCGCCGCGCGGGCCCGGAAGTCGCCGGGCAGCTGCCCGGGTCCCACGCCGGTGCGCAGCGACGCCCCGTGCAGACGAACCGATACTTCGGCGAGCGCCTCCCCGGTCAGCCAGCGCGCGGCCGGTCCCGGCGCGGCCCAGCTCAGCGCCGCGAGGGACGCGCCGACCGCGCCGGTGGGTTCGTCGAACCGGCGGCGCAGCAGGCGTTCGCCGAGGACCTCCACACCCGTCTGGTAGGAGGTGCGGGACAGCTTGCGGGCCGCCCCGTACACGCGCGCGGGAACCATGACGGAGCCGTCGGCCTTGGCGAGGGCGGCGACCGGGCGCACCAGGTGCCGTCTCTTGCGGTCCATCAGCAGGTCGGCCAGACGCGCCGGATGGGCGTCCAGGACCTGTCGCGCGCCGTGCCCGGTGAAGTGGTCGGCGCTGCCGGAGGCGAGGCGGGCCCGGTGCCGGGCGGCCGTGACGAGGGAGGGGCCGGGCTCGTCGGTGAGGGGGCCTTCCAACTGGGCGTAGGGCAGGACCTCCTCGCCGCCCGCCACCACCACGTGGTGCAGGCGGGGATTGGCCGCGAGGGCGCCGGCCCGGCCCACCTCGGCCTCGCGGCCGCCGACGGCGAGGTCGTTGAAGGTGACCGCGAGCAGCCGCTCCCCCGCTCCCGTGCCGTGGCCGAGGACCGTGCCCGGGGCGCCCGGGAGACCCGCGGCGAGCAGGGCGAGGGTGCCGGAGGCCGGGCCGCCGGACAGGTCGGCGCCGATGCCGGGCACCGGCATGCCGCGGGCCGCGCGCCGTTCGGCGGGCCCCATCCCCGGCACCGGGCCGGGGTCGTAGTCGGCGCCGGGTACGTGCCGGGGGGCGGCGAGGCGGGCACGGACGGCGTCCACGAGCGCGTCCCTGACCCCCGCGACCGCGCTGTGCGGGTCGGCGGCGGGCGCGGCCGAGGCGAGGGAGGCGACGGGCTCGTACCCGGCGACCTCCCGTGCGCCCGCGCGCAGCACCAGCGCGTGTCCCGGGGGGACGCGCCGCACTCCCTCGTACGGCGTCGAGTCGTGCAGGGCGGCCGGTACGTCGGGGGCGGCGAGCAGGGCGGCCAGGTGGCCGAAGTCGAGGTTGGCCTCGATGAGGTCTGCGAGCGGCAGCGCGGCGGTCGCGTACGCGGTGCCGCCGGCCCACGGGGTGCAGAACACCGGCCGGGCGCCCGCGAGATCGCCGAAGACGGTGATCCGGCGGCCGGCCTTGACGACGGCGGTGTAGCTGCCCGCCCAGTTGGTCAGGTGGCGAAGTGCCCCGCCTCGCGCGGCGAACAGGCTCGCGCGCAGTTGCTCGTCGGTCGCCGCGCACAGGCCGAGGACCGCGATGCGGGTGTCCGGGTCGGCGGACACCACGCGTATCTCGTCGGGCCGCCAGTCGCCGACCGCCCACAGCGGATCCGGGTCGCCCCACAGGAGTTGGGAACCCACCGGGTGCACCGTCTCGCCGTCGTAGCCCGTGGACCCCGCCGGCCCGCCCGCGACAGGCCCAGCGGTGGTGCTGCTCCACCCCACCAACCACCGCATGCCGCCTCCACAGGCTGTGGACAACCAGTGCCCCCCAAGGGCTGGTTCACCATGCTGCCACGAAGAACGTACCCAGGAAGGGCCGTGAAGGCGCGCCGGATCGCCGGTGCGCCTGCTCGCGCACACCGGCGTGCGAGGGCGGACCGGCCCCGGGACCTGGGCATCGGCGGCGCGAATGCGCCCCCCGATGCGCTCCCGGAATCACTGTTCACGCCCTCAAGTACCGTGGTGGGAGCGGCAATCGCCGGCACGGCACGGTAGCGGTTTTCGGCCAAATCGGCGCGGGCCCGTCGGGCGCGCACACGCTCCGTACAGGCTTTGCGCACCGTACGGGCAGCGCGCGGTCCGGGAGACGGAGGCCGCCTCCCGGACCGTTCCGCCGCCTGCGGGGATGAAGGCGGCGGTGTCCCCCAGCCCACTGGATCCAGTACAGCGGGCCGACCCACGCGGAAACCATGGAACCGCTCCCGGGCCACCGTATGGAGAGCGCACGCACGGGCGCACGGCCGCGCGACGGGAGCACGCCGCAACTGACCGTGCCCGCCCCGCACTTCGGCACGGACCACAATCCCGCCATCCGGAACAATGCCTCTTAACGCATGGGATGCACCGAACTACGCTGTGTTTACGAATGCCGCATGGTTATGCCAGCGCGGCAGCCGTCTGTGTCGAGGGGTGGCGCATGTCCAGGGAGCAACGCGGGCCGAACGAAAAGCTCGGCGCCGTTCTCGCCCTCGCGGGAATCAGCAACGCAGGACTCGCGCGTCGCGTCAACGACCTTGGCGCCCAACGCGGGTTGACACTTCGCTACGACAAGACGTCGGTGGCGCGCTGGGTGTCGAAGGGCATGGTGCCGCAGGGTGCCGCCCCGCACCTCATCGCCGCCGCCATAGGGCAGAAGCTCGGCCGCCCGGTGCCGCTCCACGAGATCGGCCTGGCCGACGCCGACCCGACGCCCGAGGTGGGCCTCGCCTTCCCCCGGGACGTGGGGCAGGCGGTGCGCTCCGCGACCGACCTGTACCGGCTCGACCTGGCGGGACGCCGGGCCGGCTCCGGCGGCATCTGGCAGTCGCTGGCGGGCAGTTTCGCCGTCAGCGCCTACGCCACGCCCGCCTCCCGCTGGCTCATCACGCCTGCGGACAGCTCCGTCGCGCGCGAGGCCGGCCTGGCGGAGGGCACCTCGTCCTCCCTCAAGGTCGGCCACAGCGACGTGCAGAAGCTGCGCGAGGCCGCCGAGGACGCCCGCCGCTGGGACTCCAAGTACGGTGGCGGCGACTGGCGTTCGTCGATGGTGCCCGAGTGCCTGCGGGTCGAGGCGGCGCCGCTGCTGCTCGGCGCGTACTCCGACGAGGTGGGCCGCGCGCTGTTCGGCGCGAGTGCCGAACTCACGCGCCTGGCAGGGTGGATGGCGTTCGACACCGGCCAGCAGGAGGCCGCCCAGCGGTACTACATCCAGGCCCTGCGCCTGTCCCGTGCCGCGGCCGACGTCCCGCTCGGCGGTTACGTCCTCGCCTCCATGTCGCTCCAGGCCACCTACCGCGGGTTCGCCGACGAGGGCGTCGACCTCGCGCAGGCGGCCCTCGAACGCAACAGGGGCCTGGCCACCGCGCGCACGATGAGCTTCTTCCGGCTCGTCGAGGCCCGCGCGCACGCCCGCGCCGGCGACGCCCACGCCGCGGGCGCCGCGCTGCGGGCCGCCGAGGGCTGGCTGGAACGGGCCCGGGACGGCGACAACGACCCCTCCTGGCTCGGCTTCTACTCGTACGGCCGGTTCGCCGCCGACGCCGCCGAGTGCTACCGCGACCTGAAGATCCCGCGCCAGGTCCGGCACTTCACGGAGCAGGCGCTGTCGCAGCCGACGGAGGAGTTCGTGCGCTCGCACGGCCTGCGCCTGGTGGTCTCGGCCGTCGCGGAACTGGAGTCGGGCAATCTCGACGCGGCCTGCGAGCAGGGCGTACGGGCGGTGGAGGTGGCCGGCCGCATCTCCTCGGCCCGCACGACGGAGTACGTGAAGGACCTGCTGCACCGCCTGGAGCCGTACGGCGACGAGCCGCGCGTGGTGGAGCTGCGCGAGCGCGCCCGGCCGCTGCTGCGGGCACCGGCCTGACGGATCCGCCCGGCCTCGGCCGCGTCCGTCCCGTGGACGACGGTCCGTCCCGTGGACGGCGCCCGCTCCGGGCCCTCCACGGGACGCTCCCGCGCGCGCCCACGTAAAATCGACGCATTGTGTCTGACTCCGTGAACCCCTCCGCCGCCCCCGTACCCGCGTCGTCGCCCTCGCCGGTCCCCGCGCCCGCTCCCGGTCCCACCGGTGGCGGTGCCACGCGGGCCAAGGGCGAGCCCCGCTTCCCGGGCGGGCCGCAGGCCGACCCGGCGGGGTCGCACTTCGAGCGGCGGATCCGGAGCTTCCAGCCGCGGCGCAGCCGGGTCACCCAGGGGCAGGGCGACGCGCTCCAGCGGCTGTGGCCCGTGTGGGGCCTGGACATCGACGGCCACCCGGTCCCCGACCCCCGGGCCCTGTTCGACGACGCGCACCCCGTGGTGCTCGAAATCGGGTTCGGCATGGGCGAGGCCACCGCGCAGATGGCCGGCGCCGACCCGGACGTCAACATCCTCGCCGTGGACGTGCACACCCCGGGCCAGGGCAACCTGCTGAATCTCGCGGAACGGAACGGACTGTCCAACATCCGGGTCGCCAACGGGGACGCCATCATCCTGCTCCGCGAGATGCTGGACCCCGGGTGCCTCGACGGCCTGCGCGTCTACTTCCCCGACCCCTGGCCCAAGAAGCGGCACCACAAGCGCCGGCTGATCCAGCCCGAGTTCCTGACACTGGCCGCGACCCGGCTGCGGCCGGGGGCGCTCGTGCACTGCGCGACCGACTGGGAGCCGTACGCCGAGCAGATGCTCGAAGTGCTCACCGCGCACCCCGACTTCGAGAACACGGTGCCCGGCGGCGGTTACGCGCCGCGCCCCGCGTTCCGTCCCCTGACCCGCTTCGAGGGCCAGGGCCTCGACAAGGGCCACACCGTGCACGACCTGCTGTTCCGCCGCCGGGCCGCACAGCCGGCGGCCGAAGCGGCCCTGGCCCGACCGGCGCGGGAAGCGGAGCCGCCGGACCCGGCCGGAAACAGCTGACGGCGACTCCCGGCACCCGGCGCGCGGAAGCACGCGGCGCGCACCTCGATCCCCTCCGCGCCCCCTGAACTCCCGCCGGACACGGGCGGAACCGGACGCACCGTCGCGGCCCGCGCGTTCCGTCGTTAGGGTCGGTGACGTGGTCAGTCGTCCCCCGGCTCCGACGCACCCCGCCGCGCACACCGACGGGGTGCCGTCACCCGCGTCACGTCCCGCGCACTGGTGGCAGCGGCGCGGGGTGCGGTACACGGCGGTCAGCTCGCTGCTGGCCCTCTCCGGCCTGGTCATCCTCGCCCTGGTGCGCCGGCAGACCGGCAACGAGGGCTTCCTGGTCGGGCTCGGCCTCGCCGTCCTGCCCGTGCCGCTGCTCCTGTCCGCGTTCCGCTGGCTGGACCGGGTCGACCCGGCGCCCTGGCGGAACATGGTGTTCGCCCTCGCCTGGGGCGCGTGCGCCGCCGCCCTGATAGCGATCCTCGCCAACGGCTTCGCGACCCGGTGGATAGCCACCGCGACCACCGACCCGGCGGGCGCGGACAACCTCGGCGCGACGGTGATAGCCCCGTTCGTGGAGGAGTCGGCGAAGGGCGCCGCCGTGCTGCTCGTCTTCCTGTTCCGCAGACGGCACTTCACCGGCATCGTGGACGGGGTGGTGGTCGCCGGGGTCACCGCGACCGGCTTCGCGTTCACCGAGAACATCCTCTACCTCGGCACCGCGTTCGGCACCGACCGGCTCACCGGGGACCGTTGGCTCACCTCGGTGACGGCGGCGACGTTCTTCGTGCGGATCGTCATGTCCCCCTTCGCGCACCCCCTGTTCACGGTGCTCACCGGCGTCGGGCTCGGCCTCGCCGCCCGCTGCGGTCCGGGCAGGCGGGTGTCCCGCGTGCTGCTGCCGGCGGCCGGGCTGCTGCTCGCGATGTGCATGCACGCGGCGTGGAACGGCTCCTCGCGGTTCGGCGAGTACGGATTCCTCGTGGTGTACGGGGTGTTGATGGCTCCGGCGTTCGGACTGCTCACCTGGCTCGCGGTGTTCACCCGGCGGCGGGAGCTGCGGACCGTGCGAGAGGAACTGCCCGCGTACGCGGTCGCCGGGTGGCTGACCCCGGCCGAGCCGTACGTCCTCGGCTCGATGCGGGCCCGGCGGGTGGCCCGCGAGTACGCCCGGCACCATCTCGGCCGGGCGGGCGCCCGCGAGGTCGCCCGCTACGAGGCGGACGCCACCTCCCTCGCGCTGCTGCGCGACCGCGCTGCCGACGGCCGGGTGGGCCCCGAATTCGCGGCACGCGAACGGGAGTTGCTGCACGCCCTCTGGGGGCGCCGCCAGGTCGCCCGCCCCGCGCTGGCCCACGCGGCGCGGATCACGGCGCCCCCGGTGCCGGTGCTGCTGCCGCCGGTCCTGCTGCCGCCCGCGCCGTGGACGCCCTACGGCGCCGCCCCCTCGTACGCGGGGTGGACGGCGTACGGGCCGGCGCGGCAGCCCGCGTACAACCCGTACCGGGCGACGTAGCGCGTCCCGCGGAACGCGGGCCGTCCGGTACGGGTGTTGGCCGTACGGGCGCGGCGCCGGCCGGTACGGGCGGGCGTCAGGCGGAGGCCGTCGTCAGCTTCGCGAGGTCCTCGTCCGTGAGGGACAGGTCCACGACGCCGAGCAGCGCCGGGAGCTGCTCCACGGTCCGGGCGGAGGCGATCGGCGCGGTCACCGTGGCCTGCGCCGCGAGCCATGCCAGGGCGACGGTCGCGACGGGTGCGCCGTGGGCGCCGGCGACCTCGTCGAGGGCCGCGAGGACCCGCTGCCCGCGCTCGGACTCCAGGTGCTTGGCCGCGCCGCCGGCCCGCGCGCTGTCGACCTTCTCGCCCGCGCGGTACTTGCCGGTGAGGAAGCCCGCGGCCAGCGAGAAGTACGGGACGGCGGACAGGCCCTCCTTCGCGACGAGGTCCTGGAGGCCGCCCTCGTAGGTGTCGCGGGAGACCAGGTTGTAGTGCGGCTGGAGCGCCACGTACCGGGCCAGGCCCTCGCGGTCGGAGAAGTCGAGGGAGGCGCGCAGCCGCTCCGGGGAGATGTTGGAGGCGGCGATGTGCCGCACCTTGCCCGCGCGCACCAGTTCGTCGAGCGCCCCGACGATCTCCTCCACGGGCACGTCGGGCTGGTCGAAGTGCGTGTAGTAGAGGTCGATGTAGTCGGTGCCCAGGCGGGTGAGGGAGGCGTCCGCCGCGGCCTTGATGTTGGCGGCGGACAGGCCCCGGAAGTCGGGGTGCTGGCTGACCTTGGTGGCGAGCACGACCTCGGAGCGGTTGCCGCGTTCCTTGAACCACTTGCCGATGACGGTCTCGGACTCGCCGCCGTGGTTGCCGGGGGCGAAGGCCGAGTAGGAGTCGGCGGTGTCGACGAAGTTGCCGCCCGCCGCGGCGTAGGCGTCGAGGACGGCGAAGGACTGCGTCTCGTCGGCCGTCCAGCCGAAGACGTTGCCGCCGAGGCAGAGCGGGAAGATGTCGACGTCGGTCGTACCGAGCTTGCGAAGTGAGGTCATGCCCGAATTCAACAGGAGCGCCGGAAGCCCGTATTCCATGCGCCCCGCACCGGGCCGGAACGGGGCGTGCCCGGGACGGGACCGGCGGCCCCGGCGCCGGGGGGATGCCGTCAGGACCGCCGGAGAACGTCCCCCGGGTCCGTCAGGGGTTGACGCCGCGGGCCTGGAGCCAGGCCATCGGGTCGATCGCGGTGGCCTGGCCGTCGGGGTGGACCTCCAGGTGGAGGTGGGGCCCGGTGACGTTGCCGGTGGCGCCGACGCGGCCGATGACGTCACCGGTGGCGACCTTCTGGCCGACCGTGACGTTGATCGACGACTGGTGGCAGAACCACAGCTCGGTGCCGTCGTCCAGGGTGAGGATCGTGCGGTAGCCGTAGGAGCCGGCCCAGCCCGCCTCGGTGATCGTGCCGCTGTGGATCGCCTTGATCAGCGTGCCCGTGGGGGCCGCGAAGTCGAGGCCCGTGTGGTAGCCGGAGGACCAGAGCGAGCCGGCCTCGCCGAACCGCGACGTGAGCGTGTACGAGGAGGTGGGCAGCGTGTACTGCTTGGCCAGTTCGGCCAGGCGCTCGGCCTCGGCCTTCTTCTTGGCCTCCGCCTCCGCCTTCTCCTTCGCCGCGGTGGCCTTCGCCTCGGCCTCCTTGGCCGCCTTCGCGGCGACGGCGGCGACCTGCTTGGCGGCGGCCTTGGTGGCCTCGGCCTGGACCTTGCTGTCCGCCAGGTCCTGCTGCTTCTCGGCCTGCGCGAGGATGCGGGCGCGCAGTGCCTCACCGGCGTCGGAGGCGCCCTGCTCGGCGTCGGCGGTGCTGACGCCGACCGTGCTGAGCGCGGTCGCGGAGCCCTCCGGGGCGTCGGCGCCCGGCTCGACGTCGTCGATCAGCGCGCCGACGGACGGCAGGTGGGGCACGGATATGGAGACCGGCGGCTTGCCGGGCTGCGCGCTGGCCATGCCGCCCGCGCCGACGGCCGCGATGACACCGACACCGAGGACGGTGGAGCTGCGGGCGAGTCCGCCGCCGCGCTGCTTGCCCACGCGGTGCTTGCCCCGGACGACGGGGCGAATGGACTCCTCGGTGGGATTCCACTCTCCCCAGGGGGCCTCGTCGGCGCCGTCGCCGCGGGCGAGGGTCCCGGTCTCGGGGAACCGGGGCTCCGGTACCTGAGGCGCGTAGGGGGCAGGCCTGTTCGACGCCACTCGGGCGTGCTCCTTTCCTTCCGTCTCGCCTACCGGGTTAGCTGACGGGTTCGGAGCAGAAGGTCTCCTACGCGCGTATACGTCCCGTGCGGAGCACGGCCACATACGCTCGATTCACCCCAAGTTGGTGGTTCCCCGGTTCCCTCGCGGGATTCGGCGCGTGCGCACGGAGCCGCCTCTTGTGACGGCTGGGACGACCGCGCTGCGTTATCGAACGTTAATAGACAGGAGGCATGGTTTCCAAGCCGTTCTCCTTGATCATTAACGCTTCTCCGCCGGACACAACCGGCCACCGGTGGTCCAATCCGGGCGAGTTGACCGGCCCCCGCGCGACCTCTCTCATCTGACGGTGTGTCAGTCGTTATGCGCTGGGCTGCCGTCCGGGCACGCTCGGTGACAACGTCCGTGCGGGTGGCTGTCAGGGCCGGCGGACCGCGAGGAGCGCCATGTCGTCCGCGGTGCCGCCCCCGGAGTAGCGCCGCACCTCGGCGGCGACCGTCGCGACCAACTGGTCGGCGTCGTCGAAGGGGCGCCCCGAAAGGCGACGCGCGGGGTCGAAGAAGCGGCCCCGGGCGTCGCGCGCCTCGGACAGGCCGTCGGTGTAGAAGAGCAGGGTCGCCCCGCTCGGGAAGTCCGACTCCTCCACGCGGTCCGGCCACATCCCCAGGTCGCCCATCCCCAGCGGCAGCGACGGCTCGCGCACGAGCAGGGTGGTGACCGCGCCGTCCGCGTCCAGCAGCAGCGGCGGCGGGTGCCCGCGGCTGACGAGGCGGACGACGTCGAGGCCGTGCGGGATCTCGGCGAGGACCGCGGTGGTGAATCCCTCGAAGGCGTCGAGGCCGTTGCGCCGGGTGCCCTCGCGGGCCAGCGCGCGCTCCAGCCGCTGGGCGACCGCCTGGAGCGTGGCCTCCTGCTCGGCGGCCTCCCGGAACGATCCGATGACCACGGCGACCGCCGCCACCGCGCTCATCCCCTTGCCCCGCACGTCCCCGACGACGAGCCGCACCCCGTACGGGCTGTCCTGCACCGCGTAGAGGTCGCCGCCGATGAACGCGTCCGCCTGCGCCGCCTCGTACAGGGCCGCGATGTCCAGCCCGCCGATCCGGTGGGCGGGCTGCGGCAGCACGGCGCGCTGGGCCGCCTCGGCGATCTCCCGCGCGGAGGCGAGGCGTTCGTCGCTGCGCCGCACGACGAGGTTGATGACGACGGCGAGGACGGACACCGTGACCACGGTGATCACCTCGGTGATCGCGTCGACCCGGTCGACGGTGTCCAGCTCCGCCCGGAACAGCGCCACGACCAGGAGACCGGCGACACCGACGAGGACGGTGCCCCGCCGGGAGAGGATCGCCGCCGCGATCAGCGGGGCGGCGGTGAAGAACGGGACGGCCGTGAAATTGGTCGGCGTGAGGTAGTCGTAGCAGGCACCCCCGACGATCAGCAGCGCGGGCAGCATCCGCACGAGCGCGCGGGCGGTGAGCCGCCGCCTGGACTCCTCGTCGGCACGGAAGTGCCCGCGGGTCCCGGCGGGGGCCGGAGCGGTGGTGCCGAGTCCGGGGTCGGGCACCGCGTCGCCGGGAAGCCGGCCCCCGGCCCTGGCGTGCGGACCCACCGGGCCCTGCGGACCGTACGGGTAGGAGCCGCCGCGGCCGGCCGCGCCCTCCGCCGGACCGTCCTGCCCGCGACCGGGGTCGTACGGCTGTTCGCCCTCCACGCCACCAGGCCGCACTCTCGTCTCCTGCCACGTCCTTCACGCCGGACACCGCACCGCCTGTCCAGAGTCCCGGGGGCGGGGGCGCCGGGCGACCGGGGTGGCCCGACCGGATGACGTCCGGCGGGGCGGGGAGGGCGGACGACGAAAACACCGGAGGCCGGAATCCTTCAAAGGATTCCGGCCTCCGGCCTTCAGTAGCGGGGACAGGATTTGAACCTGCGACCTCTGGGTTATGAGCCCAGCGAGCTACCGAGCTGCTCCACCCCGCGTCGTTGTGACTCCAGTGTACGTCACTTTCGGGGCCGCTCGCACACACCTGTCCACGAGGGGCCCCTGAGCTGCTCCGGAGCCGCCCGCGCCGGGCGTGGCGCGGGCGGCCGGAGGGGTCGCGCGGGCCGCGTCAGTTGGCCGGGTTGTCGGCGTGCGTGAGGGTCTCCCAGGAGACGAAGAGGTCGTCGGTGCCGTTGGGCCGGTGCTGGGCGGTGAGCCGGTGCGCGGACGGCAGCGGCTTGTGCAGGCGGTTCTCCATGTGGTTCACGAGGACCTCCAGGTCGGGCCCCATGTTCCGGTCGACCTTGCCGCCGCACAGCCAGGACGGGGCGGCCTCGCCCAGTTGCAGCCTGGAGTGCAGTTCGGCCGCGGCGGTCAGCCGGTCGCCGACCTCCTTGTAGAGGTCGACGCCCTGGTGCCAGGCCGTCTCCGCGATGTGCGAGGAGGCGGCGAGCGAGTAGCCGACGTGCTTGAGGTTGCGGCAGGACTCCTGGGCGACGCCGTCCCGGTAGCTGGCCTGCTTGAACCAGTACGCCGTGAGTTCCGCGGGGGTGTCCACGCTGGAGCCGGCCGGGGCGACCGGGACCGCGCCGTCCTTGGCGACGTAGAAGTAGGCGGGCACCCGCGCGCGGAACCGCTTGAGGGCCGCGTCGAACGCCTTGTGGTCGTCGAGGAAGACGGCGATGCCGATCGCGGCGTCCGTCATCGCGAGGTCCCAGTTGCCGTTGTAGTCGGGCACCGGCGCGGCGACCGTGGGCAGGTACGCGGTGCGCAGCATGGTCCCGAACCGCTCGACGCGCGCCTCGGGCCACTTGGCGCCGGGCGCGTACCGGACGATCTCGGCGGCCCGCGCCCAGGTCGAACCGGACCACGCGGTCTGCAGGCCGGCGTCCTCCTCGGTGTGCCGCTTCATGCGCGCGGACCAGGCGTCCATGATCTCGATCGCCTTGTCGGCGTGCTGCCGCTGACCCGTGACCGTGTACAGCAGCGCCTGCGTATACGCGGCGATGGCGTCCTCGCGCTCCTCGACACAGCCCTGCGCGGGCCGGTCGGTGTGGTCGCCGCCGGGGCAGTCGACGCTCGCGTACGGCTCGGGCTTGTACTTGTACGAGCCGTACTTGCTGTCGCGCATGCCGAGGAACGCCTTGAGCCACGGCTGCTTGCCCGCGTTCACGTTCTTGCGGACGGTGTCCAGCTGGCCCCGGCTGACCAGCACCCCGGGGTGGGTGAACTCGGCGTCGGCGGGCAGGGCCCGCGCCATCGTCCGCGTGTGCGACTCGGTCGCCCCGCAGCCCGCCACCAGTCCCACGAGCCCCATGAGCAGGGGTGCGGCCACCACCGCCGCCGCACGTCTCCCCACTGACCTCATCGCCACTACCTCCGCGTCGTCGTCCGCTCCGGGTCGGCTCGCCGGCGCCGGATGATCACTGGCAGCGTGACCCGGCGGGGACGGGGGCGCAGAATCTGTTGGGCCGATCGGAGGGGGCGCGCCGCGGGGCCGCTCCGCGCGGGCGGGACGGCGTTACGGGAGGCGGACGACGCACGGCGGCACGCCTGCGGACGGGCGCAGGGGGCGGGCGGTGCGCACGGAGCCCCGGGGAGCGGGGCACGGCCCCGGGGCCGCGTGCGGGCGGATCCACGTGAACTCGCCTCCGGCGACGCCCGTTTGGCGAGGGGACCGTGGGCGCCGGGTGGCGGGGCGCGCACGCACCGCACCGTGTCGCACCTCGCCGCGCGCCGTACGTGCGCGTCGGTCGTTCCGTCCGAACGGGCCGCGCTCGCCGCCCGGTTGGCGGACCGCACGGGCCCGCCAGGTCCTCAGCCGTCCGGCAGGAGGTGGCGGTTGGGGGCCTTGGCCCGGTCCTCGTACTCGGGCAGGACGACGACGTCGGTACCGGCGGCCGCCAGCAGTCCGCTGCCGTCGGCGTCCTGGACGAACGTGTCGGGCTCCCACCAGGCCGTCACGACCCGTCGTACGCCCGCGTCGAGGATGAGCCGGGCGCAGGGTGCGGGCCGGGACGCGCGGCGGGCGCACGGCTCCAGGCTGCTGTAGACCGTCGCCGTCGCGAGCCTCGGGTCGGCGGGGTCGGTCTTCGCGAGCGCGGCCTCCTCGGCGTGCACGACCGGATCGTCACCCTCGCGGGAGTGGCCGCGGGCGATCTCGGTGCCGTCCGCGGCGACGACGACCGCGCCCACGCTGAACGCGGTCCGCGAGGGCGGGCACAGCGCGGCCAGTTCGCAGGCGACGCGCATCCAGTGGCGGTCGGCGGGCACCGCCGTCGGGCCGGTGCCGGGCGCGGTGGGCTCGTACCGCGCGAGGACGGTGTCGCCCACGGCCCGCGTCTCCACGAGGCGCAGCCGGCCGCGCCGGTAGCCGCCGGGCCCGAACAGACGCGGCGCGTCCGGCTCCCCCACGAGCAACGGCGTGAGGGCGAGCTGGAGTTCGTCGGCGAGCCCCTGCTGGATAAGCTGCGTGTGGACGAGCCCGCCGCCCTCGACCATGAGCCGCCGCACACCGCGCGCGTCGTGCAGGTGGGTGAGGAGCAGCCCCCAGTCGAGGGTGTCGCCGAGGGGGACGACGTCGGCGGCGACCGGCCCGCCCGGAGTGCCCGGGGTGCGGGAGGCGGCCCCGTGGAGCCGCTTCGCGCCGTCGTCCGTCGTGTAGACGACCTTCTCCCCGCCCGTGTGCCAGATCGCGGCGCCGGGGTCGAGGTCGCCGGAGCCGCTGACCACGACCTTCAGCGGGAACTCCGGCCGTCCCGCGGCGACCCGGGCGGCCCTGCGGGCGGGCGAGTTCACGAGGAGCCGGGGGTTGTCGGCGCGGACGGTGCCGGCGCCGACGAGGATCGCGTCGACGGACGCCCGCACCTCGTCGACCCGCTCGAAGTCCTCGGGCCCGGACAGCCGCAGCCGCTCGGGGCCCGTGTCGTCGAGGTGGCCGTCGAGGGAGACGGCGGCGGACAGCAGGACGTACGGATGGGGCATCGACGCGGTCTCCGTCGGAATCGGGCCGGGGGAGGTGGGGCTTCGGCAGGGGGCACGGGCCGGGACGGACGTGCTCGCGGCGCGGACGGCCCGGTGCGGACAACCGTACGCACGCGCGGCGGCGGACCGCCAAGCACGGGGGTGGCCCGCGCGGCCCGGCCCCTACTCGTCGTCCGTCCGCGGATCCGCGTCGTGCGACGGGGGTGCCGCGGGCACCGGGGGTGCCATGTCGAGGATGTCGCGGGCCTGCTCGGTGGCGCGGGCGAGGCTCTCGGCGACGAAGTCGAGGAAGCGCGCGACGTTCTCCAGGCGCACCGCGGCAGGGCTGCTGGGGCCGAGGACGGCGATGCCCTGCCGGGAGATCTCCGCCTGCTGGGTGAGGGCGCGGACGCTGGCGACCATCGACTGGTACCACAGGCTGTCGTCTATGACGTAGCGCTCCCGGCGGCGTTCGTCGCGCTCCCTGCGCACGAGGGCCTGGCTCTCCAGGAAGGCGATCGACTTGGAGATCGAGGCGGGGCTGACCTGGAGCCGCTTCACGAGTTCGGCGGCGGTCATGCTGCCGGAGTCGCTGGTGACGAGGCTGACCATCACCCGCGCCATCATCTTGTTCGAGAGGCCCGACTGCATCAGCACGGCGATGAACTGCTCCTCGTACTCCGCGACCGCCTCCGGGTCCCGCCCGTGCGGCAGCGCCGCGGCGGTCTGGTCGGCGCCCCGCGACGCGGCCGGCTTGCGCCGGTGCGCGCGGCGCTCGGTGGCGTGGTGGGCCAGGTCGGAGCGGTAGCCGGTGGGGCCCCCGTTGCGCATGACCTCGCGCGTGATCGTCGAGGTCGGACGCTCCAGGCGTCGGGCGATCTCGGCGTAGGGGAGGTTGTCCGCCAGCCCCAGCGCGATCTGCTGACGGTCCTTCTGGGTGAGCCTGCCGCCCGGCATCGCGCCTCCTTGGTGTGGTCGGACGTGGGACGGACGTGACGTCCGCAGCCCGACCATAGCGTTCGCACTCATTCCATTGCAACATTCGCCGCCCCGAAGTTGCGTTACGTTCAGAACCATCGCAACGAATATGTGGCATCCACCTGCACTTACGCAGTTCAGTCGCAACAACACCGTTGCCACACCCGTGAACGCAACGTAGCTTTTCCAATGTCGGAAACACCGACGGCGAGACCACGAGACACGGAGAACACCATGCAGAAGTTCGCCACCACCGCCCCGATCGCCGCCGTCCTCGACGTTCCCGCCGGGCGCGTGCAGATGATCGCCGCCGACCGCACGGACGCCACCGTCGACGTCCGCCCCGCGAACGCCTCGAAGAGCCGCGACGTGAAGGCGGCCGAGCAGACCTCGGTCGAGTACGCGGACGGGGTCCTGCGCATCGCGGTCCCGGCGCGCAACCAGTACATCGGCCCCGCCGGCTCCATCGAGGTGACCGTCCAGCTGCCCGCCGGCTCGCGGGTCGAGGCCAAGGCCGCCGCCACCGAGTTCCGTGCCGTCGGCCGCCTCGGCGACATCGTCTTCGACGGCGCCCACCAGCACATCAAGATCGACGAGGCGGCGAGCCTCCGCCTCACCGCGGTCGACGGCGACATCGAGGTCGGCCGCCTCAACGGCCCCGCGGAGATCAGCACCGCACGCGGTGACATCCGGATCGCCGAGGCCGTGCGCGGCGACGTCGTCCTGAGCACCCGGCAGGGCGACATCACGGTCACCGCCGCCGCCGGTGTCTCCGCCTCCCTGGACGCCGGTACCGCGCTGGGCCGCGTCAGCAACGAGCTGAAGAACGACGGCACCGCCCAGCTCGCCGTGCGGGCGACCACCACCCAGGGCGACATCACCGCCCGCAGCCTCTGACCAGAACCGGCGGCGGGGCCGGACACCACCTCCGGCCCGCCGCCGCCCAGACCCGCTTACCCCTCAACTCCCCCAAGGAGCAGCCCAGATGAGCACCAGCCCGGCCGACTCGGCCAGCCAGGTGAGCCCGGTGAGCACCACCGGCACCGCAAGCCCGGCCGGCGCGGCCATCACGGCCCGCGGACTGCGCAAGTCGTACGGCGACAAGGTCGTGCTCGACGGCATCGACCTGACGGTGCCCGCCGGAACGGTCTTCGCCCTGCTCGGCCCGAACGGCGCCGGCAAGACCACGGCGGTCAAGATCCTCTCCACCCTCATCCGCGCGGACGGCGGCGACCTGAGCGTCGCCGGCCACGACCTCGCCACCGCACCGCAGGCGGTACGGGCCGCGATCGGCGTGACCGGGCAGTTCTCGGCGGTCGACGGGCTGATCACCGGGGAGGAGAACATGCTCCTCATGGCGGACCTGCACCACCTGTCCAAGCGCGAGGGGCGGCGGGTCACCGCCGAACTCCTGGAACACTTCGACCTGTTGGAGGCGGCGAAGAAGCCCGCCGCCGGCTACTCCGGCGGCATGAAGCGCCGCCTGGACATCGCCATGACGCTGGTCGGCAGCCCCCGGATCATCTTCCTCGACGAACCGACCACCGGCCTGGACCCGCGCTCCCGGCACAACATGTGGCAGATCATCCGGGAGTTGGTCGCGGGCGGCGTCACCGTCTTCCTCACCACGCAGTACCTGGAGGAGGCGGACCAGCTCGCCGACCGCATCGCGGTGCTCAACGACGGCAGGATCGTCGCCGAGGGCAGCGCGGGCGAGCTGAAGCGGCTGATCCCCGGCGGACACGTGCGGCTGCGCTTCAACGACCCGGCCGCCTACCAGTCCGCCGCCGACGCCCTGCCCGACGTGGCGGCCCGGGACGACGAGGCGCTGTCGCTGCAGATCGCGAGCGACGGCAGCCAGCGCGAACTGCGGGCGCTGCTCGACCAGTTGGACGCGGCCGGTATCGAGGCCGAGGAACTGACCGTGCACACACCCGACCTCGACGACGTCTTCTTCGCCCTGACGGGCACCACGGTCCCGTCCCAGAACCGGCCCACCGACCCCGCAGCCACCTCCTCCGACTCCCCCAAGGAGAACCTCCGATGAGCGCCCTCTCCCTCGCCGTCCGCGACTCGTCCACGATGCTGCGCCGCAACCTCCTGCACGCCCGGCGCTACCCGTCATTGACCCTGAACCTGCTGCTCACCCCGGTGATGCTGCTGCTGCTCTTCGTCTACATCTTCGGCAACACGATGAGCGCGGGCATCTCCGGCGGCGGGGCGGACCGTTCCGACTACATCGCCTACGTCGTGCCCGGCATCCTGCTGATGACCATCGGCTCCACCGTCATCGGGGCCGCCGTGTCCGTCGCCACGGACATGTCGGAGGGCATCATCGCCCGCTTCCGCACCATGGCCATCCACCGCGGGTCGGTGCTGGTCGGGCACGTGGTCGGCAGCGTGCTCCAGTCGGTCGCCAGCGTGGTCCTGGTCGGCGCCGTCGGAGTGGCCATCGGCTTCCGCTCGACGGACGCCACCGCCCTGGAGTGGCTCGCGGCGTTCGGACTGCTCGTGCTCTTCGCCCTGGCCCTCACCTGGATCGCGGTGGGGATGGGCATGGCCAGCCCGAACGCGGAGGCCGCGAGCAACAGCGCGATGCCGCTGATCCTGCTGCCGCTCATCTCCAGCGCGTTCACCCCGCTCGACGCGATGCCGTCCTGGTTCCGGCCGATCGCGGAGTACCAGCCCTTCACGCCGGCCATCGAGACCCTGCGCGGCCTGCTGCTCGGCACGGAGATCGGGCACAACGGGTGGCTGGCGCTCGGCTGGTGCGTCGTGCTCGCCGCACTCGGCTACCGCTGGTCGACGGCGTCGTTCAACCGCGACCCGAAGTAACCATGGCGAACACGCGGGCCGCACCACCCCGCACCGCACGTCCCACCCGGGGCGGCGCCCACCGGCCACCACGCCGGGGACGCCGCCCCGTCGGCGTTCCACGACAGGAGGCGACGGAACACGACAGGACACGGCCGCGACAGGACACGGCCGCGACCCGGCGGGCGGCTACTCGCCGGTGGTGCCGTCGATCGCCTCGCGGAGCAGGTCCGCGTGGCCGACGTGGCGGGCGTACTCCTCGACCACGTGGAGCAGGACGAACCGCACGTCCGCGTCACCGAACTCCGGGTTGGGCACGATGCGCCCGAGGTCGGCGGTCACGTCCGCGAACACCTGCCGCGACTCCACGCACGCCTTCAGGTAGTCCTCGCGGACGACCGCGGCCGAGGTGGTGTCCGACTCGTCGTACCACTCGCCCCCGTCGGCGGCCGGGTAGGTCCGGTACGGGAAGAAGTGGGGCGCCGTGCCCGCCAACGCCCGCTGGAACCAGGCGCGTTCGACACCCTGGAGGTGGCGCATGAGTCCCAGCAGGGTCAACGCCGACGACCGCAGGGGATGCAGCCGCAGTTGCGCCTCCGAGAGCCCCTCGCACTTCCACAGGAAGGTGGCCCGGTGATGGTCGAGATTCGAGGCGATCACCTCCAGCCACGGGCCCGTTGTCGCACGCGCGGGCCGCACGACCCGCTCAACCACGATCTCACTCACGCCGGAGTCCCCTCACGGTTCGCCGGACCCGTTCGGGTCCGTGCCTGTGCCATGTACGCCGGGAAAGACCGCCGCGAACGCCGGAACTCATCGCCCCGAGCCTCCGAAAGATGACGACACTCCCGGGCGACTGCGACGAGGGCCGTGACCGTCAGCGGCTGATCGAGCGCGGGCGGCCGTGCGCGAGCCATGTGATCGAGAAGGGGCCGGGCGCGGCACCGAACGTGCTGCTTCGCAGCCTTCCGCGCGGGGCACCGCCTCACCGGGCGGCCGGACTCACCGAGAACGGGCGGAGCCCCAGGCCGGTTGACGACTGACCTGGGGCTCCGGAGGTAGGCCCTGTGGGACTCGAACCCACAACCAATGGATTAAAAGTCCACTGCTCTGCCAATTGAGCTAAGGGCCCTGGCGATGTTGCCCACCCGAGCATAGCCGCAGGAACGCGGGACTCCGATCGGGTATCCGGGTCATGGCCCCGTCCGGCGGACGTGCGGGGGCGCGCGGACCGGGACGGGACCGGAGGGATGGGGCGGCAGGGTACGGAACGGGAGCGCCCGCCCCGTTGCGGGGAGCCGGGCCGGAGGCCGGGGCCGCCGGGGGTCCGGGCGACGATGGAACCGGGGCCGGAGGCCGGAGGCCGGGGCGGCGGCGGTCCACGGCCGTGCGGGTGCCGCGGGACCGTCGTCCGGTGCCGGACCGCTCAGGGGTCCAGTGGTTCCGGCGCTCCCGCGCGTGCCGCCTCGCGGGCCCGGGTGCGCTCGTGGTCCGGGTTGAGGAACCAGTGCCGCGCCGAGGCCCACCACCACGTCGCCGCGAAGCCGAGGACGACGAGGACCGCCACCGGCGCGTAGTTGAAGCTGTCCGTGGTGACCGGGGAGACCTGCGGGAGCATGAACAGGATCGTGATGACCACGACCCACACGACCGCGACCACGCCGATCGGCCGCGACCACCGGCCCAGGTGCCACGGACCGCGGGCGAAGTCGTCGCCCCTGCGCAGCCGCAGCAGCGTCGGGATCACGTACGCGATGTAGAGACCGATCACCGCGATCGACGTCACCGCCGCGTACGCCGTGTAGTTGATCAGGTAGGGCAGCCCCAGGAGCAGGGCGCCGAACGCGGCCAGCCAGACCGCCGCGACGGGGGTGCGGGTGCGCGGGCTGACCGTGTGCCACACGTGCGAGAACGGCAGCGCGCCGTCGCGCGAGAAGGCGTAGATCATGCGGCTGTTGGCGGTCACCGAGGCCATCCCGCAGAACAACTGCGCCCCGATGACGACCAGCAGGAGCAGCTTGCCGGTGGTCGCGCCGAGCGCGTCCAGCAGGATCTGCGCGGGCGGCGCGCCCGTCGCCGACTTCAGCTCGCTGTCGTACGACTGGATGGCGTACGTGAAGCCGAGCAGCAGGACGAAGCCGGCGATCCACGACGTCCAGATGGAGCGGACGATGCCCTTCGGGCCGGCCGTGGACGCGTCGTGCGTCTCCTCCGTCATGTGCGCGGAGGCGTCGTACCCGGTGAACGTGTACTGGGCCATCAGCAGGCCGAGGCAGACGACGTAGATCCCGCTGCCCCAGCCGGTGTTGTTCACGAACTCGCCGAAGACGAACGACGTGGACTGGTGCGAGTCGGGGACGAGGGCCAGCGCGCCCACGATCACCGCGACGCCCAGCACGTGCCACCACACGCTGACGCTGTTGAGGATCGCGACGATGCGCACGCCGAAGGTGTTCAGCAGGCCGTGCAGGACGAGGATCGCGGCGAAGAGGAGGACCGTGCGGCCCGGGGTGACCTCGAAGTCGAACTGGAGGTTCAGGTAGGCGCCGAGGAACGACGCGGCGCCGAAGTCGATGCCGGCGGTCACGGCGACCTGGCCGAGCACGTTGAACCAGCCGGTGAACCACGCCCAGGCGGCTGCCGTGCGCCGCGGGGCGAGGCGGTGGGCCCAGAAGTAGAGGCCGGCGGAGGTCGGGTAGGCCGAACAGATTTCGGCCATCGCGAGCCCGACGAACAGCGTCATCAGGCCGACCCCGACCCACCCCCAGGTGATGACCGCGGGGCCGCCGGTGTTCATCCCGAACAGGTAGAGCGTCAGGCAGCCCGAGAGCACGGAGATGATCGTGAACGAGACGGCGTAGTTGGAGAAGGCGGACATGCGGCGGGCGAGGACCTGCGTGTAGCCCATCTCCGCGAGGAGTTCCTCGTCCGAGAGGGCGGACGGCGGCGGCGCGGCCGGCGCCGCGGCCGGAGTTCTGCGCGGTTCGGCGTCCGGTTCTGGTACGGCATCTTGTGTCATGCCCCCAGCGATTCCCTGGTCCGGAGCATGACATGCGCCGCCGGGCGGCCACGTTGGCCGGAACTTTTCCGGCGCCTCCCCGGGCCCAACTCCCTTTGCACGCACGGACGTTGATCACTTCCCGCGGAACGCGGCGACCCCGCCCGGAGGATTCCGGACGGGGTCGTCGTCAGTGCACGTCAGCCGCTCGTCGCGGCATCGGCGGCCAATGCGGCCGGTGCGTCAGCCGTTGCGCTTCCAGCGCGGCTTGTCGTCACGGCGGCCGAAGGAGCCGGTGCCCGTGCCGGTGCCGGTGCGGTCGTCACGACGGCCGTAGGGGCGCTCGTGACCGCCGGCGCGGAAGCCGGGGCGGTCGCCGCCCTGACGGTCGCGGTTGAACGGGCGGTCGCTGCCCCGGTGGCCACCGCGGTCGTCACGGCGGGGGGCCGCGGACCGGTCGTCGCGGCGGAAGCCGCCACGGTCGTCACGGCGGTCGCCGCCGTCGTTGGTGCGCGGGGCGAAGGAACGGCCGCCGCGGTCGTCGCGGCGCTCGAAGGAACGCCCGCCACGGTCACCGTCACGACGGTCGTCGCGGCGGAAACCACTGCCGCCACGGTCGTCACGACGCTCGAACGAACGACCACCGCGGTCGTCGCGGTCGTCGCGGCGGAAACCACTGCCACCGCGGTCGTCACGACGCTCGAACGAACGGCCGCCACGGTCACCGTCACGACGGTCGTCACGGCGGAAACCACTGCCGCCACGGTCGTCACGACGCTCGAACGAACGACCACCGCGGTCACCGCGGTCGTCACGACGGAATCCGCCGCGGTCGCCACCGCGGTCGTCGCGGCGCTCGAAGGAACGCCCGCCACGGTCGCCGTCACGACGGTCGTCACGGCGGAAACCACTGCCGCCACGGTCGTCACGACGCTCGAACGAGGAGGAGGACGTCGCAGCCGCCGGACGCTCGTCGCGCTCGGCGTCCTGGGCGCCCGCCTGCTCCGGCAGCGACACCTCGGCAGCGGCGGCCTGGGCGGCGGCCACGGCCGCCTCCGGGTCCTCGCCCTGCTCGCGCGCGACGCGGGCGACCAGTCGGTCGGCCTCCTCGCGCAGCTCGGTGGCGCGGCGCTGGGCACGCTCCAACTGCTTGGCCAGGTGGGTGACTTCGCGCTCGGCCTGCTGCGCGGCGTTGCCCGCCGACTCGGCCTGCACCTCGGTCATCGACCGGGCGCCGGTGATCTCGGCGACCTCCGGGCTGAAGGTGTCCCCGCCCTGGATCATGTGGCGCGAGGCGTCGACGCCCGCGTCCTCCATGAGGCGGAAGATCTGGCGGCGCTGGTGCGGCAGCGCCAGGGAGACGACCGAACCGGTGCGGCCGGCACGCGCCGTGCGGCCCGCGCGGTGCAGGTAGTCCTTGTGGTCGCCGGCCGGGTCCACGTTGAGGACGAGGTCGATGCCGTCGACGTGGATGCCGCGCGCGGCGACGTCGGTGGCGACGAGGACGTTGACGTAACCGTCCTTGAAGTCGGCCAGCGTCCGGGTGCGGGCGCCCTGGGTCATGCCGCCGTGCAGGGCGTCGGCCTTGACCCCGGAGTCGCGCAGCTGCTCGGCGACGCGGTCGGCGCCGAGCTGGGTGCGCACGAAGATGATGGTGCGGCCCTTGCGGGAGGCGATGGCCGCGGTGACCGGCGCCTTGTCCTTGGGCTTCACGACGAAGATGTGGTGCGACATGGTCGTCACGGCGCCCTGCGCGGCGTCGACCTCGTGCGTCATCGGGTCGGTGAGGTACCGGTCGACGAGGGTGCGGATCTCGTTCTCCATGGTGGCGGAGAAGAGCATGCGCTGGCCGCCGGACGGGACCTGGTCCAGAAGCTCGGTGACCTCGGGCAGGAAGCCCAGGTCCGACATCTGGTCGGCCTCGTCGAGGACGGTGATCTCCACCGACTCCAGCGAGCAGGCGCCGCGGTTGATGATGTCGCGCAGCCGGCCCGGGGTGGCGACGAGGACGTCGACGCCGCGCTCCAAGGCGTAGATCTGGTTGCTCATCGAGGTGCCGCCGCAGACGACCTTCATCTTCAGGCCGAGCACGTCGCCGTACGGCTGAAGGGCGTCGGCCACCTGCATGGCCAGCTCGCGGGTCGGGGTGAGGATGACCGCGCGCGGCTTCTTGCGCTCGGAGCGGCTGCCGGACAGCGTCGCGAGGGTCGGCAGACCGAAGGAGAGGGTCTTGCCGGAGCCGGTGCGGCCGCGGCCCAGGATGTCCTTGCCCTGCAGCGCGTCCGGGATGGTCGCGGCCTGGATCGGGAAGGGGCTGGTGACGCCGTTCTGCGCGAGCTTGCGCACGACGCCCTCGGGCAGACCGAGGTCGGTGAAGGTGAGCTGCGGGGCCTCGTCGGCCTCCGCGGCCTCGGCACCCTCGTGCTCGGCGGTCTCGGCGGCGTCCACCGTCTCGGCGTCCACGGCCGCGACGGCCTCGGCCTCGACGGCCTCGACGACGTCCGAGATGCTCAGGACCTGCTGGTCCTGGGACTGGTCGTTCGGGATGTTCTGGGGGTCCTCGGGCACGACGATGTGGTCAGTGCTGGAAAGGGACATGCGAATGCGAAACCTTCCGGAGTCTCTTCGGCACGCGCCCGTCAACTCCGTGTTTGTTTCGCACAACGACCGCCTCAATGCGGTCAGCCACGGCAAAGGAGAGTACGCGCCCCGCGGCGCGCTCTTAGTGGCGCCGGGCAAATGGGATCAAACGATCTACCACCATACGCACCCATCACCCGTCAAGGCAAACCGAGCACCAAAGTCCAGGTCAACGGGGTCCGTCAACCGGATGGACTCGTTCCGTCACTCCCCGGGAGCCGGTTTTCGCCGGTCACACCGTGGAGGAGCACGAGTGCGTACCCCTTGAGCATGACACCCCGGGCCCCGGAACGACCACCGCTCGCGGGGCAAAGTGACGCGTCAGACACCGCGCCGGGGGCGTGCGCCGACGGCGCCCCGGCCGCGACCCGCGCGCCCGGGGCGTCGCCTCACGCGGGGGTGCCCGCCTCCGGTGCCGGTTCGCGCTGGGCGAGTTGGGGCCCGGAGCCGGTGTCCTCGTGCGCCGAGGACGACGGTTCGGCGGCCGAGGGCGGCGGCTCCGCGGACGGCGGCGGCACGACGACCGGCGGGGCGGGCGGCACGGGGTCGTCGGTCCGCGGCGGGCTCGGCGCCGCCCCCGACGGGGACGGCGCCCCGGGCACCACCGGCCGTCCCGGCCGCGCCCCGGCCGCCGCCGACGCGCTCGACCCGGCCGACGGCGAGGCCGCGGGGGACGCGGGCCGCTCCCCCTTCCTCCCCTTGCCGCGGTGGCCGTGCGGCGCACCGCCCGGGTCGCCGTCGCCGCCCTCCGCGCGGTCCGGGGCGGCGACCCCGCCGTCGGGTGCGTCGCCGCCGCGCTCCGCCGCGGAGTGCGCGGGCCGGGCGGTGCCGCCCCGGGCGTTCTCACCCACGCTCATGCAGCCGGCGGCGGTGGCCACGGCCAGGACCGTGACGGCGAGACGGACGGGTACGTGCAGGGAGGGCACGTGGGCCACCTCCGGGGGCGGGCGTAGGGGGAGTCGTGGTGTCCAACTCCCGTCGCCCGCGCCAGGACACGCGCCGGACCCGGGCGGGCCCGCGACGTCACCCCGGCCCGGGGGACGCGGCACCGCCGCCGGGTACGCGCGTGCCCGTACCCGGACGTCTGCTCGGGCGGGCGGGCCGGTGGGCGGGGAGGCGCGGCCCCGGCCGGGCGGACGGGCGCGTCACCCGTAGCCGAGTGCGTGCAGCCGGGCGTCGTCGATGCCGAAGTGGTGTGCGATCTCGTGGACGACGGTCACCTCCGTCTCCGCGACGACCTCCTCGCGCGACCCGCAGATCCGCAGCGTCGGCATCCGGTAGACGGTGATCCGGTCGGGCAGCACGCCCGCGTACCACTCGCCCCGGTCCGTGAGCGGCGTGCCCTCGTACAGGCCGAGCAGTTCGGGGTCGTCGGCGGGCGGCTCGTCCTCGACGAACACCGCGACGTTGTCCATCAGCCGAGTCAGCTCCGCCGGAATCCGGTCGAGCGCCTCGGCGACCAGTTCCTCGAACTCCTCGCGCGTCATCTCCAGCACGGGCCCCATTGTCCGCCACCCGACGCCCCGACGGGCGCCCACGGACGCATCCGGACACCGGCGCACGCCGCGCGCACGCCGGTGTCGCGCCCCGCCCGGCGGGCACCCGCGCCCGCTGCCCGCACGTACCGGCCCTTCGGCGCGCACCCGCCGCACCGCATGGCGGACCCGCCCGGTGGGCATGTGCGCCGAATGGCCCGCGTCCGCGTCGCAGCCCTGTCCCGCACCGGCACCCGAACCCTGTCCCGCTCCGCGACCCGCGCCGTGCGCCGCCTCCGCGAGGCGGCGCACGGCGGCCGGGGGCGGGCCGGGCGCACGCTGCCCGTGCTCGAACTCGCCCCGCGGCCACGCCTGGCGGCCCGCGCGGCCGGTCTCGTCGCGGTGGTCCTCCTCGGGGCGTGGCTGGGCCTGCTCGCGGTGGGCGACGTGCGCGTGCCGGTCGGCCCGATGGACACCACCATGACGCTGCGCCCGTCCCTCACCGGCGGCACGAAGATCAACGTGCCGCCGCTGGGCGCGCTCCGGCTCGACAGCCACGTCGCGCCCGTACGCCTCGACGTGGACGTCGACCGGCTCGACCCGGAGCGCTCCCAGGCCCTGGTCGACCACCCCGAGCGGCTGTCCGGGCTCCAGGACGAGGTCACCCGCGACGTGGAGCGCGGCACCCTCGACCTCGCGGTGCGGTCCTGCCTGGCCGTGGTCCTCGGCGCGAGCGCGCTCGGCCTCGCGGTCTACCGGCGGCCCCGCCCGGCGCTGACCGCCGGCGGCCTCGCGCTCGCCGTGCTCGCCGTGTCCGGCGCGACGGCCTGGGCCACCTGGAACCCGAAGTCGGTCCTGGAGCCGAAGTTCTCCGGACTGCTCTCCTCCGCCCCCTCGCTGGTCGGCGACGCCCGCAGCATCGTCACCGAATTCGACGTCTACCAGAAGGAGTTGGCGCGCCTGGTGACGAACGTGACGAAGCTCTACGACGTCACGTCCACGCTCCCGGCGTACGCCCCCGACCCGACGACCGTCCGCGTCCTGCACGTCTCGGACATCCACCTGAACCCGGCCGGCTGGAAGATCGTCGCCTCGCTGGTGACGCAGTACAAGATCGACGTGATCGTGGACTCCGGCGACACCATGGACCACGGCTCGGCCGCCGAGAACGCCTTCCTCGACCCGATCCCCGACCTCGGTGCGCCGTACGTGTGGGTGCGCGGCAACCACGACTCGGCGGAGACGCAGAAGTACCTGGAGCACATGAAGAACGTGCACGTCCTGGACGACGGGCACGCCGTGACCGTGGCCGGGCTGCGCTTCGCGGGCATCGGCGACCCGCAGTTCACGCCCGACCGCTCGTCCACGCCGGGCGGCGACGCGGCGGAGGCCCTGGCCGGCGCCCGGCTGGCGTCGGCGCTGCGCGACCAGCGCGCGGCGGGCACGCCCGTCGACATCGCGGTCACCCACGAACCGGCGGCGGCGCGCGGCACGGACGGGGAGGTGCCGCTGGTGCTGGCCGGGCACCTCCACCACGAGGGCATGGAGGTCATGAAGTACGGCACGCGGCTGCGCACCGAGGGCTCGACGGGCGGCAGCGGACTGCGCGCGGTGGAGGGGAAGTACCCGGACCCCATCGAGGCGTCGGTGCTCTACGTCGACCGCGACAGCCGCCGCCTCCAGGCGTGGGACGAGATCAGGCTGGGCGGCCTCGGCCTGACGACGGCGGAGGTGAGCCGCCACCTCCCGAAGGAGAACCTGCCGGGGGCGACGCCGGGCCCGTCGGCCGGCGCGTCCGCGAGCCCGTCCGCGAGCGCGTCGCCGGGCACCCCGCCCGGCGCCCCGGGCACCTCCCCCGGCCCGTCCGGAACCGGCTCCCCGGCGCCGTCCCCGAGCCGGTCGCGCAAGGCTCCCTGACCGGGCCGGGAAACCGTTTTGGCGATACCTCCCGCCATCCCATATGCTTCTCACGTCCCCGACGCGCTGCAAGGCGCTCAGGCGGGCCGATAGCCCTCATCGTCTAGCGGCCTAGGACGCCGCCCTTTCAAGGCGGTAGCACGGGTTCGAATCCCGTTGGGGGTACGCAACACCGTGTGCGACACTGAGTTCCGGTTCGCACACAAAGCTTGGTCCTGTGGAGCAGTTTGGAGTGCTCGCCACCCTGTCAAGGTGGAGGCCGCGGGTTCAAATCCCGTCAGGACCGCTGAGGTTCCCCCGCGGAACCTCGTGGCTGGGTAGCTCAGTTGGTACGAGCGATCGCCTGAAAAGCGATAGGTCGCCGGTTCGACCCCGGCCCCAGCCACAACTCGAAGGTCCCGTCCGACGGACGGGGCCTTCGTCGTGTCCGCCTCTCCGCCGGAGCCCCGGCCGCCCTCATTCCGCCGCGTGCGCAGGGGACTTGGGCCGGCCGCCCGGGTGGCGGTGACGCCAGATCAGGAAGACCGCGCAGGACACGATCGCCCAGGCGGCCAGCACCAGGTACGGCATGATCCGCTGGTGTCCCGCGAAGTACACGGCGGTGTGCTGGGCGTCGACGGAGGCGCCCGGCGGCAGCCAGCGGCCGATGTGGCCGAGCGCCGACGGCAGCAGCGCCCAGGACACGGCGCCGCCCGAGGACGGGTTGCCCAGGAGGACCATCAGGCCCCAGGTCGGGATCATCGCCCAGCGCCCGACGAGGGTGTTGAACATCGTGAAGACCATCCCGGACGCGAACATCGTGAGCGCCAGGATCATCCAGGAGTGCACGAACGGCAGGTGCAGCGCGCCCAGCAGCCAGTCCACCACCGCGGCGATGACGAACCCGCCCAGCAGCGCGTAGACGACGGTGAACGCGATGCGCTCCAGGGGGTTCAGCCCGCGCGCGTGCACGCTGAGCTGGATGGCGCCGACGAAGCCGATGATCACGGCGGCGAGCGAGATGTAGAAGATGGCCAGGCCCCGGGGGTCGCCCTTCTGGAGCGGGTTGAGGTCCCGCACCGTAACGGCGACCCCCGTGGCCTTGCCGACCTGCGGGGCGGCCTGTTCCAGCACCTCGGCGACGGAGGCACCGGACGCCCCGGAGACGTCGAAGGTGACGGCCCTGCCGTTCTCCCGCACCTCGAAGACGGCGAACACCTTCTGCTCGTCCACGGCGGTGACGGCGGCCTGTCGGTCGGGGTAGACGCGCAGCTTCAGCGAGGCGTCCAGCGCCTTCTCCATACCGGCGACGAACCGGTCCGCCTGCGCCTGGTCGTACGTGCCGACGACGGCGGTCGGGATCGTGTGCGGGGTCGGGTTGGCCATGGCGTACGTGTAGGACCCGGCGAACAGGCCCGCCGCGGCGGCGAGGATCAGCACCAGCACGCTGGCGGGCAGGAACGGCGACTCGCGGAAGGCGTTCCAGCGCTCCCGCCCGGTGGGCGACCGGCCGTGGACCCCGTGCGGCACCTGCGGCGACTCGGACATAAGGGTCACGCTAGATGACCTCGGCGGCCCCCGCCCCGGGCGGCGTCCGTCCGGGGCACGGACCCGCCGGGGCGGGGAGAGGGCGCCCGGACCGGCGGGAACGGACGGCGGCCGGACGCGCCCCGGTCCCGGTGGGCAAAAGCGTTCGCCACCCGTTTCGCCGAGGTGAGATCCTGGACGGCGTATGTCTACGCACCCTGCCCCCGCATTCGGCCCGCTGGCCGCCCGCCTGACCGAGCTGTCGCTGCGCGACGAGCACCGGCTCGGGCGCAGGCTCGACGGCGCGCGCCGCATCCGCAAGCCGGAGGCCCGCGCGGCCGTCGTCGCCGAGATCGAGGCGGAGACCGCCAGGGCCGAGGCCCGGATGGCCGAGCGGCGTGCCCGCGTGCCGGCCGTCTCGTACCCCGAGCAGCTTCCGGTCAGCCAGAAGAAGGACGACATCGCCGCGGCCATCCGCGACCACCAGGTCGTGATCGTCGCCGGTGAGACCGGGTCCGGCAAGACCACGCAGATCCCGAAGATCTGCATGGAGCTGGGGCGCGGCGTGCGGGGCATGATCGGGCACACCCAGCCCCGCCGGATCGCCGCCCGCACGGTCGCGGAACGCGTGGCGGACGAGCTGGACACGCCGCTGGGCGAGGCCGTGGGCTGGAAGGTCCGGTTCACCGACCAGGTGAGCCCCGAGGCGACCTTCGTGAAGCTGATGACGGACGGCATCCTGCTCGCCGAGATCCAGACGGACCGCGAGCTGCGCGCCTACGACACGATCATCATCGACGAGGCCCACGAGCGGTCCCTCAACATCGACTTCCTGCTCGGCTACCTGGCCCAACTGCTGCCCAGGCGGCCGGACCTGAAGGTCGTCATCACCTCGGCGACCATCGACCCGGAGCGCTTCTCCCGGCACTTCGGCGACGCCCCGATCGTCGAGGTCAGCGGGCGCACCTTCCCGGTGGAGGTGCGGTACCGGCCGCTGCTCGAAGAGGACTCCGACGACGCCGACCGCGACCAGATCACCGCGATCGGCGACGCCGTCGAGGAGCTGATGGCGGAGGGCAAGGGCGACATCCTGGTCTTCCTGTCCGGCGAGCGCGAGATCCGGGACACCGCGGACGCGCTGACGAAGAAGCAGTACCGGTTCACGGAGATCGTGCCGCTGTACGCGCGCCTCTCGCACGCCGAGCAGCACCGGGTGTTCCAGCAGCACACCGGCCGCCGGATCGTGCTCGCGACGAACGTCGCCGAGACGTCGCTGACGGTGCCCGGCATCAAGTACGTCATCGACCCGGGCTTCGCCCGCATCTCGCGCTACAGCCACCGCACCAAGGTGCAGCGGCTGCCGATCGAGGCGGTGTCGCAGGCCAGCGCGAACCAGCGCAAGGGCCGCTGCGGCCGTACGTCGGACGGCATCTGCGTCCGGCTGTACTCCGAGGACGACTTCCTCGCGCGCCCGGAGTTCACCGACGCGGAGATCCTGCGCACCAACCTGGCGTCCGTCATCCTCCAGATGACCGCGGCCGGGCTCGGCGACATCGAGAAGTTCCCCTTCATCGACCCGCCGGACCACCGCAACATCCGTGACGGTGTCCAACTCCTTCAGGAACTGGGCGCGTTGGACCCGGCGCAGAAGGACGTCCGCAAGCGTCTGACGGACACCGGGCGCAAGCTGGCGCAGCTGCCCGTCGACCCGCGCCTGGCCCGCATGGTCCTGGAGGCCGACCGCAACGGCTGCGCGCGCGAGGTGATGGTGATCGCCGCCGCGCTGTCCATCCAGGACCCGCGCGAGCGCCCCGCCGAGAAGCAGGCGCAGGCCGACCAGCAGCACGCCCGGTTCCGCGACGAGACCAGCGACTTCCTCGCCTTCCTCAACCTGTGGCGCTACGTGCGCGAGCAGCAGAAGGAGCGCGGCTCCTCGTCGTTCCGCCGGATGTGCAAGCAGGAGTACCTGAACTTCCTGCGCATCCGCGAATGGCAGGACATCTACACCCAACTGCGCACGGTGGCACGGCAGATGGGCGTCCAGCTCAACGAGGACGACGCCCCCGCCGACCGGGTGCACGTCTCGCTGCTCGCGGGCCTGCTGTCGCACATCGGCATGAAGGACGTGAAGGACAGCAAGACCTCGGGCACCGACAGCGCCAAGTCGGCCGGGCGCGAGGGTGCCCGCGGCGGTGGCCGCAACGAGTATCTGGGCGCCCGCAACGCCAAGTTCGCGATCTTCCCGGGCTCGGCGCTGTTCAAGAAGCCGCCGCAGTTCGTGATGTCGGCGGAGCTGGTGGAGACGTCCCGGCTGTGGGCGCGCGTCAACGCCCGCATCGACCCCGAGTGGGTCGAGCCGCTGGCCGGCCACCTCCTCAAGCGCACGTACAGCGAACCGCACTGGGAGAAGGACCAGGCGGCCGTGATGGCCTTCGAGAAGGTCACGCTGTACGGCGTCCCGATCGTCGCGCACCGCAAGGTCAACTACGGCCGCATCGACGCCGAGGCCTCGCGCGAGCTGTTCATCCGCAACGCCCTGGTGGAGGGCGACTGGCGCACGCACCACAAGTTCTTCGCGGACAACCGCCGGCTGCTCACCGAGGTCGAGGAGCTGGAGCACCGCGCGCGGCGCCGCAACATCCTCGTCGACGACGAGACGCTGTACGACTTCTACGACCAGCGGGTGCCCGAACACGTCGTGTCCGGCGCCCACTTCGACTCGTGGTGGAAGCACAAGCGGCACGAGCAGCCCGACTTCCTCGACTTCGAGCGCGAGATGCTCATCCGCGAGTCGGCCGAGGCGGTCACCAAGGACGACTACCCCGACTCGTGGCGGCAGGGCCCGCTGAAGTTCCGGGTGACCTACCAGTTCGAGCCGGGCGCGGACGCCGACGGCGTGACCGTGCACATCCCGCTCCAGGTCCTCAACCAGGTCACGGACGAGGGCTTCGACTGGCAGATCCCGGGCCTGCGCGAGGAGTTGGTCACCGAGCTGATCCGCTCGCTGCCCAAGCCGGTGCGCCGCAACTACGTGCCCGCGCCCAACTTCGCGAAGCGGTTCCTGGCGACCGCGGCCCCGCTCCAGGAGCCGCTGACGGTCACCATGGCACGCGAACTGAAGCGCATGGTCGGCGTGCCCTTCGACGCGGAGGACTTCGACGAGTCGAAGGTCCCCGACCACCTGAAGATCACCTTCAGGATCGTCGACGAGCGGCGCCGCAAGGTCGACGAGGACAAGGACCTGGAGGTGCTGCGGCAGCGGCTGCGCCCGAAGGCCCGCAAGGCGATCTCGCAGGCCGCCGCGGCCACCGCCGAGCGCGAGGGCGGCACCTCGCTGGAGCGCACGGGCCTGACCGACTGGACGATCGGCTCGCTGACCCGCGTCTTCGAGACCCGCCGCGCCGGCCAGCCGGTGAAGGCCTACCCGGCGCTGGTCGACGACGGCGACACCGTCTCCGTACGGCTCTTCGACACGGAGGCCGAGCAGGCGCAGGCGATGTGGCGCGGCACGCGCCGGCTGATCCTGCGCAACATCCCGGTCAACCCGGCGAAGTTCGCGTCCGACAAGCTCACCAACGCGCAGAAGCTCGCCCTGTCCGCGAACCCGCACGGCACGATCCAGGCGCTGTTCGACGACTGCGCCATGGCCGCCGCCGACAAGCTGATCGGCGACTTCGGCGGCCCGGTGTGGGACGAGGAGTCGTACCGCAAGCTGTACGAGCGGGTGCGCGCGGAGATCGTCGACACGACCGTCCGCGCCGTCGGGCAGGTGCAGCAGGTCCTCGCCGCCTGGCAGGCCTGTGAGCGCCGTCTGAAGGGGGTGCGCAGCCCCGCGCTGCTCGCGAATCTGGCGGACGTCCGCGCCCAGCTCGACGCCCTCGTGCGGCCCGGTTTCGTCACGGCGACCGGGATACGGCGGCTGCCCGACCTGATGCGCTACCTCGTGGCCGCCGACCGGCGCCTCCAGCAGATGCCGACGGCCGTGCAGCGGGACACCGCCCGCATGGAGAAGGTCCACGAGATGCGGGACGAGTACGCGTGGCTGCTCGAACAGCTTCCGCAGGGGCGCCCGGTGCCGCAGCAGGTGCTGGACGTCCGCTGGATGATCGAGGAGCTGCGGGTCAGCTACTTCGCCCACGCGCTGGGCACCGCGTACCCGGTCTCCGACAAGCGGATCGTGAAGGCGATCGACGCGCTCGCGCCGTAGGAACGGCCCCCGGAAACCGTGACGAGCCCTTCACCCTGGGTGAGTTCGACCGGGGCCCCACCCCTCCTGTATTGTCCTTCTCGCAGCGCACCGCACTGCGGGGCCGGACTTCCGGCACCGGCGGTTGAGCCGCAAAGCCTGGTCCTGTGGAGCAGTTTGGAGTGCTCGCCACCCTGTCAAGGTGGAGGCCGCGGGTTCAAATCCCGTCAGGACCGCATCAGTCGAGAGGCCCGCTTCCCTTCGGGGAAGCGGGCCTCTCGCATTCCCGCCCCGCGCGCGCTCTTCCGCCCGCGGCCTCCCCAACTCCTTCACGGCGCACCGCCGTTCCGCCCGAACGCCCCACGACGGGCCCCCGTCGCCCCGTACGCCCACTCCCGCCCCCCGCCGCGCGCCGCAACGCCCCCGGTGCCTCCGGCGCGCCCCCGGGGCCGGGCGGCCGGTCCGGCCCGTGTCCGGCCGAGGCGGTCTTGACGGCATCGCCGGCCGTCGGTACCCACGAGAGTGGGCCCGTTCCCCGTACCGCTCACGGAGGTGGCGCATGGCCGAACCGACGAGGCACGAGACACGGGCACTGCTCCGCGCTCACCTGGCGGCCGCCGCCTCGTCCTACGGCCACCGGACCCGCCACTGTCCCGTCTGCCACCACCTGTTGCGGATGGTGACGGACGCGCCGCCGCGGGCCGCGGAGGGGCCGCGGGAGGACGAAGGGCACGCCGGGCACGAGGAGTTCGACGAGCGACCCGAGCCGTCCCACGGCGGCCGGACGGCCGTGCGGCCCGCCGACGGGACCGCACGGCCCGGCAAGGACGAAAGTCCCTCCCCCGCGTGACCGTCGGCGGCATCCGCCGCCCTCGCGCCGTGCGACGCTGGAAGCCGGAACTCCTCTAGCGCACCGGAGTCCGGGGCAACAAGACAGCCGGGGTGTGACGGGTGTCACCGCATGAGTTTTGAAAAGGGCGGTATTTACCCCCGTCCTACAACTGGTCAATTTAATATGTGCAATTGCACTCGCCCGGAGGATGGTCCGGACCACTCCGCAGGGCCGGCCCACAGGAGATCCGACAGGCCTCCCCAGACTCCGACAAGGCCGCGCACAGGCCCGCCCGCGACCGGCCGGAACCGCGCGGACCGCGTCGCGCGGAGCCCAACTCCCGCCCGCCGGGGGCGATCCGCGGGCCATCCGCACCAGGGCATGAAAAATCGCGCCGGACCCGGCGGAGTCCGGCGCGATCGACGACGCACCCAGTCATGTGTCTGAAAAGCTCGGGCGGGGGCTCCGTTGGGGCAGAGCCCGCGTCGTGTGGCGCTGTGGTGTGGGGTCCTCGACGGTTTGGGGGAGCCGCCGATTCATCCGGTCATGCGGTACTACGCGTACTTTCAGGCCTCGCTGCGCTGCTGGGGGATGCCCGCGAGCAACGCACGGACCTCCGCCTCGCGGTAGCGGCGGTGCCCGCCGAGCGTACGAATCGACGTGAGCTTGCCGGCCTTCGCCCACCGCGTGACTGTCTTGGGGTCGACGCGGAACATGGTGGCGACCTCAGCCGGGGTCAGCAGCGGCTCGGCATCAGGGGTGCGAGCGGTCATGAGCGGCCTCCTCGGGAGAACCGACGTTCTCGGTTCTTTCCTCTAAATTCTGCACCTTGACCCGCGTTGCCCGAAATGGCGGACGCGGGTCGAGTCGGTTATAGGACGAACGGCTTGTCCTCGGCACTACAACTACACCATCTGTCCAGCCACGTCGGCCAAACCGATGGAATTGCCCTCCCAGGTGTCCAACGGCGACGGAAGCCGATGGACCATGCCATAGCGGACAGTCACACCACTGTGACGATCAGTCACAGGACGATCGGGAGTCACCAGACCCCCCAAAGCACACATTGCATAAATATCCACCCACAACGGGTCGGACAGAGTCCTCCCCGGACTCCTTGTCCTATTTTGGCATGAGGAGGGGCAAGCGGCGCAAGGGCCGCGTAAGTGTGCTCCGTCACCCGCGGGCGGCAGAAGGTCAGTTCGCGGAACGCCGGTCCCGCACCGCGCGCCAGCGCCGCGCCAGCCGTCCGTACGCCTCGCCCGCGGCGGCCCCGTCCCCCTCGCGCAGCGCCCTGATGCTCTCGGCGACGTCCGCCGCCGAGTGGTCGTCCTCCAGGTCGTCGGCCGGCAGCACGTGCACCAGGCCGCCGTAGTCCACCTCGACCAGGGACCGCGGGTGGAACTCCTCCAGCCAGCGGCCCACGTCTACCAGGCCGTCGGTCAGCGGCCCCTCGTCGACCGTCTCCTTCAGCGTCCGCAGCGCCCGCGCCACCCGGCGCCGGGCCTGCACCATCGGCGTGCGGTAGCGCAGCACGCCCGGGTCGTCGCCCGACCCCTTGTCGTACTCGCGCTCCTCGTCGGCCACCAGCACGAACCAGTCGAGCGGCACCTGCCAGGTCGCGGTGCGGATCCAGGGGCGGGCGTCCGGGTTGCGCGCGAGCCACCGCTCGTAGTCGAGGGACGCCTGCCGCCTGACGAGCGGGGGCAGCACCGCGTCCAGCACCGGGGCGGGCAGCTCCTCCGCGAGGTCGTCCAGCGCCAGCCAGCCGCGCAGCCGGGTGCGCCACGGGCAGACGCAGACCACGCCCTCCACGTCGAGCACGAACGCGTCGCCGCTCTCGTGCACCGGCACCGCGACCGGCGGGGTGGGCAGCAGGTCGGCCAGCGCCCGGCGCAGTTCGTCCTGACTGGAGGGAAGCCGGGGGCGCCGCGCGTACCGCTCCCAGTGGGCGCGCTCCGGCTCCGGGAAGGCCGCCAGCGGTTCGTAGACGCGCAGGTAGGTCGCGTAGGGAACGGTCACCGAGGACACCTTGGGCACGCCTGCTCCCTCCCCATCGGGCTCGTCGCGCAACCCGCCCGGCGCCGGATCGGCCGTGGCCGGCCCCGGGGGGCACGGCCCGCGTACGGACGGGAAACCACAGGGAATCGTCCCACGCGCGGGTCCGCGCGCACCGCGCGGGAGGGTGATCCTCGGCACTGATCGGATGACGGTCCGTCGGAGGCCATAGTCTCGGTCCACGGACTCCCACCATCCGCATGGGAGCCTGATCCCAACCGCCGCTAGATACCGGGGAGTCACCACCGTGACCGACGTTGCCGACGGCGTCCTGCACACCCTGTTCCGGTCCGACCGGGGAGGCCATGAGCAGGTCGTGCTCTGCCAGGACCGCGCCAGCGGTCTGAAGGCCGTCATCGCCATCCACAGCACCGCCCTGGGCCCCGCCCTGGGCGGCACGCGCTTCTACCCGTACGCGACCGAGGAGGACGCCGTCGCCGACGCGCTCAACCTCGCCCGCGGGATGTCCTACAAGAACGCCATGGCCGGCCTCGACCACGGTGGCGGCAAGGCCGTCATCATCGGCGACCCGGAGGTCCACAAGAGCGAGGAACTGCTGCTCGCCTACGGGCGGTTCGTGGCCTCGCTCGGCGGCCGGTACGTGACCGCCTGCGACGTCGGCACCTACGTGGCCGACATGGACGTGGTGGCGCGCGAGTGCCGCTGGACCACCGGCCGCTCCCCGGAGAACGGGGGCGCGGGCGACTCGTCGGTGCTCACCGCGTTCGGGGTGTACCAGGGCATGCGGGCCAGCGCCGAGCACCTGTGGGGCGACCCGTCGCTGCGCGACCGCACGGTGGGCATCGCCGGCGTGGGCAAGGTCGGGCACCACCTGGTGGAGCACCTGCTGGCGGACGGCGCCCGCGTGGTGATCACCGACGTACGGCAGGACGCGGTCCGGCGCGTGGCCGACGCGCACCCCGGCGTCCGCGTCGTCGCCGACACGGAGTCGCTGATCCGCGTGGAGGGCCTCGACATCTACGCCCCGTGCGCGCTCGGCGGCGCCCTCGACGACACCACTGTCCCCGTGCTCACCGCGAAGGTGGTGTGCGGCGCGGCCAACAACCAGCTCGCGCACCCGGGCGTCGAGAAGGACCTCGCCGACCGCGGGATCCTGTACGCCCCCGACTACGTGGTGAACGCGGGCGGCGTGATCCAGGTGGCGGACGAGCTGCACGGCTTCGACTTCGAGCGGTGCCGCGCGAAGGCCGCCCGTATCTACGACACGACGCTGGAGATCTTCGCACGTGCGAAGCAGGACGGTGTTCCGCCGGCCGCCGCGGCCGACCGGATCGCCGAGCAGCGCATGGCCGAGGCCCGCGCGACCCGCTGAGCCCCGGTCCCGGGCCCCCGCGTCCGCCGACCGCCGCGCGCCCCGCCCGGGGCGCGCGGCGGTCCGTGCGGTGCGGACGGCGGGGCGCGGGGCACCGGCCGGGGCCGACCCCGGGAGCACCCCGGTGACACAGGGGTGACATCGCGCCGTCCGGCGACCGAATTCCGGCTTCCGCCGGCCCGCCGGGCATGCGCCGCGGGCCGAAAAAGTACCGACGCTTGGAGAGAACTCTCACTTCCAGTGGCGGGTCGCGCGCCGATAAGTGGTTAAAATCGCGATTGACCAGCGAGGACGGGGCACCTCGCAGGTCCTGTGCACACGCGCGTGCTGCGGGCGACGTACCGTATGGGCGTGGGCTCAGGTACCGTGGAAGCCCTACGGACCGGTCTCTCCACGGAGAGTCCGTTCCGGATCATGAACGCGTGTCAAGACTCTGGGGCCGTCGAGCCCCGTCGTTGAGGGGGTCGAGCCATGGGGCGCGGCCGGGCCAAGGCCAAGCAGACGAAGGTCGCCCGCCAGCTGAAGTACAACAGCGGTGGGACGGATCTCTCACGCCTGGCCGAGGAGCTGGGCGCATCGCCGTCGAATCCGCCGCCACCGCCTACTACAGGTGGCGAGCGGTTCGAAGACGATGAGCAAGACGACGACCTGTATTCACGGTACGCCGACCTCTACGAGGACGACGACGCGGATCAGGACGGCAATTCCTCGCAACAGCGTCGCGGCGCTTGACCCGTCGCTGATCACGTACCCGGTCCGTGGCTTCGGCCACGGACCGGGTTCTGTGCTGTCCGGAGCATCCGGGTACCGTCCGGCGTGGCCCAGGAGCCGCGCCGGCGCTTTCCGCTGCCCTGCCGCGGTTCCCGCCGGTGCGGCCGCCGAGGTCGTGGCCGCCGGGCGGCCACGACCTCGTGCTGGTCAGCTCGCGTAGTCCCCGACCAGGGCGGCGCCGGTGGTGTGCTCGCCGCGGTCCGTGATCTCGCCGGCGACCCAGGCCTCGACTCCGCGGTCGGCGAGCGTCGTCAGTGCGACGTCCGTTGACTCCTCGGGCACGATCGCGATCATGCCGACGCCCATGTTCAGCGTCTTCTCCAGCTCCAGGCGCTCGACGTCGCCGGTGCGGCCCACAAGGTCGAAGACCGGGCCCGGCGCCCAGGTGGAGCGGTCCACCACGGCGTGCAGCCCGTCGGGCACCACGCGCGCGAGGTTCGCGGCCAGGCCGCCGCCGGTGATGTGGCTGAAGGCGTGCACGTCGGTGGTGCGGGTCAGCGCCAGGCAGTCCAGCGAGTAGATCTTGGTCGGCTCCAGCAGCTCCTCGCCGAGGGTGCGGCCCAGCTCGTCGATCCGGGCCTCCAGGGCGAGCCCGGCCCGCTCCAGCAGCACGTGCCGGACCAGCGAGTACCCGTTCGAGTGAAGACCGGACGCGGCCATCGCGACGACCGTGTCCCCCGTACGGATGCGGTCCGCGCCCAGCAGCCGGTCCGCCTCGACGACGCCCGTGCCGGCGCCCGCCACGTCGAAGTCGTCGGGGCCCAGCAGGCCCGGGTGCTCGGCCGTCTCGCCGCCGACGAGGGCGCAGCCGGCGAGCACGCAGCCCTCGGCGATGCCCTTGACGATCGCGGCGACACGCTCGGGGTGGACCTTGCCGACACAGATGTAGTCGGTCATGAACAGCGGCTCGGCGCCGCACACCACGATGTCGTCCATGACCATCGCGACCAGGTCGTGGCCGATGGTGTCGTACACGCCGAGCCGGCGCGCGATGTCGACCTTCGTGCCGACACCGTCGGTCGCGGAGGCCAGCAGGGGCCGCTCGTAGCGCTTGAGCGCGGACGCGTCGAAGAGACCGGCGAAGCCGCCGATACCGCCGAGGACCTCGGGACGGCGGGTCTTCCTGACCCATTCCTTCATGAGTTCCACGGCGCGGTCGCCCGCTTCGATGTCGACGCCCGCGGCTGCGTAGCTGGCACCAGTCGTCTCAGACATGGGAAGTGAGAACTTTCGTGTCGTACGGCAGGGAGAACGGACCCGTTACGGGCGACGGATCGCGTCGACCGCGGCGGTGACCGCCGGGCTCGCCAGTTCGGTCTCCAGAAGCTGCTTGCCCAGCAGTTCGGGGTCCGGGAGCTCCATCGGGTACTCCCCGTCGAAGCAGGCGCGGCACAGGTTCGGCTTGGCGATCTTCGTGGCCTCGATCATGCCGTCGATGGAGATGTACGACAGCGAGTCGGCCCCCAGCGAGGCACCGATCTCGTCGATGGTCATCCCGTTGGCGATGAGCTCGGCGCGGGTCGCGAAGTCGATGCCGAAGAAGCACGGCCACTTCACGGGCGGGGACGAGATGCGGATGTGCACCTCGGCGGCGCCCGCCTCGCGGAGCATGCGGACCAGGGCGCGCTGGGTGTTGCCGCGCACGATCGAGTCGTCGACGACGACCAGCTTCTTGCCCCGGATGACTTCCTTGAGCGGGTTCAGCTTCAGACGGATGCCGAGCTGGCGGATCGTCTGCGACGGCTGGATGAAGGTGCGGCCGACGTAGGCGTTCTTCACCAGGCCGTTGCCGAAGGGGATGCCGCTGGCCTCCGCGTAACCGATGGCCGCGGGCGTGCCGGACTCCGGTGTCGCTATGACCAGGTCGGCGTCGGCGGGCGCCTCCGCGGCGAGCCGGCGGCCCATCTCCACGCGGGACAGGTAGACGTTCCGCCCGGCGATGTCGGTGTCGGGGCGGGCCAGGTACACGTACTCGAAGACGCAGCCCTTGGGCTTCGCTTCCGCGAATCGCGAGCTGCGCAGGCCGTTCTCGTCGATGGCGACGAACTCGCCCGGCTCGATCTCACGGACGTAGCTGGCACCCGTGATGTCGAGCGCCGCGCTCTCCGATGCGACGACCCAGCCGCGCTCCAGCCGGCCGAGGACCAGCGGGCGGATGCCCTGCGGGTCGCGGGCCGCGTAGAGGGTGTGCTCGTCCATGAAGACGAGGGAGAAGGCGCCCTTGACCTGGGGGAGAACGGCGCTCGCCGCTTCCTCCACGGTCAGCGGACGGCCCTCGGCGTCGGCCTGGCCCGCGAGGAGCGCGGTCACCAGGTCGGTGTCGTTGGTGGCCGCGACGCGGGTCGAGCGGCCATTGTTGTCCTTGGGCAGGTCGGCGACCATCTCGGCGAGCTGCGCCGTGTTGACCAGGTTGCCGTTGTGTCCGAGCGCGATCGAGCCGTGCGCGGTGGCACGGAACGTCGGCTGGGCGTTCTCCCACACGGAGGCGCCGGTGGTCGAGTAGCGGGCGTGACCGACCGCGATGTGACCCTGGAGCGAACCGAGCGAGGTCTCGTCGAAGACCTGGGAAACGAGCCCCATGTCCTTGAAGACGAGGATCTGGGAGCCGTTGCTGACCGCGATTCCCGCGGATTCCTGACCCCGGTGTTGGAGGGCGTAGAGCCCGAAGTAAGTGAGCTTGGCGACCTCTTCACCCGGGGCCCAGACACCGAAGACGCCGCAAGCGTCCTGGGGGCCCTTCTCGCCGGGGAGCAGATCATGATTGAGTCGACCGTCACCACGTGGCACGGTCCCGAGTGTAGGCGAGATCGACCACTGGTCCGAATTGGGGACGACGGGCCCGCTTTCGGGCAGCGATCCGGCGCCCGGCCGCCGTCTTCCGGGTTTCCGCAGGTCAGAGCCACCGCTACGCGGGTTGCACCGATCGCCCCGCAACCGTCCCGGGCCGCCGCGGAGCTGCCCTTCCCCGTGCGTGAGTGAGGCTTCGCACATCATTCGGGTCGAGAGCGCCCTGCCGAGGGTGATATGGCCGTCGCGCAGGGTGGCGCGGACGCCGGCCGGGGCCCGCCCCGCCGGTCAGGACATCAGCGGGAGCAGGCCGCCGAGGTCGGCCCGTTCGCCGCTCGCGCTGACGAGCGCCTCGTGCCGGGCCTCCTGCCAGCTCAGCCGTCCGGTGGCCAGCCGGATCCAGGTGAGCGGATCGGTCTCCACTACGTTCGGCGGAGTGCCCCGCGTGTGCCGCGGCCCCTCGACGCACTGCACGACGGCGAACGGCGGCACGCGCACCTCGGTCGAGGCGCCGGGGGCCTTCGCGGCGACGGCGTCGGCGAGCAGCCGGGTGCACGCGGCGAGGGCCTGGCGGTCGAGCGGCACGTCGAGGCCGGGCACGGCGGCGTTCAGGTCGTCGGTGTGGACGACGAGTTCGACGGTCCGGGTGACCAGGTAGTCGGTGAGGGTCATGGCCCCGGTCGGCAGCGCCAGCAGCCGGACGTCGGGGGCGAGGGCCAGCCGTTCGGCGACCCGCTCCCCGGTACGCGCGTACAGCTCGGCGAGGTCGGGGTGCTCGGCGGCCAGTTCGCTGCTGCGGTCGGAGATGGCACCGGCGCCGTCCGCGGTGGCGAACGGCCAGTCCAGGAGCGCCATTTCCGTCTTCCGCGGCTCCTCCCGGTCGAGGGCCCGGCTCAACGCCTCGACACTCATGGTCAGATGCGCGGCGAGGACGCGTACGGTCCACCCGTCGAGCCGTGTCGGCAGGGCGAGTTGCCCGTCCGTGAGGGTGCCGACCGCCGCCCGTACGTGGGCGAACTGGGCGAGGACCGCCGCACGGGTCCGGGCCGGGTCGTAGGTGCGCGCGCGCTTCTTGGCCGGAGGCATGACGGCGAGCCTATGCGAGCGGCTACCGCCTGACCGCGTAGCCCTTCAGACCGTTCTCGACGAGACCGAAGGCCTGCCGGGCGCGCTCGGCGGCGTCGGCCGCCACGTCGTCCGGGCTCTCCCCCGCCTCGATGCGCCGGTGGTGCTCCTCGACCAGGGCGTTGCGCGCGGCGCTGAGGGTGGCGGCGGCGACGGTGGCGAGCACGGCGTCGCCGGTCTCGGCGGCGAGCAGCGCGGCCAGGCTGCGGGTGCCCTTCTGGGCGGCGAGGAAGGCGCGTTCCATCAGGACGGGTGTCTCCATGACGAGCCTGCGCACCTGGCGGGCGAAGGGCTCCGCGTTCAGACCGACCGCCGGGTCCCGGTTCTCGACCATCTCCAGGTACCCCCGGAGCACGGCGTCGACGGCGGACTCTCCCGGGCGGCGGTCGCGCACGGCGTTGGCCGCGTCCTCGAAGTGCTCCTCCATGGGGCCGAAGACCAGGTCCTCCTTGGTCCTGAAGTAGTTGAAGACGGTCATCTTCGAGACCTCGGCGGCGTCGGCGATCTCCTGCACGGAGACGTTGTCGAAGCCGCGCTCGGCGAACAGCTCGACCGCCGTCCGGTAGATCCGCCGGCCCGCCTGGAGCTTCTTGCGCTCGCGGAGTCCCATCGCTGCCTCAGCCGCTTCCGCCGTTTCCGCCATGTCGGCACTGTACCAAGATGAATTTTTGGCCCGGCCTAACTTTGTTCGCGGATGAAACATTGACCGGGTACACAATGATGGGCATGCTGATGCGAGCAACGGTCGCCGAACGGCGAACACCGGGCCGAAACAGGGGGTACAGCCATGTCCGCGACCACACCGGACGACTCGACCGCGCACCACACACCGCGGCCGCCGGGGGAGTTGACCCCGCTCCAGCGCGGACTCGGCCTGGCGGTCTGCCTGGTGACGATCGTGCTGGCCGTGCTGGACATCCAGATCGTGTCCGCGGCGACCGTCCCGATCGTGCGGGACCTCGACCCCGCGCACGGGATCGACCGCATCCCCTGGCTGGTCAGCGCCTTCGCGCTCGCGTCGGCCGCGGTGCTGCCGCTGTACGGGAAGCTGTGCGACGTCCTCGGCCCGAAGCGGGTCTTCCTCGGCGCGGTCACCACGTTCCTGACCGGGTCGGCGCTGTGCGGCGCCGCGCAGACCATCGGCGAACTCGTCGCGGCCCGCGCCCTGCAAGGTGTCGGCGCGGGCGGCCTGATGAGCGTGACGATGGTCGTGCTCGCCCACCTCAAGGCACCCGGTGACGACAACGGCGGCCGGGGCGGCAGTCTCGGCGGTGTCGTCGCGGGCGGCGGCATGGCGCTGGGGCCGTGGCTCGGCGGAGTGCTGTCCGACCACGCGAGCTGGCGCTGGATCTTCTACGTCAACCTGCCGCTGGGCCTCGCGGTGCTGGTCGTCGGCTCCCTCGTGCTGAAGCTGCCGGGACGGACTGCGCACCGGTCGATCGACTTCCCCGGCGCCGCCCTCGCCGCCTGCTTCTCGGCCGCGCTGATCCTGGTCACCGAGTGGGGCGGCAAGCAGTACGCCTGGTCGTCCCCGGTGATCGTCGGGCTCGCCCTCGGGTCCGCGCTCTCGCTCGGGCTGTTCCTGTGGCGGCAGACGACGGCCGCCGAGCCGGTCCTGCCGCTGTCCATGTTCCGGGTGCCGACACTGCGCTGGAGTTTCGCGATCCAGGGCCTGATGGGCGCCGCGATGACCGGCGCCATCTACTACGTCCTGCTGTACCTCCAGGTCGTCCGCGCGGTCCCCAGTTCCTCCGCCGGGCTCTACCTCATCCCCATGGCCGCGGGCATGACCGCGGTCGGGCTGCTCTCCGGGCGGCTGGCCCAACACGGCTGGTCGGAACGGACGTTCGCGATCTGCGGTGCCGTGGTCAGCACGGCGGCGTTCCTGCTCCTCGCGACCACCGGGACCGCCACCAGCCTGTGGACGGTCCGGGGAGCCCTGCTCCTGCTCGGCATCGGGTTCGGCCAACTCATCGGTCTGCTCATCCAGTTGGTGCAGAACACCGCACCGCCGGCCCAGCTCGGCGTGGCGACCACGTCGATCCGGTTCTTCCAGACCCTGGGCCAGGCCATGGGCGCCGCCCTGCTCGGCACCCTGCTGACCCGGCTCTACGCGGCCCACGGACCCGGCGGCGACACCACCGCGCTCACCACCCTCACCGGGACGGCGCACGCGGCGGGACTGCGGGCGTACGTGTCGGCCACCGACAAGGTGTTCCTGTGCGGTGCCGCGCTGATGGGGCTGGCCCTGGTGTGCGCGTTGCTGCTGCCGCGCAGGACACCGGCGGACCGCCCGGCCGAGGGCCCCGCACCCGAGGGGGACCGGGAACCGGTGCCGGCCTGAACGGTGCGCGCTCCGCGGCGAGAGCCAAGTGGGTCGCGGACAGCCATGGTTGACCACGACGACGTGAAGGGGCCCGCCCCGGCGAGAACCGGGCGGGCCCCCGCCGGTGTTCGCGTTGCGGCTGCCACGCAGGGCTCGGTGATCCGCCCGGCCACGGGTCCCGCACCCGAGGACGACCGCGAACCGGCGACGGGCTGAGCGGGGGCCAGCCGGGCGGGGCCCAAGTGAGTCGCGGGCAGGCTTGGTTGACCAGGGCACCGCACAGGGGCCCGCCCCGGCGGGCCCCTTCACGCACGCATGCCCGCTACCGCAGCGCCCCGGGTCGCACCGCAACACGACACACCCCTGGCGTCGGGCCAAGGCGCCCGGCCTCCCCCTCCGGCGTCCCGATCGCCGCAGCGCAGCCGGACACCGGGCAACACCCGTGCACCCCGGCCCGACGCAGCACCCACCACCCCGCTGCCGCCAAGGGCCGCCCCCTGGGTTCGGGGCGCCCGCATTCGTCACCCGGGCCCCCAGCCACCCCACGGCACGACGCACCCCGCACAGCGCGGCCCCCGCTCAGCACCTCGGCGGCACGACCGTCACCCATCGGCTCGCACCGTCCACCTCCCGCACAGAGCAGGGACGTTGCTCCCCCGCGCAAGGCCACCCGCGCGTGAGCGTCTCCCCGCCCGCGGCCCCGCACGCGAAAGGGCCCGCCCGGCGAAACCCGGGCGGGCCCTCACGTACTGCGGTGGATCGCGTCGGCTAGACGAACAGCGCCGGGATCGTGCCCTCGTGGGCCTCCCGGAGTTCGGCGAGCGTCAGGGTGAACTCGCCCTGGACCTCCACCGATTCGCCGTCGACGACTCCGATGCGGGTGACGGGCAGGCCGCGCGCGCCGCACATGTCGTTGAAGCGGACCTCCTCGGAGCGCGGCACCGCGACGACCGCGCGGCCGGCCGATTCGGAGAACAGCAGCGTGAACGCGTCGAGGCCGTCGGGGACGACCAGCCGCGCGCCCTTGCCGCCGAGCAGCGCCGACTCGACCACGGCCTGGACCAGGCCGCCGTCGGACAGGTCGTGCGCCGAGTCGATCATGCCGTCGCGCGAGGCGGAGATCAGGATCTCGCCGAGCAGCCGCTCGCGCTCCAGGTCGACCTCGGGCGGCAGACCGCCGAGGTGGTCGTGGACGACCTGGGACCAGGCCGAACCGCCGAACTCCTCGCGGGTGTCGCCGAGGAGGTAGAGCAGCTGCCCCTCCTCCTGGAAGGCGACCGGGGTGCGCCGCGACACGTCGTCGATCACGCCGAGAACGGCGACGACCGGCGTCGGGTGGATGGCGGCCTCGCCGGTCTGGTTGTACAGCGAGACGTTGCCGCCGGTGACCGGGGTGCCCAACTGGAGGCAGCCGTCGGCCAGTCCGCGGATCGCCTCGGCGAACTGCCACATGACCGCCGGGTCCTCGGGCGAACCGAAGTTGAGGCAGTCGGAGACGGCGAGCGGCTTCGCGCCGGTGGTGGCGACGTTGCGGTACGCCTCCGCGAGCGCCAACTGCGCGCCCTTGTACGGGTCGAGCTTCGCGTACCGGCCGTTGCCGTCGGTGGCGATGGCGACGCCGAGCCCGGTCTCCTCGTCGATCCGGATCATCCCGGAGTCCTCGGGCTGGGCGAGCACGGTGTTGCCCTGCACGAAGTGGTCGTACTGGGAGGTGATCCAGGACTTCGACGCCTGGTTCGGGGACGACACCAGCTTCAGGACCTGGGCCTTCAGCTCGTCCGACGTCGCGGGCCGCGCCAGCTTGTTGGCGTCGTCGGCCTGGAGCGCGTCCTGCCAGTCGGGGCGGGCGTAGGGGCGCTCGTAGACCGGGCCGTCGTGCGCGACCGTGCGCGGGTCGACGTCGACGATCTTGCCGCCGTGCCAGAAGATCTCCAGCCGGTCGCCGTCGGTGACCTCACCGATGACGGTGGCGATGACGTCCCACTTGTCGCAGATCTCCAGGAACCGGTCGACCTTGCCCGGTTCGACGACCGCGCACATGCGCTCCTGCGACTCGCTCATGAGGATTTCCTCGGGCGAGAGCGTGTTGTCGCGCAGCGGTACGTCGTCCAGGGTGACGCGCATGCCGCCGGAGCCGTTGGACGCCAACTCGCTGGTGGCGCAGGACAGTCCGGCCGCGCCGAGGTCCTGGATGCCGACGACGAGCTTCTCGGCGAAGGCCTCCAGGGTGCACTCGATGAGGAGCTTCTCCTGGAACGGGTCGCCGACCTGGACCGCGGGGCGCTTCGACGGCTTGGCGTCGTCGAAGGTCTCCGAGGCGAGGATCGAGGCGCCGCCGATGCCGTCGCCACCGGTGCGGGCCCCGTAGAGGATGACCTTGTTGCCGGAGCCGGACGCCTTCGCGAGGTGGATGTCCTCGTGCCGCATCACGCCGATGGCACCGGCGTTGACCAGCGGGTTGCCCTGGTAGCAGGCGTCGAAGACGACCTCGCCGCCGATGTTCGGCAGGCCCAGGCAGTTGCCGTAGCCGCCGATGCCAGCGACGACGCCGGGCAGCACGCGCTTGGTGTCGGGGTGGTCGGCCGCACCGAAGCGCAGCGGGTCCACCACGGCGACCGGGCGCGCGCCCATCGCGATGATGTCGCGCACGATGCCGCCGACGCCGGTGGCCGCGCCCTGGTAGGGCTCCACGTACGAGGGGTGGTTGTGCGACTCGACCTTGAAGGTGACCGCGTAGCCCTGGCCGACGTCGACGACGCCCGCGTTCTCGCCGATGCCGACGAGCAGCGCGTCGGACTGCGGGGCCTTCTCGCCGAACTGGCGCAGGTGCACCTTGGACGACTTGTACGAGCAGTGCTCGGACCACATGACCGAGTACATGGCGAGCTCGGCACCGGTCGGACGGCGGCCGAGGATCTCCACGACCCGCTCGTACTCGTCCTTCTTCAGGCCGAGTTCGGCCCAGGGCAGCTCGGTGTCGGGGGTCGCGGCCGCGTTCTCGACCGTGTCCAGAGGAGTGCGGCTCATGCGCTGACCAGCTTCTTGAGGATCGAGGTGAAGAAGGGGAGGCCGTCGGTGCGGCCGGACCCGACGAGCGGCTCGACGGCGTGCTCCGGGTGCGGCATCAGACCGACGACGTTGCCCGCCTCGTTGGTGACGCCGGCGATGTCGCGCAGCGAACCGTTCGGGTTGACGTCGAGGTAGCGGAAGACGACGCGGCCCTCCGCCTCCAGCTTGTCGAGCGTGTACTCGTCGGCGACGTACCGGCCGTCCATGTTCTTCAGCGGAACGTGGATCTCCTGGCCGGCCGTGTAGTCGGCGGTCCAGGCGGTGTCCGCGTTCTCGACCCGCAGCTTCTGGTCGCGGCAGATGAAGTGGAGGTGGTTGTTGCCGAGCATCGCGCCCGGGAGGAGGTGCGCCTCGGTCAGCACCTGGAAGCCGTTGCAGATGCCGAGGACCGGCAGCCCGGCCTTCGCCTGCTCGACGACGGTGTCCATGACCGGCGAGAAACGGGAGATGGCACCGGCCCGCAGATAGTCGCCGTAGGAGAAACCACCCGGGAGCACCACGGCGTCGACCTGGTGGAGGTCCTTGTCCTTGTGCCAGAGCGCGACCGGTTCGGCACCGGCGAGACGGATCGCCCGCTGCGTGTCACGGTCGTCGAGACTGCCCGGGAAAGTGACGACGCCAATACGAGCGGTCACTTCGCGGCCTCCGCGACTTCCTCCACCTTGACGGTGAAGTCCTCGATCACGGTGTTGGCGAGGAAGGATTCCGCAAGATCGTGAATGCGGGCGAGCGCGGCCTCGTCGACCGGCCCGTCAACTTCCAGTTCGAATCGCTTTCCCTGACGGACGTCCGAGATGCCTTCGAAACCGAGGCGCGGCAGCGCACGCTGCACCGCCTGGCCCTGGGGGTCGAGGATCTCGGGCTTGAGCATGACGTCGACTACGACGCGTGCCACTGGCACTCCCGGTGTTGGTGCTGAGCTGGTCCCATCAGACTACCCGGACAAAATTTCTACGCGGGTAGATTCGTAGGAATCTACGTGACGGTGATCACGACTGCCGTTCCGGTCAAGGGCCTTCACGAAAAGATCCGGGAAAGATCAGGATCCGCCACGGATCTCATCCGGATCTCCCGGTGCGGCTTATTGCGCCCGGACACGCGGACAGATTTTGTCGGTCTTCACTTCACAATGCTTGGCACTGTACAAATGAATTGGCAATAGCCGATACTTTCCTCAATAACAGGCGGACAGTCGACATCTGCCGGCGTTCACGTCCTCGCATGTCATCGCCGAGGTGTCGCACGAAGGGACCGATATTCGTGGCGCAGCGTGTCGTGGTCACTCTCTCCGACGACATCGACGGCTCGGAAGCGGCGGAAACGATCGCCTTCGGACTCGACGGCAGGTCGTACGAGATCGATCTGAACCAGGCGAACGCCAGCCGGCTCCGCACGGCCCTCGCGCCCTACGTCGAGGCCGGCCGCAAGCGCGCCAAGTCCGGCAAGGCCTACCGGCAGACGGAGGTCGCCCCGGACCCCGCGGCCGTACGGGCATGGGCCCAGGCGAACAAGCTCGACGTCCCGGCCCGCGGCCGGATCCCCAAGAAGGTCTACGAGGCCTTCGCGGAAGCCCAGTAAGGCCGAAGGGGCCGCTCCCGGCGGCCCCGAGCCGGCGGACGGCCCGGCGCCGCGGCGCGCGTTCCGGTGCACCCGGGACGCGTGCCCGGTGTACCCGTGACGTGCGCCCGGCGTCCTCCGGGCGTCTCCCAGCGGGCCCCGGGGCCAACCGACTTGCGCAACCCCCCTGCTGATCAGCTAATGTCTGGAGCACGCCGAGGGGCAAGGCCGAAAGGCCCGGCTCACGGAGTCACGCGGGTGTAGTTCAGTAGTAGAACATCCCCCTTCCAGGGGGAAGGCGCAGTGTGCAATTCCTGTCACCCGCTCTGCATCGCCGTCCGGACCACTCTTGTGGATCAGGTAGGCTGGTGCCCGCGCCGATCGGTGAAAGCCGGTCGGAGGCAATGCGGACGTAGCTCAGTTGGTAGAGCGCAACCTTGCCAAGGTTGAGGTCGCGAGTTCGAGCCTCGTCGTCCGCTCAGCAGACAAGACCCCCGGTCATCGACCGGGGGTCTTGTTCGTGTGCCGTCCGTCCCCGTCCCCGTCCGCCGGTCGCACCACGGCTCTCGCAAATGCCGCCCGGCGGGCGGACGTTGGGCCCGCCCCCGGAATGTGAGGGCGGACACATCCGGGTCGCCCGGCACGTTCGGGCGGGTCACGGGGTGTGCCGGACAAGGGAGTTGGGCGGGCCGCCCGGCTCCCGGACTCGTCGGCCGGGGCACCGCCCCGCGCGAACGGTCTCGCGGCCCGGCCCGGTTGGGTATAGTTGCTCCCGCGCCACGGCGCATGCGGACGTAGCTCAGTTGGTAGAGCGCAACCTTGCCAAGGTTGAGGTCGCGAGTTCGAGCCTCGTCGTCCGCTCAGTACACAGGCCCCCCGGTCATCGACCGGGGGGCCTGTTCGTGTGCGGGGGACCCGCGCCGCGGATCCTCCCCGCCGGCTACGACCAGCGCGTGCCGGTGAGGCGCTCGTAGGCGTCCACGTACTTCGCGCGCGTGGCCTCCACGACCTGCTCGGGCAGCGGCGGCGGGGGCTGCTCGCCGTGGCGGTCCCAGCCCGACTCGGCGGACGTGAGCCAGTCACGGACGAACTGCTTGTCGTAGGACGGCTGCGAACGGCCCGGCTCCCACTGGTCCGCCGGCCAGAACCGCGACGAGTCCGGCGTCAGCACCTCGTCCGCCAGGACCAGGTCGTCGCCCTCGAAGCCGAACTCGAACTTCGTGTCCGCCAGGATGATCCCGCGTTCCTTCGCGATGTCCCGGGCCCTGCCGTAGACGGCCAGCGTCGTCTGGCGCAGCTGCGCGGCGGTGTCGGCGCCGACCCGGCGGGCGACCTCCTCGTAGGAGACGTTCTCGTCGTGCTCGCCGACCTCGGCCTTGGTGGCCGGGGTGAAGATCGGGGCGGGCAGTTCCGAGCCGTCCACGAGGCCCTCGGGCAGCGCGAGGCCGCAGACGGTGCGGCTCCGGTCGTACTCGACCAGACCCGAACCGGTGAGATAACCGCGGGCGACGCACTCCACCGGGACCATGTCCAGCGACTTGCAGACAAGGGTGCGGCCCGCCCAGTCGGCGGGGGCGCCCTCGGGGAGCCGCGTGCTGAGGACGTGGTGGGGCACGAGATCGGCGAGCAGGTCGAACCACCACAGCGAAAGCTGCGTGAGAATGCGGCCCTTGTCGGGAATTGCCGACGGAAGTACCCAGTCGTACGCGGACATTCGGTCACTGGCGACCATCACGAGGTCGCCCGCCTCGTTCTGGTACAGGTCGCGCACCTTGCCGGTGTGCAGGTGCACCAAGCCCGGAACCTCGATCGGCTCGGGCTTTTCTACGAATCCGGACACGGTTCCTCCCCGTGGTTCTGTCCAATGACTCGATTCTCCCGTATGCGAGGTCCGGCCCCCGCGCCGGGGGCCGGGACGGACGCGGAGGACCGGTCGCCGGACGGGGCGGTCAGTCGTGTTTGCAGATGCGGTCGAGGAGGTTGGCGGTGGCGCGCTGCACACGGGCGTCCACGTGCCCCGGGCGGTCCAGGGCGGGCGACCACGCGAACGTCCCGGACGCGAACACCAGGGCGCCCGATGGTGCCCGGTAGAGGGACGTCTCCTGGTGGCGCCGGGCGCCGTCGGTGTCCACGTACGGCGAGTGGGCCAGCAGGATGCGGTCCTGGTGCTCGGGGAGCCTGCTGCGCGGGAAGTAACGGTCCGCCTCGCCCGCCACCAGTCCGGCGATCTCGTCGTTCTCGCGGGCGCCGGTCGCCTCCCACAGCCAGTGGCTCGCGTTGCGGACGACGAGCGGGGACGGCTCGGGCACGCGGCCCGCGTACTGGATGCCGACCACCTCCTGCTCCGGGCGGTCGACCTCCCGCCACAGCACCGGGCGACCGGGGCCGCGCCGCTTGCGGCAGGTCAGCAACCGGTCCGGGACGCCGGACGGCGCGGGCCCCAACTCCACTTGCCAGTAGATGGAGTTGGCGGACAGGAAGACCAGCGAGGTGCCGTGGTCGCGGGCCCGCTCGACCGCGCGGCGCATGTTCACCGACCAGTACTCGTCGTGCCCCGGGAAGACCAGGCCCCGGTAGCGGGTCGGGTCGACCCGGCCGGCGTGCAGGTCGCGGGCGTCCGCGTACGCGAGGTCGTAGCCGTAGCGCTCCGCCCAGCGGATGAAGTCGTAGGCGTGCCCGACGTGCAGCGGCAGGCCCGCGCCCGCGTACGGGCGGTCGAACGAGACGGTGGTCGCGGCCTCGGCCTCGCCGAGCAGGCGGCCCTCGTCGTCCCACGCGTGGTAGAGGCTGGCGCCGGTGCGGCCGTCCTCGGGGTAGAGGTTGTACGCCTGCCACGTCACGTCCGGGAGCAGCAGGAGCAGGTCGGCGGGGCTGTCGTCCCGCACGGTGAACGGGACGTGGGAGCGGTAGCCGTCCGCCGTGGTCAGCACGGCCACGTACGCCCCGGTGTTCCAGTACGACGGGACCTGGAGCCGCCAGGACAGCCACCAGTGGTGGCAGGAGACCGTGCGGTCGGCGGTCAGCGGCGGGGGCTGGACGATCCCGGACAGGCGGGGGCTCGTGGTGATCTTCGCCGCGCCGTCGCCCCCGTAGTGACCGATGCGGTAGATGTCGACGCTGAACTCCTGCGGCGGGTCCACCGTGACACGGAAGTCGATGGCCTCGCCGGGTGCGACGGCCCCCGTCGACGTGAACCCCTTGATCTGGCGGCCGACGTCGTCCGCCGAGCGCGGGCCGACCGGACCGCGCGGCGCCGGGACCGGACGGCCGGTTCGGCGCCGGACTCCGGCGGGGTCGGTGGCGGCCGGCGGAGTGGCCTCCACGTACCAGGGGACGACGTGACCGGTGTCGTCGAAATAGGTCTCGCTGCCGCGCAGCCACGGGAGGGGTCCCTGACCGAAGGGGTCCGTCACCGCGTGCGCGAGCGCTCCCGACTCCCACCGGCGGATCTGCTCCGACACCATGACCGCTCCCCTCTGCCGTGCCACGCGTCCGTACCGCGCGCACCTCTCCCCCGCCGCATCCGCCCGGCGCACGCCCCGCACGGCCGCCACCGGGTGGTGCGCCGCACCCGGGGGTGGCCCGACGGGGCACGGCTCCTTGCGTGTGCACGGGTCGCACCCACTCGGCCCCGTACGGGCTTCGTACGGGCTCGCGGTGGGCGCGATCGGTCCCAGCACATCACATGACGCACGCACTCCGTCACTGTTCGTTGCGAATTACTCGTAAGCGGAACAAGGGGCTCCGCAACCGGGGCGCGGAGGGGCCGCCGAGCGGGCGCGGGCGGGCGCGGGCGGACCCTCACACCAGGCGCAGGGGTTTCTCGGGACGTATGCCGGCCTCGACGAGCCAGGCGCGCAGGGGCACCGAGTCGCCGTCCTCGATGAGGCTCAGGACGCGCGGCGCCAGGTCGGCCGCACGCTCGCCGTCGATCAGCAGGGTCGGCCCGTCGAGCCAGTCGAGGCCCGGCACCGCACCGGCGGTGTCCATCGCCGCGCAGCACACCATGGCCGTCACATGGTCGGCCAGCAACTCCCGCCCCGTGCGCGGCGGTTGGAGGGGGAACAGCGGCAGGGTGCCGTCGTCCCAGAGCACGGCGTCCGGCCCCTGGCCCGGCGCGGGCGCACAGGCGGGCAGCGGGTCGGCGGGTGTCGCGGACGCCTCCTCGCGGGCGAGTTCCGCGCTGAGCACGGCGGCGAGGGCGGCGCTGCGGGGAGTGCCCCCGATGACCTCGTCGTCCTCGTCCGGGGGGAAGAGCGCGGGGGCGGTGGTCCCGACCGGCTCGGCGACAGCCGGGGCGCTGCTCTCCGGGCCGGGCCCGGGGGCGGTCGCCGTGACGGTGGCGGACTCCGCGGGCCCGTCCGGCGCCGGGCGGGCGGCCGGTTCGGCGGCCGTGCGCTCCCGCACCGTCAGGTGGTCGAGGACGCGGGCCAGGGTGGGACTGCCGGCCGGGCCGTCCGCGGGCGGTGCCGCGGCCGTCGCCTCCGGGGAGCGGCGCACTCCGAGGGTGTCGAGGACCCGGTGCAGACGGGCCGCGTCGGTGCGCCAGGTGCGGTCGACGACCTCGTCCGGGTACTCCTGCCAGTCGACCGGCAGCCAGTCCGGGCCGGCCTCGGCCGGGCCGCCGTGGAAGAGGCGCGCGGCGAGCAGGGAGGTCGCCTCGTCGATCAGGCCGGGCTCCTCCAGCAGGTCGCAGGCGGGGCGCTCGGCGAGCCGCGAGGTGAAGCCCTCGGCCAGCCGGTCGCGCCGGGACAGCTCGGTCAGCGCGGCGACGACACCCGCGTCGAGGCGCGAGGGCCAGCGGCCCATCCGCCACGCGGGCAGCGCGACCCGGGTGAGCAGCCGGTCCCAGCCCGCGTACGCGAGGCCCACCTGTTCCTGGGCGACGATCCGCAGTCCGTAGTCCACGCCCTGGGCGCGCAACGCGCCGGCCGCCGCCACCGCGCGTTCCATCTCGGCCGCGTGCACACGGCAGTCGCGCAGCAGTACGCGGGCGATCCGGCCGACACCGGCCAGCACCAGGCGGGCCAGCGGGCCGCGGGCGGGCGAGGCGGCGACGCCGACCGCCGCGTCGAGGCCGCGGACGAACCGGCGGGCGGCGGCTATGTCGGGGTGCGCCGACGGCCCCGTACCGGCGACGACCGGGGCCAGCACGGCGCGCAGCTCGCCGACGCGCATCCACCACATGAAGGGGGAACCGATGACCAGCACCGGCGCCGTCACGTCCGCGGCCCCCGGACGCCCCCGGTCCGCGGGGACGGCCCGCGCGCGGGCCGTCCTGTGCGCGGCGTGGGAACGGTCCTCCAGCCAGCTGTCGCAGTCCGGGGTGAGCGCTATCGCGGACGGGGCGGGCACGCCCAGCCGGTCGGCGAGGTCCCGCACCATGCGGTAGAGGTCCGGGGCGGACGACTCGGCGATCGGGACCGTGGGGCTGAGGGCGGGCCGGGCGCGGGCAACGACCAGCGCGACGGCTCCCGCGACCAGCAGCACGAGCACGGCGACCGCGCCGACGGCCCAGCGCGCCGCGTCCCAGCCGCCGCCGACGAGATGGCCGGTGGCCCCGCCCGCGAGCAGGATCACGGCCGCGGCAGCGGGCAGCAGCGCCACGGCCAGTGCCCTGCTGCGACTGTGCAGCACCGCCACCGCCCGCATCCGCGCGGCCTGTGCGGCGCCCTCCACCTCCGTACCGGTCACGACCGGACGTCACCCCCTTCCTGCTGCCTGATCCCGCTGCCGTACTGCTTCTCCGGTCCCGTTCTCCGGTCCCGCTTCAGAGCTGCTTCCGTCCTGCTTGTCCGGCACTGTCCACTCCCCACTGTGGCAGCCGGCACCGACATCGCAATGCCGGTGGGCCAAGTGCCGGAACGCTTGCGCCGCACCATAGTTGGGGCCCTGGGTCACGTCAGCCGGATAGCCCATCGGTCACCCGATGGAATGGCTCTGGTCATAGCCCGTCAACGGAACGCAACGATCAGGCCCCGGCTCCTCCGGGGGTGCGGAGGAGCCGGGGCCCTGGACGTTCTGGCCTGTCGGGGTGCGGAGAACGGTGGCGCGCACCCGCGGAGGCGGGGCTTCCGCGCCCTGGCGCGGCGGCGCGTGTTTGCGTTCGTTCGCGTTCGTTCGCGTTGGTGGACGGGTACGGCGCGCCCCGCGTGCGGGAGGGCGGGGCGGTGGTCTCGGACCGGCGTCCGGCCGGACGCCGCGAGGGGGGACGGGTGCCGTCCCCCCGGCGGTCAGTGGGCGGTCGCGCTCTCCGCCGCCGCCTTCGCGGCGATGTCCGTGCGGTGCTGTGAACCGTCGAGGTCGATGCGCCCGAGGGCCGCGTACGCGCGCTCCCGTGCGGCGGACAGGTCCTTGCCGGTCGCGGTGACGGACAGGACGCGTCCGCCCGCGCTCACGACGTCGTCGCCCTTGCGCGCGGTGCCCGCGTGCAGCACGTACGCGTGCGGGGCGTCCCGCTCGGCGACCGCGTCGAGCCCGGTGATCGGGTCGCCGGTGCGCGGGGCGGCCGGGTAGTTGTGCGAGGCGACGACCACGGTCACGGCCGCGTCGTCGTGCCAGCGCAGCGGTTCCAGGTCCGCGAGGGTGCCGTTGGCCGCGGCGAGCAGCACACCGGCGAGCGGGGTGCGCAGGCGGGCGAGGACCACCTGGGTCTCGGGATCGCCGAACCGGGCGTTGAACTCGATCACGCGGACACCGCGGCCGGTGATCGCGAGCCCGGCGTAGAGCAGGCCGGAGAACGGGGTGCCCCGGCGCCGCATCTCGTCGACGGTCGGCTGGAGGACCGTCTGGAGGACTTCCTCGACCAGCTTCGGGTCCGCCCACGGCAGCGGCGAGTACGCGCCCATGCCACCGGTGTTCGGGCCCTCGTCGCCGTCGAGCGCGCGCTTGAAGTCCTGGGCCGGCTGGAGCGGTACGACGGTCACACCGTCGGTGATCGCGAAGAGGGAGACCTCGGGGCCGTCGAGGAACTCCTCGATGACCACGCGGTCGCACCCGGCGGCGTGCGCCTTCGCCTCCTCGACGTCGTCGGTGACGACGACACCCTTGCCGGCGGCGAGTCCGTCGTCCTTGACGACGTACGGGGCGCCGAACGCGTCGAGCGCGGTCGCCGTCTCCGCCGCCTCCGTGCAGACGTACGAGCGGGCGGTCGGCACGCCGGCCGCCGCCATCACGTCCTTGGCGAACGCCTTGGAGCCCTCCAGTTGCGCGGCCTCCCCGGAGGGGCCGAACACCGGGATGCCCACGGCGCGCACGGCGTCGGCGACACCGGCGACCAGCGGGGCCTCCGGGCCCACGACGACCAGTTCGGCGCCGAGTTCCGTGGCGAGCGCGGAGACGGCGGCACCGTCGAGCGCGTCGACCGGGTGCAGTTGGGCGACCTCGGCGATACCTGCGTTGCCGGGCGCGCAGTGCAGCGCGGTGACGTCGGGGTCGAGGGACAGAGAACGGCACAGGGCGTGTTCGCGGGCACCGTTGCCGATGACGAGGACCTTCACGGGTTCAGCCTAACGGGCGCGGGGGCGGGCGTTTTGTGCGGCCGCCCGAAGGGGAGGCGGGAGCGGGCTTGTGCGTTCCCACCAAGGGGGCCGCCGTCGGGCGGGCGGGGGGGCCGGCTAGGGGCTGCGGACCAGGTCCGGCGACGTGGCCGCGGGCGGGGCTGCGGGCGGGCCGCAGGGCGGGCGGGCCTGCGGACGAGGTCCTGACGAGTTGGCGGCGGGGGCCGCGGACGGGCCTGTTGACCGCAGGCCACCACCCGGCGGTAACGCGTGCTCGCCCGCTACTGGTTGGAGATCTCCTCGACCACCGTGGCGCCGAGTTCCCGGACGATCAGGTCGTGCCCGGAGAGGGCGGACTCCACGAGGTCGGGGTCGTCGTCCTCGGGCACGTCGTCCTCGGGCGCGACGGGCTGGGGGCGCGGGGCCGCGGGCTGGGACGGCGGAGACTGCGGCCTCCCACCCTGGGGCTGCCCGTGCCCCTGCCCCTGGCCCTGCCCCTGGCTCTGGTCCTGGAAGGAGGGCCCGGCCTGGGGCGACTGCTGCCCGTACGAGGAGCCCTGCGGCTGCGCGCCGCCCGGGTGCTCGGCCGGAGCCCCGGACGGTGCGGAAGCGGCGGGGCGCTGCGGCGCGGGGGCTCCGCCGTAACCGCCGCCGCCGAACCCGGGGGTGCCGCCCGCGGGCGGGGCCGAGCCGCCGGACGGGTCGACGATCGCCTCGATCTTCCACTGGACGTTGAACAACTCGGCCAGCGCCTGGCGCAGTACGTCCTCGCTGCCGCTGCTCGCGAAGTTGTCACGGGCGCCCGCGTTCACGAAGCCGACCTGGAGCGTGGTGCCGTCGAAGCCGGTGACCTGGGCGTTCTGGCTGAGCAGGATCCAGGTGAAGCGGCGGCGGTTCTTGACCGCCTCCAGGATGTTCGGCCACAGCGTGCGGGGATCAGGACCGCCGCCGGCCGCGGGCGGCGGAACCGGGGCGGCCGAGGCGGGGGCGGACACGGGCGTCTGCGGGGCCGCGGGCGGCGGCGCCGCAGGCGTCCGGGGCGCGGGTGCGGCACCGCCGCTGCCGGCGGAGGCGGCCGTGGGCCACCCGCCGGGGCGCCGCGCCCCGGCACCGGCGCCGCCGCCCGAGGCCGCGGAGGGCCAGGCGCCCGGCGCGGGGGCGGCGGCCGGTTCCTCGTGCGGGGCGGCTGCCTGCGGCGGCTGGGCGGGCGGTGCGGACTGCGTGGCCTGCGCGGACTCCGCGGGCTGCGGCGGCTGGGGGGCCTGCTGCACCGCCCCGCTCTCGCCCCGCACGGCGGCACGGGCGGCGGCGGGACCTCCCTGCGCGGGCGCCTCCGCGTAGGGCTGGGCGGGCTGGGGCTGGACGGGCTGGGGCTGGACGTGGGGCTGCTGCGGAGCCTGGCCGGGGCCGGCACCGTGGCCCTGCGCGCCGGGACCGGGGACGTACCCCATGGCGGGAGCACCGGCCCCCGCCGAGAAGTTCACGCCGCGTTCGACGCGGTCGAGCCGGGCCATCACGGAACGCTCGTCGCCGTAGGCGGCCGGGAGCAGTACGCGCGCGCAGATCAGTTCGAGCTGGAGGCGGGGGGAGTTCGCGCCCCGCATCTCGGTGAGCCCCTGGTTGACGAGGTCGGCGGCCCTGCTCAGTTCGGCGGCGCCGAACACCTCGGCCTGGGCCTGCATGCGTTCGACGACGTCGGCGGGGGCGTCGATGAGCCCCTTCTCCCCGGCGTCCGGGACGGCGGCGAGGATCACCAGGTCGCGCAGGCGTTCCAGCAGGTCGGCGACGAAGCGGCGCGGGTCGTTGCCGCCCTCGATGATCCGGTCCACGACCTCGAAGGCGGCGGCGCCGTCACCGGAGGCGAACGCCTCGACGACGGAGTCCAGCAGCGACCCGTCCGTGTACCCGAGCAGGGAGGTGGCCATCGTGTACGTCACGCCGTCGGTGCCGGCGCCCGCGAGGAGCTGGTCCATGACGGACATGGAGTCACGCACGGAGCCGCCGCCCGCGCGCACCACCAGGGGCAGCACGCCGTCGGCGACCGCCATCTTCTCCATCTCGCAGACCTCGCCGAGGTACTTGCGCAGGGTGCCGGGCGGGACGAGCCGGAAGGGGTAGTGATGCGTGCGCGACCGGATGGTGCCGATGACCTTCTCGGGCTCCGTGGTCGCGAAGATGAACTTGAGGTGCTCCGGCGGCTCCTCGACGACCTTGAGCAGGGCGTTGAAGCCGGCCGGCGTGACCATGTGGGCCTCGTCGATGATGTAGATCTTGTACCGGCTGCGCGCGGGCCCGAAGAATGCCTTCTCCCGCAGGTCACGGGCGTCGTCCACACCACCGTGCGACGCGGCGTCGATCTCGATGACGTCGATGGAGCCCGGCCCGTTGCGCGCCAGGTCACGGCAGGACTCGCACTCGCCGCACGGCGTCGGCGTCGGGCCCTGCTCGCAGTTCAGGCAACGGGCCAGGATGCGTGCGCTCGTGGTCTTGCCGCAGCCGCGGGGCCCGCTGAACAGGTACGCGTGATTGACCCGGTTGTTCCGCAGCGCCTGCTGCAGCGGGTCGGTGACATGTTCCTGCCCGATGACCTCGGCGAACGACTCCGGGCGATAGCGGCGGTAGAGCGCGAGAGACGACACGCTTACGAGGTTATAGGCGTCCGCCGACAACGGGCCCCGCCCAGGAAGACCGGCGGACCGCCCGCCCGCGAAAAGAGAGGCGAGCACCGGGCGAGGGCCGCTCCGCGGGCCGCCCGACAGTCGGCGAGGTCACATCCGCACGCGCCGACCGAGCCGGGCACCGGAGCGGAAAATCAGACGCCCCCCACGCACCCGCCAGAGCCAACCTACCCTTGCTGCCTTCCGGCCCTGGGGGAGTTCAGTCAGATAGCGCCGCGTGAGGGGCTGGGCACAGCGTACCCGATCCCACCGGCGGGAACGAGTTCGCGAGCACGGCCCAGGGTCATGTAATGTTCCGACCGGAGGATTCGCCTAGTGGCCTAGGGCGCACGCTTGGAAAGCGTGTTGGGGGCAACCCCTCACGAGTTCGAATCTCGTATCCTCCGCCAGTGCCTCACCGGGCACGATGTCGAAGGGCCCCACCGCAAGGTGGGGCCCTTCGTCGTTGTCCTCAGCCTTCGTTGTCCTGGTTTTTGTCCACAGCGCGGGACTTCGGAGCTCCCCAGATGGCTTCGGCGATCTTGCGGGCGACGTCCTTCAGCATCGCGTCGGGCACGTGCAGGTACCTCGCCCTCATGCTGTCGGAGGTTCCCGGTTCCCATCCCATGATCTGGTCGATGACGCGAGCCGGGACACCGAGCAGCATGAGCACGGTGGCGGCCGTGTGCCGGGCATCGTGCAGCCGGCCGTCCCGGACCCCGGCGTCTTCCAGCAGCCGTTTCCAGTCGTGGTAGTCCGTGTTCGGGCTCAGGGGCCCGCCCAGTTGTTTGGTGAACACGTAGTCGGACTCGGTCCAGAGGTCGCCGGCCGCCTTGCGCTCCCTCGCTTGCGTCTCGGCATGAGCACGGAGCATCGAGACCAGCGGTCCGGGCAGGGGAACGGCCCGCCGGCCCGCCTTGGACTTCGTGTTCTTGGTCTCGCGCCGGACCTGCACCCGGTCCGGGCAGTACCCCGCCTTCCGGCTGCACGGCGAAGCGTCCGGGCACCCGTGTTCGTACCGGGGGCGCAGGCGGTTCCGTCGCAGCTTCAGGTACTCGTTGGCGAGGTCAACATCGGACCACCGCAATCCGAGCGTCTCGCCCTGCCGGAGCCCGAGAGCGAGAGCGAGCATCCAGCGGGCGCTGTTCCGGCGCTTGTTGGCTTCGATCAGCAACCGCTGCACTTCGTCAACGGAGTACGGCTCGACCTCGGATTCGTCCTCTTCCATCCGCGGCGGCTTCGCCAACGCGGCAGCGTTCCTCGCCGCGTGGCCGCGCCGTACGGCCTCCCCCAGGGCCGTCCGGGCGGTGCGGTGCGCCTGATGCGCCGTGCCCGCCTTGCGCGCCCCGTTCGCCTGCATGCGGCGGTACAGGCTTTCCAGGTGTTCGGGCTCCAAGCGGTCCAAGCGGTGCTTGCCGACTCCGGGCACCAAGTGGACGCGAACGGCCACTTCGTAGCCGTCGTAGGTGTTCTCGCTGACAGTCGGCTTAGCGATGTTCTCGACCCAGTGCTCAAGCCACTTCCCCACCGTCCACGCTTTGCCCGGCTGGCGTGCGGAGCCTGCGTCGCGCTGCTTCTCCAGCTTCTTAACCTCTTCGACCAGGTCTTCGCGCGTCTTGCGTGTCAGGTGCCGGCGGTACGGCTCGCCGGTGTCCTTGTAGCCCATGGGCACACGGGCGTGCCAACGGCCGTCCTTTCCGAAGTAGATCGCTGATTCGCCGTTCGCGCGGCGGGTGCCCTTCTTCTCTGCCACGGGCCTTCCTTCTGAATCGGGATGCAGGCGGGGGCGGTGACGCTGCCTGTTCGGCAGTGCCACCGCCCCCGGCTTCGTTAGGCGGACGGATTACGCGGCGCGGCGTTTGGTGGCGCGGCGGCGGGCGACGAATTCGGCGGGCGCGTCCGCGGGGACGCGGCGGAGCCGGCCGACGTCGATGGACTCCAGCTCTCCGGTTCGGATGAGGGCGAAGCAGGTGGTTCGGCCGATGCGGAGGCGGCGGGCGGCTTCCTCAACGGTGAGCAGTACGAGGGTGTTGTCGAGTTCTTCGGCGGGGGCGGTGTCCATGCGATCTCCCGTGGCGAGGAAGGGGCTTGGGTGCCGTGCGTCTGTCCGAGGTTCGGATTTCTGCGTCACAGCGTCACGTGCGTCACGCAGGGGCTCTGACCTGCGGGTTTGCTGTGACGCAGACGGGTGGGGGTGCGTCATCCGTGACGCAGGCTGTCCGTCACGGGTGACGCACGTGACGCGGCGTGACGCAGAGAAAGGCCGTCTGCGTCACGCCCTTCTGCGCAGCTCACAGGCCGTTTTTCAAGATCGTGTGACGCTGTGACGCAGCCGTCCCCTACTTAGGAAAAAGAGGGGCTGTCTGTAGTGGTGCGGTGCGGCTCAGAGCGTGAAGAACGGGCCGCTTCGCGGCGCGACCGTCGCAGGGCGGCGCCGCCGCCGAACAGCAAGAGGAGCACACACGCGGGGGTGTGCTCCTCTTGCTGTTGAGGCGCGGACCACGGCCGCGGTATCGGCGGGCGCTCAGAGCGACTGCTGTTCGCCCGGCGGCGCCGGCGTGCGGGCCAGCTCGATGTACCGGGCTCCGCGGGTGCGGCCGGAGTCGATGATGACGCCCCGGGCGGCGAGGGTGGGCTGGAGCCTTTTGAGCCTGTCGGAGAGCACCTTGCCCGTGGTGGGCCATCCCTTGGGCAGGGCCCGGCAGTCATCCCCGCTGTAGAGACGGGTGAGGAGGTGCAGCCACTCCGTGGACGTCATCTGCTGTCCGGCGCCCGGGGCGATGTCCGCGGCGTGCCGGAGAACGGTCTGTGCGAGCAGGTCGCCTTCGATGACGTCGTCATTCAGGTCGTCGAGGGTGGCCCGGTAGGCGGTGAGCGATCCCCAACCAGTCGCGGCGTCGAGCTGTGCGCACAGGTGCGCGAAGTCCGCCATCCGCAGATCCGTGGGCGTCTCCGCGGCGACCGCACGGACCTTGACCGTGAGGTTGAGCAGTGAGCCGAGGACCACGGGCAGGGCTTCCTCGTACTCGGCCCACAGTTCCGCTTCGGTGCGCCTCACCCGGGGCCGTTCCAGCCGCAACGGCAGGAGCCGTTCCGCGAGGTCGGGGCGGATGACGCCGACGTCGATCCCGGTCAGGAGCAGGGGGCGGCGGTAGCGGGCACGGAAGACGTCTCCGTCGGTGAACAGGGCGCGCTTGACGTTCTCGGCCCCGGTGACGATGCAGCACATCGCGTCGGAGAGTTCCGGGGTCATGTGGGAGAGGTTGTCCAGCGCGGTGACCCAGCCCGCCGCAACGGCGGTGATCAGGTTCTCTTCGTCTTTGGGTGCGCGGCGCAGGTCGCCGGTCATGCCTTCCACGATCCGCACGAGCATCCGCCCGGCGGTCGACTTGCCCGCTCCCTGCGGTCCGGTGAGGAACGGGGCGGGCACCGGTACGGACGGCCCGAGACACCCGATGAGCCAGGCAACGGCCAGGCACTCGGTCTCCGCGGTGGCGAAGTTGGTGAGCCGGAGCAGGCGGTCAATGCCCTTGTCGCCGGCGTCCTTCGCGGGCAGCGGGAGTTCCCCGGTGAGCTGTGTACGGCGCCAGGACACCTCACGGGGGTCGGGGGTCAGGACGTCCCACCCGGTGGGGTGGATACGGACGGACTGGCCGTCGGCGCGTCCGAGGTCGAGCCAGGTGGCCCCGTCGAAGCCGGGGGCGACGCGGATGTGGACGGGCTGCACGTCCTCGGTGAGGGCGAGTGCTTCGATCAAGTCCAGTGCCTCCTTGAGAGCGGTGCCGTTGAAGACGCCGCGGCCGTCGCGGAAGAGACCGACCATGAGTTCCTGGCGGTGGCTGCCGGTGGTGCCCTGCGAGCGGATCGGGCGGGCCACGGGGTGGCCGTTGCGCTGGGCGTAGACGGTGCCGTCCGCGGTGCGGAAGTACCGGAAGTGGGATTGCGCGTAGGTGGTGATGACTTCGCGCGCCGGGTCCTTGTCGTCGTCGGCCACGGTCACACCCCCAGCCGGGCACGGGCGTTGGCCCACGCGTCGGAGCAGTGCCGCACGCTCTCGCCCTTCGCGTGCGCCGCGGCGAACAGCCGGCCGACGTGGACGTCGGTGAGGCAGCCGCACCGGCCGTGCGTGGACAGCACCGCGAGGAACGTCCGGTACACAGCCGCGTGCACGCCCTCGGACGCTCCGGTGATGCGCTGTTCCGCCATGGTGATCCCGCGTTCGAGATAGGCGGGCGAACGGTGCGGGCACGCCCCCTGCCCGCCCGTCAAGGGCACCGCAAGGGGCCGTGGGATGCCGCGGAGCGGGGAAGGGGCCTTCACTGCCAGCGCGCGCACAGCGGGCGGGAGAGGGGCCGTGAAGCCCTCTCCCTTCCCAAGCCAACGGGTGTACGACATGCGGGACTTGATGTCGGTGCCGGGCCGGACCGCGTTCGAGGACTGCATGGCGCCGGAGTAGATCCAGTGCTCACCGCGGGTCGTGGCCACGGTCCGGGTCGTGGGCAGGGTCGTGCGGGCCCAGTCGACGGCCGCCGCGTTGTCGAGGTCGACCACGGTGAGGCCGGCGGCGCCGGGGTGGTAGGCAACGCAGACCGCCCGCCGCCACGCCCCCGCCCACGCGGGCGAGGCGATGACGTCCGGGTCGGTGGTGGCCGCGGCCCACGCGTGGCAGACACCCGGGCACCGGCACGGGCCGGAGCTGACCATGTTCGGCCGGCCGCCGCACGCGTTGCCCGCGCACGCACGGCAGTTGCCGAACGGCGCCTTGCCCGCCCGCAGCGGCAGCACCGGCAGACCGGTCGTGGCGAGGTGAAGGGCGGTACGCAGGGGTTCGGGGTTCATGCGGCGGCGCTCCCTTCGAGGGTGAGGAACTGTGCGGCGATGAAGTGGGTGTAGGCGGGGGGTACGGCTTTGCGGGCTTCGCGGTTGGTCATCCAGGCGCAGCCCATGGCGTCGGCGTAGGCGCGTTCGCCCTTGTGCTCGAAGGCGAGCAGGGTCTTGGGGTGCCAGCAGGGCGGGAGGAGGTCTCCGCCGCCGCCCCATGACGTTTCGAAGGCGCGGTGGCGGCGGATGTTGAGGGCGAACTGGGTTCCGCACAGCAGGTAGTCCGGGCGCAGGAGGCCGGCGGTGGCGGTTTCGGGGACGTTCTCCATGACCCAGGGGCGGCCGGTGGCCTGCATGACCTGGCGTCCGGGCCCGATCAGGTCGGGGTGATCGGCCGGGTTGCCGCGCCACCTGGTGACGGTGGCGTAGCGCTCGCAGGGCCAGGATCCGTGGACCAGGTCGAAGGCGTGCCCGTGGCGGGTGCCGTAGTTGAGGGCGTCGGCCTGGACGAAGGGGAAGGGGTAGTTGGGCTGGGGGCGGATGTCGACGCCGACGACGTCGAAGCCGGCCAGCCAGTAGCCCATCGACAGACCCCCGGCACCGCAGCACAGGTCCAGCACGCGCAGGCCGTTGGGCCGCCGGAGCGGCAGGACGCGGGCGTTCATGCGGCCACCGCCACCGGCTGTGCGGCGAGTTGGGCGAGGGCGGCGGTGCCGATGTGCCGGGTGTAGGCGGGCGGGATGCATTCGCGGATGCCGTCGCGGTTCATCCACGGCACACCCAGGACCCGCCTGGCCAGGTCGACGCCGGAGAAGTTCCCGACGAACTGCCCGTAGTGGCCCGGCGGGACGGGGCGGCCCATCTTCGCCTGGGGGACCAAGTGCGCGGGGTGGCCAGGCGCGCTGAGGGCGAAGCCGCCGCCGGGCTCGAAGAACCGGTGGCGGTAGTTGGCCAGCCCGAACATCGTCGCGCAGAGCATCACCGGCTCCCGGAGCTTGGGTGCCGCACCGCGCACGTTCTCCATCACCCACGGCCGCCCGGTCAGTTCAAGGGCGGCCCGCGTGGGGGCGATCAGGTCGGGGTGGTCGTTGCCGCGGATGCGCTGGCATTCGGTGTCGTGCTGGCACGGCGGGGAGGCGTGGATGAAGTCGAAGCCGGCGCCGTGTTCGAGGACGAACGCGATCGCGTCGGCCTGCACGAACCGGAACGGGTACCGCGGCTGCGGGGCGATGTCGACGCCGGTCACGTCGAAGCCGGCCGCCGCGTAGCCCGCGGCGGCGCCGCCCTGGCAGCAGTACAAGTCCAGCAGCGTCGGCCTGCGGCCGAACAGGCGCAGGAACACAGCTGCCAATGCGGCCGGTTGGCGCACTCGCCGAACGTCGGTGGGATGGGTCATGCTGGAGGTCTCCAGTCCTGTGAAGGGTGCTGGTGGACAAGAGCGGCCCCGGATTCTTGGTCGGATACGGGGGCCGCTCTTGGTGTGTCCGGGCAGGTCAGGCCGCTTCGCGGTGGTCCGGGAAGATGCCCGGCGCTGCCGGAGCGGGGTCCGGTGCGGGCCGCCGCTTGCGCGGGCGGGCGGCTGGGGTGCCGGGCAGGGTGGTTTCGGTGGCGTCCTTGTCCGGGTCGACGCGGGCGATTTCCGCGCCGCGGTAGAAGACACGGCCGTCCTCTGCGATCCACAGCGGGACGGACCCGGGGCGCGGCGGGAGCATCCGCGCGGTGAGGACCCGGTGTCCGTCGACCAGGATTCCGGCGGTGTCGACGATGACCGTGTGTCCGGCGCCGCGGGCCCACGACGGCCCGTCCGGCCCGAACACCTCGGGCGGGCGGTCGTGTTGGAGGCGGGCGACGATGCGGCCGTGGGAGACGACCGTGCCGTCCTTGGTGATCTGGAACGCGGGACTGACGTAGGGGTCGCGGACGTCCTTGGACTCCCGGGCGGTCGGCGGGCGGGGGTCCGCCCGCCGACCGTCGATGCTCACGCCCCGGTGGTCCACGACCACGGTGTGACCGTGGCTTTCCACGACCAGCCGGGACTGTGCCAGGGTCGGCATGACGGCCCGGTAGTCGTTGAAGCGTCCGGCGCCGATGCGCTCGTCACTGTCGTAGTGCCACGACGGGCGCGGGGCCATGACCGCGTGCAGCCGGTCCCACTCCCGCGCCGCGGCAGGCGCCCCGTACTCGCGGCCGGTCATGTCGCCGGCCCCCAGGGGTCGGGGGCGTTCGTGTGGCGGCGCAGCACGCGGGGCCGGTGGGGCAGGGGGAACAGGAAACAGGTGCGGCCGGTGAAGCAGCCGCAGGGTTCCCATTCGGTGCCGGCGTACTCGCCCTGTTCGTCGCCGTAGTCCCACTCGGTCCCGCCCGCGCCCTCACAGTCCGGGCAGTCGGGGCGGGGGGTGTCGGCGAGGACCAACGCCCGGCGGGGCCAGGTGATGATCTGGAGTCGCAGTCGCACGAGGGGTCTCCCGTCAGCCGTAGAACTTGTTCCGCTTGATCACTGCCTTGCGGATGTTGACCGTGGTCCCGCCGCGGTGACCGCCCGTGCGGCAGACCTGCACGGCCACGAACCCGCCGAAGCAGACCGCGGCGAACACGATCAACTGCGTGATGAGCGCGGTGAGTGCGGTGATGAACGCGGTGAGCAGGAACAGCCCGCCGCACACCGCGAGGAACCCGACCCCGCCCGCCATGACGTTCACGGCGGTGCGGGAGACCGCCGGCTTCACCGTGAGGGGTTCGGGCTGCACCGGGCTCATGGCGTAGCCGGTGACCACTTGGCCGTTCGGGAGCACGATGCTCGCCACGGCCGGGACCGTGCCGGGCTGCACCGCGGCGACGGGCGCCGACATGGCCACGGCGGGCGGGAGCGGAACCGGCGTGTGGACGTCCACGGCCCGCGACACGGGGCCGTGGGAGGCGTGTTCGGGGTACATACGGAATCCCTTCCGAACATGAGGCAGGGAGGCAAAGACACCCCCTGCCGGGAGGCTTCTGAGGGGGGTTTTCAGGGTCTGACCTGCGTGCCTCCCTGCCTCCCTGACTGATCATTTGTGCAGGTCAGGTGCAGGGAGGCGAGTCAGGGAGGCGTTCAGGGAGTTCTCCCTGCCTCCCTGACCCGTCAGGGGTCGGCTCCCTGTTACTCGGCAGCGGAAGCGGAACCCTCGTCCCAGTGGGCGGCGAGGGCGCGCTGCACGCGCTCGCGGTGGACGACCATGACCCCGTCCGACTTGCTCGGGGAGGCGCCGGCGTCGTCCAGGACGCGCTTGAGGTCGATGAACGACCAGCCGCCGTAAATGCTCGGGAGCAGCGTGCTGAGGCGCGCGAGGACGTCCTTGGTCCGCACGCGTGTGGCATCTCCGATGACGTCGATGATGTCCACGAGCGGATTGCGTTCCTCGGTGCGGTCGATGCTGTGCAGAGTGGTGATCCCGTCCCGGAGCGCCTTCGCCCGGGTCGCGATCTCCTTTGCGTCGTCGGTGCTGATGTAGTGCGTGCGGACCGTGATGGACGCCTGTCCGGCCGGGATGTCGATCCCGTCTGAGGCGACGACGACGGTTCCCCTGTCGAGCCCGGGACGCAGCAGGTTCGGTGCCGCGCCCCCGTCAACGGCCTTGTCTCCGAGCGCCATACGAGCCTGCGACTCCGTGCCCAGCGCGAGGGAGGCGCGGGTATGGGCGCCTTCCCGGACCAGCTTGGGAAGGTTCTGGTCGGTCGGGTCCTGCGTGCCCTGCCACATCAGCACGTTCACCGCACGGCCCTGGTTGTGAATCTTGCGCACCGCCATGAAGTACCGGGAGGTGGCCTTGCTCCCGCCGTAGGGCCGCTTGTCGTCCCCCACGGCCGGGCACATGAACGCCATCTGCGCCTCATCCACGATCACCATGAGCGGCGGGAACACCGTGCCGGGCGGTTCCTGGATACGCCGGTTCATCTCGGTGACCGCGTCCTCGACCATCTCCGTGACCTGGATCACGTGCTCATCGGTCGGCCCCTGGATCAGCCGGGCGGCGAGACCGTCGAACATCGCCCAGTCGCCCACGCCCTTGAGGTCTCCCATCCAGAACTCAACGGACTTGTCGAAGGCAAGCCACAGGGCGAGCGAGCGCAGCGAGGCGGTCTTGCCCTGGTTCGACAATCCCGTGATGAGTAGGTGCCGCTGATACAGGCTCAGCGAGGCGGCATCGCCCCGCAGGTCCTGCCCCCATGGCGCCTTGCCCTTGGTGTAGTCGGCGGTCAGCGCCTCGTCGGTGACCAGCGGAGACGGACCGATCGGCTCATCGAGCGCCCCAGAGTCCGCCACCCACAGGCGCACCGTGCGGGCCGCGGCGGGGATGGTGATGAACACCTCGTGCTCGTGCCGGCTCAGGTTCTCCGCGAGCTTCCGGCGGCGCTGCTGCACCTCGTTCGTGGACACCCCGGACGGCAGGGTGACGTCCACTTCGACACCGCATCCGGCGATCCGGATCGGCCCGAGCATCGACGCGCCGGCGTCTCCCATCTCCTTGATCGCAGTGCGCAGCGCGGGGACTCCGAGGTCCCGCAGCGCCTTGACCACGATCGAGGGGGTGATCGGCTCGCCCTCGCCGTTGCGAACGTTGTCGGGCAGGGCCCACGCGGGTGCGGCGTGCTGCTTGGACCCGACCGCCCACAGCGCGAGCAGGGCCAGGAACGGGGTGATCGTGAGGGCGGGTCCCCAGACCACGGTCACGATGGTGACCATGAGCTGGATGAAGTTGATGACCGCCATGATCGGGGTGACCGTCTCGGTCACGTCCTTCGTGGCGATCGCGAGGGCGACACCCAGGGCGAGCAGGCCACCGACACCGACGCCGGTACCGACGACGATGCTGCGGGCCGCGTCGACGGGTGAGGTCAGCAGGTCCATGCGGCGGCGGTGGCGGGCCTCGCGGTAGCGCTGCCCCCGCTCCTCCCACTCCGCCGCCAACTCCATGTTCCCAGCGGCCTCTGCGGTGCGCATGTACCGCTCGTAGCGGGCGGTGGTCCGGGCGTCCCACGTGCGCTTGCCGACGATGCGCGCCCCACCGGCGACGTAGAGGGTGTGGCGGGCGACGGCACGGGCGCCGGTCCTGGTGTTCTCGTGCGTGAGGGCGGTCTTCACGGCCCGTCCGGAGCGCACCCACAGCGGGACGGGCACGGCCGGGGAGGGCACCGGGTCGGAGACCACGGTGAGCGTGGTCGGCGGAACCGGGTCCGGTCCGGGGTTCTTGTAGAGGCTGACGACGTTCTCACTCATGCTGGAGGTCTCCAGAACTGCCCCTTCGGGGGCGGTGGTTGGGAGCCGGGGCGGCCCGTGGTCCGGGCAGGGCAATGGGGCCGCCCCGGCGTCATGACTCCGTGCTGGGCGTTGCGACGTGCAGGGGTGATCGCGGTTGAGGACCTGAACAGTGATCAGGCGGTGCGGCTGGAGGCGCCGGGAACGAGGTGGTCGGCCAGGTGCTCGCGGCTGTACGCCTCGCGCTCGTGCTCGTCCAACTGCCGGTCGAACTCGCGGCGGGCCCGGCTCGACATCCGCTCGACGCGGAAGCGGTCGCGCTCGCTGGCAATGACCTTGTCGACAACCTTGGGTCGGCTGACCTGCATGGCGTGCACCAGCTGGTGCACGAGGGTCACGGCGAGCAGGGCCGGAGTCGGGTGCCGGTCGACGTTGACCAGGACCAGCACCCGACCGTCACGGCGCGGGATGGAGCACGCCGAGATGTCCCGCAGGGCCCGGCGCGCCCCCTTCTCGACGCGAGTACGGGTGCGGGAGTCGAGCACGCCGGCCAGCTCCGCATCCGCGGCGGTGGCCAGCTCGGCCAGGCCGCGGGGGTCGGTCAGGATCACTTCGACGTCCGGCATCCGACCCGACACCGACCGGGCGACCAACCGCATGGCCTCCTCGGTCAGGCGCTGTGCGGTGCGGACGGTACCGCCGTAGCCGCGCACCCGGTGCGCGCTCACCTTGGCTTTCACGCTGCCTCCGAACCGGCCGAAGTGGTGGTGGGGTTGGTGCGGGAGCTCTGTTCCGCGGCGAGGATGCACAGCCCGCACATGCCGTACGTGCGCGAGATGCAGTAGCCGACGTCGAGCAGGCAGGCGGGGCAGGTGCGGCGGGCGAGCATCGCCAGCGCGAGCGCGCCCCACTTCCGCGACGTCATCGGCCGTACCGGCAGGGCCAGTTCGACGCGGTACAGGTAAGCGACGCGGGGGCCGGTGGTACGGCGGTTGATCCGCATGACCTGCGCCGCTATCGGCTGCCCGCCGGGCCTCAGGCCCTGCTCCCGCAGTTGGCGGCGGGTGGCGTAGCCGTCCGGGGCGTACCGCCACGGGTAGGTGGGCACCCCGTGGACGGTTCCGGTCGGGTCGTAGCACTCGCCGAACCGGCCGCTCATCAGGCGACCACGCGCTTCCACGCGGCCCGCAGGCGGACCTCGGACGCGGAGTGGCCGGCGGCCCGGAAGCGCACCGACATCTCGCGGTAGGACAGGGGCGGGTTCTGGCTGTAGCGGATCTCGTCTACGAGCGTGTCGAGCTCCGCGTCGCTCAGCGCAGGCCCGGAGTCGAGGGCGCGCACGGGCTCGAACGGCCCCCACACCGGGAGCTCCCACCGGGGTGCGACGTCGGGTGTGACGCGGCCCGTCACGCTGGTCAGCGCCCTGCCCGAGTCCTCGCCCTCACGGGCGGATTCCAGGGTGGACCATGCTTTGGCGAGTGCCTGTGACGTCTGCGCCTGGATGCGGGCGACGCGGGCGCCGGCCTGCGTCACGGCCGTCAGCCGGGTCTCCTCGGTCGCCGCTTCGGCCCGCAGGCGGGCGCGGGCAACGGCCGCTTCGTCCCGGGCTTCCTGCTGGATGCCGCGGATCGCACCGAGGGCCTTGTCGGTGAGGGCGGTCCGCTCCCACATTCCGTGCACCAGCCACAAGGCTTTGGCGGCGACTGGCAGCCAGGCCACGGCCAGCCACGCACTCACGGAGTGGTGGGCGGTCAGGGCGTGCGCGATGAGGACCGTGGTGGCGAGCAGGCCGAACGACCAGCCGACCGCGGTCACGGTGGTGTTGTGGTCGCCCTGCGCGGCAAGCCGGCGCTCGTAGGCGAGCGTGGCCAGCCACCCTCCGTCGATTCCCAGCCCGACGACCAGAGCGACGGGCCACGGCATGGCCGTGCCCAGCCACATCACGACCACCGCCAGGGTGAGGACCATGGACACGGCCGTCATCGCGACGGCCGGCAGTACGGTCTTCGCCTTCATGCCGCACCCCCGTCCTGCGAGGCGCGGAACTGGGCCTCCGTCAGTTCGGCTTCTACGTCGGTGACCTGGCCGTCCACGATGCGCTGGTAGACGGCTTCGCTCTCCAGGAACATGCGGTCCTGGAAGTTCGGGTCCTCGCTCACGCCGCACCGCCCGACGTGCGGTCGGTGGCGGCCTGGTTGACCAGGTCGCGGCGCGCGGCGCACAGCCGGCGCCGGGCCCGGCGGATGCGCTGCCTGTCCAGCTCGGTCGGCGTGCGGTCCATCGCGATGATCAGCGCGTCCAACAGATCGACGTCCGCCAGCAACTCGGGCATCTCCCGCTCGATCGCCTCCAGTTCACCGGGCGTCGGCTCCATGTAGTCCGCGAACGCCGTGACAGCCGTCTGAACTGTCATGATGTGTTCCATGGGTCGTGGTCTCCCTTGCAGGTAAACGGCCCGTACAGCGGTCCCGGTGTTCCAGCACCGGGACCGCGCGCCGTTGAAGTCGGTAGCTCCGGCTCCCCTCAGCCCCGCCCGTACCGGCCCGCTCCGCAGAGCGGCCAGCACGGGCGAGGGAGGCAACCGGCGCGGCGATAGCCGTCGCGAAGCGGTCGAAGATGACCGGTCGGCCCATGACGCTCGTTCGCGCTCACGGGCCAAGAAGTGGAGCGGCGCTGCCGTGTCGGTCGATCACGGCCGCGCCCATCGCTTTCGTCGACTCACTTGCCACTCCTTCACGTCGCTGACCAGGGGATACGCACTGCAAGGGGGACCTTGTCCCCACACTCCGGCCGTTGCTCGCGGTCACCGGGCCACCTCGCCAGTCGGGCCGAAGCCCTGTCCCCTGGCCTTTAGCGGGATTGCAGCGTCCCCGCCCTGTGCGTTCGTGCAGGTGAAGCAGGTCGATCAAGTGCCGGGCCGTCGTACTCGCCCTCGCGGGCTTTCCTCCGGGCTGTCAGCACAAGCAGGCACACTCAATGGTGTTGCACCACTTGCTCAACTTGTTGGTACAAGTTGATGCAGTGATGCTGCACCCACGGACAGTGAGTCGTCAAGGGGATCGGGGCTACATGTACCAACAAGTTGGTCGAGTGAGTGATGATGGACCCATGAGCAAGCAGCCGAAGTACCGCCAGGTGGCCGACGCGCTGCGTCGCGAGATCGACAGCGGCACCTATGCGCGGGGGGCGCGGCTGCCGTCTGAGAACGACTTGCAGCAGCGTTTCGACGCGTCGCGGAACACGGTCCGCAACGGCCTGAGTCTCTTGGTCAGCGAGGGTCTGATCACGTCAAGTCAAGGGCTTGGCTACGAGGTCAGAGCACACGAGGTCTTCGAGCTGAACGCGTCGCGGTTCGAGAATCTGACCTTCCCGCAGACAGGGGACGCCTACAGCACCGACGTGACGAATGCCGGCCGCCGCCCCTCGCAGACCTTCCGAGTCGAGGTTCTCCCGTCGTCGGACTACGTCGCCGAACGACTGAAGATCACTGCGGGTACGACGACCGTATTGCGGTTCTGTCATCGCTATGTGGACGACGTTCCTTGGTCAACGCAGGCGACCTACTATCCGTCGTGGCTGGTCGAAGAGTCGCCGCGCCTGGCCGAACCGGGTGACATCGAAGAGGGCACGACCCGGTACCTCGCTTCGAGCGGAATCGAGCAGGTTGGCTACTTCGACGAAGTGGCCGCCAGGATGCCCACCCCCGAAGAGGCTCGCCTTTTGGAGGTGGGGGCAGGTGTGCCCGTGATGCTCTGGACGCGCACCGGGTACTCCGCGGAACGGCCTATCCGCTGCACGATCACGACGTTCCGGGGGGACCTGAACCGCATGAACTACGAGATCGGCGACTTGTCCGCCCGAAGTGAGAACGCGTGATCATCGCACCCGCTGAACCGCACGACGTCGCCAAGCTGCTCGCCTTCCGTGAGCAGGCGGCAGCCTGGCTGCGCGGCCTTGGCTCTGACCAGTGGAGCCGCCCCTATCCCGCGGACAAGCTCCTTGCCACGATCGAACAGGGCACGGTGTTCATGCTGCGCGACGGACACACGACCGCAGGAACAATCACGCTGACCCCGGACGCCGAAGCAGGCTTGTGGACCGCCGACGAACTCGCCGAGCCGTCGATGTTCGTCAACAAGCTCACCATTGCCCGGGAGTACAGCGGGCAGAACCTCGGCGGCCGACTACTCGACTGGGCCGGAGACCGCGCCCACCGCGCAGGCGCCAGGTGGGTACGGCTTGACGCATGGACAACCAACGAGGCCCTTCAGCGGTACTACCTGAACCATGGCTTCCAGCATGTCCGCACGGTCCGCGAGGGCGGCGCGGTGAACGGCGGCCCAAGGGTTTCCGGGTGGCTCGCCCAGCGTCCCGCCACGTCGGTAGACCACGAGTTCTCAGACCGGACACCTACGCCGGAACGGCTCCGCTTCGCTGCCTGAGCGAGCGGCCGCATTCCGTACGTGCGGGCGCGCCGATGCCCGCCCACTGCGGATAGCCCGGAAGCCATGAGTCGGCCACCCGGCCTCGCGGCCCATGGCCACAGATGACGCCTCCGGCAAGGGGCAGCCGGCGCCGGGCGGGAGGGGGCGTCGTTCCCGGCCACGGGCACCTTGCGGGGAACGGGGACTCTCATTCCATCCACCGGCGCCAAGGGCAGAGCCGAACAGGCGCGGTACACGGTGGATGGGATGAGAGCTAAAGGCGGAGTCGAGGACGGGCTTGCTGCCGTCTACTCAGCTTCTACTTCGGCGTCTTCAAATGAGGCAACAGACCGGTCAGCATCGAAAGCAGTCACCTCCATTGTTGCGCGTCGCCCTGGAGGAGCGTCAAGGAATCCTCGCACAATGACAGGCCGACGTTCGCCGTGATAATGCGCTGCTCGACGATAAACGTGAAGCGGCAGATCAAAACCTACCGTTCGCGGCTTACCGTCAAGCATCGTCTCAAGAGTGACGTGGCCAGTCGCGTCATTCTTCCCCAAGGCGAGACGCCTAATTACCCCGTACAGAATTCGCTCGGCTGGAGCGTTTGTTTCCTTTAGTTCGAACTCGACACGTTCAATCAACTCTGCGGCCGCGCCAGGAAACTCAATTTTTTCTGGCAGCCCTCTGGGGGCTGGTGAACTCGGCGCCCAATTGAAGGTGACATCAAAGGCTTCAACGCCGCCTTTTCCGATGACATCTAGGACAGCTGCGCAAAGTTCACTTGAGACACCTTCATCGACAGCGCCGAGGACATCCAACTTGCTTGGTGTTCGCCCGTGTACCACTGTCAATTGCGAAAGAGTTTCGAGCGCGCGAGAAAGGGTGGTCAACATTCGGCGTTCAAAGTACGATTCATCAGCTGTTGCCTCAAGCCTTGGTTCACCAAACTCCTCTGAAACCAGAGCGCCGAATCTCGCGCTACTGATTACGGGAACGATGTAAGAGCCTGGCCTGGTTTGCCCTAGCCGCATGCGACGGGCATGCTTATGGGCAGCACGAGGCATCGAGTTACCGTAGTAGCTCTGGCGGTGCAGTGTGGCGGCGGCAGCAGACACCATCATGCGATGAGCAGAGTTAAACAGCCCTATTCCGACAGACAGCGGAATTGTGCCGTCGGCAATGTCCTCATCCTCTGCGCGCAGATCCGTAACATCAACGAATTGGCGCGAAATTTCGAGGTTGATATCCCTTTCGGGTCGATTCTCGATGCGCGAAACTTCTTTGGTGAGAATCTTGAGGGCGGTCAAGAAGTCGGGCGAGTCTTTCTCTCTGGGGACGAATACCGAACACTGGTCGTCGCCTCTCGGGTGCCAAATTTCGGCAAAGGGGCCGGAGAGGGAGCGGCGCCACCCGGAACCTCGAAGATAAGATGCAATTTCTTCGAAACCAATTTCAACCATGTTCACTGACCCCCTTCCTCGGACTGCGGCTTGAAAAGCCGGTCAAAGGCGTACCCGAAGACTCTGTCCAGGCCATCCGAATCGATCCTCTGCTGTTTTGGCAGATGGATGCGAGTCGTGCTCTCCGTCGTCGCTGCCGGAAGGTTCTGGATTCTTGCGTAGTAGCCGACGCAGTGCATCAGAAGAGATTCATCGTCATGCACAAGCCAGTCGTTCAAGTCGCGCGGAACGACTACGAGGCCGAGGAAGCCAGCGGCTGACCTGTTCTTGTGCCGCAGGCAGTCATAGGTGCGGATATCCAAGTCGAAAGCGTAGGTCTCGCCGTCAGCCAGGAGGGTGGGCGAAAATGAGCATTTCATCTGGAATTCGACTTGGATGTGATCTCGCTTCAGAGTCACATCTACGCCGTCTTTATCGACGTTCCACTGAGCAGAGGTGGCGCCGGCCCGGGTAGCTACGGCAGACAGGTAGGCAAGGCTGATCTGCTCCTGTTGCCAGGTTTCCAGCTCCCCCACACGGCCCCCTCCCGTCACGCTACGGCAAGCGTAGCCCAACCCCCGGTGGCGAGCGGGGGGACGGGTGGCGTTCGCCCTGAAGCCGCGGCGAGGGCCTCGGCGCTTCAGCTTCTGCTTCACTGTCACGCTCCCGCTTTGCGTTGGCACGGAGGCGGTGGACCGGGATCGCAGTCTCGCACGCACGTACGACACTGCGCAGCCAGATATCAGCCAACATGACTTAAATGCCACCAGGCGTCTCGGCAGTATCACCGAAGCGATGGGCCCTGCGGAGTAATACCCAGAAAGATGAACGTGAGCAGTCTCGCGGGGATACGGGCTTCCGAGGAGGAGTCTTGGCAGCTTGGCTAAGACAGCTGAGCGCCGTACAGCACGGAAGTACAGCAACCTCAGCGACCGGCCTCCGCCCGGCGTGATCCGCTGGGACTGCTGTGTGACGTTTGGGGCCTCAGAGCCGTGCAGATAGCTGGAAAGCGGGTTCGTAGGCGAGGCCGAGCAGAGCTCGAAGCGACGCTCTGGCCAACCTCTGGCCAAGCGGCCTCCCTGGCGGCGGTTATAGGCGGAGTGAGTCCTGGTCGGATGGCGATTGACCCCGCCCTGCAGACCGGTCTTGAAAGCCGCTGTGGAAACGCCCCCTCCGCGTGACGCGCCGCTAGCAGAACTAGCCACAGGTTAGATCAAATCGTACATAACGTAAGCAACGTACAAACAACCCCGAACAAAGTCACTTGCCGCCTGAGGTGTGACTACAGCGGTTCCATGGACTGTGGAGTTACGCAAGCGACGCAGATCATGCATCACGTTTACGGCTTCCGGGTCCAATCCCGCCTCTTGCAGCATCCGCACCAACTCGCCCGGCGCCGCCCGCCCCGGTGTCGGATGACGCGGCCGCACACTTGGGTGCAGGGTCAGGATTTCCTCAGCAAACGTCTGCAAGGCATTCCAAGCAGACACGATCGCTCCCGTCGGAGACCGTTCGATTACGTCATCCGGTTGATCAATTGCCGCAAAGAGGGCGAAAAAGCGGTTACGTACCGCCTCGGCTCGAGATTCCCAAGACGGCTCAGGCTCAGGGCGCGGCTCGGGCTCAGGCTCAGGGCGCGGCTCGGGCTCAGGCTCAGGGCGCGGCTCGGGCTCAGGCTCAGGGCGCGGCTCGGGCTCAGGCTCAGGGCGCGGCTCGGGCTCAGGCTCAGGGCGCGGCCGAGGTGCGGTTCCAGTCGGTGCCGACTCTTCTTCCGCTACCGCTGCGGCGCGATCACGGACACGCCGCGCTTCATTCTGGAACTCCAAGGCCCCCGCTGGCGTTTCCACACGACTCAACCGCCCGATAGCCTCACCAACGCGGTCGCGCCATGTCCAAAGCAATGTCAGCGTGACGAGGGGCCACACGAGGGCCTTCACGTACCTGAGTACCAGCTCGGCAACTTCCACGCACGTATAGTGCCGTCCCTCGATGAGTCGCGTCACGTGATCGCCGTACACAGATAGGCTCACTCTGGGCTGGGACGTTCATTGTCCTAGTTTTTGTCCAGTGCGCCGAGGGTCGCTCTCGTTCATCGACGTGCGTATAGCTCTCTGGCCTGCAAGGCGAACCTCTACGTACGCCCCTGACCGGCCGCGCGGACAGTTGGAAAGCGTGTTGGGGGCAACCCCTCACGAGTTCGAATCTCGTATCCTCCGCCAGTGCCTCACCGGGCACGATGTCGAAGGGCCCCACCGCAAGGTGGGGCCCTTCGTCGTGTGCGGGCTCAGTTGCGCAGGGCAGACATGGGCGGCCGGGCCACCGTTACTTGTCCGGTCCGCCGCCGGTGCGGTCCAGTTCCGTGGCCCGGCTGGTGAGGTCCGGGGCGAACGTGTCCCAGTCGGGCGCCGAGGGAGAGCAGGCTCGGGGCGGCTTCCGGGAACAGCCGCGGATCGTCGGGGCGGTTGCGGGACATGCACCGTCGGGCCGTTGGATGACGCGACAGCCGATTGCCATGCCCGTCGATCCGCACAGACCGGTCGAGCAGGCCGGCGAACGCGGGAGTCCGGGCACAGGGAACGGCGCTGGTCTCGGGCGACCCGGTCTACTTCGGCAAGAGCACCACCACGGTGGGCTACGACGAGCGCACCCTGAACAACCGGGTGCGGCGTGCGGGGGCTCGGTTGCGCGGGGTGGGTGCCCGGGGCGCAGTGCGGTCGGTCGGTGCTCAGTTGCAGCTGCCCTCGCTGTCCTGTGCCGGCGGCAGTGGGGCACCGGATCCGGCGGTGGCGGACGCGGTGGCGGGCTTGGTCGCTCGGACGATGGCGGAGTGCATGCCGTCGGCGACCGCGTGGGTCGGGGTGAGGGCGATGTCCGTGAATCCTGCCGCCGCCAGGCCCTCGTGGTACTCGGCGAAGGACAGCGCGCCGGCGATGCAGCCGACGTGGTCGCCGCGTTCGGCGCGCTGGGCCGGGGTGAGTCCGTCGTCGGCGACGACGTCCGAGATGCCGATCCGGCCGCCCGGCGCCAGGACGCGGAACATCTCGGCGAACACCGCGGGCTTGTCGGTGGACAGGTTGACGACGCAGTTGGAGATCACGACGTCGATGCTGCTCGCCGGGAGGGGGATCGCTTCGATGGTGCCCTTGAGGAACTCGACGTTGGCGGCACCGGCCTTCTTCTGGTTGGCCAGCGCGAGGGCGAGCATCTCCTCGGTCATGTCCAGGCCGTACGCCTTGCCGCTCGCGCCGACACGGCGGGCGGAGAGCAGGACGTCGATGCCGCCTCCCGAGCCGAGGTCGAGGACGCGCTCTCCTTCGCGGAGGTCCGCCACCGCGGTGGGGTTGCCGCAGCCGAGGGAGGCGGCGATCGCCTCGGCGGGCAGGGACGCGCGCTCGTCGGCCGCGTACAGCGCGGAGCCGAAGTTGTCGTCGACCTCCACGGCCTGCGGGCCGCAACAGGCCGAGCCGCCCTCGGTGACCTGGACCGCCGCGGCGGCATAACGCCTGCGGACGGTTTCGCGCAGGTCGGTGGACTGCTCGCTCATGGCATGCCTCCTGGATGGGCAAGGGCTGCAGCGGTTGATTCGATGTTTCTCGATGCAAGGTTGCGCCTTGGATCGAAGTTCGTCAACATAGACGCATGTCGAAACAAGAAGGGGTGGCGCGCGGCCAGGACGGCACCCGCACCAGCACCAGCACCAGCACCAGCACCGACGGGTGCTGCCCGGGACTGCTGACCACACCTCTGGGCGAGGAGCGGGCCGTCGAACTGGCCAAGGTGTTCAAGGCGCTCGGCGATCCGGTCCGCCTGCGGCTGCTGTCGATGATCGCCTCGCGCGAGGGCGGTGAGATCTGCGTCTGCGACCTCACTCCGGCGTTCGACCTGTCCCAGCCGACCATCTCCCACCACCTGAAGCTGCTGCGGCAGGCCGGCCTGATCGACTGCGAGCGGCGCGGGACCTGGGTCTACTACTGGCTGCTGCCGGAGACGACCGACAAACTCGCCGGAGTCCTCACCCGCCCCGCACAGCCCGCCGACGCGGAGGCGTCCTCGTGAGCGACCCCACCACGCCGGCCGCCGGGCGGCTGTCCTTCGTGGACCGCTGGCTCGCCCTGTGGATCCTCGTCGCCATGGGCGCCGGCCTGGGCCTGGGCCGGCTCGTGCCCGGTCTCGGTGACGCACTGGCGAAGGTGACCGTCACCGGCGTCTCGCTGCCGATCGCGCTCGGCCTGCTCGTGATGATGTACCCGGTCCTGGCCAAGGTGCGCTACGACCGGCTGGACACCGTCACCCGCGACCGCCGCCTGCTCGTCCCGTCGCTGCTGCTGAACTGGGTGCTCGGCCCGGCGCTGATGTTCGCGCTCGCCTGGATCTTCCTGCCGGACCTGCCCGAGTACCGAACGGGGCTCATCATCGTCGGGCTGGCCCGCTGCATCGCCATGGTCGTCATCTGGAACGACCTCGCGTGCGGCGACCGTGAAGCCGCCGCCGTCCTGGTCGCCCTCAACTCCGTCTTCCAGGTACTGGCGTTCAGCCTGCTCGGCTGGTTCTACCTCTCCTTCCTGCCCGGCCGGCTCGGCCTGGAACAGACCGAACTGACCGTGTCGGTGTGGGAGATCGCCCGCAGCGTCCTGATCTTCCTCGGCATCCCGCTGGCCGCCGGATTCCTGACCCGCCGCCTCGGCGAGAAGGCCAGGGGGAGTGCCTGGTACGAGACGAGGCTGATCCCGCGCATCGGCCCGTTCGCCCTGTACGGGCTGCTGTTCACCATCGTGGTGCTGTTCGCGCTCCAGGGCGACGCGATCACCTCGAAGCCTCTCGACGTCGCCCGGATCGCGCTGCCGCTGCTGGTGTACTTCGCGCTCGTGTGGGCCGGGTCCATGGCCCTGGGCAGGGCGGTCGGGCTCGACCACCCGAAAGCCACGACACTCGCCTTCACCGCCGCGGGCAACAACTTCGAGCTGGCCATCGCCGTCGCCATCGCCACCTTCGGCGCCACCAGCGGCCAGGCCCTCGCCGGAGTCGTCGGCCCGCTCATCGAGGTCCCCGTGCTGATCGGCCTCGTGCGTGTCGCCCTCGCCGTTCGCCGCCACTTCCCCGACACCTCGGCCCCGGCAGCCGCACCGGCAGCCGTCCCGGAAGGTTCCGCCCGTGTCTGACGCGACCAAGCCCTCGGTCCTGTTCGTCTGCGTCCACAATGCCGGGCGCTCCCAGATGGCCGCCGGCTTTCTCGCCCACCTCGCCGGCACCCGTATCGAGGTCCGCTCCGCGGGCTCCCTTCCCGCCGGCGAGGTCAACCCGGCCGCCGTCGAAGCCATGGCCGAGGTCGGCATCGACATCACCGCCGCGACGCCGAAGGTGCTGACGACCGAGGCCGTCCAGGCATCCGACTACGTCATCACCATGGGCTGCGGCGACGCCTGCCCGGTCTTCCCCGGCAAGACCTACCTCGACTGGCAGCTCGACGACCCCGCCGGCCAGGGCGTCGAAGCCGTACGCACGATCCGCGACGAGATCCGGCGACGAGTGCGGACGCTGATCGCCGACATCCGCGCCACGGGGGTGGCCGTCGACGGATGACCTGGCCGTCCGTGGGAGAACAGTCGTTGAGGGCTCGTCCCGAAGCCCGCACCGACCAGCCCGAGCGCCGCGCTCCGCGGTCTCGGTTCCGGTCTCGTTCACCCTCGTCCGTCAGGGTTCAGCGGCGCACCGGCCCAGCTCCGCCGCGGTTCAGGGCGGCCCCCACGAGTTCGAATCTCGCATCCTCCGCCCGTGGCGGCGGACGGGGTGGGGGACGGGGGCGGGGGAACTCCACCCGTAGCTCCACCCATGGGTCCAGGTGTTCGGCGGCCTCTGACAACAGGCTGTACCCATGACCACGACCGACTGGATCACCGACATCGCCCTCCTCCTCGTCGTCTTCCGGCAGCTGCGGGAGGGCCGCCTGGACGCGAAGTCCTACCTCATCCCCCTGGGGATCGTAAGCTACGTGGCCCACACCTACCTGAACACCGTGCCCACCGGGGGGAACGACCTCGTGCTGATCGGCACCCTGGTCGCCATCGGCGCGGCCCTCGGTGTCGCGGGCGGTGTGTACACCCGTATCCGCAGTGTCGGCACGCACCTCTTCATCAAGGCGGGCGCGGTCTCCGCGACCCTGTGGGTGCTGGGCATGGGGGCGCGGATGGGCTTCCAGCTGTGGGTCGACCACGGCGGCGCCGACAACCTGGCCCGGTTCAGCGCCTCCCACCAGATCACCACGGGAGACGCGTGGGTCGCCGCGTTCGTGCTGATGGCGCTCACCGAGGTGGTCACGCGGCTCGCCACGATCTTCGTCCGTGGCCGCATGGTCGCCCGCGCCCAGCAGCCGGCCGTGGACGGGCAGCGTTCCGCGGTCGCCGCCGACCGGGCCCTCTGAGCGGACGGGTACCGTCGCGCCGTGTCCGTCTCCGTCAGTTCCTCCGCCCCAGGGCCGGTCCCCGAACGGGAGCCCGGCCCTCGGGCCGTGCCCCGGCACGACCCCCGCGTGCAGTGGGCCGTCACCCTGCTGATCATCGCCGTCGCGGTCGCCACCGTCCGGCCGGTGGGCATCGGCGGCCGCGGCCTGGCCGTGACCGCCCTGCTCGTGGTCAACTCCGTCGCCCTGCTGGTCAGACATCTGCCGCCCGCGTTCCCGCCCCGGGCCGCCCTCATCTGGCTGACCACCGGCGTCGTGGCGGCCGCCGCCCTGCTGGAGGTCAGCACCAGCGGTTCCGGCTACCTCTTCGCCTACTTCCTCGTCGGCCACGCCGGCTACCGTCTCGCCCTCAAGCGGGCCCTGGCGGTCGCCGCCCTGTCCAGCCTGCTGTGCGGCGCCGTCCTGTACTTCTACCTCGGCCCCGGTCACCAGGTGCTGACCTGGACCTTCGGCCTCGGAACCGGCGTACCGGTGGTCGTCGGCATCCTGAGCCGCAGCAGGCAGCAGGCCGTGGAGGCCATGGTCGAGGCCGTCGAGTCCACCGCGCGGGCCGCACAGGCCGAGGCGCGGACGGCCGTGCTCACCGAACGGGGACGCATCGCCCGGGACGTGCACGACGTGCTGGCGCACTCGCTGGCGGGGATCAGCATGCATCTGGAACTGGCCGACGCGCTGATCGAGACCGGCGACCTCGACAAGGTGCGCGCGGCCCACGACAAGGCGCACAGCCTGGTCAGGGAGAGCCTGAAGCAGGCCCAGTGGACCGTGCACGCGCTGCGCGAGGACGCCCTTCCGCTGGTGGAGAGCCTGAGCGCCATGGTCGAGTCGTCCGGTCACCGTGACGTCCTCACCGTCACCGGGCACGTCCGTGAGCTGCCTGCCCAGGTCACCCAGAACCTGCTGCGCATCGCGCAGGAGGCGCTGACCAACGCGGCCCGGCACGCCCCCGGGAGCGAGACCGGGGTGGAGCTGGCCTTCGACGCCGCCTCGACCTCCCTCACCGTCCACAACGGACCCGCCACCGCCGAACCGACCGCCGGTACGAGCAGCGGCATGGGGCTGATAGGAATGCGCGAACGCGTCGCCCTGCTGGGCGGCACCATCACCGCGGGTCCCCTCACCGAGGGACCCGACCGGGGCGGCTGGCAGGTGGAGGCAGTGATACCGGGATGACGACCGACGAACCGAACCAGGACGACGTGAAGGGCCCGGGGGACGGACGGACCTCCGGGAACGAGCAGATCGAGTGGGACCGGCAGCCCGAGCAGGACCGCCGGCCCGAGCAGGACCGCCGGAGCCCTCACGTCCCGCGGATTCCGCAGGCGGCCCCGGCCCCGCAGGCGGCCCCGGCCACGCAGACCCCGCAGGCCCCCCAGAGTCCGCCGCCGCTGCGCGTGATCGTCGCCGATGATCAGGCCGCCGTGCGCGAGCCGCTGGCCGCGGTGCTCGGCATGGCCGAGGACATCGACGTCGTGGCCGCCGCCGCGAACGGCGCCGAGGTGCTCGCCGCCGTGGCCGCCGCACCGCCCGCCGCGCCCGTCGACGTGGTGCTGATGGACCTGCGCATGCCCGTCATGGACGGTACCGAGGCCACCCGTCGGCTGAGCGAGGAGCACCCGCGGACGGCCGTGGTCGTGCTGACCACCTTCGCCGACGACGACTCGATCCTGGCCGCCCTGAACGCCGGGGCCCGCGGCTATCTGACGAAGAACGCGGGGCGCCAGGACATCGTCCGCGCGATCCGGGCGGCCGCCGCGGGGCAGTCGGTGCTCGACCTGGAGGTCCAGAACCGCCTCCTGGCCACCGTCCGCACCCGCCCGTCGGCCGACGCGCAGCCGCTCCCCCAGGACCTCACCCGCCGCGAACGCGAAGTCCTCACCCTCATCGGGCAGGGCCTGCCCAACCGGGCCATCGCCGAGAAGCTCTTCATCAGCGAGGCCACGGTCAAGACCCACATCAACAACCTGTTCGCCAAGGCCGGTTTCCAGGACCGCGCCGACGCCGTCCGCCGCGCCATCGCGGCCGGCCTGGCGTGACCCGACCGCCGGAACGACCCACCGAGGGCAATCACGGCGGGCGGCCCCGGCGTCCCGGGCATCCCCGGCGACCCCGCCTGTTCCGCCCGCCCCGCCGCCCCGGCACGAGTTCGCACGCCGACGCCCCACCGGGTCAACTGCCTTGCTGCGGAACGTCGTTGACCACGATGCGCGGTCCGACGCAACCCGGGGCCGCCCGCCGAAGGCCGACCACGCACCAGCTGCGTCACGCCCTCGCCGTACGCCCCATACGGAGCGCGGAGACGAGGAAGAAGACGCCGCCGAGCAGGGCGTAGCCGGCCAGGTTGCGCAACGAGGCGCCCGTCGCGCCCGCCTGGGCGAAGAACGAGGCGCCCGCGAGAGTGGAGATGGCACCGCTGGCGATCATCGCCCACTGGCCGCCGAGTTGGCGCCGCACGGCGCCGACGACGAGCTGGACGATGCCCGCGGTGACGGCCCAGGCGCCCCAGACCCGCAGGACGGCCGGGATCCCGGAGGTGGCGGCGAATGCGAGGCCGACGCCGGTGAGGGCGCTGAGCGCGATGTTCAGGTAGAGGGCGCGCGCCGACCGGCCGCTCGTCCCCGCGGACCTGATGTCGACGATCGCGCAGGCCACGTCGAACAGGGGATAGACCACCAGCAGGGTGGCGGTGAGCGTGCCGAGCGTGTCGGCCGTCGTGAACAGCAGGGCCGCCCACACCGCCGCGAACGCGAAGCGCAGGAAGTACAGCCTGCGCAGGGTGACGGGGACGTTGACGGGAGCGGTACCGACGAGGGTGTCCACGGTGGTTCCTTTCGGGGCGGGCGGGCCCGGCACGGCATGACGGCCGGCACCGCCCATGAAGGAGAACGTTCGGTCTCTCTCCAGACTCACGGGGCGGGGCCGGGCTGTCAAGACCGAACGTTCTCCCTCACTCGTGCGGTAATCTGGCCGCATGAGTGAGGGCAAGGGCGGAAGCAGCACGTCCGCGGCGCGGGCGCGGCTGCTCGACACGGCGACGAAGGTCTTCTACGCGGAGGGCATCCACTCCGTCGGCGTCGACCGGGTCATCGCGGAGGCGCAGGTCACCCGGGCCACGCTGTACCGGCACTTCACCGGCAAGGAAGAACTCGTCCTCGCCTACCTCGACCGGGCCGACCGGGGGATCCGGGCGGGTACCGAGCAGGCCCTGACGGGCGCGCGGCCGGGAGCCGACGCGGTCCGGGCGGTCTGCCGGTTCGTCGTCGAGGGCATCCAGAGCCCCGGCTTCCGCGGCTGCGCCTTCCTCAACGCGGTGGCCGAGTACCCGGACCCCGCCCACCCCGTCCACCGGGCCGTCCTCGCCCACCGCGCGTGGTTCCTGGACACCGTCACCGCGCTGCTGGCACAGGTCGGCGACCGCCCCGCCGACGAAGCGGGCCGGCGCCTCGTCATGCTCCGCGACGGCGCCATGGCCGCCGGCTGCCTCTTCGACCCGGCCCTGATCGCCGAGACCTTCCTCCTGGGCGTCGAGGGAATCCTGCGGGAACGCGGCGCCTGAGCGGCTTCCGCCGGCCGGTCACCGTCCCGCGCCGCCGGAGCGGCCGGAACCGCCGGCCCGCGAACCGCCGCCCCGGCGGGCAACCTGCGGGGGGCCGGCCCCCCGCACGCCGACGGGCCCCGCGGCAGTGCCGCGGGACCCGTCGGTGTACCGGAGAAGGGATGGGGCTCAGGCCACGGAGAACTTCTGGGCCGCCGAGCCGTTGCAGTCGTAGATCTGGAGGCGGGTGCCGTTGGCCGTGGCGCCCGACGGGGAGTCGATGCAGCGGCCCGTGGTCGGGTTGGAGATCGAACCGTTGGCGTTGGCCACCCAGTTCTGGTAGCCGCCGCCGTTGCAGGTGGCCAGTTGGAGCTTGGTGCCGTTGGCGTTGACTCCCCCGGCGATGTCCAGGCACTTGCCCAGGGTGCGCAGGGTCTGGCCGCTCCAGGTCCACTTCTGGTCGAGCGCGGTCGCCTGCTGGCAGTCCCAGAGCTGGACCGCGGTGCCGTCACCGCCGGTGTTGTCGCCCGCCACGTCCACGCACTTGCCGCCGGGGCCGTAGACCGGGGCGCCGACGGTGAACTTCTGCGCGGCCGAGCCGTTGCAGTCGTAGATCTGCAGGCGGGTGCCGTTGGCCGTGGCGCCCGACGGGGAGTCGACGCAGCGGCCCGTGGTCGGGTTCTTCAGGGAACCGTCGCTCTGGCTCACCCAGTTCTGGTAGCCGCTGCTGTTGCAGGTGGCCAGTTGGAGCTTGGTGCTGTTGGCGTTGACGCCGCCCGCGATGTCCAGGCACTTGCCGAGGGTCTGGAGGGTCTGGCCGTTCCAGGTCCAGTGCTGGTCCTTCGCCGCCGACTGGCAGTCCCAGAGCTGGACCGCGGTGCCGTCACCGCCGGTGTCGTCGCCCGCCACGTCCACGCACTTGCCGCCGGGGCCGGTGATCGTCTGCCCGGTCGCCGAACCGGTGCCGCCGCCGCCCGAGCCGGGCGCCTTGTTGTACACGGCCACCGAGTCGATCACCAGCTTGCCACCGGAGACCGTGGCCGCGTTGGGGCCACCGCCGAACGCGGCCGGGAAGCCGCCGCCGATCGCCAGGTCGTAGATGATGAAGAAGGGGTGGTCGATCGCGTCGGCCCAGGTGGTCGCGTCGACCTGGTTGGCGTTGACGGTGAAGAAGTTGGACCCGTCGAGGTAGAAGCGGACCTGCTCCGGCGAGACGGAGCGGTCGATCTCCACCGCGTAGTCGTGGAAACCGGTCTGGCAGCCCGAACAGGCGCGCTCGCCGGAACCGATGCCGGTCGACTCGTTGCACGGGCCGCCCGGGTTCACACCGCAGTGGATGGTGCTGAAGTCGCTGCTGCGGCCGTTGATGTCCTCCATGATGTCGACCTCGCCGGACTTCGGCCAGGTCACGCCGTCGCGCAGCGTCGAGCCGAGCATCCAGAAGGCCGGCCAGTAGCCCGCGCCGTTGGCCGTGGTGACGTTGGGCTGCTGGAGGACGGACTCCATGCGGACGACACCGCCGGCCGGGGCGCCGAAGGTCGCCGCCTGGGTCTCCACCCGGCCGGAGGTCCAGCCGCTCGCCGGGTCGGACCCGGAGTGCAGGGCCTGGAGCACCAAGTGGCTCTGGCCGTCGTAGTAGACGTTGGACGTGCTGTTGGTCATGGTCTCGATCTCACCGGTGCCGAACGAGCTGCCGGGACCGGTGTCGTACTTCCACAGGCCCTGGTCGATACCGGTTCCGGAGGCGCCGTTGAAGTCGTCGCTCCAGGTGAGGGTGAAGCCCGAGGGGGTCGGGGGGACCGCCGCCTGGGCGTTCGTCGAACCGACGAGGGTGGTGGCCGCCACCGTGAGGGCGACCACCGGGAGCAGTGAGAGCGCTCTCAATCGCGCACGAGGGCGTCTTGCCCAGCTCAAACGCATTTCGTCCGACCTCCGCGGGGGATGGGGGGATGGGCGGGCTCTCACCCGCCGCTGCACCGCTTCTGACGGATCGTCACCAAGGCGCGGTGCCGACGCGCGTCGGTCCGTACCGGGGGGTGCGGGCGACTCTGCGTGTCATGAACACAGCTTGTCGGCGGGTGGGGAGTTCGACAAGACGGTCGACACACACAACTTTCGTACAGGCAGCCGCACTTGTGCCGCGGACGGCGGCACCGCCGCCTCCGGCGCCCCACCGCCCGGCCTGTTCGGTTTCCGTCCGTATCGGTAGCAACTGCGCCTGTCCGGTGTTTACTTGACGTAGGCGACAGCGTGGGAGGGACGGGGACGGTGCCCATACCCGGACTGGAACTGGTGGCGGGAGCAGCGGTCGGCTACCTCGTGCGGAAGGTTCGGCGGGTGGGTTCACGCGCCGACGGCGAGGTCGACCGGGTGCTCGACGAGGGCATGGACGCCCTGCACGACCTGGTCAGCGGAGTCGTCGGCGACGATCCCGCCGTCAACCGGCTGCTGGAACAGGCCGGCGACGGCGAGGTGACCGAGCGCACCACCCGGCGCGCCACGGACGCGATCGCCGACACGGCCGAGGAACACCCGGATTTCGCCGACGAGTTGGCCGGTCTCGTCGACCGGTTGCAGCGCCACGAGGCGGGCCTCGTGCAGCACGGCGACGGCGGTGTCGCCGCGGGGCGCGACGTGCGGGCCGAGACCGGCGGCGTCGTCGTCGGCGGGGACGTGTCGGGGGGAGTGACGACCGGGCCCCACCCTCCGCAGCCGGAACCGCGCGAGGGCTGAGCGGTTCCGGGGAGACGTCCGCCCAGCCGTCGATCACGGCCGGCACCGCGGCGATCGGCGGCGGAGTCGTCGCCGCGCACATCGACCACGTGCACGTGGGGCCGCCCACGCCCGCCCTGTCGTCCAACGGCGCGCCCGCCCGGTCCCGGCCGATCCGCGCGCTTCCGTCGCGCAACCAGGCCTTCACCGGGCGGGCCGCCCTCCTGGAACGCGTCGACGCCGGCGTGCGGCGGGCCGGGGAGGCCGGGGCCGAGGACCGCGGTGTCGTGTCGCTCATCGGGACGGGCGGCATGGGCAAGACCCAGCTCGCCCTGGAGTACGCGCACCGTCACGCCGACGAGTACGGGCTCGTGTGGTGGGTGGGCGCCGACCAGCTCGACGCGGTCATGGCGAGCCTCACCGCCCTGGCCTCCCAGCTCGGGCTCACCGCGGTCCAGCCGACCCTGCTGATCCGGGCGCTGTGGGTCGAACTGGCCGCCAGGCGGGACTGGTTGCTGGTCTACGACAACCTCGACGACCTCGGCGCCATGAACGACCTCCTGCCGCCCGACGGGGGCAAGCTGCTCATCACCGGCCGTGATCCCCGCGTCGGACGGATCGGCAGGCGCATCGACGTCACCGAGTTCGAGCGGGACGAGTCGATCACGCTGCTGTCGCGCCGCTGCCCGTCCCTGTCCCCCGGCGACGCGGACCTGGTGGCCGCCGCGGTGGGCGATCTGCCCCTCTCGGTGGAGCAGGTCGGCTGCTTCCTGGACGAGACCGGGCTGGCGACCGCCGACTACCTCACGCTCCTGCGCTCCCAGCCGACCGAGAGCGGCCTGGACGACCGTACGGTCGCGGCGCACCCCGGGCTGGTATCGGTCGTCGTCGCCAGCCGGGACCGGCTGCTGACGACCGGCGGTCCGGCGGCCACCGGCCTGCTCGACCGGCTGGCGTTCCTCGCCCCGGAACCGATCCCGCTGGGCTCCGACCCCGCCGTGGGACCGCCCCGGTTCGGCGTCCGGCTCGGCGACACCGCGACGGCCGCGCTCGCCGTCCGCAAGATCGTCGCCCTGGGGCTGGCGCGGCACGCCGACAACGCCCTCCAGATGCACCGCCTCGTGCACTCCCTGCTCCGGGCGAGACTGCCGCTGGCCGAGCACGCGGTGACGCACCACGCCGCCGAGGAGCTGCTCGCCACGATCACGCCGGGCGACCCGGACACCCCCGAGTCGTGGCCCGAGTACGGACTCGTCGTCCCGCACGTGCGCGAACTCCTGTCGGCGGCGGCGACGTTGCCCGGGATCCAGCTCGACGCGGAGGCGTTCCGCACCCTGGTGCTGAAGGTGCAGCGGTATCTCTACGTCTCGGGCCAGTCCCGGTCGGCGGTCGGCATCTGCCGGATGACGCGGGAGTCCTGGACGGCCCGGCTCGGCCCCGACCACCCGGACACGCTCCACTCCGGCCACAACCTCGCCTCCAACCTCTTCGAGGTCGGTGAGTACGCGCAGGCGCGGGAGGTCGACCAGGACGTCTGGGAACGTCGTTCCCGGGTCCTCGGCACGGACCACCCGGACACCATCCGCTCGGCGCACCAGCTGGCGGCCGACCTGTGCGACCTGGGGGACTTCGCGGGGGCGCGGGCGCTGGACGAGGAGGGCTGGGGGCACCGCCGCCGCCTGCTCGGCGAGCACCACCCCGACACGCTCCAGTCGGCCCACTACCTCGGCTCCGACCTGTACGAACTCGGTGAGCTGGAGCAGGCCCGCGACATCAACGCGGAGGTCTGGAAGTGGCGGCGGCAGGTCCTCGGCGAGGACCACCCCGACACCCTGCACTCCGCGCACCACTACGCCTCCGACCTGTGCGACACCGGCGAACCGGAGCGGGCCCTGGAGCTGGAGCGGTGGGTGCTGGAGCGGCGGCGCCGGCTGCTGGGCGCGGACCACCCGGACACCCTGCGCTCCACGCACTACCTGGCCATCACCCTGCACCGGATGGCCGACTACCCCCAGGCGCGCGCGCTCAACGAGGACGTCTGGAACCGGCGCCGGCTGCTGAACGGCGAGGACCACCCCGACACCCTGCGCTCGGCGTACAGCCTCGCGGACGACCTGCGCGCCCTGGACGACCACACGGGCGCCCGCGACCTGCACCGGGACACCTGGGAACGGCGGTGCCGGGTGCTGGGCGAGAACCACCCGGACACCCTGCGCTCGGCCCGCGCGTACGCGGTCGAGGTGCCCGGGGACGCGCAGGAGCCGCCAGCCCCGGTGGCGGAGGTGCCCCAGTCCCCGTGATCAGCCGGTGCGGATCTCGTCCCAGAGGTCCGCGATCACCGTCGCGGCGTGGCCGATGATGTCCGGGTCGCGCAGCAGGGCCATGCGCAGGTGGTTGCGGCCCAGGTGCGGTGACGACCAGTAGAACCGCTCGCCGGACAGGACGTGGACACCGCGTGCGGCGAGGAGCTTGCGCACGTCCTCCCCGTCCAGTCCGTCGGCGGTCACCTCCAGCCAGGCCAGGCCCAGCTTCCCGGTGTCGTCCGCCCGCAGGAACGAGGACGGGACCGCGTCCAGGAAGAGCTTCCGGTTCGCCGTGACCAGTTCCCGCAGGTAGCGGCCGCCGTCGGCCTCCGCGAGCCGCGCGAACTCCGTGATCAGCCGGACGGTGAACGGCGAGAGGTGGAGCAGGAAGTCCGAGTGCGTGCCCACCACCCCGTCGACCAGCCGCGGCGAGACGCTGAGGAAGGGGGCCTTCAACTCGGCGGCGGGCCACACCTTTCCGGTGTCCTCGATCACGAAGCAGTCGATGCCGGACGCGGCGAGGATGCCGTAGTGGTCGTAGACCTGGTCGCCGGTGAGGTAGACCCGGAAGCAGCCGTCGAGAACGAGGATCTTCCGCTCGGCGCGGCAGTACTCGACGATCCGGGTGAAGGCCTCCTCCCCGACCACCGTGCCGGTGGGGTTGTTGGGGCTCACCAGGAAGATCACGTCCGCGGTGAGCGACGCGAGCAGTTCGTCCAGTACGGCGGTTCCGCCGGTCAGCGCGGTCTCCGGAAGCGGCTGGAGGGGCACGCCGTGGCGCAGCAGGATGTCCGCGATGTTGTCGAAGCAGGGCTCGATCAGGGCCACCGAAAGCCCCCTGACACGCAGCAGGTTGGCCACGATCTCGACGCCCATCGACGCGGAGTAGCACATCAGGCCGGTGAAGTGGTCCGGCAGGTACGACTGCGCCCCGAGCGCGAGGTAGCGGCGGATGTAGTCGGCCTCGGCCCGTCGCCCGCCCCGGCGGTCGGACTCGGCGAAGTAGCGTGCCGAGTCGGCGATGATCGCGGACTCGGCCTCGGTCCAGGAGCGGAACGCGTGACCGTCCGACAGATTGTGTTCGAACGGGAGAGCATCCACCTCCTCCTGTGTGAGATTGCGCTCGACCACCATCACCCCTCGTGTGTCCGGATCGACCGTTCCTCGCCACGTATCGCCTCTGATCGTCTCTCTCCGCCCTCGCTGTCCGCAAGGTCCGGGCTCATCTGCTCATGACCCAACTCACCTTGTTCGCAAGGGTCGTGGTGCATTTGCGCAGCCGAACAGGGCGCATCTCCGTTGCGCATGTACCTTGTTGGTTACGTACCGAGCGGGATACATTCACGTCGTGGATGCTGCTCTGCACGCGATGTCGGACCCGAACCGGCGCGTCATTCTGGAAGCGTTGCTGCGAGGACCGGCCACCGCCGGAGACCTGGCGGGACTCGTGCCCATCGCCCGGCCCGGGGTCTCACGGCACCTGCGGGTACTGCGCGAGGCCGGACTCGTCGAGGTCGAGCAGGACGCGCAGTGGCGCGTCTACCGGCTGCGCCCGGACCCGTTCGCCGAGGTCCACCAATGGCTGGAGCACTACCGGCAGTTGTGGGAACAGCGCCTGGACGCCCTGCACACCGAAGTGGCGCGGGGAAAACACGAGCGAGGGAGCACGACATGACCGACGTCGCACCCGGCGGCCCCCGGATCACGGGAACCCTGCGGGACGAGGGCGGGCGGGGGGTCGTCCGCGTGGAGGACGTGTACGACACCGACGCCGCCGACCTGTGGCAGGCGCTGACGCGGCCGCAGCGGCTCGAACGCTGGCTCGCGCGCGTGGAGGGCGACCTGGAGGTGGGCGGCGAGTTCCACATCCTGTTCACGAGCGGCTGGGAGGGGCCGGGGCGGGTGGACGTGTGCGACGAGCCGCACCGCCTGGCGGTGACCACCGGCCGGGGTTCCGACGAGACGGTCGTCGAGGCGGTGCTGACTCCCGAGGGGACGAAGACCCGCCTGGTGATCGAGGAACGCGGCGTCGGACTGGGCGAGTTGGCCGCGCACGGCGCCGGCTGGCAGGTGCACACGGAGGACCTGGCCGCCCACCTGGCGGGTCGGGAACCCAGCGACTGGCTCACCGGCCAGCAGGCCCTCGCCCCGGCCTACCGCGCCATGGAGGTCGCCCGGGTCGAGGGGTAGCGGCCCCGGCGGTGCGCCGGGGCCGGGGACGCCGCCCCGGCCCCGGCCGCTCCGTCAGAGGTCGACGCTGTCGCCCACCGGGAGGATGGTGAGCGGAACGCCGGTGAGGCCGTTCTCGCCGAGGAGGCCCACCGCGGACTGCTGGCCCAGCTCGCTGAGCAGCAGCTCGTGGATCTGGATGGCGCGGCGCGGGCGCACCGCGCGGACATAGTCGGCCGCCTCGCCGAACTTCGCCCAGGGGCCGCTGGTGGGCAGCAGCAGGGTCTCGACCTCGGCGTCCGGCACGAAGTACGCGTCGCCGGGGTGGTAGACCGAGCCGTCGACCAGGTAGCCGACGTTGTCCACGCACGGGATGTCCGCGTGGATCACCGCGTGCTCGTCGCCGAAGACCTTCACGTCGAAGGCGCCGACCGTGAACGCGTCACCGGCCACGACCGTGCGCACCCGCCCGTCGTGGTCGCCCAGCTTCTCCAGGACCACGGCGGGGCCGAAGACCAGCAGCTCGGGCTGCTCCTTCAGGGCGGTGGCGAGCAGGTCCTCGTGGAAGTGGTCGAAGTGCTCGTGCGTGACCAGGACGGCTGCGGAGCCCGCGACGGTGTCCGCGGCGTCGGGCGTCATGGTGCCCGGGTCGACGACGATCTTCGTGCCGTCCTTCTCCAGTACGACGCAGGCGTGGGCGTGCTTCGTCAGCTTCATGTGCTTCTCTCCCGGATACCGCGACCAGCGAAGCGCAAATCGCAAACAACATGTACAGCGTAACTGTACACCTGAAGGCATGCCTCCGCCCTGCGAGAGGTCCGGGCGCGCGGCCGGCCCGCGGCCCGGGGCGGGGCCCGGGGCGGGGTCAGTCCTCCGGCGAGTACGCGGAGAGGCGGTTCAACAGGTCGGGCAGGGCCTCCAGTTGGGCCCGCTCGTGATCGTCGAGCACGTCCGCGATGCCCGCGGCCACCCAGCGGCGTCGCGCCTGGCGGTCCTGTTCGAGTGCCCCCACCCCGCCCGGGGTGATCGTGAAGAGGAAGCCGCGCCCGTCCGCCGGGTTGCGGCGGCGCTCCACGTACCGGAGTTCCTCCAGCTCCACGATCGTGCGGCTCATGCTCTGGTGCCGGACGCCCCGGCGGTCGGCGAGCGCGGCGATCGAGAGGTCGCCCTCGCGGTCGAGGAAGCCCAGCGCCAGCGAGTGGGGCAGCGGGAGCGCGTCCGTGTGGGAGCGGGTGGCCCGCACGAACCGGCCCACGGAGACGCGCAGCCGCTCGGCGAGTTCTTCGTTGGCAGTCATGGCGGAACTTTACAGATTTGCTGTGCGGCGGCTCTCGTCCGGCGGTCGCGCGACCCGCTCCCGCGCCGCCGCGCGGGCGGACTCCGCCAGCCGGGCGAGCCGGCCCGCCGACTCGGTGTGCGGCTCGGCTGTGTACATGACGATGCGCAGGTCACCGCGCTGCGCGGCCAGGACGTCGCAGTCCAGTTCGAGGCGGCCGGCCTCAGGGTGCAGCAGCACCTTCGCCGCATGCTCGTGGTCCGCCACCCGGCGGGCGTCCCAGAGCGTGCGGAAGCGTTCGCTGCCCGCGCACAGGTCGGCGATCAGGCCCGCGAGCCGCGGGTCGTCGGGGTAGGTCGCGGTGCTCATGCGCAGGTCGGCGACCATCGACACCTCCAGCGGGTCCTCGTCGCCCGGTGCATGCACCCAGCGTCCGCCGCCGACGACGAAGTGCCGCCAGAGGGCGTTGCGGGCGTGTCCGGGGCCGGGAGCCGACGGCGCGGGACGCGTGTCCGGCGGGCCGAGCGCGTCCTCCGGTTCCCGCGCCGGGTCCCCGACCACGGCCGTCCACACCGGGTTCCACAGCAGCAGCGACCACATCGCGTCGTAGACGGCGACCGGGTACTCGTCCGTGCGGTCCAGCAGCCGGCGGACGCTGGACGGCACCACGCCGCTGATCCGGCGGGCGCCCACCACGTGGCCCGCGAGCCGGAACAGGTACGTCTGCTCGTCGTCCGTGAGCTGGAGCGCGCGGGCGAGCGCCGCGCAGACCTGGGCGGACGGCGCGGCGGCGCGGCCCTGCTCCAGCCGCACGACGTAGTCCGCGGACACCCCCGCCAGCATCGCCAGCTCCTCGCGGCGCAGGCCCCGGGTGCGGCGCCGGCCGTTGACCGGGAGGCCCAGGTCGGCGGGGGCGAGACGCTCGCGCCAGGTGCGCAGGGACGTCGCGAGTCCACCGTTCGGTTCGCCGGCGCCGTGGGCGCCGTTGGCGCCGTTCGCGCCGTTCGCGCCGGGCGGTGCCCCCCGCGCCGCTCCGGACCCGTCGCCGGGTGGGGTTCCGGGCGCCGTCGCGCGGCGCGGCTGGGGTCTGGGCGCGTACCTCGGTCCGTCCGTCATCCTCTCCATCGTCGCAGCCCCGGCGACGTCACGGGCGCCCGATCCTGGTACCGCCGGTCCCAGGAAGAGGCTTCGCTGGCACGGCCCCGCACCCGGACGCACTGTGGGGACATGACCACCGACACCGCCGGTACCGCCGGCCCCACCGTCACCCTGATCACCGGCGCCAACAAGGGCCTCGGGTTCGAGACCGCGCGGCAGCTCGTCGCCGCGGGGCACACCGTCTACGCCGGCGCCCGCACCGAGGAGAACGCCGTCCGGGCGGCGAAGGAACTGGGCGCCCGCCCGCTGCTCGTCGACGTCACCGACGACGCCTCCGTGCGGGCCGCCGCCGAGCAGGTCGCCGCCGAGGCGGGCGTGCTCGACGTGCTCGTGAACAACGCCGGCATCGCGGGCAGCCACCAGCCGGCCGACGAGCTCACCGGCGACGCCGTCGCCCACGTCCTGGCCACCAACACCGTCGGTCCGGTCCGCGTCCTGCACGCCTTCCTGCCGCTGCTGCGGCGCAGCGCGCACGGTGTCGTCGTCAACGTGGGCAGCGGGCTCGGCTCGTTCGGCCGCGTGCACGAGACCGACCGCGTCGAGTCGCAGATCGTGGCACCGGCGTACACCGCCTCCAAGGCCGCCCTGTCCATGCTGACCGTGCAGTACGCGAAGGCCTTCCCCGAACTGCGCGTCAACGTCGTCGACCCCGGCTACACCGCCACCGACCTGAACGGCTTCAGCGGCCCCCAGACCATCGAGGAGGGCGTCGCGCCCATCGTGCGGGCGGCCCTGCTCGGCGCGGACGGGCCGACCGGGACGTTCTTCGACGGGGCCGGGGTGTGCCCCTGGTGAACCCGCGCCGCCGCGCGGCCGCGCGGCGGTGAACAGCGGTCCGGTGGGCGCTAGTCGACGATCGTCACGCGCCTGGTCACGGTCACCTCGTCCAGTTCCGAGACCCTCACCGTGGTCCGCATCAACCAGGTCCCCGGGAGGGGGAGGTTGAGGTCCGCCGTGCCCCAGTACCCGCCCTCGTCGGTCAGCCCGGCGTCGAACGGGCCCAGGTCGCGGCCCGGGTGCGTGAACGTCACGCGGAGCTCGGGAACCGTGGCCAGCCCGCCGTCCGGGCCGAACACCACCGCCTGCACGGTGTTCACCCCCACCCGGCCCGGCTCCAGGGTGACCTGCACGCTGCCGTGGCCGTTCGGCGTGCCGACGTCGAAGGGCACGCTCGTCACGAGCGCCCCCGGACCGGCCGCGGGGGCCGCGGAGGCGACCCGCGCCGCCTCCGCCCGCGCCCGCCCCGGCTCCGCGCCGGTCAGCACGGTCGTGAGCACCAACACGAGGACACCCAGGGCGACTTCGGCCAGAACGGAGCGTCGGAGGATCCGGACGTCCGGACGGACCCGCCCGGGGGCCGGCAACCCGGGCTCAGCGGGGCGGGTCCCCGCGTCGCCCCGGGCGGCCCGCTCCCCCCGACCGCCGCAAGCCCCGGCCGCCTCCTCGACCTCGGCAGCGGGGGCCAACACCCCGGCGGTACCGACCGGTTCGGGGAGCGAAATCCCCCGCACCGCGACACCCCCGTGAGTCCACGGCAGGTCGGCGCGAGCCCCGGCCGCCTCCTCGGCCTCGGCAGCGGGGGACAACGCCTCGGCGACATGGACCGGTTCGGGGACCGAAGGATCGGGGCTCGCGTCGCCCCGGGAGGACCGCCCCCGGTCGGAGCAGGCACGGGTCGCCTCCTCAACCTCGGCAGCCGGGGACAACACCCGCGCTGCGCCCGCCGGTTCAGACACCGAAGCCCCCGGCACCGCGACACCCCGCCCGGAGCCAGCACCGGCCATCCCTTCCACCTCGGCGATCGGGGTCAACTGCTCGCTGCCACACGCCGGTTCGGACGCCGAGGCCCCCAGCACCCCGACGCCCCGGGCGGGCCGCCCCCGGTCGGCGTGGGCCCCGGTCGCCCCCGCGACCCCGGGAGCCGGGGACAACACCCGCGCTGCGCCTGCCCGTTCGGGCACCGGAGTCTCCGGCATCGCGACACCCCGGGCGGTTCGGCGCCGGTCGGTGGTGGTCCGGCGGGACGTCCAGCGGCGGGAGTACGCGGCCGCTGCGAGGAGGAGTACGACGGTGATCGTCTTGGCGAGGAGGATCCGGCCGTACGCCGTGCCGGTGAGCGCCTGCCAGGAGCCGAGGCCGCGCCAGGACTGGTAGACCCCCGTCACGACCAGCACGGTCACGGCGGCGAACGCCGCTCGGGAGAAGCGCGCGACCGTCTCCGCGGCGGCTTCCACGTCCCGGCCCCCGCCCCCGGCACCGCGGTTGAGCATGGTCAGCAGGGCCACCAGGCCGCCCATCCACACCGCCATGGCCAGCAGGTGCAGCACCGCCGACGCCACCGCCAGGGGCACCTGCACCCCGGCCGACGCGTGGTCGGCGGCGGCCCAGGTCAGTGCCAGTGCCACGGCGAGCGCGCCCCCGGCCGCCGCCACCCCCGGCGGCATCCGCCCCGGCGCGGGGCGCGCGGTGCGCACGGACCGGCGCGCGAGGACGGCGGCAGCCGCCAGCAGCACCAGCCGGGCGAGGAGTGCCTGCCCGGGGCGGCCCGTGAGGGTGCGGGTGGCCGCGGAGCCGCTGAAGGCGGCGGCCGGCCCCTGTCCCGTCTCGTACGGGGCGCGCAGCACCAGCAGCACCAGCGTGGAGGCGAGCAGCGTCCACGCCCCGGCCGCGAACGGCGTGCGCAGGGCGGCCGGTTCGGGCGGCCGGCACAGCATGACGAACGCGGCCGTTCCGACGAGCAGGGCCACGGCGACGTAGGCGACGTACCGCGCGAGGTCGTACAGCGCGCCGGTCAGCGGGTCCTCGACCGGGCCGGGCCGCACGGTCGCGGCCGTCGCGGACGGTCTGCCGACCGAGAAGGTGAACGCCCCGGACACCGGGTGGCTGTCCGCCGAGACCGCCCGCCACGCCACCGTGAAGGTGCCGCGTCCGCCGCCGGAACTCCCGCCGGGCCGGGCGGGCAGCGCGACGCGGACCGTGTCGGGCCGTCCGGCGGCGTGCCGGGGCGTCCCCGTGCGCACGCGGTGCCCGTCGGGGCCGAACATCCGCAGGGAGTCGTCGAGCAGGCCCACCGACTCCGTGAACGTCAGCGTGACGAACCGGGGCGCGACCGCGAGAACGCTTCCGTCCTGCGGATCGCTCGCGCGCAGGACCGCGTGGGCGGACGCGGTTCCCGCGCCGCCGAGCACGAGCAGCAGCGCCGACAACGCGAGCGAGAGCGGCAGTGCCGCCCACTTCAACCGCCGCGTGTAAGGCAGGAGATGGAACGATGTTGCCCGTTTTCCGCCTGCCCGTGACGGCAGTTGACGCACCCCTGGCCGACGGCCGGCCGTCTCCCCCTTCAACTGCGCCTCCCCATGAGCCCGTACGCCCCCGCCCCCTCGGTGGTCGACCGAGGGGGCGGACCGCCCGGTGGCGCGGGGACGGAGGCGGTCCGCCACCCACTAGGTACGGACGGGGGCGGCGCGATGCTCAGCGCCCCTTCGCCGCGGGTCCGGGCCGGACCCGCCCGGCCGTCCGTGTCCGGGTCCCGCCCCGGTTCCGGCGGCCCAGCACCACGGCCGCGACGAGCACACCGGCCGCCACCAGCGCCGTGTTCCAGGCGACGGCCACGGTGACCCCGTGCAGCAGGGCCGTGCCGGTCGCGGCGCCGCCCGCCGTGGCGGTGACGATCGCGGACATGACGGGCGTGCCCAGCGTGATGCCGATCTGCTGGGACATGGTGGCCAGCCCGGTGGCGAGCCCCTGTTCGCCGTCGGGGAGACCGGAGGTCGCGGTCACCATGAAGCCCACGATCACCAGCATGTTGCCGACCCCGCCGAGGAAGGTGGCCGGCAGCAGCAGGCCGAGCCACCCGGTGGAAGGGCCCAGCAGGAGCAGTGCCGCCGTGCCCGCCACCTGGACGGTGCCGCCGGCCACGAGCGCGGTCAGTGTCGACGTACGGGCGATGACGCGCGGGGCGAGCAGCCCGCCGACCAGCGTTCCGGCACCCAGGACGCCGAAGGAGAGACCGGCCGCGAGGGCGGAGAAGCCGAGGGTCCTCTGGAGGTACAGGGTGAGCAGGTACACGAGGGAGGTCTCGGTGACGAAGGCGAGCAGCCCGATCACGTTGCCGCCCGCGACGGTACGGCGGCGCAGGACGGCGAGCGGCACGAGGGGCGCCGCGACCCTGCGTTCGACCAGCCCGAACACCGCGAGGAGCACGGCGCCCGCGAGCAGCCCGGCCAGTGCGCGCGGGTCGGTCCAGCCGGCCTCGCCGGCCTGCGTCAGGCCGTAGACGACGCCGAGCAGGCCGAGGGTGACGGTCACCGCGCCGGGCAGGTCGAGCCGGGGACGCACGGCCGGGCGGGACTCCTTGATCACGACGGGCGCCACGACCAGGACGGCCAGCGCGACGGGCACGTTGACGAAGAACGACCAGCGCCAGGAGAGCAGGTCGGTCAGGACACCGCCGAGCACCGCGCCGGTGGTGAACCCGGCCGACATCAGCGCCCCGTTGAGGCCCAACGCCCGCTGCCTCAGCGGCCCTTCGGGGAACGACGTGGTCAGCAGGGACAGTCCGGCCGGGGTCACCGCCGCCGTCGCCAGGCCCTGTGCCACGCGGGCGGCGAGGAGCACCCCGGGGGACGTGGCGAGGCCGCCCGCCAGCGAGGCGGCGCCGAGCACCGCGAGACCCACGAGGAAGATGCGCCGACGCCCGACGAGGTCGCCGATGCGCCCGAAGAAGAGCGTGAACCCGGCCGCACACAGGGCGAAGGCGGTGGCGACCCATTGCAGGTTGCCGAGGGAGAAGCCGAGGTCGTCGCCGAGCGCGGGGAGCGCGACGTTCAGGATCGAGAAGTCGACGGCCAGCATGAACTGCGCGACCAGCAGCACCGCGAGCACCACCCTCGCGCGGCCGGTCAGCCGACCGTCGGCGGGGGCGGGAGCCGGGGCCGACCCGGCGGTCGCGGGGGCGGCCGTCCGCGCGGATGGCGGTGCCGGGGTCTCCGGTACGGGCGTCGACGATGTGGACGTCGACGGTGTGGGCGTTGGTGTCGGTGCCATGACAGACAGGTCCTCTCGGTGTCCGTCCGTCCACGCGGGCGGGGCGGCGGAGCGTTGGGCGTTCGACGACTGCGGGCACCCCGGACCATGCAAACGGTTCCGGAGTCCCGTTATGCTGGACCGTAGCACCGACCGACCCCGTAATGGAACTGGAGACCCGATATGAGTTCGGACGAGGACGTCCCCGCCGACGCCCACCCGGCCGCCGCCCCCGCTCCCGCTCCCGGTTCCGTCCGGCCCGGGGGCCGCACCGCGCGCGTACGGGACGCCGTACTGCGTGCGGCCGGTGACGCCCTGGCCGAGGAGGGGTTCGACCGGCTCGACCTCGCGGAGGTCGCCCGCCGGGCGGGGGTCGGCAAGACCACCGTCTACCGGCGCTGGGGCTCACCCGCCCTGCTGGCGGCCGACCTGCTCGACGAGATGGCGGCCGAGTCGCTGCCCCGCGCGCGTACCGGCGAACTCGACCTGGACCTTCGCGCCAACGCGCGGCTCGTGGTGTCCACCCTCACCGACCCGCGCCAGGGCAGGCTGTTCACCGCCCTCATCGCGGCGGCGATCTGCGACCCCCAGGCCGCCGAGGCCCTGCACCGCTTCTACGCGGTACGGATCGACGAGTGGGCGGGCTGCGTCACCGACGCCGTCGCACGGGGGGAACTGCCGCGGGACACCGACGCCCGCGCGGTCGTCCGCAGCGTGTCCGCCCCGCTCTACTACGCGCTCCTCAACACCGGCGAACCGCTCGACGAGAGGGCGGCCGACCGCGCGGCGGCCGCGGCGGCGGCGGCCGCGCGGGCCGGGGTGCACCGTTCCGCGCCGGAGTGAGGAGCGCGCGGGCGCGGAGCGGGCAGGCGCGGAGCGGGCAGGCGCGGAGCGGGCAGGCGCGGCCGGAAGCGCGGGGCCCGGCGTCGCGCGGCATCATCGGATCATGGACGTCACCCTGCACATCGCCCAGGACCCCGAGGCCGACGAGCTCCTCGGCCGCAGCCCGCTGGCCGCGCTGGTCGGCATGCTGCTGGACCAGCAGGTGCCGATGGAGTGGGCGTTCAAAGGCCCGGCGACCGTCGCGGCACGCCTCGGCGCGGACGACCTCGACGCGCACGTGATCGCCGCGTACGACCCGGAGGCCTTCGCCGCCCTGCTGTCCGCGAAACCGGCCGTGCACCGCTACCCGGGGTCGATGGCCCAGCGGATCCAGCAGCTCTGCCAGTACCTCGTCGAGCACTACGACGGTGACGCGAGCGCCGTGTGGACCGGCGCCGGCGACGGCCCGGACCTGCTGCGACGACTGAAGGACCTGCCCGGCTTCGGCACCCAGAAGGCGCAGATCTTCCTCGCCCTGCTGGGCAAGCAACTCGGCGTGCGCCCCGACGGCTGGCGTGAGGCGGCCGGCGACTACGGCGCCCCGCAGGCGTACCGCTCCGTCGCCGACATCACCGGACCGGACTCGCTGGCGAAGGTGCGCGCACACAAGCAGGAGATCAAGGCGGCGGCCAGAGCGGCGAAGTCCGCGAAACCCCCGAAGTCCGCGAAGTAGGCGCGCGGCGCCCTCCCGAGTGGCGGGGTCGGCGGGTAGGGGCCCAGCATGAAACATGACCGAGGCACCAAGCGGTTCCCCACGTGACCCCTCGTACGACGACCGTCAGGCGCACGCGCACACCGCGCGCGACCCGCACGGGCCGAACCCGTCCGGCGACCCGCGGCCGCCGGGCCAAGGACCCCGTCCCCCGTTCGACTTCGAACGGCACCCGCTGTCGCGCGCCGCCTGGCAGGCCGTGCTGTTCGCCGGTGTCGCCGCGCTGGTCCTGGGCATCCTCGTGCTGGTGTGGCCAGGGGCGTCGCTGGTGGCCGCCGGTGTCCTCTTCGGCCTCTACCTCGTGATCAGCGGCGTCCTCCAGCTCGTGTCCGCCTTCGGGACGCACCGGACGACCGCGCTGCGCGTGCTGGCCTTCGTCAGCGGCACCGTGTCGATCCTCCTGGGCCTGTTCTGCTTCCGCGGCGCCACGCAGTCGATCCTGCTGCTGGGCCTGTGGATCGGCATCGGCTGGGTGATCCGCGGCATCACGCAGACGCTGGCCGCCTTCTCCGACCCGACCGTGCCGGCCCGCGGCTGGCAGGCGTTCCTCGGCGTGCTGACGTTCATCGCCGGCATCGTCCTGATCGACTCCCCGTACGCGTCGGTGGCCGTGCTCACCATCCTCGGCGGGTGGTGGCTGGTGGCGGTCGGCATCGTCGAGATCGTCACCGCCTTCCGCATCCGCGGCCGCACCCAGGACGGCAGGTCCGCGGCCCCGACGCCGTCGGCACCGGGCCGCCCGGCCCACACGTAACCCGCCGCGCGCCGGTCCCCCCGCAGGGCGTTCGCGTACGCCGTGCGGGGGGATCGGTGCGCGAGTGCGGTGAACGGGCGGACGGAACCGGGGAGGGTGACCCCCGTGAGCCCCGTCCCGCCGTCCTCCCGCGCCGCGCGCCCCGGGAACCGCCGCAGTCCGGCGGGAACCCGGCGGAGCGGCGCGGCCGTGCGGGCACGGCGGCCGGGGCGGGCACCGTGGACCGGGCGGGTGCTGCGCGTCCTCGGGCTGCTCCTCGCCCTGCTGGTGCCCGCCGGGTACGCCGAGGCGCTGCCGCCGGGCGGCACCGCCGTCTCCGCCGAGTACGGCACCGGGTCCGGGGCCGGTGCCGAGTACGACCTCCTCTCCGACGCCGCCCTGCGCCCGGCCGTACGCGTCGCCCCGCGCGCCGCCCCGCCGCCGCGTGCCGCCGGCGTCCCGCGCACCGCCCCGCGCCCGGCCCGCCCCCTGCTCCCGCGCGCCCGGCCCGCCGCGGCCGGGGCGCGGTCCGTCGTCCTGCGCTGCTGAGCGTCCCCGGTGCCGCTCCCCGGTACCGCCCACGGGCCACCGGGGAACGGCACCGCCGCCCGCACTGAACTCAGCACGTACGCGCGTACGCACGCACTCAGGTACGCACGCGGCCCGTCACGCGCGTACGCATCACGGACGGACGACACAGCCATGCCCCACGACCCCTACGCGGTCCTGCGCGCCCTGCTGCGCGCCGAGGCCAGCCGCGCCACCGCGGAACCGGACGCACGCACCCCCCGGCCTCCCGCGGGCACCGTCTCCCCGGACGGCCGGCCCGCGCCCGCACCGACACCGCCCGCGGCCACCGCGACCCCCGAGGTTCCCGTCGCCGGGCGGGAGCAGGACGGCGGTTGACCGGGCCGGTCACCCCGATCGGGTGATCCGGGCGCCCGGACGTGCGACGGGCGGGTACGCGCGCGGGTGAGCCGGACACCCGCCGCCGGGCGCCCGGTTCCGGACCGCCGGACGCCCGGCCGCCCGCCCGCGGCCGGCCCCGGCGGCGGTCCGCGTCGCCCCCGTACGCCCGTGAACGCCGACAAGGGCTCCCGGGCGTACGGGTGCCGTCCGTGAGGCGGCCGGGACACCGGGTGACGACACGGGCGGGCCGTCTACGGGCGAGGCGCCGGCCGGGAGCCGCCGGGCGGCGACCGGGTGTCGGGTACACCGAGCCCGGCGTTCCGTTATGCCCCGCTTGGGGGCGGCTTTTCCAGCATCGTGCTGCCCCTCCATGGCTGCGCCCGGAACGCCTGGGCCGGTAGGCTTTCCGTGTGATCTTCAAGCGCATCGGAAACGGCCGGCCGTACCCCGATCACGGCCGGGAGAGCACCCGGCAGTGGGCGGACGTGGCGCCCCGCCCGGTCCGCCTCGATCAGCTCGTGACCACCAAGCAGCAACTCGACCTGGAGACCCTGCTCGCGGAGGACTCGACGTTCTACGGCGACCTGTTCGCCCACGTCGTGAAGTGGCAGGGCGACCTCTACCTGGAGGACGGACTGCACCGCGCGGTGCGGGCCGCCCTCCAGCAGCGCCAGGTGCTGCACGCGCGCGTGCTCGAACTCGGCTGATACCGGCGCCCGCTGACGTCCCGTCCGCGGCACTCCCGCGGTCCTCCCGCGACCGTCTCCGGCCGGACCGGATCGGGCGTTGACCCTTTCGGGTCGCAGTGTGTTGTGTCGAATGATCATCTAGTAGGAATCGCTGCACAGGCGCACTACGCTGCGCCCATGAGCATGCTGACTCCCCCCGGCATGGGCGGCCGGTACCGGATCACGGGGAACAAGTACCCGAGGATGCGACGGCCCCGGAGGCGCGGCAGGCTCGTGGTTCTGGTGGCCGCGTCCGTCGCCGTCCTGGGTGTCCTCGGCTGGGGCACCCTGCAACTCGTCCACGTGTTCACCGGCGGCGGCAAGAAGGCGTCGGCGGCCGGTGCGCGGGCGGGCTGTTCCCCCACGGCGAGCCCCTCGCCCGCCGTCGCCGCGAGCGTCCCGGCACCCGCCCGGATCACCGTCAACGTCCTGAACGCCACGGCCCGCAGCGGTCTCGCCAAGGAGACCGCGGACGAGCTGAAGAAGCGCGGGTTCCACATCGGCGACGTGGGCAACGCGACCGCGCAGTACGACAAGAAGGTGAAGGGCACCGGGCTGCTGCTCGGCCCCGCCGCCTCCCTGAAGTCCTCGCTGCCGGTGCTGGCCACCCAGCTGGCCGGCGCCGAGAGCCGCACCGACGTCGCCCGCAAGGGCACCGACGTGGACCTCATCATCGGCGACGACTTCAAGTCGCTGACCGCGAAGGCGGCGGCCGACAGGGCCATCGCCCGGCTTGACCGGACCACGGCCACCAACGCCGCCGCGAAGAAGACCTGCTGACGGCCCGTCGCCGTGTCGTGCGTGGGGGCCCGGACCATGTCGGTCCGGGCCCCCACGCACGACACGCGGCGTTCAACCGTCCTAGTCGACGACCCCGTACATGCGGTCGCCCGCGTCGCCGAGGCCCGGCACGATGTAGCCGTTCTCGTTGAGACGCTCGTCGACCGACGCGGTCACGACCGTCACCGGAGTGCCCGCCAGTTCCCGTTCCATGACCTCGACGCCCTCGGGGGCGGCCAGCAGCACGACGGCGGTCACGTCGTCGGCGCCGCGCGCGATCAGCTCCTGGATCGCGGCGACCAGGGTGCCGCCGGTGGCGAGCATCGGGTCGAGGACGTAGACCTGCCGACCCGAGAGGTCCTCGGGCATGCGGGCGGCGTACGTGGACGCCCGGAGGGTCTCCTCGTCGCGGATCATGCCGAGGAAGCCGACCTCCGCCGTGGGCAGCAGCCGCACCATGCCGTCGAGCATGCCCAGACCGGCGCGCAGGATCGGCACGACCAGCGGGCGGGGGTAGGACAGCTTGACGCCGGTGGTCGTGGCGACCGGCGTGCTGATGTCGACCTGCTCGGTCCGTACGTCGCGGGTGGCCTCGTAGGCGAGCAGGGTGACCAGTTCGTCGGCGAGCCGCCGGAAGGTCGCGGAGTCGGTACGCCGGTCGCGCAGCGTGGTGAGCTTGTGAGCGACCAGGGGGTGGTCGACGACGTGGAGACGCATGCCCCCACAGTAACCGGGCCCCCGGACCGGCGCCCGCACGCAGAGGCAACCCTTGGCCCTGACCGCGCGCCGGGGCGGCGGCGGAACCGGAATCCTCGCAACCGCCGTAACCGCCGCATCCGCTGCCCGCCGCCACGGTGTCGCGGTGCCCTGGCATCAATCCGCTCCCGCGCGGGAACGCGGGAGGGACGGACTGGGGTGGTGTGCCTATGCCTGACCGCGAATTCCGACGCGATCCCTCGCCGCGCGAGCAGGGCGGGCGGGGTGAGCAGGCCGGCCCGCGCGCGTCGCCGGAACCGCGAGAGCGCCGCGAGCAGGGGCCCGGTGTTCCGGGCGACCCGCCCGGCTCCCTCGTCCCGCGCCGCCTGCGCGACCCCCGTGACCTGCGCGACCTGCGCGACCCCGGCGACCCGCGCGAACCTGGCCTGCTCGGCGCGGCCGGACCGGCGGCCCTGTCCGCCCCGCTCCGCCCGCCCGGCGGCGCCGAGACGGCGGCCGAGCGCAGGCGCCGCCGGGCGGAGTTCCTGCGCGACCTGACCGAGGCCCGCGAACTGCGCGCCCGGGTGCACCCCCGCCGCACCAAGGCGGCCCGCCTCCGGCACGAGATGCTCATGCGCACCTTCCGGTACTGACCGCGCGCGGGCACCGCCACGCCGGAGGACGCGCCCGAACCGGAGTACGCGCCCGGCCCGGCGTCCGCGCCGCCGGCCCGCCCCGGCCGCCCCCGTCCCGGCGAACTGCTTGGCGGGCGCACGGAATTCGGTGCGGACGGCACCGAACGCGCCGCTCACGCGGGCGTACCGGCGGTCACGGGGCGGTGGTGCGCGACCCGCGGGGAAACCCGCGTACGATCCGCAGGTGGCGGCGACGAGTGCGCTGGTGGTCCTTGCCGGACGCGCGATCAAAATGCCGGACACAGGGAGACGAAGAGTCCCCCTGGACGCCTTGTTTCTGCCACGATTCCGAGTGGGCGGGGCCCCAAGCAAGCTCCCCCGCCCGCAGCCTCCGCCGGGGGGATCCCCAACCGGCACGCCTATGACCAGTGGGAGAGTCACGGTGTACTTCGCCGCACTGCTCGCGCGCACCGAAGACGGGTGGGAAGCGAGCGACACAGAGCTCGACGATGTGGAGACCCTGGCGGATCTGGCCGATCTGGCCCGCGAGGTCTCCACCGAGGACGACACGGTGCTCGTCCTGATCGAACAGGAGGACGCCTGGTTCGGCGTCGTCCGCCTGGACGGGGAGGACGACCCGCGCATCTACGTCTCGGACGCCGCCGCGGCGGCCCGCAGTTCGTACGGGGAGATCCTGCTCACCGACGAACTCCTCGGCAGGAATCCGGGCGACGACGTCGCCGACCTGGACTCCCTCGACCTCGACGGTACCGAGGACGGTGCCGGCGGGGACTCCGAGGAGGACGACGAGGACGGCGAGCCGGCCGACGCGGTGCCGCACAGCCCGCTCGGCGACGGCGCGATCCTCGACGACCTCGGGGTCGGCGAGAAGGAACTGCGCGCCCTCGACGCGGAGGACGCGCTCGGCGCGATCGCCGAGGCGCTGGGTGCCTCGGAGGTTCTGGAGACCGTCCGCTGAACGCACCCCCGTCGGCGCCGCGGGCGGCACCACCGCCCGGGGCACCGGACCCGGTGCGCGACCCGTGGCGGCCCGCGATGCGGCTCGCCCTGGCCGAGGCGGGGCGGGCCGGCCTGGCCGGAGACGTGCCCGTGGGTGCCGTCGTGCTGTCCCCGGACGGCACGACCGTGCTCGCGTCCGCGCACAACGAGCGCGAACTGACGGGCGATCCGACCGCGCACGCCGAGGTCCTGGCGCTCCGGCGGGCCGCCGCCGAACTCGGCGAGTGGCGGCTGACCGGCTGCACGCTCGTGGTGACCCTGGAGCCCTGCACGATGTGCGCGGGCGCCCTCGTGCAGGCCCGGGTCGACCGGGTCGTCCAGGGCGCCCGCGACGAGAAGGCCGGCGCGGTCGGCTCCCTCTGGGACGTCGTCCGCGACCGGCGGCTCAACCACCGCCCCGAGGTGATCGGGGACGTGCTCGCCGACGACTGCGCGCGCCTGCTCACGGAGTTCTTCCGCACCCGCTGAGCACGCCCCGGGGGTCCGTCGGGGGCGGCCGGCGGCCGCTCTCCCGCGATCACGGAAACGGATTTCGGAGCACGGCCCACCGTGCGGTAAGGTCTCTCTCGGTAGCGTGTCCGAGCGGCCGAAGGAGCTCGCCTCGAAAGCGAGTGTGGCGCAAGTCACCGAGGGTTCAAATCCCTCCGCTACCGCCGATGAAGGGCCCGGTCCACTGGACCGGGCCCTTCGTGCTGTCCGGGTGCGGGCGCCGCAGGGGGAGCCGGGGGACCGGGGGCGCGGCCACGGGGGGCGGGCCTGGCGCCCCCGGTCCGTCCGGGCCGCCCGCGCGTGCCGCCGGCCGGGGGAAGCCGTGGCACGTTCCCGCGCGGGGGCCCGTTCCGCGGGCCCGCCGGAGACCTGTCCGCTCCATCGGGCCGTGTGATCCACGCTGCGCCCCACATTGATCACGCGCCCCGGGCGAAAGCCCTGTACCCACGGGCCGTTGGTCCCGAGAATGGTCTTGGTGGCTACACTCGCCGCCGGCAGCAGCGGGCCCTCGGGGCACGCCCGTTCCCAGGGGAGGCCGCGGTGGCGGTGAACGCCAAGAAGATCGCCGTCTACATCGTCGTCGTCTTCGCGCTGTACGTGATCATCACGGATCCGGCCAAGGCGGCCGACTACGTCCAGATAGGGTTCGAGGGCATATCGGACGCCGCCAAGTCCATAGGCGACTTCATGACCTGGGTCGCCGACGGGGCCCACTGACAGCGGGCGGTCCCGCACCGGCCGGACGCGGCGGCGCCGCCGTCCCTCCCTGGAGTGCTCATGATCCGCCACTTGGTCCTCTTCAAACTGAACGACGGCGTCGAGCGTGACGACCCGCGCGTGGTGGAGGGCGACGCCGCCTTCCGCGCACTCGGCGGGACCATCGACGACCTGCGCGTGTGGGAGGCCGCCTGGAACATCAGCGACCGTCCCATCGCCTACGACTACGCGATCAACGCCGCCGTCGAGGACGCCGCCGCCCTCCGGCGCTACCTCGAACACCCCGCGCATCAGGCGGGCGTGGCGCTGTGGCGCGAGTTCGCGACCTGGGTCGTCGCCGACTACGAGTTCTGAGCGGGCCGCGCCGGAACCGTCGCGCGGACCCGCGCCCCCGGGGCGACGGGAGTCGCCGCCGCCGTGCCGCGCACCTCGTTCGCCGTCCCCGCACCTCTTCCGGTGCGGGGATTTTTCGTGCCCGGAACGGGGCCCGGGGCCGGGCGGGCACCGGGCCGGCACCCGGCCGCGCGTCCAACACGGCGTTATCGGGTGCTTGCACACATTGCACATGTCTTGTGATGCTATGACCGCTTTTGACGGATGAGTTGACCGATAACGAGGTGGAGTTGACCGTGCCGGCCAGTACTGCGCCTCAAGCGCCGCCCCGCGCCACCGAGGAGCCCGCCCCTCGCAGCGCCGGACCCACCGCTGCCATCGCGCCACCGGCGCCCACAGCTCCCCCCGCTCCTCCCGCTCCTCCCGCTTCCCCCGCGGTCACCGCGCCGTTCGCCCCCGCCGCGCCCGTCGACGCCACCGCCTCCGCCGAGCCCGCGGCGCCCGTCGCGCAGCGCAGCCGGGGGGCCGACACCCGGGCGCTCACCCAGGTCCTCTTCGGCCAGCTCAAGGACATGGAACCGGGCACCCCCGAGCACAACCGCGTCCGGGGTGCGCTCATCGAGGCGAACCTGCCGCTGGTGCGGTACGCCGCCGCCCGGTTCCGCTCCCGCAACGAGCCGATGGAGGACGTCGTCCAGGTCGGCACCATCGGCCTCATCAACGCCATCGACCGCTTCGACCCCGAACGCGGGGTGCAGTTCCCGACGTTCGCCATGCCCACCGTGGTCGGCGAGATCAAGCGCTACTTCCGCGACAACGTGCGCACCGTCCACGTCCCGCGCCGGCTGCACGAGCTGTGGGTGCAGGTGAACAGCGCCACCGAGGACCTGACGACCGCCTTCGGACGCTCCCCCACCACCGGTGAGATCGCCGCACGGCTGCGCATCGGCGAGGACGAGGTGCTGTCCTGCATCGAGGCCGGGCGCTCGTACCACGCCACCTCGCTGGAGGCCGCCCAGGAGGGCGACGGACTGCCCGGACTGCTCGACCGGCTCGGCTACGAGGACCCCGCCCTCGACGGCGTCGAACACCGCGACCTCGTCCGGCACCTGCTCGTCCAGCTCCCCGAGCGGGAGCAGCGCATCCTGCTGCTGCGCTACTACAGCAACCTGACCCAGTCGCAGATCAGCGCCGAACTCGGCGTCAGCCAGATGCACGTCTCCCGGTTGCTCGCGCGGAGCTTCCAGCGGCTGCGGTCCGCAAACAGGATCGAGGCGTAACCGGTTCGAGCGAATCGCTCACCAGGGCGATTCCCGGCCGTTCCCGAGCAGAAAAACCGTCACACCCCTTCTGTGCAGGGGCTATTCGCGATTTCCGTGTCGACATGTCACTACAGCGTGTTGCCGACATGTGACATTCTGCGGGAAGCGCGTTTGCCGTGGCTCCGGCTCCGGTATTCAGGTGAAGGCTGCGCTCCCCGGTGGGGCGTTCGCCGCGACCGTCCCGCGACCCAAAGGGGGTGGCATGTCCGCAGACCAGGGCAGCTCCAAGGTGCTCACGCTCGCCAAGAGCGAGTCCGCGCCGGACACGCTCGACGACGTAACGGCCCCCGTGGCCACTCCGGCCCCGGCCACCACGGCCCCGGAAGCCATCGACACACGCACCCTGTCCCGCTCCCTTTTCCTGCGGCTCGCCGCACTCGACGAGAACAGCCCGGAACGTGTCTACGTCCGGGACACCCTCATCGAGCTGAACCTCCCCCTCGTCCGGTACGCGGCGGCACGCTTCCGCTCGCGCAACGAGCCGATGGAGGACATCGTCCAGGTCGGCACCATCGGCCTGATCAAGGCGATCGACCGCTTCGACTGCGAACGCGGCGTCGAGTTCCCCACGTTCGCGATGCCGACCGTGGTGGGCGAGATCAAGCGGTTCTTCCGCGACACCTCCTGGTCGGTCCGCGTCCCGCGCCGCCTCCAGGAGCTGCGGCTCGCGCTGACGAAGGCCAGCGACGAGCTCTCGCAGAAGCTGGACCGCTCGCCGACCGTCCCCGAACTCGCCGTCGTACTGGGCGTGTCCGAGGAGGACGTCGTCGACGGCCTCGCGGTCGGCAACGCCTACACGGCCTCCTCGCTGGACTCCCCGGCCCCGGAGGACGACGGCGGCGAGGGCTCGCTGGCGGACCGCCTGGGCTACGAGGACACCGCGCTGGAGGGTGTGGAGTACCGCGAGTCCCTGAAGCCGCTGCTGGCCAAACTGCCGCCCCGCGAACGGCGGATCATCATGCTGCGCTTCTTCGCCAACATGACCCAGTCGCAGATCGGCGAGGAGGTCGGCATCTCCCAGATGCACGTCTCCCGGCTGCTGACCAGGACACTGGCGCAGCTCCGCGAGGGTCTCATCTCCGACTGAGACCCGGCCGGCCCCTCCTGCCGGAGGGTGACGCGAGGGCGGGGAACGGTGCCCGCGGGCACGGTGTCGCCGCCTCGCAGCGCGTCGCCGTGCCCGGTCATGGGGACGGCGCCCGCCGTCCGCCGCTCACGGCCCTCTGCGGTCCGCCCTCAACAGCGGTCCGCGGAGGGTGCGTTGACGTTCGCCTCCGGACGCCGCTCCGGAGCTCCCGCCCACGTCCGCGTCCGCCGCACGCCGGCCCGCGCGCCCGTCCGTGTGCCGCGGTGATCCCTTCCCGGCCGTACGGGTGCCCGACGGCGAGCGGTGCAATCCCCTTGTCCGGAAACGTACTTGGCCCGGTGCCCCGGCCGTCCCGCGCCCGTCGTCGCGACCCGTCGGCGGACCCGGCGGCGCGGCACACGTGTGCACCCCGCACGTGAATCGGCCCGCGGCGGCGCCGCGCGGTCCCGTCCGGGCACGCGCCCCGGCGCTCGCGCCGCCGGCCCCGGACATGCCGAAGCCGGGCCCCGCCCCCTCCGGCACCCGGGCGTGCTCGCCCGGACCGGAGCGGGACCGGAGGCCCGTCGGGTGTCCGCGCGGGCGGGGGCCCGGCCCGGACTGCCCTGCCGCGTCGGTTACTTGAGCGCGAGCCAGGCCACCGCGGCGATGACCACCACGGCGACGACGACGCCGATGATCAGGCCGACGCGGGGGCCGGAGGAGGTCTGCGCCTGCTGGGTCTGGGGGGTGGGGCCGTCGTCGACGAAGGCACGGAACATCTGGGTGCTGCCGGCAGGGTCGTGGTTGCCCTGGGGGCCCTGGGTGTTAGCCATGGGCCGAGACACTAGCGAAAAGGCGGTGCGGGCCCAAGTGCCGGGTCCCTCAAGGCCGTCGGGACGGCGGGACGGGTCGTTCCGGTCCCCTCGCGCACCCCGGGGACCAAACACCACGTACCGGCCTCACCGTCCGCGACCGCGGCCGCTCTCCCGTGACGCGCACTCGTGGCGCTTCGGGAACACGTGAACGCGCGGCACGTCCGCCGGGCACCCCCGCCGCACGCCGCCCCGCGCCTCCGCACACCCGCCCCACGCCCCCGACCTGCACTTTTACCGCACAGAAATTCGACAAGATCCACCACCGACCCTCCCGGACCTCCAGGTCGAGCGGCTCATCAGCAGGTTTACGCCAGCAATACTTGCCTTTGCCAACTTTTTGCTGCCCTTAACACCTATTTATTTGCCTGTGGCAACCAAGCGCTTCTATGGTTGCCTTAAGCAACGAATACGGGAGTCGAGATGGCCGAGCGGGCGCAGTACGAGGAGCTGGCACGCCAGCTCAGCGCCGTCGGGATCGTGAAGCGGGACATGGGGCGCATACTGCCGCCCGACTGCCCCGCCGGTTCCGCCGCCGTGCTGACACTGCTGGGCCGTCACGGGGACATGCGGATGAGCAAGCTCGCCGAGCTGCTCGCCGTCGACATGTCGGTCACGAGTCGCCATGTCGCGCACGTCGCGGCACGGGACTGGATCGAACGTTCGCCCGACCCCGCGGACAAGCGCTCGCGCATCCTCCACCTGACGGACGCCGGTCAGGAGCAGCTCGACGAGCTGAACCGGCGGACCTCGGAGCTGCTGGCGAGCCGGCTGAGCGACTGGAGCGACGACGAGGTCGGTCTGCTCGTGGAGCTGATGACACGTCTGCGCGACAGCTTCGGCGACTGCCGGCCGACCACCCACCGGCCCCCGGCACCCGTGGACGAAGAGACCACCCGTACACCCGCGTAAGCAACGTCAGTAAAGGAAGCCCATGGCAACGACCACACCAGCCGGTGTGCGGGCTCATGCCAAGCACGGGGGAACGGGCGCCGACGACGCCCCGATGACCCACCGGCAGATCATGGAAGCACTCTCCGGGCTCCTGCTCGGTCTGTTCGCCGCCATCATCTCCTCCACGATCGTCACCAACGCCCTGCCGACGATCATCGGCGACATCGGCGGCGGCCAGGAGGCCTACACCTGGGTCGTCACCGCGGCCCTGCTCGCCCTGACGGCGTCGGTGCCGATCTGGGGCAAGATGGCCGACCTGGTCAGCAAGAAGGCCCTGGTCCAGATAGCCCTGGTCGTCTACATCGCCGGATCGGTCCTCGCCGGTCTGTCCCAGAACCCCGCGATGCTGATCTCCGCGCGCGTGGTGCAGGGCCTCGGCGCCGGCGGTCTGTCCGCCCTCGCGCAGGTCGTGATGGCCGCGATGATCTCCCCTCGCGAGCGGGGCCGGTACTCCGGCTACACCGGTGCGACGTTCGCCGTCGCGACCGTCGGCGGTCCGCTGCTGGGCGGTGTCATCACCGACACCTCGTTCCTCGGCTGGCGCTACTGCCTCTTCGTCGGCATCCCGTTCGCGCTGGTCGCGCTGGTCGTGCTCCAGAAGACGCTGCACCTGCCCGTCACCAAGCGGAAGGTCAAGATCGACTGGGCGGGCGCGTTCTTCATCACCGCCGCCGCCTCGCTGCTGCTGCTCTGGGTGACCTTCGCGGACGACAAGTACGACTGGATCTCGTGGCAGACCTACACGATGGTCGGCGGAGTGATCCTGCTCGCGCTGCTGTTCGTGTTCACCGAGACCCGCGCCAGCGAGCCGATCATCCCGCTGCGCCTGTTCCGCAACCGCACCATCTCGCTGGCCGCGCTGGCGTCGCTGTTCGTCGGTGTCGGCATGTACTCGGGCACCGTCTTCTTCTCGCAGTACTTCCAGCTCGCCCGTGACAAGTCGCCGACGATGTCGGGCGTCATGACGATCCCGATGATCGGCGGTCTGTTCGTCGCCTCCCTGGTCTCCGGCCGGTTCATCACCCGCACCGGACGCTGGAAGGTCTGGCTGGTCAGCGGCGCCGTCTCGCTCACCGCGGGTCTCGCGCTGCTCGGCACCATCAAGTACGACACCCCGTACTGGCGCGTCGGCGTCTTCATGGCGCTGCTCGGCATCGGCGTCGGCACGATGATGCAGAACCTCGTGCTCGCCACGCAGAACCAGGTCAAGCCGAAGGACCTCGGCGCGACCTCGTCCACCGTGAGCTTCTTCCGCTCCCTCGGCGGTGCCGTCGGCGTCGGCGTGCTCGGCTCGGTCATGTCGACCCGGATCGCGCACTACGCCACCGGCAGCATCGGCTCGCTGGACCCGAAGTCGCAGGCCGCGGCGGCCAAGTCGCTCGGCAGCAGCGCGCTCCCGGACATGGACGCCCTGCCCGGCGCGGTCCGCGGCTGGCTGGAGAGCGCCTACGGCAACGGCATCGCCGACGTCTTCCTGTACGCCGCCCCGTTCGCCCTGATCGCGTTCCTGGTCGTCATCTTCATCAAGGAGGTGCCGCTGCGCACGACGGGCGCCCTGGCCCAGGCCGCCGAGTCGACCGCCGAGGCCCCCGGCGCCACCGCCGGAGTGCCCGCCCCCGCCGGAGTGCCCGCCCCCGTCCTGGAGGAAACAGTGCCGGACGATTCCCGGTTCGCGACGGTCGCCTCCGCCGCGTCCGCCCCGCAGAGCGGTCCCGAGGGCACGCAGCGGCTCGCCGCCGTCGACTCGGCCGCCGGTGCGCAGCCCGCCGGTGCGCAGCCCGTCGGCGGGTCCGGCACGCCGGTGCGCGGTTTCGTCCGCGGCGCCGAGAGCGCACCGGTCCCGCAGGCCGCGGTCACGCTGATCTCCCTCGCGGGACGCCAGCTCGGCCGGTCGGTCGCGCAGTACGACGGCTCGTACGCGGTGGACGCGCCCGGCGCGGGTTCGTACGTGCTGATCGCCTCGGCCGACGGCTACCAGCCGCAGGCCTCCACGGTCCTGGTCGGTGAGGAGCCCGTCGCCTACGACATCCTCCTCAGCGGCACCAGCGGCCTGGAGGGCGTCGTGCGCGCCGCCGAGGACGGCACTCCCGTCCAGGGCGCCATGGTCATCGTCACCGACGTCCGCGGCGACCTGCTCGCCACCGGCACCACCGCCCCCGACGGCACGTTCGACTTCGCCGAGCTGGTGCCCGGCACGGTCACCGTCGCCGTCAACGCGGCCGGCTTCCGGCCCCGCGCGCTGCCCGTCGAGGTGGGCGGCACCGGCGTCACCCGCGTCGACGTCGACCTCCAGTCGGGCGCGCAGGTCCAGGGCGTCGTCAACGCTCCCCACGGCCCCCTCGCCGACGCCCGGGTCACCCTGGTCGACGCGGCGGGCAACGTGGTCGCCACCTCCACCACCGGTACGGACGGCGCCTACGCGTTCACCGACCTGGACAACGGCGAGTACACCGTCATCGCCACCGGCTACCCCCCGGTCGCCACGGCGCTGACGGTCGCCGGGCAGGGCGTCGACGACCACCGGATCGACCTCGCCCACCCGGGCGAGTAGCACCACCACCCCGGCCCGCGGCACCACGGGCGGGCGTCCCCGGCACCCCGCGGGACGTCCGCCCGGGGACGCGGGCCGGCGCCGGACCGACACCGCGGGACGCCACGGGCGTTCCCGGTACGGAGGGCGCCGCCGGCGCCCCGGCACCACGAGCAATCCGTTCAGCCTTGCAGGGAGAAGAATCGGGATGGCACTGTCCGCGAAGATCCAGACGCGGGACGGATGGGCCGTGTCGCACGCGGTCGTCACCGTGACCGACATGACCGGCACCCAGGTGCTGCGCGCCGAGGCCGGGCAGGACGGCACGATCAGCGACGCCACCGCGCTGGCCCCGGGCGCCTACACCGTCATCGTCACCGCGGTCGGCTACGCCCCCGCCGCCTCCAGCGCGATCGTCACCGCGAGCGGCCGGGCCACCGCCGGCACCATCACCCTGGCCCGCCAGGGCGGCACCGAACTGCCGCCGCCCGGCCCCTGGACCGTCGACCCCGCGCACTCCGGTGTCGCCGCGGTCGCCCAGCACCTCGGCATCTCCAGCGTGCGGGGCCGGTTCACCGACTTCGCCGCCGTCGTCGAGATCGCCCCGGACGACATCGCCCGGTCCCGGGTCGACGCCCGCATCAACGCCGCGTCCATCGACACGGGCAACACCATGCGGGACACCCACCTGCGGTCGGCCGACTTCCTCGACGTCGACACGTATCCCGAGATCACCTACCGGTCCAGCGGGCTCAGCCCGGCCGGTTCCGACCGGTGGACCGTGCACGGCGAGCTGGCCATGCGCGGTGTCGTCCGGCCCGTCGACCTCGACCTCGCCTACCTCGGCACCGGCGCCGACCCGTGGGGCGGCACGCGTGCCGCGTTCCGCGCGACCACCGAACTGCGCCGCGAGGACTTCGCGATGAACTACAACCAGATCGTCCAGGCGGGCATCGCCGCCATCGGCACCACCCTCAAGGTGGAGCTGGACATCCAGGCGGTCCAGGGGAGCACCCTCCCGCAGGCGTGAACCGCGCCCCGCGAGGTTCCCGCACAGCGGCGGGGGGGGGGCCGCGGCGGGGGGGCCCCCCCGCGGGGCCCCCCCCCCCGCCGGGGGCCCCGCCCCCCCCCCCGGGGGGGCCCCCCCCCCGGGGGGGGCGGGGGGGGGGGCCCGAGGGTGCC